>NZ_JYFN01000003.1 GCF_000948395.1 Frankia torreyi | reverse complement strand
TCCTTCGGGAAGCCGGTGTCGTCCACCACCAGCGCGACCGGGTCGAGGAAGGCGGCCGCCCAGCCGGCGAGGCGCCGGCGGACCTGGGTGTAGTCCCAGGTCGAGCTGGTCACGAACTGCTGCAGCTGCTGATGGTCCACCCCGAGGCGAGCGGCCATCGGGACCATGCTCTTGCGCTTGCCGTCGGTCAACAGCCCCCGGACATACAGCTCACCGGTGCCCCGCTGGTCCCGCCGCGGCAGGTCCGCGAACATCTCACCCGCGAACCGTTCGATCACCGGCCGCACCCGGGCCATCTCGTCCTGTCTCATACCAACCACCGCCACACACATGAAGACGACAGTCAGTACAACCACAGACAGACCTAATCAAGTCCTACTAGAGTGCCCCAGCGTGACAGGTCTTCCCCGGGTCGCCGTCCTCGGCGTGGACGTGGCCACCGCCGCCGCGACGATCTCCCTCGTCGACGGGGGGCTCGCGGTCGCCGCGTTCTCCTCCGGCCCCGTGCCGCCCGCCGCCCACGCCCGCCTCGCCGCGTACGGCTGCGCCGACCAGGTCCTCGCGGTGTCGCCCGGCACCCTGCGCCTCACGGCGGCCGGCCCGGCGGCGCCGCCCTTCGAGGTCCATGGCGTGCGGGCCGATCCCCGGCCCTCGGCAAC
Source organism: Frankia torreyi (assembly GCF_000948395.1). Lineage (GTDB taxonomy): Bacteria > Actinomycetota > Actinomycetes > Frankiales > Frankiaceae > Frankia > Frankia torreyi. The sequence goes on along the minus strand of NZ_JYFN01000003.1, from coordinate 260,133 downwards.
GTCCGCGGCCCCGGCCGCCGCGGTGGCGGCCGCGGGAGCCGGGGCGGGGGACGACCTGCTCGGCGTCTTCGACGCGGTCGTGCTGGGCGACGGCACGGCCCGGCTGGGGCCGGGCGGGCCGGACTCGCCCCGTTTCGGCGGCGTGTTCGACCTGGCGGCGGCCTGGGTCTTCCACGTCGGCGGCCCCCCGGAGCTGGCCGGCGCGCAGGGTCGGTGGATCGGGGAGTACCTGCGTGGCCGGTACGCCCCGCCCGAGCCCGCGGCGATGAGCGCCCGCCCGGCGCTGCTCGGCCGGTCGACGCGCGGCGGGGTGCGTGCCGAGCTCGCCGAGCTGGACCGCGAGCTGCGCGCCGGGCACGCCCGCGCCGCCGGCATCGGCTACCGGCTGCCGACGCCGCCGGCCCGGCTCACCCCGGCGCCGTGACAACCCCGCCCGAGCGCCGGCTTCAGCCGCCGGCGGCCGGGCGGCTCAGACGGGCCAGGCGGTCCGCGGCGGCCTGCAGCGTGGAGAGCTTCTTGGGGAAGCCGAACCGGATGATGTGGCGTCCGTCGGCGGGATCGGCGAAGAACGACGAGCCGGGCACGGCCGCCACCCCGATCTCGGTGACCAGCCGGCGGGCCAGGGCCACGTCGTCCCCGGCCGGGTCGATCGCGCGGGTGTCGCACATCACGTAGTAGGCGCCGTCCGGCTGCCGGAACGTGAACCCGGTGTCGGCCAGCGAGGCGCACAGCAGGTCGCGGCGGGTGCGGTACTGCTCGGCGAGCCCGTCGTAGTAGGCGGGCGGCAGGCCCATCGCCGCCACGCCGCCGGCCTGCAACGGTGCCGCCGCGCCGACGGTCAGGAAGTCGTGGACCTTGCGGATCGCCGAGGTGTAGGCGGGCGGCGCGATCGTCCAACCGACCCGCCAGCCCGTCACCGCGTAGGTCTTCGACAGGGCGTTGATGGTGACGGTCCGATCCTCGAGGCCGGGGATCGTCGCCGGCGGGATGTGGCCGCCGGGTCCGAGGTAGTGGATGTGCTCGTAGATCTCGTCGGTGAACACCAGCGTGTCGTGGCGTTGGCAGAGCTCGGCGACCAGCTCCAGCTCGTCGCGGCGCAGCACCTTGCCGGTCGGGTTGTGCGGGGTGTTCAGGACGATGGCCCGGGTGCGGTCGCTGAACGCCGCGCGCAGCTCCGCCGGGTCGATCGACCAGTCGGGGGCGTGCAGGCGGACCAGCCGCGGCCGGGCGCCGGACAGGATCGTGTCGGGGCCGTAGTTCTCGTAGAACGGCTCGAACATGATCACCTCGTCGCCGGGATCGACCAGCGCCAGCATGGTGGCGATCATTGCCTCGGTCGAACCGCAGGTCACGCAGATCTCGGTGTCCGGGTCGACCGACCAGCCCGGGTAGGTCCGCCCCACCTTCGCGGCGACCGCGGCCCGGAACTCCGCCGCCCCCCAGGTGATCGCGTACTGGTTCACGTCCGCGTCGATGGCGGCCTTGGCCGCCTCCTTGAGCTCGGGCGGGCAGGCGAAGTCGGGGAACCCCTGGGCCAGGTTCACCGCGTCATGCGCGAGAGCGAGCCGGGTCATGTCCCGGATGACGGACTCGGTGAAGGTCATCGCCTTCGCGGAGACCCGCGGCTGGGCGGGGGCTGTGGTCTGCTCGGACACCGCCCCATGGTGACATCCGACGGGCGAGGAGGTCGCCGGATGGCCGGTGCCGCGGCAGGTCAGCCGGCCGGCTCGGGGTCCTCGCCGAGGGCGGCCCAGGGCTGGCGCTCGGGGCCGGCGGCCTGGCCTTCCGCACACAGCCGGCGGAAGTCGCACCACGAGCACAGCGGGCCGGGGCGGGGCGGGAAGGCGCGATCGGGTTCACCGCCGCCGCGCAGCGCCTCGGTCGCCTCGACGGCGTCGGCGGCGACGGACTCGGCGCGGCGGACGTGGCGGGCGATGCTGTCCTCGGTGTGCTCGGCGGCGGCGACCCGCCCGGTGGGCACGTGGTGCAGCTCGACCCGCCGGCAGGGCTGGCGCAGCATCCGGCCCGCGGCCAGCGCGTAGAGCGCCAGGGCCCGCGAGGTCCGGGCGTCGTCGTCGGTGACGGGTCGCCGGCCGGTCTTGTAGTCGACGACGACGAGCTCCCCGTCCCGGTCGTCGAGGCGGTCGACCCGGCCGGAGAAGGCCAGCGCCTCGGTGCGGGTGGCGACCGAGCGCTCGACCCCGCGCGGCTCGGCCGCCGGGTCCAGGCCCGCGACGTAGCCACGGACCATCCCGACGGCCCGCTCCCGCCAGTGCTGCGACTGCTCGGGATCGCGGAACCCCTCGTCGACCCAGCCCAGGCGCAGCAGCTCGGCGGCGCGCAGCGGGGTGCGCCGCTGATGCGGCTCCTCCCACCACCGGCGCAGCGCGTTGTGCACGCTGACACCGAAGGAGGTGTGCGCCCACGGCGGCCCCTTCGGCGGGCGCGGCCGGTCCAGATAGATCATCCGGTAGCGGCGGGGGCAGTCCTCGAACGCGGCCAGCCGCGACGGCGTACAGGCGAACAGCTTGCGGGGCATGCCGCCGAACTCCATCTGTCCCATCGATCGATCATCCCACCCCGCCACCGGGGAGCCGCGGCACCAGCGAAGGGGCGGACCATCCGGGACGAGGCGGGTGGTTGCGGCGCCGCGTCGGTTCCTGGACGGATCCGCGCCGGGCTGGCATGCTTGCTGTATGGAGAGCAGCCGAACCTCGCGCCACGGCGCGCTGCTGCCTCCGTTTTATGGGGACCGGGCACGGTCCCCGCTCCACCGCTGACCTCACGCGGTACGAGCGTCAGACCCAGGCCCGGTCCGCCCCGGGTCGTCTTGGCCTGGGCTGCGCCGGGCCTCCGATCGAAAGGCCCATTCGTGGATAACCTCGTCGACCGTTCCGACGCCGCGATCCCCGCGCCCACGGCGCCGGGCGCCATCCTCACCGGCGCGGGGCGCGCGCCGATCGCGGGCGAGTCGCTGACGATCAGCAACATCGCCGAGGGACGCCAGCACATCGACGACATCGACGCCCAGCTCCGCGAGCTGCTGGCCACCCGCCGCGACCTGTCCCGGCAGATCCAGGCGCTGCGCTCGGCCGAGGGCGGCCCGCGGATCGAACACGCCCGGGAAAACGAGATCATCGCCGTCTGGGCGAACGAGCTGGGTCCCCGTGGCGTCGAGATCGCGATGGCGGTGCTGACGCTCTGCCGGGGCGCGGCGGGCCAGTCCTAGGACAGCTCCCGCGGTCAGCTCCCGCGGTCAGCGCTCGCGGTCAGCGCTCGCGCTCCTGCGGCCCGCCGGGCGACCCACCGGCGGGCCGGGCGGTGTCCTGCTCTGCGGCGGGGGCCCGGTCGCGGCGGGCGGGGCGCTCGCCCTCGCGGCGTCGGCGCCGGTCGCGCCGTTCCCGGTCGCGGTCGTGTTCGGCCGCGTCCAGCTCGGCGAGCAGGGCGCGCAGCTCCGAGCGCAGGAAGTCGCGGGTGGCCAGCTCGCCGATGGTGATGCGCACGGCGGCCAGCTCCCGGGCCAGGTACTCGGTGTCATCGCGGGTGCGGACCGACTGCTCCCGGTCCTGGGCGAGGTTCGCCCGGTCCCGGTCGTCCTGCCGGTTCTGCGCCAGCAGGATGAGCGGCGCCGCGTACGCGGCCTGCAGCGACAGCACCAGCGTCAGGAAGATGAACGGGAACTCGTCGAACCGCGCGGAGCTGGGGACGAAGACGTTGTAGGCGACCCACAACACGATGACGATGCTCTGGGCGACGAGGTAGCGCGCCGTCCCGATGAACCGGGCCACCCGCTCGGCGATCCGGCCGAACGCGTCCGGCTCGTAGGCGGGCCGTAGCGACGCGCGCCGCGACAGCCGCGGCTGGTCCAGGCGCGCGCCGCGCCGGCGCCCCCTCACGGAGCCGCCGGCGGGCTGGCGCCCACCCCACCCAGGGCGCCGGGTTCCCCACCGCCCGGGGGCGGGGCGAACAGGCCCGGCGTCGTGTGGGTGTCGACGTCGGATTCGAGCTGGCGCTCGCGCCAGTCGGCCGGCAGCAGGTGGTCGAGGACGTCGTCGACGGTGACCACGCCGACGAGCCGTCCGCCGCGGTCAAGCACCGGCGCCGCGACCAGGTTGTACGACGCCAGCAGCCGGGTGACCTCGGCGAGCGGGGTCTCCGGCCGCAGCGACGCCATGTCCACGTCGATCACGCCGCCGACCAGGGTGGACGGCGGCTCCCGCAGCAGCCGCTGGAAGTGCGCGAGACCCAGATAGCGGCCGGTGGGCGTCTCATACGGTGGGCGGACCACGTAGACCTGCGCGGCCAGCGCCGGGGACAGCTCCGGCTCGCGGATGCGCGCGAGCGCCTCGGCCACCGTCGCGTTCGGGGCGAGCACGACCGGCTCGCTGGTCATGATCCCACCGGCGGTGTCGTCGGCGTAGCGCAGCAGGCGGCGCACGTCGGCGGCCTCGTCCGGCTCCATCAGCCGCAGCAGCCGCTCGGCGTCCTCGGCGGGTAGCTCGCCGAGCAGGTCCGCCGCGTCGTCGGGGCCCATCGCCTCCAGCACGTCGGCGGCGCGTTCCTCGGCGAGCCCGCCGAGCAGCTCCACCTGCTCGTCCTCGGGCAGCTCCTCCAGGACGTCGGCGAGCCGTTCGTCGTCGAGGGCCGCGGCGACTTCGGCGCGCCGCTTGTCGGACAGGTCGTGCAGCAGGGTCGCGAGGTCCGCGGGGCGCAGCTTCTCGAACGCGGCCAGCAGGTTCGCCGCGCCCTGGCCCCCCTCGGCCAGTGACAGGCCGGTGACCTCGTCCCAGGCCACGGTGCGCACCTCGCCGCGCCGACCCCGACCGGTGCGGACGGCCACCTGGTCGAGTACCCAGTCCCCGCCGCGGATCGGCTCGATCGCGGCGTCGACGACGGTGACCTCGGTGTCCGAGGACAGCAGCGTCGCGCGGCGGTCGAGCAGCTCGCCGAGGACCCTGGTCTCGTTCGGCCGTTGCTGGAAGCGTCGCCAGCTCAGCCGGGCCGAGGAGAGCACGACCGCGCCGGACTCCACGCCGGTGACCCGCCCGATCGGCACGAAGATCGGCCGGCGCTGGACCTCGACGGCAAGGCCCAGCACGCGGGGCGGCTCGTGCCCGAGGCGCAGCGTGACGATGATGTCGTGGACCCGGCCGACCTGGTCGCCGTTCGGGTCGAGAACCAGCAGGCCGGCCAGGCGGCGGCAGTACACCCTGGACTGGGTGGGGCGCGTGGGCATCCTGGTCACTGACCGTTCCCGACGTAGGCGGGCATACCGCCGCGGGCCGGCGCCGCAGTCCTGTTCACGGCCGGAGGCTACCCGCGCGGGCGCTTCCCGCAACCCCGACCCCGGCATACCCGCCCGCCTGGGCATTCACGGGGCCGGTGAGGCCGTCCGGGCGCGGCCGGGCACAGGCCGCGGCGCGGATGGTCGCCGTTGGTCGTCGAGGATCGAAGGAGGCACCGGCGGCCACAGGTGGGCACAGGTCGACGCAGGGATGCTCACCGAACGGATCGATCCGGGGATCCCGGACCGGGAACGAGCACGATGAGTGACGAGTCGATAGCATAGGGATCATGCCGCAGCGTTCCCGCCGATCGTGTCTGGCCGTCCCCGGATCCTCGACGAAGATGCTCGGCAAGGCCCAGGGCCTGCCCGCCGACCAGGTGTTCTGCGATCTGGAGGACTCGGTCGCGCCCGGCGCGAAACAGGCCGCCCGGGCGAACGTGGTCGCGGCGCTCAACGAGGGCGACTGGACGGGCCGGACCCGGGTCGTCCGGGTGAACGACCTGACGACCCGCTGGACCTACCGCGACGTCATCGAGGTCGTCGAGGGCGCCGGGGCGAACCTGGACTGCGTCATGCTGCCGAAGGCGCAGTCCGCCGCCCAGGTGGCCTGGCTGGACCTGCTGCTCACCCAGATCGAGAAGGTGCTCGGGTTCGAGGTCGGCCGGATCGGGATCGAGGCGCAGATCGAAACGGCGCTCGGCCTGTCGAACGTGCGCGAGATCGCCTTCGCCAGCCCCCGGATCGAAACCATCATCTTCGGCCCGGCCGACTTCATGGCCTCGATCAACATGCCGTCGCTCACGGTCGGCGCGCTCAGCCCGGACTATCCGGGCGATCCCTTCCACTACGTGCTGTTCAAGATTCTCGAGACGGCCCGCGCCCGCGGGGTGCAGGCAATCGACGGACCCTTTCTCCAGATCCGCGACACCGAGGGTTTCCGGGCGACCGCCGCCCGCTCAGCCGCGCTCGGCTTCGACGGGAAGTGGGTACTGCATCCCGGCCAGATCGAGGCGGCCAACGAGATCTATGCGCCGCGCCAGGCCGACTACGACCACGCCGAGCTGATCATGGACGCCTACGCCTGGCACACCTCGGCCGAGGGCGGGCTGACCGGCGCGGTGATGCTCGGCGACGAGATGATCGACGAGGCCAGCCGCAAGATGGCCGAGGTCGTCGCGGGCAAGGGCCGCGCCGCGGGGCTCGCCCGCACGCGGAAGTTCGAGCCGCCGGTCGGCGTCGGGCGCTAGCCGACCGCGCACGCCAGCCGACCGCGCACGCCAGCCGGCCGCGCAGGCCGCAGGAGGGGACGACCGATGGGCAGGATCGCGCAGACCGACGACCTGACCGACGTGCAGCGCGACATCCTCGCGGCGGTGCGCACGTTCGTCGACAAGGAGATCCTTCCGTTCGCCACCGAGCTCGAACACGCCGACGAATACCCGGAGTCCATCGTCGAGTCGATGAAGGAGATGGGGCTGTTCGGGATCACCATTCCCGAGCAGTACGGCGGGCTGGGCGAGTCGCTGCTCACCTACGCGCTGGTCGTGGAGGAGATCGCCCGGGGCTGGATGAGCGTCGCCGGGGTCGTCAACACCCATTTCATCGTCGCCTACCTGATCGGCCGGCATGGCAGCGCCGACCAGCGCCGCCGGTTGTTGCCGCGGATGGCCACCGGCGAACTGCGCGGCGCGTTCTCGATGAGCGAGCCCGGCTGCGGCTCGGACGTCGCGGCGATCACCAGCCGGGCCGACCGGAATGTCGACGACGACGGCGACGGCTACGTGCTCAACGGGCAGAAGATGTGGCTGACCAACGGCGCGCGGGCCGGGATCGTCGCCACCCTGGTGAAGACCGACGAGGGCGCCGAGTCGGTCTACCGGAACATGACCACCTTCCTGCTGGAGAAGGAACCGGGCTTCGGCACCCACGGCGGGATCACCATTCCCGGCAGCATCGACAAGCTCGGCTACAAGGGCATCGAGACGACCGAGATGATCCTTGCCGACCACCGGGTGCCGGCCGCGGCGATCCTCGGCGGCGACGACGGCCGCGGCCAGGGCTTCTACCAGATGATGGACGGCGTCGAGGTCGGTCGGGTCAACGTCGCCGCGCGGGCCTGCGGCATCATGATCCGCGCCTTCGAGCTCGGCGTCGCCTACGCGCAGACCCGGCGCACCTTCGGCCGGCCGATCGCCGAACACCAGGCCATCGCCTTCAAGCTCGCCGAGATGGCGACCAAGGTCGAGGCCGGTCACCTGATGATGGTGAGCGCCGCCCGCAAGAAGGACTCGGGGCAGCGCAACGACGTCTCCGCCGGGATGGCGAAGTACCTGGCCAGCGAGTACTGCCACGAGGTGACGACGGAGGCGTTCCGCATCCACGGCGGCTACGGCTATTCGAAGGAGTACGAGATCGAGCGCCTCTACCGGGAGGCGCCGTTCATGCTCATCGGCGAGGGCACCTCCGAAATCCAGAAGCGGATCATCAGCCGGGCCCTGCTGCGGGAGTACGAAACGCCTCGCTGACCCGCTCGGGCCGGGGGCGACCGCGGGCGCCGTTCGCGCCGGCCACCCGGTCCGACATGCGTAGTCTGCTCCTGACCGGCCATCCGGGAACAGGCCATCCGGGAACAGGAGCACGCTGATGCAGGTTGCCTTCGTCGGCCTCGGCACCATGGGCTTCCCCATGGCCGGCCATCTCGCCCGCGCCGGCTTCGACACCGTCGTCCACAACCGCACGGAGGCGACCGCGGCGCGCTGGTCGGCCGCGCACCCGGGCCGGGTCGCGGCCACGCCGGCGCAGGCCGCCGCCGGATCCGACGTGGTCTGCGTCTGCGTCGGGGCCGACGACGACGTCCGCGCGGTGCTGCTCGGGCCGGACGGCGCGCTCGGCGCGCTGGCGCCGGGGGCGACGATCGTCGACCACACGACGACGTCGGCGGAGCTGGCCGCCGAGATCGCGGGGCAGGCGGCGCAGGTGGGAGTCGGTTTCGTCGACGCGCCGGTGTCCGGCGGGCAGGCCGGTGCCGAGGCGGGGCGCCTCAGCGTCATGTGCGGCGGCGCGGTGGACACGGTGGAGCGGGTCCGACCGGTGCTGGCCGCCTACGGGACGACGATCACCCACATCGGCCCGGTCGGCACCGGCCAGCTCACGAAGATGGTCAACCAGATCCTGGTGGCCGGGGCGATCGAGGGCGCGGCCGAGGCACTCAACTTCGCGGCCGCCGCCGGCCTCGACCTGGACCAGGTGCTACCCGCCGTGTCGGGGGGCGCCGCGAGCTCCTGGTATCTGACCAACCGCGCCGCCACCATGATCCGCGACGAGTTCGACTTCGGCTTCGCCGTCGACTGGATGCGCAAGGACCTGCGGATCTGCCTGGCGGAGGCGGCCCGCCGGGGCGTCCCGGTGCCGCTGACCGAGCTCGCCGAGAGCGATCTCGCCGCCTCCCAGGCGCGCGGCGACGGGCAGCTCGACGCCACCGCCGTCATCCGCCTGCGCCGCCTCGCCACCGCCGCTCAGCCCACCGCCGCCCAGCCCACCGCCGCCGCCGCCCAGCCCACCGCCGACACGCGGGCGGCGGACGTCGGAGGTGCGGACGTCGGAGGTGCGGAGGTCAGCGATGCGGAGGTCAGAGGTACTGCTTCGACGGGTTGACCATCGCGCGGACGGTCTTGCCGTCGTGGAACTCGCCGATCGCGGTCATCGCCCAGGTCTGGCCGCCGCCCTCGCGCTGCACCCGGCACATCACCAGCCCGGTGGACGGCTTGGACTCGGACAGGTCGAAGCGGACGAGCTCCTGGCCGGTGACGTCGTCGTAGAGGCGGCAGTAGGCGTTGCGCACGTCGGTGAACGGCTGCCCCTGGAAGCTGTTCACCGTGAAGATCAGCGTGACGACGTTCGGGGGTAGGGCGGCGAGATCCACCTGGATCGTCTCGTCGTCGCCGTCGCCGCGGCCGGTGAGGTTGTCGCCCGAGTGGCGCACCGCGCCGCGCGCGCCCTTCTTGGACATGAACCACACCTTGTCCACGTCCTTGCCGCGCTCGTCGAACAGGATGCAGGACGCGTCGAGGTCGATCGACCGACCTCGCTGCGCCGGATCCCAGCCCAGGCCCATCCGCACCCGGGTGAGCGGGGGCGCGCCGGTCTTCACCAGCGACACGCTCTGGCCCTTGGTCAGCGAGACCCGGCCCTTGTCCAGGTTGATCCGGCCGCCGGGCTGGCCGGGAGCCGGGGGCGGCGGGCCCCACTGCTGACCGCCGGCCGGCGGGGGCGGCGGCACGGGCGGACCCCACGGCTGGCCGGCGGGCGCGGACGGCGGCGCGCCGGGTGGCCCCCACTGCTGACCGGGCGGCGGCGCACCCCACTGCGGCGCCGCGGGCGGCGGGCCCCACTGCTGACCGGGCGGCGGCGCTGGCGCGCCCCACTGCGGCGCCCCACCGGCCGGGGCCGGCGCGGGCGGGGCGGGCGGGCCCCACTGCTGCCCCCCGGGCGCCGCAGCGGCCGGCGGCGCCGGCGGCACGGGCGGGCCCCACTGCTGCCCCACCGGCGCGGCAGGCTGCGGGCGGGGTGGGGCGGCCGGCGGCTGGGCCGCGGCCGGCGACGGGCCGGAGGTGCCGGGATCGTCGACGGCGATGCCGAAGTCGGTGGCGATGCCGGCGAGGCCGGAGGCGTAGCCCTGCCCGACCGCGCGTGCCTTCCACGCGCCGGCCCGGCGGTAGAGCTCGACGAGGATCAGCGCGGTCTCGGCGCCGAGCCCGGCGGGGTCGAACCGGACCAGCTCGGCGCCGCCGCGCGCGTCGCGCACCGAGATGCCCAGCCCTCGCACGCCCGCGAACGTCACCGGGCCGGAGCCGTCCAGGCTGCCGGTGACGACGACCTTGTCGATGTCCGGCGGCACCGCCGTCAGGGTGAACTCCAGCGCCGCCGGTGGCAGCAGCCGCACCCCCGGGCCGGTCGGCTGGTTGAAGAACACGAAGTCGTCGTCGGTGCGCACCTTGCCGGCGGCCGTCACCAGGATCGCGGCGATGTCCAGCGAGATCGACGAGGCGATCTCCACCCGGACGTCGGTGGTGGGCAACGGCGCGTTGCCGCCCTTCGTCAGCACCTGTCCCACAGCCGTAGCCTCCCGAGGTCGTCGCGCACCATCGTGAACACGCCCGCCGGGATGGTGAACGCACCCGCCGGGTACGACGGTTCCCGAACGCCGCCGGCGGCACGAGCGCTCCCGCCGACCCTACGATCGATCCCATGCGAACTGCGGCACGGGTCCCGTGAGCGACAGCGCCCTGAGTCGGTCGGTCGAGGGGCACGTCACGGCGTTGTTCGGTCGGGATACCGGCCGCGCCTCGGTGACCTTTCTCGGCACGGAGCCGCTGGACGTGCTGCGGTTCGGTCCCGACCGCGGCGGCGTCGTCCGGTACCTCACCCTCGGCATGTCCCGGGAGCCGATGACGGCGTCCGACTCCGCCGTGCGCGACCCCGCCGGGCCACGGGCCGAGCTCGTGCTGTCGCTGCGCGGCCGCCGCGACAGCGTGCTGCGCCGGCTCGCCGTGCTCGCGGCCGTCCCCGCCGTCGAGGGCCGGCCCATCGCCCCCGGCGCCGGTCTGGACCTCGGCGAGCCGCTGTGGGACGGCGCGCCGTTCACCGCGGTGCTGGTCGGTGAGCCCGGCGGCCTTATCCCCGACCTGCCGCTCGCCGACGCCCTGGATGACCCCGCGTTCGCCGCCGCCGCGCCCGTGCGCTTCCTGCCCGTCCTGCCGATGACCATGAACGAGGCGGCCTTCAAGCGGGTGCAGGGACCGGAGGCGTTGCACCAGCGCTGGCTCGCGGCCGGCACCGACCTGCGCGACCCCAACCGCCGCGAGGTCGATCTCGGCTGAGGCCGCCCGCGCGGACCCGGCTACACGGCTACACGGCTACACGGCTACACGGCTACAGGATGACTACTCTCTGCATTCGATAGGGCATGCGGTGCGCTGCCCACGCCGCGCCCGGAGGGGGTCCGTCATGCAGTTCGGCCGCTGGTTCGAGGAGTTCGAGGTGGGCGCCGTCTACCGGCACTGGCCGGGCAAGACGGTCACCGAGTACGACGACCACCTGTTCTGCCTGCTCACGATGAACCACCATCCGCTGCACCTGGACAGCCACTACGCCGAGCAGAGCACCCAGTTCAAGCGGAACGTGGTGGTCGGCAACTACGTGTACTCCCTGCTGCTGGGCATGTCGGTCCCGGACGTCTCCGGCAGGGCCATCGCGAACCTGGAGGTCGAGTCGCTGCGGCACGTCGCGCCGGTGTTCCACGGCGACACGATCTACGGCGAGTCCACCGTGCTCGACAAGGTCCCCTCTCGCAGCCGCGACGACCGGGGCGTCGTCACCGTGGAGACCCGCGGCAACAACCAGGACGGCACGCTGGTCTGCGTCTACCGGCGCAAGGTGCTGGTTGCGACGCGGGCCTACGGCGAGGCGCACGGCGGCGATCAGCCCGGCCGCCCCGCCCCCGCCCCCGCCTGACCGCACCTGACCGCACCCCACCCGCAGGATCCGGCCCCTCTCCGCTGGTCAGGCCCCTCTCTGCCGGTCCGACCCCTCTCCGCTGGTCCGGACGCACTAGTCTCATGACGTTGTGACCGGTGATGCCGCGGCGGGCCCCTCTCGTCCCCTTCGATCCCTGGCCGCCGGCTCCGGCTCGGCCCCGCACGGGCGCCCGCACCGGCGGGCGGTGCTGCTCGGCGGGCTGGGGCTCGGGGGCGCGGCGGCGGCCGCGGTGGGACTGGCGGCGTGCGGCGGCTCGGGCGGCCCGACGCCGATCCCGGCGCCGACGCTGCGCGCGCCGACCCCCGTCCCAGGGGTGACCGATGGGGTGTTCGCCCTGGGGGTGGCCAGCGGCGACCCGCTGCCTGACGGCGTCATCCTGTGGACCCGGCTGGCGCCGCGCCCGAGCGAGGGCGGCGGGATGCCCTCGCGCGACGTCCCGGTCGACTGGCAGATCGCCGCCGACGAGAACTTCCGTTCGGTGGTGCGCGCCGGCACGCAGACCGCGCAGGCGGCGTTCGCCCACTCGGTGCACGTCGACGTCCGCGGCCTGGAGCCGGGACGCGAGTACTTCTACCGTTTTCGGGCCGGCACCGTGCTCAGCCCCGTCGGCCGCACCAGGACCGCCGCCGCCCCGCAGGCCGGCACGGACGCCGCCGGCGGGGCGCTGACCCTGGCGCTGGCCTCCTGCCAGGACTTCCAGAACGGCTACTGGCCGGCCTTCGACGCCATCGCCGCGGACGCGCCGGACCTCGTCGTGCACGTCGGCGACTACATCTACGAGTACGACCCGGACAGCCGGTTCCCGGACCGCCTGCACACCACCCCCCAGCAGCCCGGACTCGACCAGCTCCAGACGCTGGCGGACTACCGCAACCGCTACGGCCAGTACAAGGCGGACCCGGCTCTGCAGGCGGCCCACCACGCCGCGCCCTGGGTCGTCACCTGGGACGACCACGAGGTCGAGAACAACTACGCCGGCCTCGTCGACGAGGCCGGCGACGCCGGCGACCGCCACCAGGACCCGGCCACCTTCGCCCGCCAGCGGGCCGCCGCCTACCAGGCGTACTACGAGCACATGCCGATCCGGGCCGAACTCAACCCGGGCTCGCCCGACCTGCGCATCTACCGCCGCCTCGCCTTCGGTGGCCTGCTGACGCTCAACGTCATGGACACCCGCCAGTACCGGACCCCGGTGCCGGGCAACTCGCCGGAGGCCATCGGCCCGGCCGCGCTCGGCGCCGGCAACACCGGCGGCACGATGGCCGGGGCCGCCCAGGAGCGCTGGCTGCGCGCGGGGCTCGACGCCTCCCGGACCCGCTGGAACGTGATCGCGCAGCAGACGATGATGGCCCAGCTCGACGGCCAGCTTCCCGTCGGGTCGGGGAGCATGCTGACCAACCTCGACCAGAACGACGGTTACCGCCCCTACCGGCGGCGACTGCTGTCCGGGGTGCGCGACAGCCGGGTCCGCAATCCCGTGGTGCTCTCCGGGGACCTCCACTGCGCCTGGGTGAACGACCTGCGCGTCGACTTCGACCGACCGGAGACCCCCGCGGTCGCGACCGAGTTCGTCTGCACCTCGATCAGCTCGGCCTTCTTCCTCGTCAACGACGACTTCGTCCGGGAGAACAACGCCCGCCTCAACCCGCACGTTCGCTACTTTCGCGGCGATCGCCGGGGTTACACCCGGATCCGGGTGACGCCGACGGAACTGCGCGCGGACATGCGGGTCGTCGCCGACCTCTCCCGGCGGGACTCGCCGGTCTCCACCGACGCCACCTGGGTCGTCGAGGACGGTGTCCCCGGCGCCCGACCGGCCTGACCGCGACCACGACCACGACCACGACCGTCCGGAAATCACGGGCGCGCGGACAATAAACTTCGCGAATCCCCCACATCGCCCGGCGGGGCATCGCGAAACATATCGAAGAAAACTCGACCAGCGTCCAACCGGAATTCCGTCCGGCACGTTAGGCTGCCGCCGGCCGACCGCCGCTGGTCCGCGGTCGCCGGCAGCGTCGCCGCGGCTTGTCGGCCGCCGCCCGCTCACCGCGGGCCGCCCGCGGCGCAGCGCGGACGACGAGGAACCGGGAGCCGAGCGTGACGATTCTGGAGGAGCCGCGGGAACCGGCGTCACCCGCTCGGCCCAGCCCGCAGGACTCCGTCACGGCACACTCGAGGCCGCGCACGAACGTGCTCGGCTACCTGCGGACGACGTCCCACAAGGACATCGCCGTGATGTACTTCGTCACCGCGTTCGGTTTCTTCCTGTTCGCCGGGATCCTGGCCGTCATGATGCGGGCGGAGCTCGCGCGGCCGGGCCTGCAGTACTTCTCCAACGAGCAGTACAACCAGTTCTTCACGATCCACGGCACGGTCATGCTGCTGCTGTTCGCGACGCCGTTGGCGTTCGCGTTCGCCAACCTCCTGGTGCCGTTGCAGATCGGCTCCCCCGACGTGGCGTTCCCTCGGTTGAACTCGCTGTCGTACTGGTTCTTCCTGTTCGGCGGGCTGACCGTCATCGCCGGGTTCCTCACCCCGGACGGCGCCGCCGACTTCGGCTGGTTCGCCTACGCCCCGCTCAACAGCAAGATCTACTCGCCCACCACCGGTGGCGACCTGTGGGTCCTGGGCCTGGTGGTGTCCGGGCTCGGCACCATCCTCGGCGCGGTCAACATGGTCACCACGCTCCTGACGCTGCGCGCGCCCGGGATGACGATGTTCCGGCTGCCCATCTTCTGCTGGACGTTCCTGGTGACGTCGATCCTGGTGCTGGTCGCCTTCCCGGTGCTGGCCGCGCAACTGCTGTCGCTGGAGGCGGACCGCCGGTTCGGCGCGCACGTGTTCGACGCGGCCAACGGCGGCGCGATCCTGTGGCAGCACCTGTTCTGGTACTTCGGCCATCCCGAGGTCTACATCATCGCTCTGCCGTTCTTCGGCATCATCAGCGAGATCCTGCCGGTCTTCTCCCGAAAACCCCTGTTCGGCTACAAGGGGCTGGTCTTCGCCACGATCGGGATCGGCGTGCTGTCCCTCGCGGTGTGGGCGCACCACATGTTCGTCACCGGCGCGGTGCTGCTGCCGTTCTTCGCACTGCTGTCGTTCCTCATCGCGGTGCCCACCGGCATCAAGTTCTTCAACTGGATCGGCACGATGTGGCGCGGGCAGCTCACCTTCGAGACGCCGATGCTGTTCNNNCTCGGCTTCCTGGTGACNTTCCTNTTCGGCGGGTTGACCGGGGTGNTGCTGGCCAGCCCGCCGATCGACTTCCACGTCAGCGACAGCTACTTCGTCGTCGCCCACTTCCACTACGTCGTGTTCGGCACCGTCGTCTTCGCCGCGTTCGGCGGCACCTACTTCTGGTTCCCGAAGATCACCGGCCGGATGATGAACGACCGGCTGGGCAAGGTCCATTTCTGGACCATGTTCTTCGGCTTCCACACCACGTTCCTGGTGCAGCACTGGCTCGGCGTGCGCGGCATGCCGCGGCGCTACGCCGACTACGGTCCGACCGACGGTTTCACCACCCTGAACACGGTCTCGAGCGCCGGCGCGTTCCTGCTCGCCGCGTCCACGCTGCCGCTCATCTACAACCTGTGGCACTCCTACCGGCACGGCGCCCTCGCCACCGTCGACGACCCGTGGGGGTACGGCAACTCGCTGGAATGGGCGACGTCCTGCCCGCCGCCGCGGCACAACTTCCGGTCACTGCCACGGATCCGCTCCGAGCGGCCCGCCTTCGACCTGCACTACCCGCAGATCAGCGGTCTCGTCGACTACCACGCGACGCCGGAGCTCGCCGCCGCGCACACCCAACCCGCCCAGCGCGAACAGTAGGCGGCAGTCGTTCGGCGACTCAGGGACCGGCCGGGACGAGCAGGCGCAGTGCACCCGGCCGGACCAGGATCTCCGCGGGCAGGTCGGCCAGCGGATCCCCGTCGGCGTACACGGCGAACGGCCGGTCGGCGCTGATGTGCACCCGCCGCCCCCGCAGCACCTGCACGTGGCGGGTGTGGACGTGCCGGCCGGTGAACACCCGCGGGAACAGTGCCAGGAAGGTCAGCCGGGACGTCCGCGAGATCAGCAGGATCTCCAGCAGCCCGTCGGCGACGTCGGCGTCGGGGGCGAAGCGCATCCCGCCGCCGTAGTACGCCGCGTTGGCCGCGGCGACCGTCCAGCCGTGCAGCGCGCGGGGCGGCCCGCCGTCGACCGTCACCGTGAACCGCACCGGCCGCCAGGCCGCCACCGCCCGCAGCGCCGCGTAGGTGTAGACGTGCCGCCCGCGCAGCAGACGGGTCTGATTGGCGATGACCTGCACGTCGGAGTCGAAACCGACGCTGGCGATCCCCAGGTACGGCCGGCCGCCGACCTCGGGCAGGTCCACCCGCCGCTCCCGAAACCCGGCGAGCTCGGCGGCGACGCGGCGGGGGTCGGCGGACAGGCCCAGCCCGCGGGCGAAGTCGTTGCCGCGGCCGCCGGGCAGCACGGCGAGCAGCCCGCCCGCCCGCGCCACCGCCCCGGCCACCGCCCCGGCCAGGCCGTCCCCGCCGAGCGCCACCACCACCCGGCCCTGCGCGGTCGCCTCGGCGGCGAGCCGGCCGGCGTGGGCGAGATCGCGGGTGGGGACGACCCGCACGTCGGCGGCCCACCGGTCGAGCTCGGCGCGGACGCCGTCGAGCAGGCGCAGCGCCCGCCCACGCCCCGCGCTCGGATTGACGATCACGGTGAGCAGCCGCCGATCGACCTCCATCCGATCAGCGTACGGCCGCGGGAACCTCGCTCACCGCACCGAGGACGGCGCGACGGGGAGATGCTCGCTGACGGCGCCGAAGAAGGACCGTTCGCCGATCTCGGGGGCATCACGCACGTCGCGCAGCACCAGGTGCTCCAGCAGGATCAGCGCCGCGTCCGCCGGCCAGAGCACCAGCCACAGCCACACTCCGCGGGCCTCCCCGACGAAGGCGGCCCGGTCGGGTGGGACGGCCAGCGGCCACATGGCGGTGGGATGCCCGGCGGCCTCGACCTTGGCCTCGGGCGCGCCCGGCAGCGTCTGCGGGTCGAGGCCGGTGATGCCCGCGAGCCGGGCACCGAGGCCCACCCCGGGCGCCTCGGCGACGAGGATCATCTCCGCCGGGCCACCCAGCGGGCAGGGGCCGGCGAGGGCGAGCGCGCTGGCCCGTGGCCCGGTGCGCTCGTCACCGGCCCAGCCGACTCCGCTGATGTACCAGTGCACCGGCATGGGCTCGGGCAGCCACACGGGCACGGTCGAGGTCGTGGCCAGGGCGTGCAACGCCTGCTCGCGGGAGGAGACGGCCGTCCGGTACGGGCTCACCTCCCCGTGCTCGTCGCAGCGGTACTGGCTGCTCCACAGGTCGGGCGGGCGGAGCGGGCCGAGACAACGAGGGCAGGCGGCAGCAATGGTCACCGGGCGCCTCCTGGCGTAGGTGGACGGAGCCGCCGGATCTCGGCGGTTCCGATATCGCTGTTCCCGCCCTTCACCACAAGCAACCGTCCCACCAGCACAGATGTGCCGATCCGCCGGGCATGACGGGCCCGTGACCGGCCCGCGAGCGGCCCGTGACCGGCCGGCGATCGGCCGGCGATCGGCCCATGAGCGGACGGTGAGCGGCCTGGGCGCGGAGCGTGGGCAGGCCTGCCGACCCGGCCTCAGCGGCCCGCGGCGACCTCGGCGAACGCCTCGTCGAGGACGTCGAGACCGGCGAGCAGCAGCGCGGTGTCGATGACCAGCGGCGGCAGCAGCCGCAGCACGTTGCCCCACGTGCCGGCGGTGAGCACGATCAGGCCGCGGCGGTGGCAGGCCGCCGCGACGGCGGCGGTCAGCTCCTTGTCCGGGCTCGTGTCGCCACCGCCGCGGACGAGTTCCAGGGCGAGCATCGCGCCCCGCCCGCGGACGTCCCCGACCACGTCGTGCCGCGCCGCCAGGGCGCGCAGCCGGGGCAGCGCCAGCTCGCCGATGCGCCGCGCGCGCCCGGCGAGGTCCGCGGACTCGATGAACCCGATCGCCGCGAGCGCCGCCGCGCACGCCGCCGGGTTGCCGCCATACGTACCGCCGAGCCCGCCGACCTGCGGGGCGTCCATGATTTCGGCCCGTCCGGTGACCGCCGCCAGCGGCATCCCGCCGGCGATGCCCTTCGCGGTGGTGATGAGGTCCGGCACGACGCCCTCGTCCTCGCAGGCGAACAGCGTGCCGGTCCGGGCGAAGCCGGTCTGGATCTCATCGGCGACGAACAGGATGCCGGCGTCCGCGCAGAACTCGGCGAGGCGGGGCAGGAAGCCGCGGCCAGGAACGATGAACCCGCCCTCCCCCTGGATCGGCTCGATGACCATCGCGGCCACCTCGCCCGCACCGATCTCGTCCCGGACGAGTTCGATCACCCGCGCCGCCGCCTGCTCGCCGCAGTGCTCGCGACCGGTCGGCCAGCGGTAGGGGTAGGCCAGCGGCACCCGGTAGACCTCGGGCGCGAAGGGCCCGAAACCGGCCTTGTAGGGCATCGATTTCGCCGTCATCGCCAACGTCAGGTTCGTCCGCCCGTGGTAGGCATGCTCGAAGACGACGATCGCGTCGCGCCCGGTCGCCGAACGGGCGATCTTGACGGCGTTCTCGACGGCCTCCGCCCCCGAGTTGAACAACGCCGTGCGCTTGTCGTGGTCGCCGGGGGTCAGCCGGTTCAGGGCCTCGCAGACCGCGACGTACCCCTCATACGGCGTGATCATGAAGCAGGTGTGGGTGAACCGGCCGACCTGTTCGCGCACCGCGGCGACCACGTCGTCCGCGGCGTTGCCGACGCTGACCACGGCGATCCCCGAACCGAAGTCGATCAGCGAGTTGCCGTCGACGTCGACGACGACCCCGCCGCCGGCCGCGTGCACGTACACGGGCAGGGTCTCGCCCACCCCCCGGGCCACCGCGCCGGCCCGGCGGGCGGCCAGCGCGCGCGAGCGGGGTCCGGGGATCTCGGTGACGAGGCGGCGGACCTGGGGCAGCCCCGGGCCGCCGTGGGCCGGCACGTTCGGAGGGTTCATCTCTTCGGCTCCCGCCTGCTCGTCCAGCCGCTGTCCACCTGGGCATCGTCCCCCGACCACGGACTCGGGACCGGCCTGTCCGCCCAGCTCAGCGCCGCCGGGCGACGGCGCGCGCCGATGCGCCGGCCGGGCGCGTTGGAGCCGCTGGGACGCCGGCGATGCGCCTAGGATGACGGTTGATGGCGACGACAGGGGCGGATCGCGATGGCTGACGTCACCTCGTTCTGGTTGGCGGGCAACCGCGCCGAGGGGGCCGCGACGATCGATGTCCGCCACCCCTTCGACGACGGCCTCGTGGCCACCGTGGCGCAGCCCGACGCCGACCAGGTCGAGCGCGCCGTCTCCGCCGCCGCCGAGGTGGCCCCGCGGTTCTCGGCGCTGCCGGCGCACGTGCGGGCCTCGGCCCTGGCGCACGTGTCCAGGGAGATAGCCCGGCGCGGCGACGAGCTCGCCCGGCTCATCACCGCAGAGAGCGGCAAGCCGTTGACCTGGGCTCGGGCCGAGGTGGCCCGGGCAAGCTCGACGTTTCGCTGGGGCGCGGAGGAGGCCCGCCGCTTCACCGGCGAGCTGACCCGGCTGGACACGGACCCGACCGGGGAGGGGCGCCTGGCGCTGAGCCGGCGCTTCCCGCGCGGGCCCGTGCTGGGGATCACCCCGTTCAACTTCCCGCTGAACCTGGTGGCGCACAAGGTCGCGCCGGCGCTGGCGGTCGGCGCCCCGATCATCGTCAAGCCCGCTCCCCGCACGCCGCTGTCCGCGCTGTTCCTCGGCGATCTGCTCGCCGAGACCGACCTGCCCGAGGGGTCCTGGTCGGTCCTGCCCGTCCCGAACAGCGAGGTCACCGGGCTCGTCGCGGACCCGCGCCTGCCGGTGGTCTCCTTCACCGGCTCCGGCCCGGTCGGCTGGTCGATCCGCGACGCGGTGCCTCGCAAACACGTCGTGCTCGAACTCGGCGGCAACGGCGCCGTGCTGGTGGCGGCCGACTACGCGGCGCCGGGCGACCTCGCCCGCGCGGCCGGGCGCATCGCCCTGTTCGCCAACTACCAGGCCGGCCAGTCCTGCATCGCCGTGCAGCGGGTCTACGCCGACCGGTCCGTCTACGACGAGCTGCTGCGCGAGATCACCACCGCGGTGCGGGCGCTGCGCGGCGGCGACCCGACCGACCCGGCCACCGACGTCGGCCCGCTCATCGACACCGCCGCGGCGCGCCGTGTCGAGGAGTGGATCGCCGAGGCCGTCGCCGCCGGCGGCACGCTCGTCTGCGGCGGCACGCGCACCGGCGCGAGCATCGCCCCGACCGTGCTCACCGACGTCCCCGCCGACGCCCGGGTGGTGCGCGAGGAGGTCTTCGGGCCGGTGGTCGTCGTGTCCGCGGTGGACGGTCTGGACGAGGGCCTCGCCCGCGTCAACGACAGCGAGTTCGGCCTGCAGACCGGCGTGTTCACCCACGACCTGACCACCGCGTTCCGCGCCCACCGCGAGCTCGCCGTCGGCGGGGTCGTCATCGGCGACGTCCCCTCCTACCGCGCCGACCAGATGCCCTACGGCGGTACGAAGGGCTCCGGCATCGGCCGGGAGGGCGTCCGCGCGGCCATGACCGACCTCACCGAGGAGCGCGTCCTGGTCCTCACCGGCCTCGACCTGTAGTCACCCGAGCCGCCGGGCGGCCGTGACGCTCGGCCGGCCGGCCCTCGACGCGGTGCGGCGGGCGGGGGNGAGCTGACAGCATGGACAGGTGACCATCGACCTGCACACCCACTCCACCGCGTCGGACGGACTGGTCGCACCGGAGGACCTCGTCCGGCTCGCCGCCGAGACGGGTCTGACGGTCATCGCGCTGACCGACCACGACACCACCGCGGGCCTCGGGCGCGCCGCCGCGGCGCTGCCCGGCGGCCTCACCCTGGTGCCGGGCGCGGAGATCTCCTGTTCCGTCGAGGTGCCCGGCGGGTCGATCTCCCTGCACGTGCTGGCCTACCTGTTCGACGCGGCCGAGCCCGCCTTCGCCGCGGTCCGCGCCCAGATCCGTGAGCACCGGGCCGTCCGCGCCCGCCGGATGGCCGACCGGCTGGCCGCCGACGGGCACCCGATCCACTGGGAACGGGTGGCGCAGCTCGCCGCCGGGACGGTGGGCCGCCCACACATCGCCGCGGCGATGGTCGAGGCCGGGCTGGTGCCGACGGTGGCGGCGGCCTTCACCCGGGACTGGATCGGCGCCGGCGGGCCGTACTGGGTCGGCAAGGAGCAGCCGGACGTCTGGCGGACCCTGCGGCTGATCCGCGACGCGGGCGGAGTCAGCGTGTTCGCGCACCCGTTCGCCAGCCGGCGCGGGGTGACGGTCGGCCCCGACGTGATCGAGCAGATGGCCCGGGCGGGACTCGGCGGGGTCGAGGTCGACCATCCCGACCATGACGCCGACGAACGGAGCCGGCTGCGCGGACTCGCCGCCGACCTCGGCCTGATCGTGACGGGATCAAGCGACTTCCACGGCAGCAGCAAGCCGCAGGGCCTCGCCGCCGAGACGACCAGCCGCGAGTCCTACGAGCGTCTGGTCGCCGCCGCCACCGGCGCCGCACCCCTCCACGGCCCCTCCCCGACCTGACCACCGCGCGGAACCCGACCGGAACCGGGCGCCCGCCTCCCGCACCCGCCACCTGCCACCCGCCGGGATGACACGGCCAGGCTCACACGCCCTTGCCGCACCCTCCGGCGCCGGCGTCCCGGTCGCACCCCGGGCTGAGCCGCCCGAGCAGCTCGGCGAGCTGGTCCTGCTCCGCCCGGCTGAAGTGGGACAGCACGTGCCGGCTCACCCCCTTCAGGTGGGTGCCGGAGGCGGCCCGAAGCCGGTCGAGACCCTGCGTCGTCAGGGTGGCGAGCGTGCCGCGAGCGTCGGACGGACAGCTCCGCCGGGCGACCAGCCCCTCGCGCTCCAGCCGGTCGACCAGCCGGGTCAGCCCGCTGCGGGACAGCAGCACCGCCTGCGCCAGCTCGCTCATCCGCAGCTCGTGGTTCGGCGCCTCGGCGAGCTGGACGAGCACGTCGTAGGAGGCCAACGGCAGATGGTGGATGGCTTCCAGCTCGGCCTCGAGCACCCTGGTGACGTGCGCGTGCGCCTGCAGCAGCCCCCGCCAGGCCCGCATGCCGCGCTCGTCGACCCAGTCCGCGTCGGTCTCGGAGCTGGCGCCGATCACCTCTTCGACTGCCATCGCGTCCTCCCGCTGCCGCCTCGATCAGCCTATGCCGTAACGTGCCCGCACCGGCTCTCCCGCGGCGGCACCGGCCGGGGCCGGGGGCGCCGCCGCGCGTCCCAACATCCAGGTCACGGCGATCGGCCCGGTTTCGAGTCAGATACCCGACAGGTCCCGAGAACCGGCGGCCCACACCGATCGACAACCGCCGGTACCGACGGATTCATCCGGGTCCTGGCACCCGTGGCTCACACCTGGCCGGCGGGCCAACGCCGACGAGCTTTCCGCGGGCTATCGTGGAGCCAACGGCGGCTCCGAGGGCCGCATCTGATGCCAATCAGTGACTGAGGTTTCCCTTGTCCCCATCCCGGCCTTCCTCCGACGCGATCCAGTCGGCTCTGGCGACGGTGCACGATCCCGAGATCGGCCGCCCCATCACGGAGCTGGACATGGTCTCGTCGGTCCACGTGCTCGACGACGGCTCGGTTGACATCACGGTGCTGCTCACCGTGTCCGGCTGCCCGATGCGCGATGAGATCATCAACCGTGTCAGCCGAGCCGTCAGCGCGGTCGAGGGGGTGCGCGAGGTCCGCGTCGACCTGCAGGTCATGACGGACGAGCAGCGCACCGCCCTGCACACGAAGCTGCGCGGCGGCATCGCCCCCAAGGTGATCCCGTTCGCTCAACCGGGCTCCATGACCAGGGTGTATGGCGTCGCCAGTGGCAAGGGCGGCGTCGGCAAGTCCTCGATCACTGTGAACCTGGCCGCGGCGATGGCCCGATCGGGCCTCTCCGTAGGCGTGCTCGACGCCGACATCTACGGCCACTCCGTGCCCCGGATGCTCGGCATCGACCGCCCGCCCACACAGGTCGAGAAGATGATTATGCCCCCCCAGGCGCACGGCGTCCGGGTCATCTCGACCGGCATGTTCACCCGCGGGAACCAGCCGGTGACCTGGCGCGGGCCGATGCTGCACCGCGCCCTTGAGCAGTTCCTTTCCGACGTCTTCTGGGGTGACCTCGACGTCCTCCTGCTGGACCTGCCGCCCGGCACCGGGGACATCGCCATCTCCCTGGCCCAGCTCGTGCCCTCCTCCGAGCTGTTGGTGGTCACCACCCCGCAGCTCGCCGCCACCGAGGTCGCGGAGCGCGCGGGCACCATCGCCGTGCAGACCCGGCAGAACGTCGTCGGCGTGGTCGAGAACATGGCCTGGCTGCCCTGCCCGCACTGCGGGGAGCGCGTCGACGTCTTCGGCTCCGGCGGCGGCGCCGCCGTGGCCGAGCGCCTGACCCGCGTCCTCGGCCACGACGTCCCCCTGCTGGCGCAGGTCCCGGTGGACGTCCGCCTGCGCGAGGGCGGCGACAACGGCGTCCCCCTCGTCGTCGCCGAGCCGGACAGCGAGGCCAGCAAGGCCCTGCGCGCCGTGGCCGACCGCCTCACCTACCGCTCCCGCGGCCTCGCCGGCCGCAGCCTCAACCTGACCCCCGCCGGTCGCTGAGGCGCAACCCCGCAGCACGGCAACCCCGCAGCACAACAACCCCGCAGCACGGCCCACGCCCGCGGGCGCCCGGTCCCCGGTGACACTCACCGACCCCCGGCCGCCCGCGGGCGTCCTGCTTCCTGCACTCCCCTGCTGGTGGGATCGAGCCCCCGTCCTCCCGCCCGCAGGAAGTTACGGTGAAGTTCCACAGGAACGCGTCGCGGCGCTGCCGGTCCGCCTCCAGACCGTCGGTGGTGATCCCCTCGGTGAGCTTCTGCGCCTGGTCGGCCGCTTCGATCATCTCAGCGAGCAGGAGGACGTCACGCCGCGTACATGGGCCGTGCTTCCGCTAGGACGGACGAGCGTAGCGACGGGTGGAGCCCGCCGACGGAGATCAGATCGACGGGCCGTCCGAACAGGCCTGCGGGGTCATCCGCGAGCTGCTCGATGTCCCAGCCCAGGCGCCGGCCAGGCTGAAGGGTGTACAGGATGTCGATGTCGCTGTCGGCGGTCGCGGTACCGCGCGTCTGAGAGCCGAACAGGGTGAACCGCCCGGCTCTGGATCCGGCGGATCGGGTCAGCTCAGGTGGCGTCGGGGTCGAAGGGGGCAGCGGCGTCGAAGGGGGCGGCGGCGTCGGGCTGGGCGATGGGCTGAGGCGGGACGGCGCGGGAGGCGGTCGCCTTCTTCGGGGGCGACGACTTCGACAGCAGCGCGGGCGTCGACGGGGCCGGCGGCGCGGGGGTGTCCGCGGCGGGGCGGCCGGCCTCGCGGGAGGCGTCCTTCGGCAGGGAGGACTTCGTCAGCGACGGGGTCGCGGGCGTGTCGTCGCCGAGGAGCAGCGCGTCCAGCGCGGTCCGCTTCGTCAGGTACGGCGGCAGCGGGGGCTCGTCCTCGAACAGGTGCTTGCGGACGAAGGTCTTCGGATGCAGATCCCGAATGTCGAGATCGGCGAATTCCGGGCCGAGCTCGGACCGCAGATCATTGCGCATGCCGTTGGCCATCTGCCGGAGCTGGCGGAGCATGCGCCCCGCGTCCCGGGCCGCCTTGGGCAGCCTGTCCGGGCCGAAGACGAACAGGCCGATCAGCAGCAGGACGACGACTTCACCCCACCCGACACCGTTGAACACCGGCTGAGCGTACCTCTCCCCATGTTGCCGCGCGGAACTCCTGGGCAACGAAAGGATGTCCAATACTCAGTTCTGTTGTTCCTGGAGTGTCATTTGGGTGGTTGCGGTGACGCCACCGCGCACGTAGGTGACGGTGACCTTGTCGCCCACCCGATGCAGCCGGGCCGCCACGAGCAGATCGTTCGTCCCGCGAATCGTGTTCGCGTCGATCCGGGTGATGACGTCGCCGACCCGCAGTCCGGCCCGGGCCACAGGGCCGTCGGGAACGAGGCTCACCAGCCGGGCGCCGGGCACCCCGCCGATGGCCGTCGCCTCGCCCGTGGTGACGGTGGCGGCCGAGGCGCCGACGTAGGGATGGGTGGCTCGACCGGTCGCGATGAGCTCCTGGGCGACGGAGCGCGCGAAGTCCACCGGGATGGCGAAGCCCACGCCGATGCTGCCGCTCTGGGTCTGCTCCTCGTGGCCGGGGACCGCCGCGATCGCCGCGTTGATCCCGACGACCTGCCCGAGCGCG
Organism: Frankia torreyi; assembly: GCF_000948395.1. Classification (GTDB taxonomy): domain Bacteria; phylum Actinomycetota; class Actinomycetes; order Frankiales; family Frankiaceae; genus Frankia; species Frankia torreyi. The sequence goes on along the minus strand of NZ_JYFN01000003.1, from coordinate 234,954 downwards.
TCGAGCAGGGGACCGCCGGAGTTCCCCGGGTTGATCGCCGCGTCGATCTGGATCGCGCCGATGAGGACCGTGGGAGCGCTGCCGTTCTCGGCCGGCACGGTCGGATTGCGATCCAGGGCGCTGACGACGCCGGTCGTCACCGTCCCGGACAGGCCCAGCGGCGCCCCGATGGCGACGACCGGCGCCCCGACCACGAGGGAGCCGGACTGGCCCAGCGTGGCGGCGGGCAGCGGCGTCGGGGCGGGAATGCGCAGCACGGCGAGGTCGGTCTGCGGGTCTCGCCCGACGAGCTGGGCCTGGATCTGGCCGAACTCCTGGTAGCGGCGCACCGAGATCGGGCTGCCGCTGGCGACCGCGGACGCGATGACATGGTTGTTCGTGAGGATGAAGCCATCGGAGCTGATGATCACTCCGGAGCCGGTGCCGCCGCTGCCGTCGTCGCCCACCCCGCCGACGTCGACCGTCACCACGGTGGGCAGCGCGGCCGCGGCGATCGCCGCGACCGTGCGCCGGTCGGTGACGGGAGCCGGGCTGCCGACGGAGAGCGTCTTCACCGGTTGGACGCTGGTGTCGCCCGTGGTGATGGCGACGGCCAAGCCGCTGATCGCACCGCCCAGCAGCCCCGCGACCAGCACACACGCCAGCAGTACCCGTCGGCCGAGGACGACGGGGGCACCCCCCAGCCCCGCGCCGCCGCCCGGCGCCGACCGTTGCGCCGACGACGCGGGGTACGCGGAGCCGGCGTCGCGATCGTCATCGCCGTCACCGCCGGCGCGCGGAGCCGGCGTCGCCTCCCCGCCGGGACCGGCGATCCCGACGCGCCGAGCGGGCCGCGCGGGCCGCAGGGCCGTCACCGATCCGGCTCCCCGGCGGGACTCCCGCGCCGGCGCGACGCTCACCCCCGATCCGGCGCGTCCGTTCGGAGCCGGCCTGGCGTCGGTGGCCCGGCCAGCACCCTGCCCGCGGGCGCCGGTTGCCGCCGACCCGCCGCGGTTTCCCGCGACCGACTGCGACCCCGCAACCGACTGCGACCCCGCGACAGCAGCGAAGATCCCTGCGGCCTGCGCGGCGGGCTGCCGGCTACCGGCAGTCGCCGGTGTCGACACCGCCGGCCGCTCCACCCTGCTCGCGGCCGCCGAGGCGCCGCTGGGCTCGCCGCGAAGGCCGGCGGCATCGTCGTGGGCGACTCCACCGCGTTGGGCTACGGCGCGTTCGGCACCGGCGCGTTCGGCACCGGCACGCTCGGCACCCGCACGCTCGGCACCCGCACGCTCGGCACCCGCACGCTCGGCACCCGCACGCTCGGCACCCGCACGCAGGCTCCAGGTCCGGCCGCCGGCCCGGGTGGCGCGGTCCGCACCGTCCGCACCATCCGCCGTGGCCGCTGTGGCCGCCGTGGAGCCAGGGCCGCCGGTGCTGCGGCCGGAGTGCCGCCCGTGCCGGGCACCGGTCGACGGGCGCTGCCCACCCTCACCGGGCGGCGGCACCGGCGGCCGGCGGGACGCGGGACGCGCTGCCGGAGCCGGAGCCGGCCGGTCCTGGCGGGCCGTTTCCGGCCCTGCGGACTCGGAACGCGGACCCACTGCGCCCTTGGTGTGCATCTCGTCGAGCACCTCGAGCCCGTCCGTCGCGCCGGTAGCGCTCGCCCGCAGCCCGGCGTCGTCCCGCGTGGGCAGCACGCCGTCGGGCGACGGCAGTTCGGGGCCGTCACCCGACGTGACGCCATTGGACGTCCCGGCCGCACGGGCGCGCTCGACTCGCCGTTGCGGCTCACGATCCCCCGCCGGCCCCGCTCGACCCGCCGGCCCCGCTCGACCCGCCGGCCCCGCTCGACCCGCCGGCGCAGCCCCCGGCGTCGGTGCGGTCCCCGGCGTCGGCATGCTGCCCGGCGTCGGCGTGCTGCCCTGGGCCGGCATGCTGCCCGGCGTCGGCGTGCTGCCCTGGGTCGGCAGAGTGACCTGGGCCGATGCAGTCGCCGCCGGCGGCGCGGACCGCCGGGCTCCCGAGATCGGCATCGCGCGCACGGGCGGCTCCGGGACGGCGTGGGTGGACGGTCTGGAACCTGTCTGGGAACCCCGTCCGGTGGCCTGGGTTCGCGGGAGGGCGGCGCCGGCGCGAAACCCGGACCGTCCCGCCACGAGAGCACCCGCCGCGGGTTCGGAAGACGCCGCCGGCCTGCCGGTCAGGGCGGTGAGGTCGGGCCGGACGCCCCCGGGCGGAGGCACCTCGGCGGGAGGAGCTGCAGAGGGAGGAGCTGCAGGCGATGGCACCGCGGGCGGAGACCCCGCGGAGCGGCTGGTCGGGTCTCCCGCGGCCGACGCAGCGCCGGGCCGCGGGTCGGTGGAGGGGGGCCAGGCGGCCGGAACCGCTCCGTTGAAGCTCCGGGGCGGCGGGCTGGCGGGCATCGCCGCCGAGGTCGACGGGATGGTCGTCTCGTCACGGGCGCCGGGGCTCTCCGGCCGCCGGTCCATGCCCCGCTCGACCGGAGCCGAACCACCGGCCCGGACGACGGTCCCAGCGGCACCGGCAGCAGCAGCACCGGCAGAAACAGCGGCACCCGCGGGACCGCCAGAGGTGGCCGGAGCCGCGGAACTGGCCGGAGCGGCGGAACTGGCCAGAGCGGCAGGAGCAGCCGGATCGGCGGGGCTGGCGGCATCGGCATCACCGGCGACGGGCCGGCCGGCGGGCTGAGGCTCCCCGGTCGGTTCGGTCCCACCGCACCCGGGCATGGCGGACGGATCGATGACCACGGATGACCGTTCGAGGCGCCGCGGCCTGATCGGCGTGTCCACCGGCTCCATGCCGGCGATCGCCGCCTTGTCGTCGTTGCCGTCCACCACGACCTCCCGACTCGCTCGTCGCGCGACACGGCGGAACACCGGCAACCGGTTCCGTCCTGGGAGGCCCCGCGCAACGACTCCGAGCGGGTAACACGGTAAAGCCTCACATCAGAGCAGAGGAGACCTCTCCTGCTGAACAGTCGAAAAAAGACTTTTCAGGTATCGATCAGCAGCATCCTCCCGCCACCCTGACGGGGGTGAAATCGCCGACGGTCTCCGCTGCTGCGCGGGATGACCGCCACGTGCGGGCACCCCCGGAAGGGAACACGGGGGCAGCACGGACGCGACCGACGCAGGCTCGGCGGGTGAGCACATGTTTCCGCGACGTTCAGTACTCGTCAACCGCGGACGTCCGGGAACGCTACGTCAACGGCGCAACGAAACCTTCATCGGCGTGAACATGGGGATCAGGCGCAGAGAGCCACCGGCCGGGGAGCCTGGGACGACCACGGAGGAAACGGTCGGCACGGCGATGGGACCGGCCGGACGGGCGTTGCCCCGACCGTCCGAGACGGCGGCGCCGGTGACGGCGAGCATCAGCAGCGCGGCGGAACCGAGCAGGGTCCGACGCATGCTCGAGCGGCCCTGGCCGGGCCGCGGGGGTGGCGACGGCCGCAGAGGAAGCCGATCACGCGATCCACCCGGTCGAGCCCCTTGCCGGCGCCCGGTGCCCCGCCGCGCGGCCCGGGGACCAGGCCTCGTCCTGCCGGGCGGCTCGGTGGATCCGCGGCGCGATCTGCGCCGGGACGCCACTCGATCGGACGCCACCCGATCGGTCGGCTGGGCCGCGGACCGGCCGTGGCCGGTGGCATCGGGTCGGCTGGGCGTGCGCCTGGAGGGCGACAAGGGCGAGGGGCGGGGATCTGCCATGGTGCGCTTCGGCCACGGCTCGCTCGCGCCGATGCGCAGCAGCCGGGCGGCGACGTCGTCCGGCAGTCCCGGATCGCCCAGCGCGACCAACCGGGCCTTCACCTGGCGGAGCGCCACCACCTCACGCTGGCAGTCCGCACAGCCGGCGAGATGCGCGAGCGCGCGGTCCCGCGCGTCGTGATCAAGCTGATGATCGATGAGGGGCGAGACCCGGTCGCCAAGATGCTCGGTCACGCGGGCCGCTCCGCAGGAGCACCACCCTTGCTTCCGGCGGGAACAACTCCACGCCGCCGCCCGCCCCTGCCACGCCCGTCGTCGCGGCTTCGTCGCGAGCCGGGCGAGGCAGCAGGTTGATCATACTCGGCGTCGGCGGCACCGGGCGCATCGGCCCGGCCGGCCGGGGCCGCGGGACTGGCGTAGACGTCGTCGGCGTCCTCGGCGGCGACCAGCATGGCGCCGTCGGCGGTGCGGGGCGCCCGGTCCGCCAGCGCCGCCCGCAACATCGCCCGTCCGCGCGAGATCCGGCTGCGGACCGTGCCGAGCTTCACGCCGAGCGTCTGGGCGATCTCCTCGTAGGAGAGCTGTTCGATATCGCACAGCACCACAGCGGCCCGAAAGTCGGGCGGCAGCGCCGCGAGCGCCGCCTCGACGTCGGCATCGAGATGAGCCTCGGCGTAGACCGCCTCAGGGCTCGCCTCGCGCCCGGCCAGCCGCTCGGTGTCCTCGGGCAGCGCGTCGAACCGGATCTTCTGTTGCCGGCGCATGCGATCGAGGAAAAGGTTGGTCGTGATCCGGTGCAGCCAGCCCTCGAAGGTGCCGGGCGTGTAGTCCGCCAGGGACCGGAACACGCGCACGAAAACGTCCTGCGTGAGGTCCTCGGCGTCGTGGGCGTTGCCGGTGAGACGGTAGGCGAGCCGATAGACCCGGTTGCCGTGCTCGCGGACCACGTCCTCCCAGGACGGCGGCACCCAACCGGAAACATCTGAGGTGGCGGCGGCGCCGGCGGCGTCGGAACCCGCCCCGGAGTCCTGTGCAGCCACGGCCGCCTCTCGGTCGGTTCGCGTCGAACGTACCCGACGAGCCGGCCAGGGAGCGGCGAATCCCGCTGCGGACACCGATGTTTCTCCCCTCGTTCCTCGACACGATGCGCGTTGACCAGATGAACGCGCCTCTGTGCTCTCCCGTTCCCGTAGGCTGCGGATGTCATGCCGGACACCGACATCGGCGAGCTTGACTCCGCCGCCGCCTACGCCGAGGGCTTCCTGTTGGAAGACCCGATCCTTCGTGCTGCCCGCGCCCGCGCCGAGGAGGTCGGGATCGTCCCGGTCAGCCCGGGCGCCGGTGCGGTCCTGCGATTCCTCGCCGCCGCCGTGAGCGCCCGCGCGGTCGTCGAGATCGGCACCGGTACCGGGGTCTCCGGTACCTGGTTGCTGCGCGGGATGCGGCCCGATGGAACCCTAACCACCATCGACGTCGAGGCCGAGCATCTCCGGCTGGCGCGCCGCACCTACGCCGACGCCGGGATGGCGCCGGGCCGCAGCCGGCTCATCACGGGCCGCGCCCTCGACGTCCTCCCACGCCTCACCGACGGCGCCTACGACCTGGTGTTCTGCGACGCCGACCGCCGAGAGGGCACCGAGTACCTCACGCAGGCGCTGCGGCTGCTCCGCCCGGGCGGAGTGGTCGTGTTCGCGGGCGTGCTGGCCGAGGGCCAGGCGGCCGATCCCGGTGCCCGCGGCCCGGACGCGGTTGCCGTCCGCGAGCTCGCCACCGCCGTGCGCGATGACATGCGGCTCACCCAGATGCTCCTCACCACCGGCGGCGGCCTGCTGGTTGCAGTGGTCGCCAAGTCCTCACCCGTCGGCTAGGACCTGCGGGGGCGGCCCGGGGTAGCCCGTAAGGGTCAGCGTCAGGCCGGTCGACCGGTCCTGGCAGCAGCCCGCCCGGACGCGGCGCCCAGGCCCGGTGCCGTAACTGGACGGAACCCGCCCGCAACCGCGGCGCGCCGGGGGTCTGGCCCGCTCGGCGCGTAAGGTGCCCTCAAGCGTGACATTTCGACGCCTTGGGGAGTGGATGGCACCGGCGGCCCGGGAGTACCGGCGCTACGACGACTTCGGCGGGTACGAGGGCGACGGTCGCGATATCCACGCCGACCGTGGTGCCCACGCCACTCGCACCGATCGGGCCCGTTCGGGTGCCTACCCGGACATCGGTGCCCGCGGGGAGCGCCGAGACTACGACGGACGCGGCGGCTACCAGGACCACGGCGGCTACGACGACGGCGGGACCTACGACGACGGCGGTGGCTACGACAACGGTGGGGGCTACGACGACGGTGGGGGCTACGAGGACCCCCGGGCCTCCTTTGACGACCGCCGCCGCCACGACGACCGCGGAAACTTCGGCAACCGCGATGGCCATGCCGACCGCACCCCCTACCCCCGCGATCCCTACAACGGGCGCGATCCCCATGCCGGCCACGGAGACCGCGACGGCCGCGGAGACCATGGCCGCGGCCGGCACGACGGTCCCGATGAGTACGCCGGCCGCGGGGGCTACGGCGATCGAGGCACCCAGCTCGATCGAGGCACCCGGAACGGTCGCGCCGCCCAGGGTGGTCGCGACAGCCAGGCCGATCGCGGCATCCAGGGCGATCGCGGCATCCAGGGCGATCGCGGCATCCAGGGCGATCGCGGCATCCAGGGCGATCGCGGTAGCCGCCCCATCCACGATGAGCGCACCGACCCCGGCATCCACACGAACCGCCGTGAGGGCGCCGACCGCGTCGACCGCGGGGCCTACAGCGGCCGCGAGGGCACCATCGGCCGCGAGGGCACCATCGGCCGCGGGAGCAGCGTCGGGCGCGGGGGCCATGACGGCGGCGGGGCTGGTCTCGCCGGCGGCGCGAGCTACCGCTCGCGCGCAGGGGCCGATCCTCGCGGCGGGGCCGACGAGCGGGAGGCCGGGCCGCCTGGCGCCGCCGCGCGGGACGGCCTGCTGCGCTACGTCGTGTTCGTACTGGTCGTGGCCGTCCTGGCCGGCGCCGCCGGGTACGCGCTGAACCGGATGGTGGGACCGGCGCACCAGGCGCGCACGGCGCCGGCCGCGGGTCCGGGTCCGGGTTCGGGTCCGGCGAGCCCATCCGTGGCAAGCCCGGGGGCGGCCGGCACTCCGGGACTCCCCACCGGCACGGCCGACCCGACCGGCCCAGTCCAGGGCGGTGCCGGCGGCCTCCTGACGAACCTCACCGCCGAGCAGGTCGCGATCAGCCTGGCCAAGGCCGGCCTGCCGTTGCACACGACCGTCGTCTACACCGCCGCCACCGACCCCGACCGGCTCCTGGGCACGGCGGGCGGCTACTCCAGCCGGATCGCGTTCAGCGACTCCCGGGTGGGCTCGAACGAGGTGGCGGGGGCGCCGGCGGGGGCGATCGAGCGTGGCGGCGCCGTCGAGGCGTTCCACGACGCGGCGGCCGCTCAGCGGCGGGCCACCCGGCTCCTCACCGTAACCAAGGACAATCCGCTGGTCACGGAGTACGTCTACGTGCGGGGCGGCGTGGTCCTCCGCGTCTCCCTGGTGCTGACCGACGGGCAGGCGAAGGGCTACGAGACGGCGCTGCAGCGGCTGGCTTCCTGAGCGAGCGACCACCCGGGCCGGGCTGGCGGTGCTGGCCAGGACCGGGCGGGGCCGGCCGCCGACCGGCGTCCGGCCGTTTACGCGGGTCCGTCCCGCGAGGAAGGATGATCCATGAACATCCGGGAGTTCTATGGCGAGGAGCCGCGGCGGCAGGCCTCCGCCGAGGTCCCCTTCGGGGACGGGTGGACCGACCACCATGACATCCACAGCACCTACCGGCTGAGCTGGGTCGAGGACACCCGGGAGATCTACTCGGTCCGCGAGCCGCACCCCGGCGGGATCCTCGCCCGTTACCTCGACCAGCTCCGCGTCGACCAGGCGGACATCGACGAGCTGCGGGTCGAGATCCTCGCGGTGGCGGACCGCGAGGCGATCGAGGCGGCGCTGGCGGGCTGGCCCGCGGTGATGGAGGAGCACGACAGCCTGCGCTGGGCCCGCCGCCAGCTCATCAGCCTGAGCTCGGCCGGGGCGACCCCCTGACCGGCGCCCGCCCCCGGACCGGCGCCCGCTGCCGGGCACCGGTCGGTCGCTAGCCGACCTGGGTTGACGCCTCCGCCGGCGCCGGCGTGATCACGTCCGCCGGCGAGGTGGCGTCCGCGGCCAGCCAACGCAACAGGGTACGGACCCCCCAGCCCGTGCCGCCGCGGCTGATCTCGCCGTCGTCGGAGTCGGACCGCGCCGTGCCGGCGATGTCCAGATGGGCCCACGGCAGCTTCCCGGCGAACTCGCGCAGGAACAGCGCGGCGGTGATCGACCCGCCGCCGACGTCCAGCGCCCGGCCGATGTTGGCCAGGTCCGCGACCGGCGAGTCGATCGCCGGCCGGTAGTCCTCGGTGAGCGGCAGCCGCCACACCCGCTCCCCGGCGGACTCGGCCGCGGTGGTCAGCTCCGCGGCGAGATCGTCGTCGGAGCTGAACAGGCCCGCGGTGCGCCGGCCGAGCGCGACGGCGATCGCCCCGGTGAGGGTGGCCAGGTCGACGACGACGTCGGCGCCGAGCTCGCCCGCCGCGTAGGCGAGGCCGTCGGCGAGGACCAGGCGCCCCTCGGCGTCGGTGTTGAGCACCTCGACCGTCGTGCCACCCCAGCAGGTGATGACGTCGCCGGGGCGCATGGCATTGCCGCCGATCATGTTCTCCGCGATGCAGAGCAGGCCGGTCACCCGACCGGGCACGCCGAGCGCCGGCAGCGCGGTCATCGTCCCCAGCACCGCGGCCGCGCCGGACATGTCGGTCTTCATCCCGATCATCGACACGGCCGGCTTGAGCGAGAGGCCGCCCGAGTCGAACGTGATGCCCTTGCCGACGAGAACCCGATGGCGGGCGGCACCAGCCCCGTCGTACTCGATCCGGACCAGCCGCGGCGGGCGCGGCGAACCCCGGCCCACGGCCCGCAGCCCGCCGAAGCCCTGCTCGGCCAGTTCTCGCGGGCCGAGCACCGTCGCGGTGAGGCCGGCCGCGGTCGCGATGCGCACGGCCCGGTCGGCGAGCCATTCCGGCGACTTCACCAGGCTCGGCGTGTTCACCAGATCGCGGGCGATGTACACCCCGAGGGCCACGGCACGGGCCGCCCGCAGCGCGGCGAGCGCCGCGGGATCGGCCGCGAGGTCGGTGACGACGACCACCTCGCGCAGCGGCCCGCCGGCGGCCTCGGCGGCGGGCGCTGACGCCCCGCCGCCCGCGTCCACGGCGGGGCCGGCGGCGTCGATGGCGGGGCCGGCGGCGTCGACGCTGTCGAGCCCGGCATCGTCCACCGTGATCTCGTTGACGTTCAGCGCGTCACGACCGGGCGCCTCGGCGCCGGCCCCGGCGGCGGGCCGGGTCCGGGCGTCCGGGCCACCGCCCGCCGGACGGCCGGGCTGACCGGCCCGCTCCAACAGTCCGGAGACGCGGTAGGAGCCGAGGGCGACTCCCTCGGCGAACGCCCGCAGTTCGACCGGCGCGGGCTGCGCGATCACCGCGAGCCGCGCCGCCGCGCCGGCCCGGCGCGCCACGGCGGCGCCGGCGGCCCGCCAGTCCCCCGGCTGGCCGGCGCCGACTCCCACCACGAGCAGCCTGGTGATCGAGCGCTCCGCGCCGGTGAGCGGGACGACCAGCACGGAGCCGGCGTCACCGCGCAGGGACTCGGTCTCGACGAGCCGGTCGAGGTCCACCCCGAGATCGGCGGCCGCCCGCCGGGTGGCCGCCGCGAGGACCGGCCCGTCCTCCCCCGCCGCCAGCACGACGGCGACGACAGAGGCCGCCGCGTCGGTGGCGCTCCCGGACCGCAGAGTGATCTCCGGCGGCGACCCGATGAGAGCATCGAGCACCGGACTCGACGCGGATCCGTCCATGGTCATCTGACCCTCCCTCATCGCCGCCGCCCCCGGCCGTCGGGCCGGCCAGCCCCGCCCAACACGGGTCGGCCGCCCGGCCGGGACGCATCAACAGCTAGCTGACCGCGGTCTTGAGGGCGTCCCCCAGCGCACTCGCCTCGTCGGCGGTGAGTTCCACAACGAGCCGACCGCCCCCCTCCAGCGGGACACGCATCACGATGCCGCGCCCCTCCTTGGTCACCTCGAGCGGACCGTCACCCGTCCGCGGCTTCATGGCCGCCATCGGTGCACCTCTTCCTGCCGTCGGACCTGCGTCTGGCGACGATTATCCCGTAGACCGGACCGCAAACCGAAACACGTCTCCCCGCGGCATCACAACGGTCGGCGGCACCGACATCGGACGGTGGGTGTCCGGTGTCGACGGACGCGCTCACGGTCGGTCTCGCGTGACCCAGATCGACCGTCCGTCAACGGGATGCCGAGACGCGCGGGACGCGGGCCGGTCAGTCCTGCCGCTTGTCCAGCGGCACGACGGGGTGCTCCCGCACCGACGGCTCGGGGCCGATGCGCGCGAAGGTCGCCAGCCGGACGAGTTCGTCGTCGCGCCGGGCCAGCTCCTCGTCGCGCCAGGCCAGCTCCTCGGCCAGGCGCAGCAGGACGGCGTCGACCTCGGCCATCCGGTAGCCGCGCGGCGCCATCGCGAAGCGCAGTCGAGTGACGTCGCCGGCCGTCACCGTGCCGGCGGGCAGGCCGACGGAGGCACCGTCGGGCGGCGCGGGGGCCAGCCGGTCGAAGCGGCCGACGGCCAGCGCGGCCACGGCGAACACGACGGCGGCCACGATCACGATCTCGACGACGAGCACCACGGGTCGATCGTGCCATGCCCCGACCACCCTGGTCACCCCGCCCGATCTGGCAGTCTGGCCGGGTGGACGCCGACCCCGCCGAGACGACCGCCCCGACGCCCCACTCCCCGGCCGACTCCCCGGCCGACTCCCGGACCGCCGCGTCGCCCCTGGCCCCACGCCCGCCGCACGCCGACCGGACCGGCCAGGACGGCGCACCGGGGCCGGGCGGGCGGCCGCGGCAGGGGCCGCTGCGGCTGGGCCGGCGGGTGTTCGGACCGTCGGAGCTGGTGGTCATGGCCATCGTCAACCGCACGCCGGACTCGTTCTTCGACCGCGGCGCGACGTACGGACAGGCCGCGGCGCTCGACGCCGTCGACCGCGCCGTCGACGACGGGGCGGGGATCGTCGACATCGGCGGGGTCAANGCGGCCCCCGGCGGCGAGGTGAGCCCGGCCGAGGAGCTTCGCCGGGTCGGCGGCTTCGTCGCCGCGGTCCGCGCGCGCCATCCCGACCTGGTGATCAGCGTCGACACCTGGCGGGCGGCGGTCGGCCGCGTGGTCGCCGGGGAGGGCGCCGACCTGCTCAACGATGCCTGGGGCGGGGTGGATCCGCAGCTCGCCGAGGTCGCCGCCGAGTTCGGCACCGGACTGGTGTGCACCCACGCCGGGCACCTGCCGCCCCGGACCCGGCCGCACCGGATGACCTACGACGACGTCGTCGCCGACATCGTCGCCACGACCGTGGGTCTCGCCGAACGCGCCGTGGCGCTGGGGGTACGCGCCGACGCGGTGCTCATCGACCCGGGCCACGACTTCGGCAAGAACAGCCGGCACTCGCTGGAGGCCACCCGGCGCCTGCCGGAGCTGGCGGCCACCGGGTGGCCGGTGCTGGTCGCCATGTCGAACAAGGACTTCGTCGGGGAGGCCCTGGACACCGGGGTCGACGAACGCCTGGAGGGAACCCTCGCCGCGACGGCGATCAGCGCCTGGCTCGGCGCCCGGGTCTTCCGCGCCCACCAGGTGGCCGCGACGCTGCGCACGCTGCGGATGACCGCGGCGATCCGCGGCGACGCCGACCTCGCCGTCGCCCGCCGCGGCGTCGCCTGACCCGCCCCCGCCGTCAGTCGCCCTCGATGATCTCCCGGTCGGTCGGCTGGGGCGGGGCGCCGGCGCCCGCGGGAACCACGCCCGCCGGCGCGGCGGCCTCCAGGTGGTCGAGGGCCTCGCCCACGCTGGTGGCCCAGATCAGGGTGTCGCGGGCGACGGCCCGGACGAACCCGCCCGCGACGAGGGAGTCGACGAGCAGCCGCAGGTGACCGAAGACCCCGCCGGGGTCGAGGACGACCACGGGCTTCGTGTGCAGACTCAGCACTCGGGCCACCCAGATCTCCAGCAACTCCTCCAGCGTGCCCAGCCCGCCGGGCAGCGCGAGGAAACCGTCGGCGCGGTCGTCCATCAGCGCCTTGCGCTCACGCATCGTGTCCGTGACGATCAGCTCATCCGCCTCGGTGTCGCTGACCTCCATCGCCACGAGGACGCGCGGGATCACCCCGATGGTGCGGGCGCCGCCGGCCCGCGCCGCCCGGGCCACCGCCCCCATGCACGACACGGAGCCACCGCCGGACACCAGGGTGTGGCCGCGCCGGGCGAGCTCCGCCCCGGTCCGGGTCGCCAGCTCCACGTGGGCGGCGTCGATGTCGGACGAGGACGCGCAGTAGACGCAGATGTTCACGGTTCGGGCACCTCCGGGCGGGGCGGCTCGGCGTGCCCGGCCGTCCCCCGCACGATGATGCGCACCGCCTCGTCGACATCGTCGGTGATGGACAGGATGTGCAGGTCCGATTCCTTGATCAGGCCGGCCGACAGGACGGTCGAACGCAGCCACTCCACCAGGCCCGACCAGTACTGCGACCCTATGAGGACCACCGGGAACCGGGTGACCTTCCCGGTCTGGACGAGGGTGAGCGCCTCGAACAGCTCGTCGAGCGTGCCGACCCCGCCGGGCAGGATCACGAACGCCTCGGCGTACTTGACGAACATCGTCTTGCGGACGAAGAAATACCGGAAGCTGACGCCCAGGTCGACCCAGTCGTTGAGCCGCTGTTCGAACGGCAGTTCGATGCCGAGGCCGACCGACAGCCCGCCCGCCTCCTGGGCGCCGCGGTTGACCGCCTCCATCNCCCCCGGCCCCCCGCCGGTGATGACGGCGAAGCCGGCCTCGGCGAGCCCGGCGCCGAGGCGCAGGCCCTGGGCGTAGATCGGGTCGTCCGGGGAGATGCGCGCCGAACCGAAGACCGTCACGGCCCGCGGCAGCTCCGCGAGCAGCCCGAAGCCCTCGACGAACTCGCTCTGGATGCGCATCACCCGCCACGGGTCGCCGTGGACGAAGCCCGACGGGCTGCGGGTGTCGAGCAGCCGCTGGTCGGTGGTGGACCGTTCGACCTGCCCGCGCCGGGCGACGACCGGCCCGCGGAACTGCTCCGGCGGCGGGTAGCGGCGCTCACGCCCCGCAGCGGGCCCTGCGGCGGGCCCCGCCGCAGGCCCGGTCGCGCGTGGCGCCTGCTCACCGCCGTGGGCGGGGGGCGACGCAGACTGCGGATCCGGGTTCGCGGGCGAGCTCACCACGCCCACCCTAGACGGCTGCACGGACGACCCACCGGTTGCGGTGCGCGGGAGGAGCGGGCGGAGCGGGCGGAACCGCGGCACGGGATCAACGTGTCGCACAAATGACAAAAACTGGCAAAGTTCCATTGGCTGTGGCCGCGGAAGAACGTCCTCCTTCTCGTTCCGACCGCGGGTGCCGTCGCCCGAAGCAGTGAACCGCGGAGCGGCACGATTCCTCCGCCCAATGTGTCCTCCGTCACTAAATTGCACCCCCCTTCGCCCAACCCGCAGACTCGGACAATCTGGCACCCTCCCCATTCTTCGCGACACTTCGTCGGCCGCGACGGCTGGAACTCAACCGACGGCGCACCCCCGGCTACCTCTCATTGAATCCGACTGTAGTGTCCATCTAACTTCGGGTAACCATTGGCCGAGCAACTTTACAGGGCGCACATTTCGCCGCATCTCCTTGACACCCCCGGCCGGCCAGGTTCTACTCGTACACATGGGGGAGAGACTTGCATGCAGTTCTTTGGGGGGAACCGGCACCATGCGCGGCCGCCCAGAGCAGAGCGATGCACCGATCGGGTGTCGGCGGTAAGGAGCCGAACCGGCGGAGATACAGCCCGGCCAGGTTCATCTTTCGCTGCACCGACAGGCATCAGGTCGGCTGACCTGTTCACTGTTGCGCCGTGCGGGCCCACCGCCGTGCGAGGTTTCCGTGGACCGGCATGTCCGGCCGTACATCACGGTGTTCTTGCTGGTTCACCGAGCTCGATGACGCCCGCATAACGGTCCGACGGCATTGGTCACCAGGCCGCCCGGCGCCATCGCCGCAGGCCCGGCGGGTGCGAGATAGCACGCTGTCGACCATCCGGTGCGGTGCCTTCATGGCCGCCCGTACCCCGATATGGCACGCCTCTTTGTTGCCCGTCCACACCATGCGCCCGCCGCCCCGGCAAGCCTTCGATCGTGGCGCAGCTGCCACAATGCATCCACCGCAGCGCAGGGGGAAACCGCGATGCCGCAAGCAGATACCATCGGACCACCGGAATCAAACGGTCCGGACCTCGAGAGCCTACGAGTGCGCCACCCTGCGCCACGCGTCCACCTACACCATTCCGGCCCACGCGTCTCCGTCATCATTCCGGCCATGAACGAGGCCAAAAACCTGCCGTGGCTGGCCCGTCGTATGCCCGCGGGTCTGCACGAAATCGTCCTGGTCGACGGCCGCTCCGTCGACGACACCGTCGCGGTCGCCCGCTCCCTGTGGCCGGGCCTGCGGGTGCTGACCCAGACCCGCCGAGGCAAGGGCAACGCTCTGGCCTGTGGATTCCATGCCGCCACCGGCGACCTCATCGTCATGATCGACGCCGACGGTTCGATGGATCCCGGCGAAATACCGTACTTCGTGGCTGCCCTGGAGGCCGGAGCCGACTACGTCAAGGGCAGCAGGTTCGTCGCCGGGGCCGGCTCCACCGACATCACCCGCCTGCGGGCCACCGGGAACCGCGTACTCAACCTGCTGACGAACTGGTCGCACGGCAGCCGGTACACCGACCTCTGCTACGGCTACAACGCCTTCTGGCGCAGAATCCTGCCGGTCCTCGGCCTCGACGACGGGCAGGCCACCGACTCCACCGACTCCACCGAGAGCGACCGCAAGCGCTGGGGCGACGGGTTCGAGATCGAAACCCTGATCAACATCCGCGCCCATGTCGCGGGGCTGCGGATCGCGGAGATCGCCTCCTTCGAATCGTCCCGGCTGCACGGGCGCAGCAACCTCAATGCCACCTCCGACGGCCTGCGCGTCCTGCGGACGATCGCCGTCGAGTACCGGGCGGCGCGTCGTCGCGGCTCGGTCCCGACGCCGACGCCAGTCCCGGTTCAGCCTTCGCAGGCTGCACCACCGGCGGCGACCCCGGTGGCCCCATCACCCACGATCGTCACCGAAGCCCCGGTCACGGCCTCGGCCGGCCGCCTGGCCGGCGAGGTTGACCTGCTCGTCGAGCGGCAACCCGCCGGCCCCGCACCCGCGCCCGCGGCGGTGGTGGTCGGAACCGCCGAAGCCGTGCCGGTTCAGCGGCCCGAGGGCGAGCGGTCACTGTCGAACTCCACCGTGCAGGCCGGAGGCTTGCCGGCCTGATGAGACAGCGGATGGTGACGCCCGGACCGACGGCCCCTGGGCGGGCATGGAGCCATGGGCGGGCATGGAGCCATGAGCGGGCATGGAGCGGCAGGGATGAGGATCCCGTGCCGGCGGCGGCCGGCGCGGGGACGGGATGCGGGTGGTGAAGCTACCCGCCCTGGGCGTTGATCGGCGGCTACGGCTTCCCGCCCTTGGTCGGGTTGCGTCCATCAGCGCCAGCCTGATCGCCACCCAGGCCGTGACGAGCCTGCTCGGATTCGTCTACTGGACCCTGGCCACGCGCGAGTTCAGCGTCGGCGCCGTCGGCCTCGCCGGCGCCGCGGTCTCGCTGATGATGCTGCTGGGCACCCTGGGCATGTTGGGCCTCGGCACCCTGCTCATCGCCGAGTTGCCCAGGGTCGGCGCGGCCCACCGCCAGCTGCTCCTGCGCACGACCCTCGCCGTCACCGCCGCCGCCAGCGCCCTGCTGGCACTGGTGGTCGCGGGGGGCGTCCACCTCATCCCGGCCCACAACCTGCGCCCGATCAGCTCGTCCCCGTGGACGACACTGGGTTTCGTCGCCGGTGTCGCGCTGACCGGTGTGACGCTCGTGCTCGACCAGGCCGTGCTGGCCCTCGGCAACGGCCGCCTCCAGCTCGAACGCAACGCGGTCGCCAGCACGGTGAAGATCGGCGCGCTCCTGGCGCTCGCGCACACGGGCCACGGCGGCGGTATGGCGATCTTCCTGTCGTGGACGATCGGCAACGTCGTCTCGCTGCCACTGATCGCCTGGCGCGCGGCACGCGACGCCCGCCGAACAGGCGACGCCCGCCGAACACGCGAGCCCGCCGTCGACTTCACCCTGCTGCGCGGGCTGGGCCGACAGGCCGCCAACCACCACCTGCTCAACCTGGTGCTGATGGCCCCCATGCAGCTCCTGTCCGTGATCGTGACGATCGCGATCTCGGCCGAGCACAACGGCTACTTCTCCATCGTCCAGCAGGTCTCCGGGTTCGTGTTCGTGCTGCCGTACAGCATCACCATCGGTCTGTTCGCGGCTGCGGCCGGCGATCAGGAGTCAATAGTCCGGCGGATGCGCATGACGATCCCGATCGGCCTGGCCGCGAGCCTCGCGGCCGACGCGGTGCTCCTGCCGGCCGGCGGTCTGGTCCTGGCCGTGTTCGGCCACTCGTATGCGACCGCCGGCGTCACCACCCTGCGAATCATCGTGCTTGCCGGCCTGCCGTTCGTCATCAAGGACCACTACGTGGCACTTCGTCGGGTGCAGGGACGCACCGGTCAGGCGGCGCTCATCTGTTCCGTCGGCGCGGTCGTCGAGCTCGCCGCGGCCGTCACCGGCGCCCGACTGGGAGGGACGGCCGGGTTGAGCGCGGCCTGGGTCGGCGCTCTGCTCATCGAGGCCGCCCTGCTCGTCCGGCCGCTGTGGGCCGCGCGCAAGGACCTGCCGCCCCTGCCCGCCGTCGAGCCGAACGACCGGGCCGTGCTCGTCCCCGATGCCCGAAGCGGCCGCTCCCCCGCCACCACCACCGCCACCGCCACGGGCGTGACGCCCGCGATCGCGGAGCCGGCTGTCGAGACCCTCGCCGGAGGCCTGACGTGACCGTCGTCGACCACCAGGCCCCAGGCGACGGCATCACCACCACAGACGGCATCACCACCACAGACGGCATCACCACCACAGACGGCATCCCCAGCGCAGACAGCGTCACCAGCGCAGACAGCGTCACCAGCGCAGACAGCGTCACCAGCGCAGACAGCGTCACCAGCGCAGACAGCGCCGGAACCGCGGAGGTCGTCGCCAGCGGTGCCACGGCCGTCGGCGTCGCCCTCCTGGAGGCGTCCGCGAGCGACCAGGCCGGGGCGATCCCGGCCCCGGGGGCCTCGGGCGAGGCGGCGCGCCGACGGCGTGACCTCACCGGGCCCGTCCTGCTGACGATGTCGTTGGGCCTGCTCCTCGTCGCCTACTGCGTCCAGCGGGGACGCGGCGGCGAGGACCAGGTGACGACCGAATCCCTGTACTGGGTGGCGCTGTCGATCATCTTCCTGCCGCCGACCGTACGCCTCCTGCACCCGCGCACGGGCGGGCGCGAACTGATCATCCTGTCCCTCGCCCTGCCGCTGGCCCTGCAGGTCAGTCGGACGGTTCTCTACCCGACCCGGTTCGTGTTCCACGACGAGCTCGTACACGAGAGCGTCCTGAACCACATCGCGCAGTACCGCCATCTGTTCACGCCGAACCCGCTGCTCCCGGTGACGCCCTACTACCCCGGCCTGGAGGTGGCCACCGACGGGGTGCGGGCGCTGACCGGGCTGCCCGCCCACACGGCGGCGGCGGTCGTGCTGGTCCTCGCCCGCGTCGTCCTGTCCGGCTCCTTCATCCTGATCGTCCGCCGGCTGACCGGTTCGACCCGGGCGGGCTGCCTCGCCAGCCTCGTCTACGTCTGCAACCCGCAGTTCGTCTTCTTCAACGGGCAGTTCTCCTACCAGACGATCGCGCTGCCACTGGCGGTCCTGGCCCTGTACCTCGTCCTGTCCCGAACCGGGGCGGAGACGGGGACGGGGACGGGAACGGGAACGCGGACGGCCGATCGGCTACGCCCGCTGATCCTGCCGCTGGCGGCGCTGAGCGCCGTGGCGTTCTCCCACCACCTCACGTCGATGCTGCTCGTCGCCGCCCTGTGGGGATGGCTCGGGATGACCCTGATCCTGGGCGGGCGAGGGCGCCGTGACGGCTCGGTGTTCGCGCTGACGGTCGTGGCCGGGATCGGCACGCTGATCGTGATCGGCGCGTCGCTGCGGCCGGGCAACACCCTCGGCAGCTACCTGCTGGGGATCTACCGGGGTTCGGCCGGGGACGTCGCCAAGCTCACCGAGGGGCAGCAGACCCACGAGCTCTTCCACGACTCCGGCGGGATCGTGACGCCGCGATGGCAGCAGTACGTGTCCTTCGGCTCGATCGTCGTCGTCATGGCGGCGCTCGTGCCCGCCGCGATCAAGGCGCGGGTGTGGGTGCGCCGGCGCGCGGCGCTGGCGGTCGTCCTGAGCCTCACCGCGCTGCTCTATCCGGTCATCCCGGCCGGGCACCTGACGGCGGCGACCTCCGAGGTCGGCGACCGGGCTTCCGGCTTCGCCTTCCTCGGCGTCGGCTTCGTCGTCGCCTGGCTGCTGGTCGACCCGCCACGTTGGGCCTCGACGTCGCGTTGGGCCTCGACGTCGCGTTGGGCCTCGGCGCCGCGTTGGGCCTCGGCGCCGCGTTGGGCCTCGGCGCCGCGTTGGGCCTCGATGTCACGTTGGGCCAAGGCGCCGCGTTGGGCCTCGGCGCCGCGTTGGGCCTCGGCGCCGCGTTGGGCCTCGATGTCACGTTGGGCCTCGGCGCCGCGCCTGCTGGTGTCCACCGCGGCGTTCCTGGTGGCGTTCGTCGGCGGGGAGATCATCGGTGCCGGCCCGGTGTGGCTGCGGGTGCCCGGCCCGTACCTGGTCTCGGCCGATCCGCGCAGCGTCGACGCGGCGAACCTGGCCGCCGCGCACTGGCTCGCCGACCATGTTCCGCCCGGCAGCCCGATCTACGCCGACCGGGTGTCGGGGCTGCTCGCCTCCGCCATCGGCCATCAGTACACCGTCCGGCACGTCGGCTCCGGGATCGACGCCTCCCCGGTGCTGCTCGGGACGACCTTCACCGCCGTCGACCGGCAGCTCATCCGCCACGCCGGGCTGGCGTACGTCGTCGTCGACCGACGCGACGCGACCGATCTGCCGCACGTGGGGGTCTACATCGAGTCGGGAGAGCTGGGCGGGGAGAGCCGGCAGGCGCCGGTCCCGATCTCCGCGCTCGACAAGTTCGCCACGGTGAACGGAGCCCGTCGTGTGTACGACAACGGATCCATCGTCATCTACGACGTGCGAGCCCTCCGTGCCTCCTGAGACGGCCGCGAGCGCGGCAACAGCCACAGGCCCGGCAACAGCCACAGGCCCGGTGACGGCCGGGGCCCGCCACCCGCGGCCCGCGTTCGTGGCCCGCTTGGCGCTCCTGGTCGCGGCGGTGACGGCGGTGCTCGTCCCCGCCCCCACCGCGCTCACCGCCCCGCTGGCCGCGGTCGCGGTGGTGGCCACCGTCGAGCCGATCGTGCGGACCCGCCGGGTCGGCCACCTCGACGCGCTGGTCGTCGGCACCGGGTCCGTCCTGATCTCGCTGATGGCCCTGGGCCTGCTCCTCAACTACCTGCCCGGCGGGATCACCGAGCGCTCGTGGGGGATCGCCGCCGGGCTGGCCGGGCTGGCCGCGCTGCTCGGCAGCGAGCTTCATCACCGCTTCGGTGCGGCCAGGACCGGGGCCGCAGCCAGGACCGCGGCCAAGACCAGGACCGCGACCGGGACCGGGGCTGCGGCTGCGGCTGCGGCCGGGTGGCGGGCGGTGCGGGAGTCGGTCCGGGCCGGTGGGCGGGCGCTGACCCCGCGGCGGCTGCTGGGCGCGAGCTGGTTCGTCGCGGCGGCCCTCGTCGTGACGGTCGCGCTCACGATGTCCGTGCGGGCCACCCAGCGGGCCGAACAGCCGCCGCTGTCGCTGGCGGTAGCCGCGCCCGCCTCCGGGCAGGCGGCGGCGCCGGGCACGGCGGTGATCGCCGTGTCCGCGACGCGGCCCGCCGGCCCCTACCGGTTGTTCGTCGACGCCGGGCAGGGATCCGTGCTCCTGCGCCCGTCGTTGGCGGTGACCAGCGGGCAGACGTACGTGACCGTGCCGGCGCCGGACGGGCGGCGGGTCGTGGTGACCCTCACCGGCCTGGCCGACGACCACGTCCTGCGCAGCCTCGTCCTCGGGGCGCGCCAGGCAGATCCGGCGCGGCCCGCGCCGGGGACGGAGCCATCCCGATGAGCGACAGCCGGCGCCCCCTGCGGGTGCTCCAGGTCACCGCGCGCTACCTGCCCGACCTCGGGGGCACCGAGACCCACGTGCACGAGGTCGGGCGCCGCCTCGGCCGGCGCGACGACCTCGATCTCACCGTGCTGACGACCGACCGGACCGGCCGGCGCCCGCGCGTGCAGCGGGCCGAGGGCTTCGACGTGCTGCGCCGCCAGGCCTGGCCGCGCGGCAGCGACTACCACCTCGCGCCGGGGCTGGTGAACGTGATCCGCCGCGGCGGCTGGGATCTGGTGCACCTGCAGGGCATCCACACCGCGGTGCCGATCCTCGGCATGCTCGCCGCGCGGCGAGCCGGCATCCCCTACGTCGTCACCTTCCACACCGGTGGGCACTCCTCCGGGGCCCGGACGTCGATGCGGTCGGCGCAGTGGAAGGCGCTGAGCCCGCTGCTGCGGGACGCGCGCCGGCTGATCGGCGTGAGCCGGTTCGAGCGGGATCTGTTCCAGGGGGCGACCGGGATCTCCCCCGACCGGTTCACGGTCATCCGCAACGGCGGTGGCCTGCCCACCGCTCCCGCCGAGGTGCGTCCCATCGCCGGGCGGATCGTCTCCTCCGGACGGCTGGAGCGATACAAGGGCCACCACCGGGTGATCGAGGCCCTCGCGGCCGCGCGGCGCCGCCAGCCCGAGGCGCACCTGGTGATCCTCGGTGCCGGGCCGTTCGAGGCGGATCTGCGTGCGCTCGCCGACCGGTTGGGCGTCGGCCGGTCGGTGACCATTCGGGCCGTCCCCCCCGGGGACCGGGACGCGATGGCCCGGGAGCTCGCCAGCGCGACGGTCGTCGCGGCGCTGTCGGACTACGAGGCCCACCCGGTCGGGGTGATGGAGGCCCTCGCGCTGGGTGTGCCGGTCGTCGGCTACGACGTGGCCGGCACCGGGGATCTCGTCGCCGACGGCCTGGTCACCGGGCTGGCGCCGGAAACACCGGCCGAGCGGGTCGCCGACGCGCTGCTCGCCGCGGCGCGGACGCGGCGGACGGCCGCCGTCGACCTGCCGACCTGGGAGAGCTGCGCCGACGAGCTCGCCACCGTCTACCGCACGGTCGTCGACGAAGTCGACCAAGAGGAGGAAGAGGCGAAGAAGGCGGGGAAGGGGGAGCGCAAGAGGGCCGGTGAGCGGCCGGCCCGGGTGGTGCACGTCATCACCGCGCTCACGACCGGTGGGGCGGAACGCCAGGTCCAGCACCTCGTCGAGCGCGGCAGCGCCGAGTCCACGGTGATCTGCCTCTACGGCGGCGGTCTCGTCGCCGACGACCTGGTCGCCGCCGGCCACCGGGTCCACGTCCTCGGGATGGCCGGCTGGCGGCGTTTCGCCGCCCCCCTCCGGCTGGCGCGGATGCTGCGCCGGTTGCGCCCCGATGTCGTCCACACGCACCTGCTTGCCGCCCAGTTCTGGGGGCTGCCCGCCGCGCGACTCGCCGGCGTGCCGGTCATCGTCTCGACCGAGCACTCGCTGATGCCGATGACCATGGAGGGCCGCCCCACCACCCGGCGGCTGCGGCTGCTCTACTACCTGCTGGTCCAGCTCGCGCAGCACTCCGTCGCCGTCTCCGCGGCGACAGCCCGCCGGATGGTCTCCTGGGGGATCAACCCGGCCCGGATGAGCGTGATCCTCAACGGGACCGACATCGACGCCATGGCCTTCTCGGCCGGCGACCGGGCGGCGGTGCGCGCGGAGCTCGGCGTCGCGCAGGACGTGCGCCTCGTCGGGGCCGTCGGCCGCCTCGCCCCGGTCAAGCGGTTCGACGTGCTCATCGACGCGCTCGCGCCACTGCTGTCGACGGGGGACACGAGGCTCCTCGTCGTCGGCGTGGGGCCCCAGGAGGGCGCGCTGCGCCGCCGCTGCGCCGAGCACGGGATCAGCGACGCCGTCCACTTCCTCGGCGCGCGTTCCGACGTGGCGCGGGTGCTCAGCGCGCTCGACGTGTTCGTCAGCCCGTCCCGCGACGAGACGTTCGGCCTCGCCATTCTGGAGGCCCTGGCCAACGGGCTGCCGACGGTCTACGGCGAGTGCCCGGGTCTCGAGGGGCTCCCCAAGCCGCTGGCGACGGCGATCAAGCTACCCGCCGAACTCGACGGGAACGCCGAGCGGGCGGCCCTGGCCGAGGCGGTCGACGCCGTGCTCGACACCGGCCTGCGCGCCGATCACCCGCCGGCCGACCTGCGGGCGCACTGCGGGGTCGAGGGTTTCGTCGGCGCGGTCGAGGCCCTCTACCGAAGCCTGTCCGCCGGCCGACGGACCACCTTCGGCCTCGCCACGACACCCGCCACGACGCCCGCCCCAGCGCCGACCGTCCCAGCGCCGACCGTCCCGCCACCGGCCGCGCAGCGGCCCCGATCCCGAGCTTTGCTGGAGGACAGTTGACCCCAGGTAGGTGGCGCCGGGCCGGATCGCTCGGGGTCACGCTGATCATCGTGGGCGGTCTGCTGGCCGGCTGCTCCTGGTTCGGACACTCCGGCGGGTCCGCCACGTCCACCCACCGGCCCGGGCCCGAGCGACCGGAGCTGGCCGACCAGTTCGTGACCCGCTCCGGCGCCCAGCTGAAACTGGGCGGGCAGCCGTTCCGCTTCATCGGGTTCAACTACTTCGACGCCGCGGCCACGGACCGTTACACCTGCGCCTGGTGGCCGCGGGTGAGCGACGCGGACCTCGACCGGGACTTCCGCTTCCTGCACGAGCAGGCCGGCGCCACCGTCGTGCGCTTCTGGGCCTTCCAGACCTACACCCAGGGCGGGACGGACTTCTCCGGGGTGGACCGCGTGATCCGTGCCGCCCGGGCCAACGGGATGCGGGTCATGCCCGTCCTCGAAAACGAGTGGGGGGACTGCACGACGGCCGCCACCCGCACCGACAGCAAGGCCGCCTACCAGGGGGACACCTGGTTCGGACAGGGCTACCGGGTGCCCTTCGGCAACGCGACGCTGTCCTACCGGGACTACGTGAGCCGGATCGTCACGCACTACCGCGACGAGCCGACGATCCTCGGCTGGACGATGATGAACGAGGCCGAGACCAGCGCCCGCGACGACCAGAACCGCCCGGCACTCGTGGGCTTCGCCGGCGACATCGCCGGCGTGATCAAGTCCGCCGACCCGCGCCATCTCGTCAGCGTCGGCTCCCAGAGCAACGGGGCTCCGGGGGCGAGCGGACCGGACTTCGCCGCGGTCTACGGCCTGGCGAACATCGACTTCACCGAGGTCCACGACTGGTCGGCCTGGGGCTCGGACACCGAGGCGCTGCCCGGCAGCGCCAAGGACGGGTCGCTGCCGGCCACGGCCTCACCGCAGTGCGCGCCGGTGCGGGGCGCCCCCCTCGCCTGCTCCTTCGCCGCCGCGCAGCAGCTCGGCAAACCGCTGATCGTCGGCGAGGCGGGCATCGCCGCCGGTGACGCCGCCGGCCGCGAGCGCCGGGCCGACCTGCTGGCGGCGAAGGTCCGCGCCGCGTTCCGCAACGGGGCGTCCGGCTACCTCATCTGGCAGTTCAACCACGTCGTCGACACCGAACGGTACGACGTGCTGCCCTCCGACAACGATCCGCTCTTCGCCGTCCTGCGACGGCTCTCGGACAACCCGCCGAGCTGACCCTCGGCCGCCCACGATCGGGAAGGCGACCGTGACGCACCCACCAGACACAGCACCGGCCGACACGACACCGGCCAGCACGACACCGGCCGACGACGAGCGGGCCACGCAGCCCATCACCCTGCCGCCATCCACACGGCCGGGGACCGGCCCGACATCGGTGATCATCTGCGCCTACTCCGAGGAACGCTGGCACGACCTGCTGGCCGCGGTCGACAGCGTCCGCGGCCAGGGGCGTCCGCCGGAGGAACTCATCGTGGTCATCGACCACAACGAGGCCCTGCTCACCCGGGCCCGCGACGCCTTCGGCGGGACGGCCCGGGTGCTGGCGAACACGGGCCGGCGCGGCCTGTCGGGTGCCCGCAACACGGGCGTCGCGGCGGCCACGGGCGCCGTCCTGGTCTTCCTCGACGACGACGCCCGCGGGGAGCCGGACTGGCTGGAGCGGCTACTCGAGCCCTACGCCGATCCGCGCGTGCAGGGCGTCGGCGGCGCGGCGGTGCCGATGTGGCCCACGCCCGGTCGGCCGGCATGGTTTCCCGCCGAGTTCGACTGGGTGGTCGGCTGTACCCACACCGGGCTGCCCGCCGTCGCCGCGCCGGTGCGTAACCCGGTCGGCGCGGCGATGTCGTTCCGCCGCGGGGCGTTCGAGCTCGTCGGCGGCTTCACCGAGGGCGTCGGCCGGGTCGGTGCCCGCCCGCTGGGCTGCGAGGAGACCGAGTTCGGCATCCGGCTGCGGCAGGCCGACCCGGGCGCCCTCGTCATCCACCAGCCGAGCGCCGTCGTACGCCACCGGGTCACCCCGCCGCGGGCCCGGCCCGGCTACTTCTGGCGCCGCTGCTACGCCGAGGGGATCTCGAAGGCGACGATCTCGCGAACGGTCGGGCGGGATTCGGCACTCGCCGTCGAACGCGACTACGTCCGCCGGACCCTGCCGGCCGCGGTCCGCCGCTACCTGGGCCTGCGCGGTCGGCGCCGGGCCGCGGTGGCGGTGGTCCTCGGGCTCACCGCCACGACGGCGGGCTACCTGCGCGGCAGCGCGAGCTCCCTGGTCACCCGCTCCCCGCGCCCGCCCCGGTAGGCGGTTACCCGCTCCGTGCGGCGTCCCACGTCCCCGTCCCCCCGTCCCCGTCCCGTCCCGCGTCCCCGTTCCGGATGTCCCCTCGCCCGTCCCCCTGAGAGCACCGCTGCCGGCCGGCCCCCGACGGCCTCCCCGACCCCTCTGGCGCGCCCGTCTGGCGCACCCCTCTGGCGAACGGAGAACTCCAGTGTTGACAGCGCGGCCGCATCAGGGGCAGGAGGTCGACGACGCCCCGCCCCGCCCCGCCGCGCCGGCCGTCCCGGTGCCTCGCCAGTCGTCGGCGAAGCCCGACGCCGGCACCGACCCCATCGGCACGGTCACGGGGGCCATCGCCACCGACACCGCCCACGCCGCCGACACCGCCCACGCCACCGAGAACGGCAGCGCCACCAGGACCGGCAGCGCCACCAGGACCGGCAGCGCCACCGACACCGCCCACGCCACCGAGAACGGCAGCGCCACCGATGACGGCGGGGTGAGCCCGGGTCTCCTGCGCCTGATCGCCGATCGGCACGGCCGGGGCGCGCTGCGGGTCGGGGTGGTCACCGCGGCGGCCCTGGTGGCCTGCGCCGGCACCCTGGACCGACTCTGGCCGGCCGGCCGGGACCAGGCCGGCGCGGCCTTCCACCTCGCCGTGCTGCCCGCAGGTGCGGCGCTGCTGCTCCTGCGCGGCCGGCCGGCACCCGGCGAGCCCGACATCCACGACCGTCAGGTCGACTACCTGGTGGGGCTGCCGCTGCTGGGCGTCGCGGTGTTCGTGCTGACCGCGATGCCGGCCCGGCTCGGCACTCGGTTCTGGACCACGCACGCCGACCTGCTGCTCCTGCCGCCCCTGATGGCCGCGGCCGTCGCCCTGGTGTTCGGCACCCGCGCGATGTGGCGGCTGCGCGCCCCGCTGCTGCTGCTGACCGCCGCCCTCGCGCCGCTGCCGGAGGCGGCTGCCCGGTGGCCGGCCCGCCCGGTCGCCGCCGCCCTGCGGCCCCTGGTCCGCCCGCTCGCCGGACCCACGCTCACCGGACCCACGCTGACCGGACCGGCGCTCACCGGCGCCCTGACCGGGGCGGCGGGGGTGAGCGCCGCTCTCGCGCTCGCCCTGCTGCTGGGCTGTTCGGCCCGCCGGCCGGCCCGGGCGTTTCGGCGGGGGGTGATGGTGCTGGCGCTCTGGGCGACGCTGGCGGTCGGGCGGATCGCCGTCGCCGTTCTCGCCGCGCGGGCGGGCGCGCCGGGCGCCGCCCGCGCCGTCCTCGGAGTGGGCGGGGATCTGGCCGTCCTCGCGCTGCTGTTCGGGGTGCTCGCCGTCGCCGGTGCGCCCCGGGCCGCGCGCTGCGCCCGCGCCGGTGCCTCCCGGCCGGTGCGGCGGGCGGCGGTGGCCCACTCCCGGTGGGCGCTCGTCGTCGTCGTGGCGTCCGCGGTGACCCTCGCGGCCCTCGGCGCGCTGCTTCCCCCGGCGCTGGCGGGAGCGGTATGAGCGCCCCCGGTCCGTACGCGGCGGCGCGCCGCACGCTGTCGACCGGCCAGCGGGTCGGGCTGGCGGCCGTCGGGGTGCTGCTGGTGGCCGGGGTGACGCTGGCGACGACCCCCACGCTGATCGCCGTGGTGGCGGTGCTCAGCGCCGCCTACGTCGCCGCGTTCGCCGAACGCCTCCTGCTGCTGCACCGGGCCATCCACGATCCGGGCCTGATCGTGGTCGATCCCGACGACGCGCGCGCCTGCCCCGACGCCGACCTGCCGCTCTACACCGTGCTGGTCCCCGCCTACCAGGAGCCGGAGGTGTTGCCGCACCTGCTCGCCGCGATCGGACGGCTGGAGTACCCGGCGGACCGGCTCGAGGTGCTGCTGCTGCTGGAGGAGGACGACGAGGCGACATACGCGGCGGCGCGGGCCGCGGCCTCCCCGCCGTACCTGCGGGTGGTCCGGGTGCCCTACTCGGAGCCGCGCACCAAGCCGAAGGCCTGCAACATCGGGCTCGAGATCGCCCGCGGCGACTTCGTCACCATCTTCGACGCGGAGGACCGGCCCGAACCGTTGCAGCTGCGCCGCGCCGTCGCCGCGTTCCGCCGGCTGCCGCCGAGCGTGGCCTGCCTGCAGGCGAAGCTCGGCTTCTTCAACCACAAGCAGAACATCCTCACCCAGTGGTTCACCGCCGAGTACGCGATGTGGTTCGAGCACATGCTGCCGGGACTCGTCCGCCAGGATGCCCCGGTGCCCCTGGGCGGCACCTCCAACCACTTCCGGACCGAGGTGCTGCGGGAGCTCGGCGGCTGGGACCCGTTCAACGTGACCGAGGACGCCGATCTCGGGGTGCGGCTCTACCGCCGCGGCTACCGCACGCTCATCCTCGACTCGGTCACCCTGGAGGAGGCCAACAGCGACGCCATCAACTGGCTCAAGCAGCGTTCCCGCTGGTACAAGGGCTACCTGCAGACCTGGCTGGTGCACTCCCGCCAGCCGTTGCGTCGCTGCCGGGAGATGGGGCTCGTCACCTACCTGCGGTTCAACCTGTTCGTCGGCGGAACCCCGCTGCTCGCGATCATCAACCCGATTTTCTGGGCGCTGACGCTGATGTGGTTCGTCGGCCGGGTCGGCTTCGTACACGCCCTCTTCCCGGCCTGGCTGCTCTACGCCAGCCTGGTGTGCCTCGTCGCCGGCAACTTCACCTTCGTCTACGTCAACGTGCTCGCGGCCCGCGCCACCGGGCTGCCCGGGCTGGTGTTCCGGTCGGTGCTGTCGCTCGCCTACTGGGTGCTGATGTCGCTGGCCGCGGCCAAGGCGATGGTCCAGCTCGTGCTCGCGCCAAGCTTCTGGGAGAAGACGACCCACGGCCTCGGTGCCACCCCACTGCCCCCACCGTCCGATCCCCTCTCCGATGACGTCGTTCCCGCCGCCGCCGTCGCCACCGCCACCGCCGCCACCGCCGCTGTCGCTGCCGCCGTGGAAGGGCCGACGATCGACCGTCCGGTGGCCGCCGCCCCCTCCGCCGCCGGCACGCCGATCGCCCTGGAGACCGGCAGTGTCCACGCTTGACGCGGGGCCGGTACCCGAGGTTGCCGAGGCCCCGCCCAGCGGTGGTCCCGCGACTGCGCCGACCCCGCAGATCCCGTCGACCCCGCAGATCCCGCCAACCCCGCAGATCCCGCCGCACCTGCCGCGGCCGCCGGGCGGGCGGGCCCATCCCGGGGACGACCGCGAGGAGCGTCGCCGCCGGTCTCCCGCGGTTGCGCGGCTCGCGCCGCCGTGGCGCCGGCCCGCGCCCTGGGTCCTCGCCGCCCTGGCCGCCGGCTATGTCGCCGTCGGGGCGTGGCTGGGGCTGGGCCGGGGCGCCGCCCTGCCCGAGGCGCTGCGGCTGACGACGCGGGCCTACCTCCCGCTGTTCGGCGACGGTGGACAGCTGGGCTGGCTCGCCGTCGGCTGGGCGCCGCTGCCCGCGGCGGTGCAGGTGCCACTGATGCCGCTGGCCTGGTGGTGGCATCCGTTCGCGGCCGGCGGGCTCGGCGCCACCGCGCAGTCGGCGCTGTTCACCGCCGGCGCCGTGCGGCAGCTGCACCGCACGGCCGGCGAGCTGGGCGCCGGGCGGCGGGTCGCGGCGGCCGTGGCGGCGCTGTTCGCCCTGCACCCGGCCGTCGTCTACGCCGGGGCGAACGGCACGGCGGAGGCGTCGTTGCTGTTCTTCCTGCTGCTCGCGACCCGCCATCTGCTGCGCTGGGGCCGCGGTGGGTCGGCGAACCGGCTCGCCGCGGCAGGCGTGGCACTGGCCGGCGCCGGACTGTGCGGGCTGCCGGCGCTCGGCGCGGGTGTGACCGCCACCGCGGCGGTGGCGACGGTGGCGTATCGGGGCGCCGACGGCCCGGTGGCGGCCCGCCGCGCGGTCGCCTGCGCCGACGCGCTGGTCGTCGCCCTGCCACTGCTGTTCACCACGACGGTCCGGCTGCTGATCGGAACGTTGGTGGCCGGGTCGTGGGAGCGGATGGTCGCGATCGGCACGAACCCGAACCTGCTGCCCGCGGGCGCGGAGGGTGCGTCGGGCGTCGGCGCCGCGACGCGGATCGCCCGGCTCGCCGCCCAGTCGGCGGTGCTGGAACCGTTCGCCGCCGCCCTGCTGATCGTCGCCGCGGTCGTCGCCGTCCGGCGGCGCGCCGCGGCGAGCGCGGCGGCCCTGACCATCCTCGCCGGCGGCTACGGCACGGCGGTCGCGGTGGCGGCGATCGGCCCAGGCGGGCCCTGGTCGCTGGGGTCCTCCGCCCTGCTCGTTCCCCTCGCCATCCTCGCCGCCACCGGCCTGGCCACGGCCGGCGGCGCCCACCCGCCCGGCGGCGCCCACCCGCCCGTCCGCCCGGCCGCTCACCCGATCGGCGGCGCGCGCCCGGCCGTCCGCCCGTCGGCTCGCCCGGTGGCGCCCCGGTACCGCCGCGGGGTCGCCGTCGCCGTGATGCTCGCCGCGGCCCTGCCCGCGGGCGCGGCCGGCCTGCTCCAGCGCGCCGTCGCCCCCGACGAGGCGCACACCCTCACCGCCGTGTTCACCCTCGACCGGGCCGACGGCGCCGAGCGGCAGCGGCGCCACCGCTACGACACCGACCGCGGCCTCGCCCGCTGGTTGGACGCCCAGCACCTGCCCCCGCGGACGGTGCTGCTGGACACCGAGACCGGCTTCGAGGTCGTGCTGGCGTCGCGCAACCCCCGCCAGTTCGCCGTCCCCGCCGGCCATGGCTTCGACGAGCTCGCCCACGAACCGGCCCGGCGAGGCGTGCGCTACGTCGTGGCCCGACCCCGGGAGGATCCGCTGCCCGCCGACCGCGTCAACCAGGCGTACCCGACCATCGCCCGCGACGCGAGGCTGCGGCTGGTCCGGGTGGAGCCCACCGCCGGGGACCTGCCCGCCTGGCGCGTCTACGCGGTGCGCTGATGCGCGCCACGCCCCGCGCCGCCCGCCCAGGCTCGTCCCCCCAGCACCGGCTCTGGCGCCAGCCCCAGTTCTGGCGCCAGAGCCGGCCCGAACGGCGCCCGAGCTCCGGTCGCCTCCGCCGGATGGCGCTGGCCGTGGTCGGCGCGGCGCTCGTGCTCGGCGCCGTCGCCACCGGCTGCGCGGGCGGCGGGCATGCCACCGCCGGCCGGCAGGGTTCCGCCGGTCCGGCACGGGCGGGGTCGGCGGGCGATCCCGCCGACGCGTTCGTGACGGTCGCCGGGGGCCGCCTGGAGCTGGCCGGCAAGCCGTGGCGTTTCACCGGGATCAACGTGTGGAACGCGAACACCCCCGCGGACGACAGCCGCTACGGCTGCGGGGAACCGGTGGACCTCGAGGAGGTCGCGCCCGCCCTCGGCAACGGGGTGCAGGTGGTGCGCACCTGGTTCTTCCAGCGCCTGGCCACCAGCCTCGACGGCCGACGGGACTGGTCGACGTTCGACCGCACGATCGCCGCGGCGAAAAGCCGCGGCCTGCGCATCGTCGCGACCCTGGGCAACCAGTGGCCGCAGTGCGAGGGCTTCCCCACCTACCAGGCCGGCTACAAGACGCAGCGGTGGTACCAGACCGGCTACCGTTCCGCGCCGCCGCCCGGCCAGCCCGACAGCTACCGCGCGTGGGTGCGGGAGGCCGTCACCCGCTACCGCGACGAGCCGGCGATCGCGATGTGGCAGCTGATGAACGAGGCCGAGGACGCGACGGCCTACCACGGCCCGTGCGCCCCGAACGCCGCCGCGACACTGCACTCGTTCGTCCAGGACATGGTCACCCTGGTGAAGAGCGTCGACCCCCACCACCTGGTCAGCGTCGGCACGGTCGGCGCCGGCCAGTGTGGCGCCGCCGCCGACGAGTACGCGACCCTGCACGCGATCGACGGCGTCGACGTCCTCGAGTACCACGACTACAGCCCCGCCCCCGTTCCCGGCGACCGGTGGAACGGACTGGCCGAACGGCTGCGCCAGTCCGCGGCGCTGCACAAGCCGCTCATCGTCGGGGAGATGGGCGTCGCCCCGCGGGAGGCCGGCGGGATCCCGGGGCGGGCCGCCCTCGTCGACCGCAAGATCGGCGCCCAGTTGCAGGCCGGCGTCGCCGGCGTCCTGCTGTGGACGTGGCGCGGCAACGACTCCGGCGACGGCTACGACATCCTGCCCGGCGACCCGGTCCTCGGCGTCCTCGCCCGGGCGCTCGACCCCGCCCCTCGCTCGGGAAGCGCCCCCGCGAGCTGACAGTGCTTGCGGGATGCTTCGTCGAGTGCGGTGGTCAGCAGCTGCGTTGCAGTGTTAGCCGTGGGGCCTCTGACCGGCGAGGCGTCGGTGGAGGGGCATGGCAGGGCCCGCCTCCTCATCGAGCTCCTCCGGCGGCGGGAGGCGGGCGGATTCGAGATCGGGGGCGCCGTCGCCATGCCGCCATAGGCCACGCGCCGGTCGGGGTCGTCGAGACGCACCTCTCATCCGCCGATCGCCCCTGCTCGCACGCACCGAGCACCTTGGCGGAACCCGGCCGGCTACGGCGCCAGGGCAGTCAGCAACTACGCTGCCAGACCATGGCCTTGACCATGGCACCCCACTGGTAGGCGATGAGGTAAGGCCATTCCCGCCACGGCGGATTGACCACGGTGACGAGGATCCCCTCGTGGTAGCACCGCCCGATCCGCAATCGCGCCCGGGTGTCCTGCGACCGCTCCACAACGAAGATGACCTTCTTCCAGCCATACTGCTGCGCGAGCCGGCCGGCCTCCTGAGCCTCCCCCTGCGTCGTCGCCGGATCGGGTTGGAAGCAAATTAGCTTGGCCCGAGACACCTCGCCGACCGGGCAGCCTCGACCCCCTGGGGTCGACACAACGAGGACGGGTGCGTATCCCTCTTCCGTCAGCGTGACCGCCCGACTCAGGCGATCTCCAGGACCACCCAACATAAAGATCGCGTCCACACTTCTAGGCCGGTCCACTCGAGGGAAGAGAATAATCTCAGCGGTCAGAACCAAAAAAGAAGCAGTCAACAAAACGCAGATCTTCACAAAAGCTTTTCGCGTCAAGATAGTCGGCGGACTCAATCAAATATCCAGGCGCGGCAGCATAATCTCACCCTTCCGTCACATGCTTATAGATACTATATACCGCACCGAGTCACACAACGCCCCGAAGTAGCGCCCACTAAAGTGGTATACAGGGATCGGTCGTCTGCCGATGTACCACAGCGTGGCTCCGAGACGGAAAACGGCACCACATGATCCTTGTCAAGAACTAAGTAGAATCCACTGACGCGGTGTGCGGGGAGTGATGATCTGACAACTCGCCAGAGCGGGCCGAGAGCTTGCGCCAAGTACCCAGCCTCGTCCGACGTACCAGCTGCAGTTCGGTCAGAAAGTCCAGAGGGTCGACCCAGGAAGGCCGATACATCCGAGTAGGAGGAAGCCGCCCTACCGGAATGGCTGACCCCCAAGGCGGGTCTGCCGGGAGTTCCGAAACCTTCACGTGATCATGCCCCTCCCCGCCGGCGCACCACAGCCCACCACACCCGGCCCTGGCTGTCCTCCCGGCTCCACCAACCGAACCAAGTACACCGCTACGCCGCCGGAGAAACCATCAAACGGGACAGGCCCATCACCGCCCACCGGCAACACACAGGTCACAGTCAAGCTAAGACCCACCCAATCTCTCAACGACCGCTAAACCACTTCCCGGGTAGCCGATGGGCGCCAGCAGAGCAGGCCCAACAAGCCGAAGAGCGCGAAAGCATTAGGATTCGACTCCCAATATTCAAACCCAGAACTGGAGACAACAAATGCTACAAGAGCGGCCGCAGCCCCTAGATTCCGTTCACGCAGCGCCATCAAGATCGGCAGAGCTAAGAACATAAGAAGAGTAGCTAGCCCGGGGACACCTATGCTAATAAGCAACTGTAGCGGCGAACTCTCGATAAGGTATTTGTATCCCAGGTTAGAGACAATCTTCCCGGAAGTTCCCGCACCCGATCCGAGGTCACCATACAGTGAAGCAACTTGCGGTGCTAGGGTATAGACGGACTCGCGATAGATTGAAGACTGCCGGGCTTCGGTCGAATCACTTCGGTTTGCCAAGAGCGGGAATCTGCTAATCAGATAGGCTCCAAGGCTAACCCCGCTTAACACAAGTAGCTTAACCCCAGGCCGACTTCTACCACCGAGTACCAGGGGCACCATCCCAAGAGCGATCCCAACTGCAGCCGCCACAATGCACGACCGTGACACCGTACAAAGAAGCCCGGCCGAAGACGCAACGCACGCCGATAGGGGAAGCCACCTTGTCTGACGCGGCTCCTCGACAGCCGCAAAGAAAGAGAAGGTTGAGGCCGCAGCCAGAAAAGTCCCGTCAATCAGCGGGTGACTAAAGGTGGCCTGCGAGCGATACACGCTCCAATGCTGAACGCTAGAGATAGCAGTCCGCGCATAGAATCCGGAGAACGGGTTGAAATGAAGGATTTGCTCCGCACAGCTCCCGATACCAATAGTCAGACCGAGGACTAAAAACGTCCTTCTTAGAAGGAGATACGTATGCCGACCGATTCTTCGCCCTGCCCAAATGGGGGCCACCGCCCCCAGAACAAGACCGAAGGACCAGCGGATACTGGAGTTCGGTGAGACTGAATACACCGTTCGAAACAGTAGCCAGGCTAGTAGGCAGCAGCTAGCCAAGGCCCACAGCAAGTCGAGTCTGTTTGGTTCCGGTCGAGCCCTATACCCAGTGAGTGCCCACCAGCCAAGCAGTATAACTGCGGGAGGGAATACCTGCATTAAATGAGGCAGATAGGAAGTCAGGGGAGAAACAGTCGAGAAGAGAACAAGTGCTATACTGGGGAACGTCCAGCCGAACTCACGGTATTCTTTCGAATCGACAACCTTGGCGCTAAGCGGCACCCAGGTCCGGGAGGGCGCGCTGGCTACCATAGGAGATTCAACATTAGATGAAACTGGTCAATTTCCAGTAGATAAGCTTTAGAAGCTCTGTCACTCGTCAGCAAAGCGACAGGAACCGCTGGCATGATAACCGTACTGCACGTCTGCGAGGGAAACATATGCCGATCGCCCTTCGCAGAGATAGTCAGTAGTGACATACTGTCCTCACAGGTTCCGGGAGGTACGGAGACCTTCTACATACATAGCGCCGGGACACGTGCGGTTGTAGGGGGGAAGTTGCATTCTGTCGCAGAGGTAGAACTTGAGCGCCGTGGAGTTCTATCCGGAGACTTCCGAGCCAGGCAGATCAGCAGCAAAATGGTCACAGAGTCTCACCTCGTCCTTACAGCAACTACTCATATTCGAGACGATCTCCTAACGGCAGCGCCGTGGAAACTCGGCCGCATATTCACTTGGCTCGAGCTGGCCTGGCTAGCTGAAGGACTCGATTGGAACGACATACCCGGTCGCTCCGCGGCAGAGCGTGTGATAGCAATGCCGGCAGTCGCCGAGCGCGGTCGTGGCTATCTCTCTCCCCGACCGTCCGCCAGCTTCGACATAAGGGATCCACTTCGGATGTCAAAACGCGCAGCAGGCAGGGAGTTCAGGAAGATGGAAACCGCTCTGGAGACGGTTTTCGCTCTATTATAGTCGTAGCGAGATCGAGTCCGTCGTCATGTCGAACGACATCATACGCGGGTCTGCGAGTTGTTTGATGTGCAGACACAGAATCCGGTATAGAGTCGTACCCATATACCCTCTCCGACTTCGTAACTCGATTCGCGATAACGCCCAAGATATTGACCCCAGCTGCTCGAAGTGTTTGCGACGCAGATGCCAGCTGCTCGGATCGCACCTTCTTCATCTGCGCAACCAGCAATACCCCCCCGGTGACCCGGCCGATAAGCGCTGCATCGGTCACCGGCAAAAGCGGCGGTGAGTCGAACACCACCACGAACCCCGAATTGACCAGTTCTCCGACAATCTCTGCAAACTGCGTAGAACTCAGAAGCTCGCTCGGGTTCGGCGGAATCGGACCAGAAGGGAGAAGGTATAGGGGAATATCATCCCGCCACTGCCGAAGCGCTCTAGAGATTGGCACATTCCCCACTAGCACGCTGGTGAGCCCGACACTTCCGGGTAGCGAAAAAGCCTCAGCGAGACGAGGTCTACGGAGGTCGCCGTCAACAAGTACTACACGCTCACCAGCCCTTGCCATCATAATAGCAAGATTCCCCGCGATTAGGCTCTTCCCTTCGGACGCTAGAGCAGAGGTAATCACGAAGCTCGAAAGTTTTCGATCAATCGAGAGAAAGCCAATGTTAGTACGCAGTCGACGCAACTCCTCGGCTATCGATCCAGAGAGTTGATCGACCGCGGGCGCCCGCTCATTAATTCGACGGTCATTCGCCAGGGCGCCAATCACTGGAGCTCTTACAATGCGGGATACCTCCGCCTCGGTGCGGACCCTTCGATCAACACGATACCGCACCACGGCCGTGCCCACTCCAAGGGCAAGCCCTACTAGAACACCGAGGAGGAGGTCTACCTTCTTCCGAGGTGATGACGGTGCGGCCGGAAGCGAAGCGCTTCGCGTAACAGATACCTTCNCCGGCGAGATCTGACCGCCGTTAGGCGTTTCAATACGGCCCACGACCGCAGGAAACTGAGCTCCAATAGCATTGGCGATCTCTTGAGCACCTCTCGGGGATCGGTCAGTAACGCTAACATCTATCAGTACCGTATCCACAGGGGTTGAAGCATTTACAGAGCCAGCAAGTTGCTCTGCTGTCTGGTCTAGGCGCAGTTGGTTC
Organism: Frankia torreyi; assembly: GCF_000948395.1. Lineage (GTDB taxonomy): Bacteria > Actinomycetota > Actinomycetes > Frankiales > Frankiaceae > Frankia > Frankia torreyi. The sequence continues at coordinate 199,414 of NZ_JYFN01000003.1, read as the reverse complement.
ACCACTGCCTGCATAACATCGGGGCTGTTAATAATACGGACGTACGATTTCACACGTTCGACCGAAAAGTTCGATGCCTCATAAAGCTGAGTCGCACTCGCGCCTTCGCTACTGGTAGCGACAAACAGCTGAATTTTGGCAGTATAGATTGGTGACTGCACCGAGACATAGAGGCCAGTAGTCACACTACACATAGCAAACACGCCGAGAGCTACCAGCCAGTGCGCTCGGACTGCGCGTAGGTAGAACATCAACGCCATACGGTTGGCCGCCCCCCATTTTAGCCCATACTTAGCTGTACCGATCGTAGCAAACGCCGGGACCACAGGCTTCCGACGCTCACCAGAATTGCGCTCAAGACCGCACCTAGAGCGGCGACTTCCAACTGGCAGGGCTAGGCATGGTCACCACCGTCAAGTGGTTCAGCTACCCCGACATCAGAAGACGCATCGCCATCGAAGCCCGCAGCCCCCGACGATCACCTTTCTGGACATCTTCTCAATGTCCGCGGATCCGACTTCTGAATCTGCGAGAGGTCCTCTGTGACTATACCCCTAACAAATATAGATCAGTTCTGACATGCACCGAGCCTTCCCTCCAGCGGTCCGCCATTCTCGGCGGCGGTCACGGACCGTGATAGCCGCGGTGGCGCGGAAGGCGCAGCGTAGGACTCGATAAGAACTTCGTCCTTCCGCAGATCAGTATCCAAGGCCCTGTGTGCATGGGTGCTGCACACCCACCAAGCTGCCTTTAATTGAGCAGCACCACCTCGTGGCTAACCGTTCTCCTGCTCGTGGAGCGCGAGCTAATCGGCATCCGGACGGGAATCTTCGCGGTCAGATGCCGGGCACAGGACGCGCTTGTTCAGCGCGGTTCAGCGAGGAAACTCGGGTAAAGCATCTGCGCGAAGGCAAACCTGATCAGCAGCTCCCCGGGCTATCAGACCTGCACAAGTGCATCCGAGTGCTTGCCTGGCAGGCCCCTAAGCTGCGCCCTGCAGCAGCGGGCTTCGGCTACGTTATCGTCGACGGCACAGGCGTCGAGATCAACCGGAGCCGCGCCCCCGGCAGGACGACGGGCGTGAATCTCTTGTTCGTTCGCCAGGGCTCGCAACCATGGCAGCAACATCCAGATCGTCTCCGCCGCCACGGAAGCTGGCCACTCTGGGTCCCCGACGTCCGTCCCGGTAGGGAACGCAACACCACCGCACTGCACCTCCGGCGCCCTGCCGATTAGATCGATACCAAGATCCTCTTTGGTATCGACGAAGAAGGGCTACAGGGCCAGATCGCGATCCGATAAGAGAAGGCCAAGGGCAAAGCCCACTCCGACGGCCGGAAGACTCTAGCCGTGAAGGCTACCTTCGCCCCTCCGGAACGACCACCTAACGGCACCGCAAAAACATACTGTTGTGATCACGTACTACAACAGGCGCTTACAGGAGAGGTCTCAGCGGCACCAATTGAGGTTTCAATCGGTGCCTACAGAGCTTTTTTTACCAAATACATCATGGACACGGGAAGAGATTTCTGGCGGGCATATGCTAGACCTCCAGGAGAAGGTGGCCCACAAACAGAGGCTAACAACAACCGCACAGATGCTCAGCGTGAATGATCGATGCAGCAGAGCTACAGGGGCAGTTACGATAGCGGTAAGACAGCTCAGAAGCAAAAGGGGAGACCATTCAACCGAGGATCTAGTGCGCCTTCGAATTTGGACATTTAGAAATCGACTAGAGAAAAAGGTGCCGATCATTGTACCGACGATTGCACCGTACATGCCGATTAGAGGCATCAGGACGAAGTCTGTGGCGACATTCATCGCAGCCGCCATTAAGAAGACCTTCCGAACCAACTTTTCGTTACGAAGAGTGAAGAGCACCGCAATATTTGCTCCACCACCCGATATTCTTCCCAGCCAAGCCACGACCCCTATCAGGACCAGGTACAGCGCCAAGCCCGGATACTTCCCATGAAACAGTATCACGCTAAGACCAGGTCCAATTGCGATCAGTATCGCGAGAGGCCAACTCGACAGGAAAGCTGTGAGATAGGTCATTCTCTGCCACGACTTTCCTAGCTCAAACTTCCCCGATTCTGCATACGTCGCGGAGAATCGGGTCAAAGTCATACTACCGATTCCTGTCAGAAACACTGTATTGGCGGCGGTCGTGAGACTGAAAGCCAGGGCGTAGGTTCCTACCGAGGTCTTGTCGACTGCCACTATTCCTGCGATAATAAGATCGCCTTGCCGATTCAGAATATTATTGGTCAATCTATATACAGTCAGATCAACCAAAGGTCGCCAGCCGCGGTCGGCAAGGTTCGGCATTCGGACAGCATCCCGGAATGATAGTCGCACTGGTTTCAGCAGCCGACATGAGAGAAGAACACAACCCGCGGTCCGCAGTGAGCTGAAAATCAACGTAATAGTGAGGCAAGAGATCGATGACGATGGGCGTACGAGTAACGTCGCGCTCGAGGCAGCGATGACCGCAGCTATATTGAAAATGCTAGGTACTGCTGGGCGTAGAAGCGACGCCGTCTGTGCCACTACTAGATCGTAAATCGAATTAGCAACGACGATGCAGCCTACAATCGCTAGCGACGTCTGATCGCAAACTAAAAGGATACCAGCCAAGAGGGTGAGCGCAAGTCCCACGAAAGCCCGGGAGGCAAGTGCCTCCGTCCAGATCGCTCTATCTCTAGGATTGGCCGCGAGTGCTCGCTGTAGCGATTCCTCGACCCCAAGTGACATCACCGTTGCCGCGATGAACGCTATAGAGAGGTCGACGACAAGCTGGCCATATTGACGAGACGGAAGGACGTTAGCCTGTACTATGCTCGACAGAAATACAGCCGGGAATTCGACAAGTTTAGTTATCTGAAGCAGGGTCGCCGCCCGGGCGAACGTGGGGCCGCCACGCTGCCTTCGATGCCTACTCATCTGGACCTTGCTCCGCTCGCCGTCTGCCTGACCCAAGCAACCTCAAATTTTCACGCATCGGGCCTTCGTTGACCGCGTACACACGCGTACGTCTCCTCCGCCGCGTGCTTCCACGAGAACTCTTCTGCGCGTTCCCTCGCCCGCCTCGCCATCTCCTCTCGCAACGCAGTGTCGCTCATCAACCGCTGCAATTGCATCCGCAACTCGGCTTCGAGGTTCTTGCGGCGAACATAGATCGCGGCATCGCCGGCAACCTCACGTAGCGCGGGTGCGTCGCTGGTCAGAACCGCGCATCCCGCGGCCATTCCCTCCAGGACCGGCAGACCAAACCCCTCATCCATCGACGGATACACCAGGATTGAGCTGATAGCCAGCGCCCGAGCCACATCTTCATCGGGCAGCCAGCCTGTCCATTCGACGAGGTCATCTTGTACAAGCGAGCGAAACTCGGCAGACTCGTCAGCTGTCAACCATCCAAGCTTTCCAATTATTCGAAGTCTCCATCCCGGTAGATCAACTTTTCGAAAAGACCGGATTAGCGCCGAGACATTTTTTCTGGGCTCTATAGTCCCAAGATAGGTGACAATATTCTCGCGAGGAAGGGGGTCTTCCCCTAGATTAAGTGAGGGCCCTTCATGGATTACATGAACCTTTCCCTGACACATCGGCAGGTGCCTAAGTACAGCATCTGCGACGTACCGCGTCGGAACGATTATGCTACTGGCCGAAGATGCAGCTCGTCGCAGGAGTGCGCGATGGAATACACGGTTCCTAGCTGTATGCCGGTCCGGAATAGTAATCGGAGTCAGATCATGAATGGTTAGGATAGTACCGGAGACCAGACTCGGAACAAGTAGTGATTCAGGTGACCAATATTTTTGATGCCGAGCCATTTCGGCAGCAACGCCATGGAAGCGCGCGCCCTCAGAGAGTGCAATCAATCGGAAATTTTTCTCCGGTCGCCACGCGTCAGCGCTATTGGTAAGCACGGTAATATTCGCATTTGGCCAGTTGTGTACCAGCTGCTTTGTATAACGTCCAACACCAGTTGGACGATGATCTGCACTACGTCCGTCAACAAATAGCATGGTTAACTCCGTTCAAAATGATGTCGTCCACAAAATCTCCAACGTTCCAGAGAAGGACTTCAGTTGATAGCCGCATCCGTAAGGATCTCTTCAATTCGCGCGTAGACACGGTCTCGACGAAAGCTCTTGATATATCTCTCTCGCAACATCCCCGCATCTTCTGCAATTGCTTCCAGGATCTTCGCCGAGATTTCTTCCGGCATATTCGGTTTGTTTTCAACTACCGACTCCCGGCCTAGTGCCCAGCGTGCTCCACTAACGTCGGTTGAAACTACCGGCACAGCCGCAGCCATTGCCTCGAGCATTGCTAGAGAGAGACCTTCCCATTTTGATGTCATCAGCAGCAATCCGCCCCGCTCGAGTTCCTTCCGTAGATCACGCGCGGCTCCGCAGAAATTGATTCGGTCACTTAAACCGAGTTCCAATACCATTTTCTTGCATTCAGCAAGTAGTGGACCTTCTCCAAACCAGCAGGCCGATATGTCGGGGCGCGCCTCTATGACTCGGGCACAGCTCATAATCCAAAGCGAAGGGTTCTTTTGTTCCGTCAAGCGGCCAATACCCAGAATTCGCGCGTGCCGTGGGCGTTGTACGGGAAGATGTAGTAGGTCCTGCTCATGCCAAGGCACGCAGTTTCCAACTAGCCGGACTCGCGATTTCGCCCTCTTGTAACCGTGGACTACCATTGCCACCGTGCTAGGACTCACCGCTGCAATCCGGTCCGCTCGGTACGAAAGTGCTTTCATATCTCGCCCGGGAAGCTCCACGTGCGCGTGCTCAACTATTGGCGTCTTGGTGACGATGCGAGCAGGAAGCGCCGCCAGCGCCTGGCGCCGCCAATGTACATGCATCACATCGGCGCCTCGACCCACACGTATCAGTGTGTTGGTTAGCTCCGAGTCTTTGTCGGTTCTCAGATCGACAGTCTCGACTTTGCCGATCAACCGCCTCCTAAGGGCGCCGCCCTCCGGCGCGGCGAATAGTACTTCATGCCCGCGCTCGGCAAGCCAGTTTGAGAGGTCGATGATGACGCTCTCAGCGCCCCCCAAATTGGGCCGCCTCGAGACTTCAATTATCCTCATTGGGGTTCCTGGTTAGGTCTACTATTCGCTGCAACCGAGTATCCGAAGTCCATGCTGCGGCAAATTGTCGACGAGCGATATCCTTCTTTTCCTTGGCAAGAATCTCTTCTAGAATATCAGTGTTTACATCCGAGGTCACATGGACATCGGCATGTAGCCCGACAAGCGAAGTAGCGCTGACGGCGATTACAGGAAGGCACGCCCAGAGATAATCCCATACCTTCAGAGGGAAGCTTCCATCGGAGTATTCTCCCTCTGCAAGCGCTATAACTCCAACATCGGCGTCCCGAAGAACGGGCCATAGATCTTCCCTGCTCAGAGGTCCAAGCATCCTCACATTTGTTCTCTTTTGTAGGCCTGAAATCTCCTCAGCCCCCGCGGCTAGATTCTCTCGCTTCCCGACGACAACTAGCTCACTGTGCGGAATGTCCGCGATCTTATGGAGCACTCGAAAGTCGAGCTTATAGGTATCGAGTGCTCCAACATAGACAAATCTTCGGCGCGGTGTCCGGTCAGGAAGTGGCTCATTTCCCCAAGGAGGTGGAAGCACTGCGCCTGATAGATAGGTCGCTTCGACACCGTGCCGGCGCAAATATTGGACCACGCCAGGAGATGTTCCTGTCACCAGATCTGCCGCATGGGCGAGCCTTTTTTCTGCGATTCGCAGCGATAGTTTGCTCGCCGTACCTGAGTACCAGGGCTGCGCTTCATAAATGTCGACACAGTCGTAGACTAGGTTCAACGGCTCAAATAGGCGTGCCAGGCCGAGCGACATCGGGTCATAGGTGAGTAGTAGGTCCGGCCGTCCTCCAAGATAAGTCGTTACCTGGTCAACCCAACGGTTCGCCAGGGAGGATCTGATCTTCCTCGTTGGAAGATAGGCACGGCCCGACCAGGGGACCCAGGGTCGGGCCCTTGTCACGAGGATGCTGTTGTGTATCTCCCAGTGGGCACCTTGTCGGCCTACAACTTCACAGTAGGCAGTCTTACCGAATTTCGACAAGGCTCTCGCAGCGTATTGCCTATTGGTCGACGTACTGTGATTCCACTGCATGTTACTAAGTACTACCGAACGCACTACTAATCCCGTCTTTGTCTTAAGTTCGACCCTCTGTCATGTCGACAAAGTTTTTTGTAGATCCAAACAATATTTTCGAATGTTATAATATATTGAGATAAAAGATCATTCAGTGAACGTGGCGGTTCTGGAACTAAGAAGATCTTGATATAGGGCCAAATAGTTTTCCGTCATAGCTTTCAGCGAGAACCGCTTATGAACAAGCGTTCGCCCCTCCCTACCCATGGCCAACGCGGACGCAGGATCATCGAGCAACCTTAGTACCCCATTACTTAGCGACATAACTGAAGGTTCCGCAAGTAACCCTGTAATGCCATGTTGAACTTTATCGGGAATTCCTCCAACAGCTGTCGCCACCGTCGGCCGGCCATGAGCCAACGCCTCAAGTACAGTCAGGCTGCTACCTTCGAACCTTGATGGTTGTATGAATAGGTCCGCCTTCGATAGAAGAGACTGGGTAGTCTGGTCGTCTAGGTCGCCGACAAGGCTCGCGTATCGTTCCAATTGGAGTATTTTTATTTTTTGAATTATTGTTTCAGATAGAGGACCTACTCCAATATGCAGCCATTGCAGCTCTTTCCCAGCAGTCCTGACGGTAGCCAGAACATCGGGTAGAAGATCGTAACCTTTGTTGCCTACAAGACGGCCGATTGACACCATCAGCTGTCCGGATGGTCGAGGATACTTCGGGTTTGACGTAACGTTGCCGGAGTATCTCTCGAGAAGGTCAGTGTTGACCGAGTTGGGGATTACTCTGATTTTTTGCTGATCAGATCCCAAGTTGGCTTCAACTGTCTCCACCAGGCGGGTATCTGTTGCAATCACTACGTCAGCTGCGGCAGCTCCGGATCGCACTGAGTGGCGCTGCCAAGTACAAGATGCACGCCCCCGCAGAGTCGTTTGATGAAATTCTTCCATGCCATGAGGATTGAGTACTCGGATGTGTCCTCCAGGAAGTGCTGCGAGAATGCCCGCCGCAGCGCCGTGTACGTGCATAACGTCGTTCGATCTTAGTCGTCCATGCAGCGTTCTCCGGACTCGTGAAAGCCAGATGGCATACGCGGCGCTTGCGTTGAGAGAAGAATTTTGAATGACTGGCCACGAGACNAATATTACGTGCCGAAACTTCTGATTTTCCACCATGGGGATCGGTCCGGATGTTACTAGACGAACCTCGGTTCCGGCTTCTATTAGGCCCTCGGTGAGGTCAGCCACCGCCCTTTCGAGACCGCCTCGGCCGTGGAATCCTGCCACTGCCCTGCTGACAATCCAAACCCGTCCGACTGCAGTCATCTCAACCCCTGTCTCCGGTCGGACATCGGATATAGCCCGGAGCATGCAATTCGCTTCCGCCTTTTCAAACGTCTGCGCGTGGGCTGGATCAGTCGTCTTGATGCGTCGACTCGCGGGTAGACCTATGAAGCAGGATTTCTCCGATCGCATATGGAACGAAGGCGAGATCCCGGACCAAGTATCGCCGCCACAGGCGTCGAAAATCGGTACTGAGGCGCCACATCCATTCAAGTCCAATCTTCTGGACCAGTCTGGGGGCACGTCTTTGCCGCTTCGCTAGGAAATCAATAGCGGCACCCGCGCATATGATGACCGCCGGGCTAAGCGTTTTGCGGTGGTAGTCAGCCCAGATTTCCTGTTTTGGCATTCCAAGCCCAACTACGACGATATTTGGCCGGTTATGTGCGAGTTCATCGACCAAGGTGTGGTCGATCTTCCCTCCAATCACGTGGTTCATGGGCGGTGTGACAACTATGGGTGGTTGGAGGGTTGGATGGCGCCGCTGCAGCTCCCGAGCGGCCGCTTCCCCTACCCCCTCCTCTCCCCCGAAGAGGGCCAGTTTCAGACCTCTCTTTGCCGCCAGATCGCAAACAGCTGGAACCAGATCCGCACCGGTTACGCGTGAATGCAGAGTTTGACCCACTAGACGGCTGAGAAGGACGATTGGCGAGCCATCCGCGGTTACCAAGTCAGCGTTGTTGTATGCACGACGTAGACGCGAATCGATTCGGAGCGTAAGTGCGTGATCAACGTTACATGTGACTACCACTCCGCCCCTCGTGGATGAGAGGCTCCCGATTATTTCAACCGCCTCGTAGAGGCTGACATCGTCGATATCGACGTCAGAAACTCTTTTTTTTGTTTTTTTTGACCGCAAATCGACCGTTTTTTGCATGGCGCCACTCTCCGCTAGAGACGGCTTAGCGCCGTTTTCTTCGTTTACAACACGAAATTTTTTTGAGGCGTAGGTAATCCGTGCGTGTACCATACTTCCCCCGACGGCTTTCAACTTGCGTTTACTTTTTGATCCGGATAATATGCCGCACGGAAAAGGTTGAAGATAGGGCCATCTCTTTCTTACTAATTTCTGATACAGTTTGCGACTGAGGTCTCATCAACAGACCCCGCCTCTACAGCACGGGCCATCGGTTGAATTGGCACGATGGGCATTTCATATCTAACTGGCTCCCGAGTGTTGACGGTAACTTCGAGTGGGAGTCTGGGTGTCGGGTAGATCCACATTGTTATTCTGGGATGGCCAAGTTCAGTTCCGCTGTTAAAATTGATTTGTTTGCCGTCTAGAGCTACTCCGGTTATCTCGGCTCCCTCTGTCATGTAGATCGAGAGCTGCAGCCGGCTTTGGCCTGGCGGATAGGTGCCTCGGGGCGCATCGATGCGATCCGTAACAAATGTCGGCAGGTTTGACGGCGCTTCATTGGTGAGTTTCACGGCAATTCGGCCGGACCGGTGGTCGCCGTTGCAGGTGCCGAGGGTGTAGGAGATATTGCGGTCGAGGTAGTAGTCGAGTTTCGCACCGGAAACGTTGTTCAGCACGATCCCCGCATACGGCGCCGGGCCCTGGTACATCTCCCCGGTAAGATGCGCCTGGCGCAATCCGGCCATCTCCTCCGCCCGCGGCGACCAGATCTGCAGGCGCTGGGCCCGGCCGGCGTCGCCGAGCTCGGCGAGCAGTTTCCGTGACGGCGCCTTGCCGTTCAGTGCCGCATGGAACGCCGCCTCCGCGACACCGCGCAGGAAGTCTTTCCGATCGCTGCGTTTGCCGTCGTACTCGGCGTAGGCGTCGACCTCGACGATCCTGGCGACGTTGTCCGCCGTGGCCACCCGGCCATCGGGTAGCGGAACCGGTCCGGTGGCACGCAGCAGGTGGGCGAGCATCTCCGGGTCGGCCGCGATAACCCCGTCGATGTGGGTCCCGAACTGGTGCTCGTACATCGCGGCCCACGTCCGGCCGGCGTAGGGGAAGTGCGGGCTCGAGTTCGCGTTCGACCAGATCGCCCCCGGGAACAGTGGGCCATAATTCTGGTTGAACTCCGGCCCCAGATCGACGACCGGCAGTGGAAAATCCCGCAGTTCAGTGTTGGACGCCGTCCTGACGAGATCAACCTTGCCGTGGTTGGCCGTTAGCACACCGAAGACGCCGAGCAGGCCCCCGGTCCCCTTGATCTCGGCGTTGTTCTGGAAGGCAATGAAATAGGTGCGGGGCCCGTTGGCGCCGAGCATTCCCGGGCCGATCCGCACTGCCTCTGCCGCCCCGTCAAGCAGGCTGCTGAGCTTACCGATCTTCTCGACGGCCTCGGACCGGGCCTGGCGCACCGGTCCGAGCAGTCCCGTCGACGGTAGAGACTGCACCCGCCGGCTCGCGACGCTGACCTCGGTGCTTCCATTGATGATGGGTTCGCGCGCCTCGTCGAGCGCGGCGAGATCGACCGTGCCGTCCCGGACGAGGGTGTCCGGATTGATCTTGTCGGCGACGGCGACGAGATTCGCCAACGGGCCGTCCGCCAGATCGTCGAGCGACACGACCAGCTCACGGGTGGTGCCGAGGCTCGACCCGACGAAAGGCAGTTTCGAGCCGAGCCACCAGACCGGGCCAGCCGAATGGCTCCGCGCGCGCCCGGTCGCCGCTCCCACCTGGGCGAGGGTCTGCCGTGCGGCGGGAACGTCGCCGTCGAGGGCTCGGTCCTGCAACACCCCCAGCTTGTCTGGGGCACCGGCGAGATCCGACCGGACCCACAGGACCTGGCCGACGAGCACGCCGGCGGCGAGCAGGATCAACCCACCGACCACAACGACTCCGGCCACGGTGAACCGCCGCCGCCGACGGGAACGCTGAGCGGCCGCCGCAGCGCCATCCAGCGCCCCGACCGCCAGCGCGGCACCCGGCACCGACTCGTAGTCCGATCCGGTGATGGCCGGCGTGCGCTTTACGATCAGCACATGCTCGGTACGTTCTTCTCCGCCGCCAGGTTTCCCAGGCACACCGTCTCGCTCCCGTTGCCGAATGATCGGCGTGGTCGCGTCCCCCGACGACGGTTGGTCCTCGTTCAGTACGCCCCCCTACAGCACAGAACTGCCCATACGGTACACCCCGAAGGGGTAGTCACCTCGAGGGAGGTGACTAGTTCTGGATGTAAAGCGGCTCACGGTGGAGCTAATGCGCCTGCCTCTGAGGTCAGAGCATCCGGAGGCTTGCTGCCGGCAGTGCCGACCGAGCTGCGCCACCGACCAGTGATGGACGTCATCCACCTTCTCGGCTACCTGCATTGGCAACAGCGGCCCAACTCGAACCCGTCAAGCTTGACCCCGCCCGGGTTGCGGTCGCCCAAATGAACTCGCTACGAATCCACCCGGTCCACACAACGGTCGGATTTAGGGCCGTGGGGGTGCGCAGACGCGCCGCGTCCGTGGACCGAGCTGTCGACGTGGACGCGGCACGTTCTCCTCTGTTATTCGGGCCAGGGCCAGCTCAGTACGCGCCTTCGCGGCGTAGGACGGCGAAGACGGTGCGCCACAGGATGTAGAAGTCAAGCGGTAGTGACCAGTTCTGGACGTAGCGCAGGTCGAGGCGAACCGACTCGTCCCATTCGAGATCAGATCGGCCGGAGATCTGCCACAGGCCGGTCAGGCCCGGTTTGACCATGAGGCGGCGGTGAACTTCGTCCTCGTACTGAGCGACCTCGGCGGGCAGCGGTGGGCGCGGGCCGACGAGAGACATCGTGCCATTGGCGATGTTGAGCAACTGAGGTAGCTCGTCCAGCGACCACTTGCGCAGGAACTTGCCGACCTTCGTGATCCGGGGGTCGTCGCGCATCTTGAACAGCAGGCCCTCGGCGCGCTCGTTCTGCGCCGCCAGCTCCGCCTTGCGCGCCTCCGCGTCGACGTACATCGAACGGAACTTGAACATGGTGAACGGCCGGCCGTCGCACCCGACCCGGGTCTGGCGGAAGATCGCCGGGCCGGGGCTGGTGAGGCGGACCGCGAGCGCCAGCGCCACGAACAGCGGCGAGGACAGCAGCAGCACGCCGATGGCCACGCTGCGGTCGAACAGGCCCTTCACGGCCCGCCGCGCGCCGGTCAGCTCCGGTTCCTCGATGTGCAGCAGCGGCAGGCCCGCCACCGGGCGGATCGAGATCCGCGGGCCGGTCACGTCCGTCAGCGCCGAGGAGACCAGCACGTCGACGTCGCTGCCCTCCAGCATCCACAGCACCCGGCGCAGCGTCTCGCCGTCCATCTGCGGGCTGATCGCCACGGTGGTCGCATGGGTCGCCCGGATGGCGGTGTGCAGGCTCTCGGACGTGCCGACGATGGGCACACCCAGCAGGTCGAAGCCGCCGCGGTCGGCGTAGTCGTGGCTGTGGCGACCGGGCGAGCGGTCCAGCACGACGCCGACGACCGACCAGCCCGCGGTGGGGTCGCGCCGCGCGAGCCGGACGAGCGACGCCGCCGAGTCGCCGGCGCCGACCACGAGCACCCGGTGCAGGCCGCGGCCGCCGCGGCGCAGGCGGTGCAGGTAGCCGCGGGCGGCGCAGCGGCCGAGCACCGTCAGCAGGAGCGCGGCGGGGAAGGCGATCAGGACGTACGCGCGGGCGAGCTCGGCCTTGGTCGCATACGACAGCACGGCCACGACCGCGGTCAGGTGCGCGGCGGCGTTGAGGACCCGGCGGAACTCCTCCGACCCGCCGCCGAGGAAACGGCTCTCGTAGGCGCGGCCCAGGAACATCGCCAGCACCCAGACGACGGGCAGCACGACCGACATCGCCAGGTAGGGCTTCGCCGACACGGGCTTCAGGTCGAACTCGACCACACCGCCGAACCGCACGAGGTAGGCCACGCCGGCGGCGATCACGCAGGCCGCCGCGTCCGAACCCATCAGTAACCAGCCGAACCTGCGCTCCCAGGGCACCCTGGCCCGGTAGCCCTCGAAGCCGTCGGCGCGGTCCTCGGGATCGAGCGGGACGCCGCTGCCGGCGCCGGCCTCCCCACGGGCACCGCGGCCGCCGGCGGCCCCGGGCCAGCCGGCAGCGTCACTCTCCGCAGTGGTCCCGAGCCCCCCGAGGACATAGCTCTCCCCCGCGGCCCCGGCCCCGCCGAGGGCATCCCCTTCCGCCGTTTCCACCCCGCCGAGCGCGCCGCGCTGCGCGCGCGGCCGCTGTACCGGGATCGCCTGCTCCGTCATGGGCAGGGCAGGCCGCGCCCCGACCTCAGCCACCTGTTTGAGACGCGTCGGAAGCGACCTCCGGTCGATGTTGGTCAGCGTGCGTTCGTCGTAGGCCTGGTCGCTTTTGTCCGATTCATCGCCATTGGGTCCGGTCTTCGGGTCGCCCCCCGACCCGATCCTGGCATCGCTGAAGACAGTGTCCGTCACCTGGCTGACCCCCCATGGTCACGACCCTCGTTGGCCGACGACGACGGAAAGGGGCTCGCAACACCGACAGCCCTGGTCACGGCGCATGACGCTGCATCCCGGTCACCGGCCGAGCCCCCCTGGCCCGCCGCATCACCGGCCCTGCGGACCCCCCGTCCGGCCGGCACTGTACGTGCGCACCCAACTCTAACGTCCTAGCATCGTCAGTTCTATGCCGGCATCGCGTGATGGCTCGTGTGCGTGACATAAATCGCTACTCGACCGATTCGCGCCAAATTCTTGCCGGATGCGCTGCTCCCCGTTGGGCGCATGCCGGACGGATCGTGAGTCGATCCACCTTCGAAACATGTCATAAACGGGCAAACAACCCAGACGCGGGCAACGATTCTAGTGACGCGCGGTGATGGCCTGTCGCGGCCAGGCGATCAGGCGGTCAGGTAGTCAGACGGTCAGGTAGCGGCGCAGCAGCCGCTCGCCCTCGTCGATCGCGGCGAGCTCCACGTACTCGTCGCGGGTGTGGGCGAGGTTGGGATCGCCCGGGCCGTAGTTCAGCGCGGGGATGCCGAGCTCGGCGAAGCGGGCGACGTCCGTCCAGCCGTACTTCGCCACCGGGACACGGCCGGTGGCGGCGACGAACGCCGCGGCGGCGGGCGCCGCGAGCCCGGGCGGCGCGCCGGCCGCCAGGTCGGTCAGCTCCAGGTCATAGCCGTCGAAGACCCCCCGGACGTGGGCGAACGCCTCCTCGGGCGTGCGGTCCGGCGCGAAGCGGAAGTTCACCGTCACCCGGCACAGGTCGGGGATCACGTTGCCGGCCACGCCGCCGTCGATGCGGACCGCGGACAGCCCCTCGCGGTAGGTGCATCCGTCGAGCGTCACGATCCGAGCCCGGTAGCCGGCGAGCCGGCCCAGCACGCCCGCCGCCTTGTGGATGGCGTTGTCGCCGAGCCAGGAGCGGGCGGAGTGCGCCCGGGTGCCGGGCAGCGTGACGACGGTGCGCAGCGTGCCCTGGCAGCCGGCCTCCACCTCGCCGGAGGTGGGCTCCATGAGGATGGCGAGGTCCGCGTCCAGCCAGTCCCGGTGCCGCGCGGCGAGGCGGCGCAGCCCGTTGCGGTCGGCGGTGACCTCTTCGTTGTCGTAGCAGATCCAGGTGACGTCGTGGCGCAGCGCGCCCGCGTCGGTGATCGGCAGGGTGGCCGCCAGGCGCAGCGCGATCGCCACGCCCGCCTTCATGTCGGAGGTCCCGCAGCCGTAGAGCCGCCCGTCTACCACCCGCGCGGGCAGGTTGTCCGCCAGCGGGACGGTGTCCAGGTGCCCGGCGAGCAGGATCCGGGACGGCCGACCGAGGAAGGTCCGGGCCACGACCGCGTCGCCGTCGCGGTCGACCCGCAGCCCGTCGATCGCCGCGAGCGCCTTCTCCACCGCGTCCGCCAGCGCAGCCTCCCCGCCACTCACGGACGGCACGTCGACCAGCCGCCGGGTGAGCTCGCCGACCGGAACGGTGAGATCCAGATCCATGCCGTCGACCCTACGGCCCCCGCGAGTGCCGAGCCGCGACCCCGACGGGGCTGGTGGCGCGGCTCGACCCACGGGGACGGAGGTCAGCCGGTGGCGCGGCTCGACCCGAGGAAACGGGCTCAGCCGGTGGCGCGGCTCGACTCCGCGGGGACGGGGGTCAGCCGGCGACGCCGTGCTCGCGCAGGACGTCGTTCAGCGCCAGCTTGTCGTGGATCTCACCCTCGGCGAGGGTGCGCAGCACCAGGATGCACGGCATCGCGAACTCGCCGCCGGGGAACGACTTCAGCCGGCTGGAACCGACGGCGACCGCTCGCTCGGGGATCTCGCCGCGCGGGTATTCCTCGCCGGTGTTCGCGTCGAAGACGTGGGTGGACGCGGTCAGGATCGCCCCGGCGCCGAGCTTGGCGCCGCGGCGGACCCTCGCCCCGTCGACGACCATGCACCGGCTGCCGACGAAGGCGTCGTCCTCGATGACGACGGGGACCGCGTTCGGCGGTTCGAGCACGCCGCCGAGCCCGACGCCGCCCGAGAGATGCACGTTGCTGCCGACCTGGGCGCAGGACCCGACCGTCGCCCAGGTGTCGACCAGGGTGCCGGCGCCCACGTNCCCGCCGATGTTCGTGTAGCTGGGCATGAGGATCGCGCCGGGCTGGACGTGCGCACCCCAGCGGACGATGGCCCCCGGCACCACCCGGACGCCGTCGAACCGGGTCTTCAGCGGCATCCGGTCGTGGTAGTGGAAGTCCCCGGCGGCCGACTCGGCCATCGGCAGAACCTTGAAGGACAGCAGGATCGCCCGCTTGGCCCGCTCGTCGACGACGACCGAGCCGTCTGCGGCGACGATCGCGACGCGGGCGATCCCGGCGTCGATGGCGTCGACGGCCGCGACCACGGTCTTGCGGGCGTCGGCGTCGTCGGGGGTCAGGTCCGCCCGGCGATCCCACAGCTCGTCGATGATGGGATCGATCGGGGAGTCGAAGCTCGTGTTGGGTGCGCTCACAGGCCCGACCTTACGAGGTCGGCGGCGGTAGCGGCCACGCCGTGGCTCCCGCCCGCCCCGGGGCCGCGGACCGTGAAGCCGCGCGTCGTGGGGCGTACGGGTTCCCGGCGGCGCTGGCTGCGGCCGGCCCGGGGGCCGGCCGCAGGGGTCAGCGGATGTCCGGCTCGCCGTTCCACGAGCCGCCGGCGGCGTGACGGCCGGCTTTGGAGGGCTGGCCGTGGCCGGTCGGCGGATCGTCGTGGCCGGCCGGCCGCTCGTAGTCCGCGGGATTCTCGTAGCCGCTCGTGGGGTCGTAGCCGCTCGCGGGGTCGTAGCCGGCCTGGCCGTCGCGCCGGGCCGGATCGTCGTGACCGCCCGACCGAGCGCCGTAGCCGGACTGCCGCGCGTGGCGCGGGGAGCGCTCGTAGCCGGGCTGCCCCTCGAAGGCGCGCTGACCCTCGAAGGCGCGCTGGCCCTCATAACCGCGCTGGCCCTCGAAGCCGGGCTGCCCCTCGTAGCCGGCTTGACCTTCGTAACCGGGCTGGCCCTCGAAGCCGGCCCGGCCCTCGTAGGCCGGCTGGCCCCGGAAGCCGGCCTGACCCTCGTAACCTGCCTGGCCCTCGTAACCGGTCTGGCCCTCGAAGCCGGTCCGGCCCTGACCGGTCTCGCCCTCGAAGCCGGTCCGGCCCTGAAAGGTGGGCTGGCCCTGGTAGGTCGGCTCGCCCTGGTAGGTCGGCTCGCCCTGGTAGGTCGGCTGTCCCTCGTAGCGGGGCTGGCCCTCGTAGGCTCGCGCGCCCTCGTAGCCGGGCTGGCCCTCGTAGCCGGGCTGGCCGTCATAGCCGGGCTGGCCCTCGCGGCCCGGCCGCGGCTCGTACGCGGGCCGGGTCTCGTAGCCCGCCGCGGACTCGTAGGGCACCCGCGCCGGCCCGGCCGGGTAGCCGGGGCCCGGGGCGGCGTAGCCACCCTGCTGGGCGCCGTACCCCGCCGGCGGCCCGGACTGCGGGTAGCCACCGCCCGCCGGCGGCCCGCCGGCCGGCCCGCTCGGATGCGATCCGGCGCCGCCCGCCACGACGGCCGGCGCCAGCATGGTCATCCGCTCGGGGACGGTCGCCACCTGGGAGTCCGGCGCGGTGAGGGCGACCCGGACATGGTGGCGGCCGCCCTCCCCGTAGAACGTCCCGGGCGCGACGAGCACGCCGACCCCGGCGAGGGCGTCGACCGTCGCCCACGCGTCCTCGCCACGGGTGGCCCACAGGTACAGGCCGGCCTCGCTGTGGTCGATGGTGAACCCGGCGACCGCGAGCGCCGCCGCCAGGACCGCCCGCCGGTTGGCGTAGCGGGCCCGCTGGTCGGCGACGTGGATGTCGTCGGCGTAAGCGGCGGCCATCGCCGCCGCCACCGGGGTCGGCATCATGAACCCGGCGTGCTTGCGGACCCCGATCAGCCCCTCGACGAGCTGCGGATCGCCGGTGACGAAGCCGGCCCGGTAGCCCGCGAGGTTGGACCGCTTCGACAGGGAGTGCACCGCGAGCAGGCCCTCGTGGGATCCGCCGCAGACGTCCGGGTGCAGCACGGAGACGGGCCGGGCCTCCCAGCCCAGTTCGATGTAGCACTCGTCGCTGGCGACGATGACGCCCCGCTCGCGGGCCCAGGCGACGACCGCTCGCATCTCGTCGACGGTCAGCACCCGCCCCGTCGGGTTCGCGGGCGAGTTCAGCCAGACGAGCGTCACCCCGTCCGCGGGGCCGACGACCGGCTCGCAGCGCGCGAGCAGGGCGCCGACCTCATAGGTCGGGTACGCCGGCGTCGGCACCCAGACCCGGTCCCCTGGTTCGAGACCGAGCTGCCCCGGGAGCTGGGCGACCAGCTCCTTGGTGCCGAGCACCGGCAGGACGGCACCCGGATCCACGAGGACGCCGAGGCGGCGGGCCAACCAGCCCGCCGCCGCCTCTCGAAGATCCGGGGTACCGACCGTCAGCGGATAGCCCGGAGCATCCGCGGCACCGGCCAGCGCCTGTTGCACGACGGCCGGGGTGGAGTCGACCGGAGTCCCGACCGAGAGGTCGACGAGCCCGTAGGGGTGCGTGCGGGCCTTCTCCTTGTAGGAGACGAGCTGGTCCCAGGGGAAGTCGGGCAGCCGCACGCGGGAACGGGCCGGTGACCGCAGGACTCCGGAGGTGTTGCCCGACCTCCCAGAGCCGCTCAGGACTCGCCCTGGGGGGCCAGCGCGGCGACCGCCGGCGGGTCGAAGTCCAGCGCGCCGACCTTCGAGGCGCCGCCCGGCGAACCGAGCTCCTCGAAGAAGTTGGCGTTGGTGTCCGTGTACCCCTTCCACTGATCGGGGACGTCGTCCTCGTAGTAGATCGCCTCTACGGGGCAGACCGGCTCACATGCTCCACAGTCGACGCACTCGTCGGGCTGGATGTAGAGCATCCGTCCGCCCTCGTAGATGCAGTCGACCGGGCACTCCTCGATACAGGCCCTGTCCTTGACATCGACGCAGGGCTCCGCGATGACGTAGGTCACCGGTTGTTCCTCCTCGGGCTCGCGGGCGACTGAGTCCTTAGTATCGACATGGACAGTTCCGTGTCGACAACAAGGGCGTGCGCTGGTGGTGTATGTCGTCCGCATCACTCAGGCCGACATCGGCGCGCGAGTCATGATCCGCAGGCGCATCCCGGGTCCGATACCTCTCAGTGACGTTCTCGGGACACTACGGTCATGGTCATCGCACGTGCTGACGGTCGAAACGGCGGAGGGCACGCACGTCCAGATTACCGAGGATGACGTGGTCGCGGCACGCGTCATACCCCCTAGACCCCCCGCGCGGCGATCACCCACCGATCCGGCCACGCAGGTCACGACCGCGGCTGGTCCGCTCGACGCCAATGCGGACATACCGCCTCCGGGCACCATCGTCCGAACCCGGCCGGTCCGGCGAGCGACAATCCCAGCTATGACGGAACAGGACACCGACACAGGCGGGACGGAGCGCGGATGAGCACCCGCAGCCGCAGCCGGTTCGCCGAGGTCGTCCGGCGCGAGCCCGTCGACCTGGCCGTCGCCTGCCACCTGCTCGCCGCCGAGGCGGATCCGACCGCCGACGCCGTCGACGCCGCGGCCACCCTCGGGGCCCTGGATGCGCTCGCCCTGCGCGCCCGCCCGCTGCTCGCCGCCCGAGCCACCGCCACCCGGGGTTTCCCGCGGGTGGAGCGCGGCACGCCGCCGCCGGCCGGTGGCGCCGGCGGCGGGGGGCAGCCGGGGCCCGGCGTCGACCCCCCGGTCGGCCGTCTCGGGGAGCTGCGCCGCTTCGGCGCCCTTGATCCGCGGGCCGCCGCGGAGGCCCTGCACGAGGCGCTCGGTCTCGACGCCGGCTTCGCCGGTTCCGCGGACGACTACGACGATGTGCGCTCCTCGCTGCTGCCCGACGTGCTGCGCCGCCGCCGGGGGCTGCCGATCCTGCTCTCCGTCGTCTGGCTGGAGGTGGCCCAGCGGCTCGGGGTCGCCGCCTACCCGGTCGGCCTGCCGGGGCATGTCGTCGTCGCCGTCGGCTCGCCCGAGGACTTCGTGCTCGTCGACCCCTTCGCGGCCGGCCGGCTGCTGACCATCCACGACGCCGCGGCGAAGGTCCGCGCGGCGGGGGTCGCGTTCAACCGGGCGCACCTGGCCCCGATGAGCGCCGGGGACGTGCTGAGCCGCATCCTCGGCAACATCCGCATCCTCGCCGCCCGTTCGGACACGCCGCGGACCCGGCTGTGGGCCGTCGAGCTCTCGCTGCTGCTCCCCAGCCATCCGGCGAACCTGCGCCGCGAGCGCGGCGAGCTGCGCGTGCGGCTGGGCGACTTCCTCGGCGGCGCGACCGACCTGGCGACCTTCGCCGACACGGTGGCCGAGGTGGAGCCCGNGGNGGCGGCCGCCGCCCGCCAGGCCGCCGCGGCGGCCCGCGCCCGCCTCAACTAGATCCGCTGGATCCGCTAGATCCGCTTAGCGCCACCGTCCTGGGCGGGGACCGCCTCGCGGGACGGCGCCAGGTCGAGGTACTTCCCCTCGAAGAAGACGAGGGGGTCGGCGTCATCGCGAGGCTGCGCGAACGACACCACCTCGCCGACGACCAGGGTGTGATCCCCGCCGGCGTGCGTCGACACCGTCCGGCACTCGAAGACCGACAGGGCGCCGTCGAGCAGGACGACGCCGGTCTGCCCGCCGATCGTGTGCGGCCACTGGGCGAACATGTCGCCGGGCTGCTCGTACGCCCGCCGGGCGAAGAAGCGCGAGGCCTCGGTCATGTCGGCGGCGAGCACCGAGACGCCCCAGACCCCCGCGGCCAGCAGTGGGGCGTGGAACCGGGCGTCGCGGCGGATGCTGGCCAGCACCAGCAACGGGTCGAGGGAGACCGAGACGAACGAGTTCGCCGTCATGCCGAGATGGCGCCCCTCGGTGACGGTGGTGAGAACCGTCACACCCGTGGCGAACCTGCCGACCGCCCGGCGAAAGTCACCCGCATCCAGGGGCGCCCGGACGGCGGGTGGATCGCTGCGGATCTCCTGCGGCAGGCTGCCCACCCGGCTCACGCTACCGCCGCGGTCCCCTGCCGCGGTCCCGGATGCCGGAGCCGGTGACATCTTGCACAGTGGCCTGTCCCCCCGTCTGGGTGCCTCCCGCCATCGGGGCGCACCTCCCGTCGTCGCCGGGGCTCGCCGTCGCGGTCGGAGGCTCGCCGGCGCGGTCGGGAGCGGGCCGGCGCGGTCGGGAGCGGGCCGGCGCCGGTCAGCGCGGGGGCGGGAGCACGGTGAACCCGCGNCNCGCCCCGCCGAGGACCGCCACGACGATCGGGCTCAGTCCGCCGAGCAGCAGGAACGCGTACGCGGTGGCGCTGGACTGCAGCAGCAGGTCACCCTCGGGGCGGGAGGCGGCGAGCAGCAGCACCACCGGCATCCAGCCGATCAGCACCGTCGCCGGGCCCAGCCGGGTGCCGGTCAGCCAGCGCACCAGCAGCGCCGCCGCCCCGTTGCCCACCAACGCCAGCAGCAGGCCGACGGACAGCAGCGTGCCGCCCGGACGGGGGCCGTCGGGGACGAGGAAGACGCCGTAGAGGCCCAGCCCGACGCCGAGGACAATGCCCAGCACATACGAGAAACCGAGGAAGACCCGACCCGGCTCCGGTTCGGCCGTCGACGCGGCGAACCCGGGCCGGCCGGCCGGCCCCGACTTCCCGCCCGGCCCCGACTTCCCGACCGGCCCCGACTTCCCGCCCGGAGCCGCCGACCCGGACCCCACCGACCCGGACACCGCCGCCCCACCCGACGACCCTGCTGACGAGGCCACCGACGAGCCCGCCGGGGAGCCCTCGGCGCCCGAGGAGCCCCTGGCACCCTTCCCCGCGGCTCGAGGGCGCGCCCCGCCGCCCCCCGGGCCGCCCCCGGACGAGGCGCCCTGGGCCGGCCCCGTCCCCGACCTTCGGGTTGACCCGGATGACTGAGACGACCGGGACGAAGGCGGCGTCCGACGGGGACCGGTACCGGGGCGGGGCATGTTCCGACAGTAGGACATGATGCGCGGGAACCGCCCGGCCAGTCCGACCGCCTCCCCCGCCGGGCGGCGGAGTGCGACGCCGGCCACGACCTCACCCCACCCGGCGTGCCCCACTCGGGCACCTGACGAGGGTCAGGTGGTCACGAGCTCCCGGGGGACGACGATGACGTCCACCATGGCGCCGCGCCGCCAGACCGTCAGCTCCACCGCGCGGCCGATCGTGGCCTCCGTCAGCAGCCGCTGAAGGTCAGCGGGGGTGACGATGGGAACCCTGTCCAGCGACAGCACGAGGTCCCCGGTGAACAGGCCCGCGCCGCCCGCCGGGCTGTCGACGACCACCTCGGCGAGACGGACGCCGTGGCTCTGGCGGGTGCGCTCCGCGACGGCCGGCGGCAGCGGGACCCGAACCCCGGCCACGCCGAGGTAGGCCCGGCGCACCCGCCCGTACCGCATGAGCGCGGCGAGGATCTTCCGGGTCGCCGCGTTGACGGGGACGGCGAGCCCCAGCCCCACCCCGGCGACGGCCGTGTTGATCCCGATCACCCGGGCGTCGGCCGTGCTGAGCGCGCCGCCCGAGTTGCCCGGGTTCAGCGCCGCGTCGGTCTGGATGACCTCGTCCACCACCCGCACCGCGGAGCCGGCGCGGGTCGGCAGCGACCGGCCGAGCGCGCTCACGACGCCGGCCGTCACGCTGCCGGTCAGCCCGAGCGGGTTGCCGACGGCGACGACGAGCTGGCCGACCCGAAGCCCGGCGGCGTCGCCGAGGACGGCGGCCCGCGGCGTCGCGCCACGGGCCCGCAGCACGGCGAGATCGGACAGCGGGTCGGCGCCGACGACGTCGAACTCGCGCTCGGTCCCGTCGGCGAACTGGGCGAGCCCGACCGGGGAGCCGCCCCCGCCGAGCAGCCCCTCGACGACGTGGGCCGAGGTGAGCAGGAAGCCGTCGTCGGTGAACACCACGGCCGATCCCGCCCCGGCCCCGCGCCGGGTCCGCACCCGCAGGCTGGCCACCGACGGGGTCAGCGCGGCGGCGACCTGGGTGACGATCGTCGAGTAGGCGTCCAACGGCTCATCCGGACGGTGGGGATATCCCTCGTTGCTGGCGTGCATCCGACCTCCCGGGCCCGCACCCGTGCGTGCACTGATTACAGCGTTACACCGCTGCACATGTGCACCAACGGCGGGCAGGCCGGCGGGATTCCCACGATGGTCAGAAGGTGACGCCGGCGAGCAGGTCCCGCTCGCGGCCGTCGGGCCCGTCGCCGGGGCCACGGGTGCCCGCGGCGAGCACGAAGTGCTCCACACCCCACGCCCGCTGGCCGATGCCGTCGGCGAGGGCGAAGAAGAAGCCGTCGACGGCCATCTGGGTCCGGTGCGCCCGCATCGCGGCGATCTTGGCGTCGAAGAACTCCGGCGCGGAGATCTCGGCGGTGATGTCGGCGTCGTCGACGAGCCTCATCGCCAGGTCGTCGACGGACTTCAGGCCGGCGAAGGGGTTGTTCCGGTCGGCGGAGTCGTGGAAGAGCTCGAACCCCGCGACGGCTCGCGAGCGGGGCATCGCCGTCTCGTAGCGCTTGGCGACCTGCCAGGGCTCGCCGGTGCCCGGGGCGAACGCCGGGTCGGCGGCGTCGGTGAAGGCCCGCACGGTGACCTGGTGGGCCCGGATGTGGTCGGGATGCCCGTAGCCGCCGTGGGAGTCGTAGCTGACCAGCACGTGCGGCCGGACGTCGCGGACGATCCGGACCAGCTCGGCCGTCGCCTCGTCCAGGTCGGCCCGCCACAGGCTGCGGGGATGGTCGTTCGGCGGGGTGCCGATCATGCCGCTGTCCCGCCAGCGGCCCGGACCGCCGAGGAAACGCTGGTCGGTGATGCCGAGCGCGGCGCAGGACCCGGCGAGCTCGCCGATCCGGTAGCCGCCGAGCTGATCGCCGCGATCCGC
Source organism: Frankia torreyi (assembly GCF_000948395.1). Classification (GTDB taxonomy): domain Bacteria; phylum Actinomycetota; class Actinomycetes; order Frankiales; family Frankiaceae; genus Frankia; species Frankia torreyi. The sequence continues at coordinate 176,576 of NZ_JYFN01000003.1, read as the reverse complement.
CCGCAGATTGATCAGCTCGGGCACCAGCACCTCGCCCTCCTCCCCCAACGTGCAGGTCACGAGGGTGACGGAGGTGTCCGGGGCCGCGGCGTAGGAGGCGAGCGCGATCCCCGTGGAGATCACCTCGTCGTCGGGATGGGCGTGGACGAACATCAGCCGGCGGGCGGCCGGCGGGGTGGACGGGGCCGACGGCGTGGTAGCAGATGTCACCATCCCGACCCTACGGCCCGTTGCGGCCACAGGCCCGTCCCGACGACCGCCCGCCAGGGTCAGCGGCGCCGCGAGCGCAGCTTCTCCCGCTCCCCGGCGGTGAGCGCCACCTTGCGGAGTCGGACGAAGCCCGGCGTCACCTCGACGCACTCGTCCTCGCGGCAGAACTCCAGCGCCTGCTCGAGGGTGAGCACCCGGTGCGGGGTGAGCCGGACCAGCTCGTCACCGGTGGACGAGCGCATGTTCGTCAGCTTCTTCTCCTTGGTCGGGTTGACGTCCATGTCGTCCGCCCGGGAGTTCTCGCCGCAGATCATGCCCTCGTAGACCTCGGTCGTCGGCCCGATGAACATCGTGCCGCGCTCCTGGAGGTTGAACAGCGCGTAGGCGGTGGCCACCCCGCTGCGGTCGGCGACCATCGAGCCGGTGGCCCGCGTCCGCAGCTCGCCGAACCAGGGCTCGTACCGGTCGAAGACGTGGTGCAGCAGGCCGGTGCCACGGGTCTCGGTGAGGAACTCGGTCCGGAAGCCGATCAGCCCGCGGGCGGGGACCAGGTACTCCAGCCGGATCCAGCCGGTGCCGTGGTTGACCATCTGCTCGACCCGGCCCTTGCGCAGCGCGAGGAGCTGGGTGAGCGTGCCGAGGAACTCCTCGGGCGCGTCGATGGTGAGGCGCTCCACCGGCTCGTGCACCTTGCCGTCGACGATCCGGGNGACCACCTGCGGCTTGCCGACGGTCAGCTCGAAGTCCTCGCGGCGCATCAGCTCGACGAGGACGGCGAGCTGGAGCTCACCGCGGCCCTGCACCTCCCACGTGTCGGGCCGCTCGGTCGGCAGCACGCGGATGGACACGTTGCCGACGAGCTCGGCGTCCAGGCGGTTCTTCACCAGCCGGGCGGTGAGCTTCTTGCCGGACCTGCCCGCCAGCGGCGAGGTGTTGATGCCGATCGTCATGCTGATCGACGGCTCGTCGACGGTGATCACCGGCAGCGGACGGGGGTCGTCCAGGTCGGCGAGGGTCTCACCGATGGTGATGTCGGGAATGCCGGCGATGGCGATGATGTCGCCCGGCCCGGCCTCCTCCGCCGGCACCCGCTCCAGCGCCTGGGTCATCAGCATCTCGCTGATCTTGACGCGCGTCTGAGTGCCGTCCGCGCGGCACAGGGTGGCCTGCTGGCCGCGCTTGATCGTGCCGTTGTGCACGCGGCACAGCGCCAGGCGGCCGAGGTAGGGCGACGCGTCGAGGTTGGTGACCAGCGCCTGCAGCGGCGCGTCCGGGTCGAACGACGGCGCCGGGACGGTCTCCAGCAGCAGGTCGAACAGCGGCTTGAGGTCCGGCGAGTCGGGGCTCGCGCCGTCGGCCGGGCGGGTCGTCGAGGCGCGGCCGGCCTTGGCGTTGCAGTAGATGATCGGGAAGTCGATCTGCTCCTCGTCCGCGTCGAGGTCGAGGAAGAGCTCGTAGGTCTCGTCGACGACCTCGGCGATCCGCGCGTCGGACCGGTCCACCTTGTTGATGACCAGCACCACCGGCAGCCGGGCCGCGAGCGCCTTGCGCAGCACGAAGCGGGTCTGCGGCAGCGGGCCCTCGCTCGCGTCCACCAGCAGCAGCACGCCGTCGACCATGGACAGGCCGCGCTCCACCTCGCCGCCGAAGTCGGCGTGGCCGGGGGTGTCGATGATGTTGATCGTCATGTCGCCGTGACGGACCGCGGTGTTCTTCGCGAGGATCGTGATGCCCTTCTCGCGCTCAAGATCCATCGAGTCCATCACGCGGTCGGTCAGTTCAGCGTGCTCGCCGAAGGCGCCGGACTGGCGCAGCATGGCATCGACGAGCGTGGTCTTGCCATGGTCGACGTGGGCGATGATGGCCACGTTACGAAGATCGGCACGAAGGGACACGGTGGGGCGCTCCGGGGCGGACGTGGGGCTCTCGACCCCGCAACAACGACAACGGCACCGTGCGAACGACGGTGCCGGCTGGAACCGGTGACGCGAACGCCGCAGCGGAACTCCGCCGCGCCGATCTGCGCCGAGGCACGCCGACGCGCCCGCCAGACGGGCACTGGCGACGTTCGTGCCACCGCCCATGGTACGGACACCTCGCCCCGGCGTGTCCGCCCCGCCACGGCCACCCCTGCCCGACACCCCCGCGCCGCCTCCCCGCACCCGCGCGGCCACCTCCCGGCGGCGATGGCCCCAGCCGCCTCGGCGCGGCGGGCCCCGCGGCGCTTCCTTGCCTATTCGCAGGCTATTCGCAGGGATAAATCAGACACAAAACCCTGTGGAAGGGCAAGGAACCCTGGAAACGATCAGCAGCTGAGGCGGCCGGGACTCGGGGCTCGGGCGTCAGGGCCGATGGGGCCAGCGAATCGGATCCGGGCCGGTCAGCGCGTCGCGGAGTTTCTCCACGAGCGGGCCGTCCGCCGGCATCCAGCGGACGTCGTCGAGCTCGTCGGCGGCCAGCCAGCGCAGCTCGTCGTGATCGAGCAGGCGGGGACTGCGTCCGACGACCCGCCCGAACCACACCCGCAGGATCCACCCCGGGCTCGCCAGCTCCACCTCGCCCAGCGGCGGCCCGACCTCGATCTCGACGTCGAGCTCCTCCCGACACTCCCGCACGAGCGCATCGAGCTCATCCTCGCCCGGCTCGACCTTGCCGCCGGGAAACTCCCACATCCCGGCGTAGGCCGGCGGCTCCCGGCGCCGGGCGGCCAGCACCCGGCGCTCATCGTCGAGGAGGGCGACCGCCACGACCAGTCGACCCCGCGCCGCAGGCGGCACCGCAGTCCCAGCCGATACCGCGGTCCCAGCCGATACGGCCGGCGCGCTGCCGTCGGGTTGCTCTCCGGGCGTTGCGCCCCGTCCCGGCGGGGTAGGAGCGCCGGCAGGCGGGCCGCCCACATCCGCATTCATGGTGCCGGACTCTCCCAGACTCCGGCCATCGAAGGATCGGATACCAGCGGTTCGGGTCGGATGGCCCGATCAGGCCACCGAAGGGCAGGAGACCTGGTGCGGGAGCAGCGACGGCGACGGATCGGATTCCGGTCCGGCGCGCCGCCGCGCCGACCATCCCGAGAGCGGCTAGGCACACAGCCATGGTCAACCCGGCCCGCGGTCGCCGGACCGCCGGGCCCGAAGACGGAGGGCAGCAGCATGCCGACCAAACTGGACAACGCCGAGGTCGCGGACGCGTTGGCGGCGCTTCCCGGCTGGCTCGGCGACGCCGACCGCATCCAACTGCAGATCATGGTCGACGGCGACGAGGCCGATGCGATCGCCGCCGAGGTGGCTCACGCCGCCGACGAGATGGATCACCACCCGGTGATCGACCGCGGCCCGGGGACCACGACGTTCACGGTCTGGACGCACTCCGTCGGCGGCGTCACCGAACTCGACGTCGCCCTGGCCCGCAGGATCTCCCAGATCCTCTACTCGGCGGGCGTTTCCTACTGACCGATCCGGCTTGCCCGCCCGGCCGAGCCGGCATGCGGCATGATCACCTCAGGCGTACGACGGAGGTGATCGCGGGCGGTGGGCGCGCAGGCGGCGGCGGAGATCCGGGCCGGCGGCCGGTTCGGCCGGCTGCCGCCCGGCGCCGACCTCCCCCGTGTCGGGACGCTGCGCCTGGGCCCACTGCCGCCCGGCTTCCGGCTGGCCGCGGTCGCGCTCAGCCACGCGGCGAGCGGCCTCGGGCCGTCCTGTTTCGACCTCGACCGCGGCGAGTGGCACCGCGTCCTGGTCACCCCGCAGGCCGGCCCACTGGCGATCACCGTCCGCGAGTCCGCCGCCCCCGGCGGTGCCGGTCCACCTCTCATCGTCAGTTGGGGCCGCGCGACCGGCGGCGACGCCGACCGGGAGGCCATCCGCCGCCAGGTGCGGCACGCGCTCGCGCTCGACGAGGACCTCGCCGATCTGTATGCCACGCTGGCCGGCGAGCCGGACCTCGCCTGGGTGGCGGCCGGCGGCCACGGCCGGCTGCTGCGGAGCCCGAGCGTCTGGGAGGATCTGGTCCGCGCGCTCGCCGCGACGAACGCCGCGCTGACCCGGACCCGGTCGATGCTCGACGCGCTGGTGGAGCTGTTCGGCGCGCGCGGCCCGGCCGGGGAACGAGCGTTCCCGGACGCGGCGGCGGTGGCGCGGGCCGTTGCCGACCGCGGTCCGCAGTTCCTGCGCGATCGGGCGGGCTGGGGCTACCGTGCCGGATCGCTGGCCATCCTCGCCCAGCGGATCGACGCGGGCACCCTCGACGTCGAACGCTGGTGGGACCGCGGTCCGCGCGGCCCGAGCGACGACGAGGTCGCCACCGAGATCCGCGCCCTGCCCGGCTTCGGCCCGGTCAGCGCCGACGGGCTGCTCGGCCTGCTCGGCCGCCCCCGCGGGCTCGCCCTCGACGCCTGGGCCAAGGCCCGCGTCGGCGAGCTCGCGGGCCTGCCCGGCCCGGCCGGGGAGCGGGAGGTCCGCGCCCGCTACGCCCGTTTCGGCCGCTGGGCCGGCACGGTGTGCCGGCTGGAGATCACCAGAGGGTGGACGGGACGTTGAACGTGCCGTCCGGCTCCGGCGGGAACGGCACGACCGCCGCGACCGCCCCGGCATCGATCGGCCCGTACAGATGCGGGAACAGCTCCCCGGCCGCCGGTTCGCTCGCGCCGACAGGCACGGCCCCCGACGACGGCAGAGTCCCCGCCGACGGCGTGCCGTCCGGTGGCTGCGCGGCACCCCCGGCCGCAGCGGCCGCAGCGGCGGGAACGGCGGGAGCGGCGGGAGCGGCGGGAGCGGCGGGGGGCTCCCAGCGCAGCGGGGCGGTGAGCCGCTCCGGGTCGACCACGACGAGCAGCAGATCGTCGCGGCCGGCGTAGAACCGGTTGGCGGTGGCGACGACCTGCGCCGGGGTGGAGAAGTGGATGAACCCCTCGGTGCCGAGGCTCGCCGGCCGGTACCCGGCCGCCCCGACCGACCACGCGATCCGCCCGACCAGATGGCAGATCACCCGGTCGTCCCGCGCCTGCTCGTCGTCGCCCGCCACGTCCGTCCGTCCTTTCCCGCATTCAGCCATAACCGGAATCCGGCGGCCCCGCCCCGGCCCGGCCCGCTCGGCCCGGACCGACCAGCCCGGTCGACATCCCGCGGCAGCTTTGTACCCGCGGGAGCGGCCGCCTCGCACGGGTCGCCCGCCTCAACCGCCCGTCCGAGCCGGCCGCATTGAGCCGCCCGCGTGCCTCGTCCACCTTCATCACCGGCTCGGGTGCAGCGACGCCATCCCCATCCCGGCAATCATGGACTACTGATCTTTGATTCGCCGGGTCGGACTGGAGCGGATCCCGCCCGTCTCCGGTTCCGCGGAACACCAAGATCGCCGAGTTGAGGTCGTGGTTGGACGCCTGTCGCGGTTCCGCGGAACACCACGATCGTGAGAGCTGGAGACCGGACACGACGTGGTTCCGCGGAACACCACGATCGCCGACTGGGGTCGGGACGGAGGGCGGAGTTGTGCGCCGGCCGCATTGCTGGCGGACTCCCAGGAAATGCCCGAACCGGTATTCGGCCAGCCTCCGAACCGCTCCCGGTGCAGATGGGCGAAGAAGTAGCACATCCGTTCGCATTCGGCATCGGGTATCGCCGCGGCGGGGTTGGCGCTCACGGCCTCGTGGAACTCGCGGCCGAGGGCGACGATGAAGCCCCGGCAGTAGGGAAACTCGTCGTCCGAACCGTCGATGATCTCCTGGATGTCGGACCGGTCGAGGTCATAGAGCTTTGTCGCCGGATTCGGGCGTCCGCTCGACGAGGGCCCGGCGGAGTGCCGGCTCCGGTCGGCCGCCTCCCGTCACTGCTGGTGGTACCGGTCACCGACAGATCGTAGCGATCAGGGTCGGCGCAGGCTCACGCCGCCGCAGTCCACGCGACGGCGCAGGTAGGCAGTTGCGCCAGGCGGCCTGGTTGCGCCACGGACCGGCGGAAGCACCGACCGGTCAGACGTTGAAGCGGAACTCGACGACGTCGCCGTCGGCCATGACGTAGTCCTTGCCCTCCATGCGGACCTTGCCGGCGGCGCGGGCGGCGACCATGGAGCCGGCGGCGATGAGCTCGTCGAAGGAGACGATCTCGGCCTTGATGAAGCCGCGCTGGAAGTCGGTGTGGATGGCGCCGGCAGCCTCGGGGGCGGTCGCGCCGGCCTTGATCGTCCAGGCGCGCGATTCCTTCGGGCCGGCGGTGAGGAAGGTCTGCAGGCCGAGGGTGTGAAAGCCGATCCGGGCGAGCTGGGCCAGGCCACTGACCTCCTGGCCGAGGGAGGCGAGCAGCTCGGCGGCGTCGGCGTCGTCCAGCTCGGCGAGCTCGGCCTCGACCTTGGCGCACAGCACGATCGCGTCGGCGGGCGCGACCGACTCGACGAGCTCCTTGTGGCGGCCGGGGTCGGCGAGGACGTCCTCGTCGACGTTGAACACGTACAGGAACGGCTTCGCGGTGAGCAGGAACAGCTCGCGCAGCGCGTCCCGATCGATCTTCGGATCGGAGGAGAGGGTGCGGCCGGCGTCGAGGACCTCGCGGGCGGCCTTCACGGCGGCGAGCAGCGGCTGCTTCGCCTTGTCCGCGCGGGCCTCCTTCTCCAGCTTGGGCAGCCGGGCGTCGAGGGTCTGCAGGTCGGCGAGGATGAGCTCGGTGTTGATCGTCTCGATGTCGTCGGCCGGGTCGACCTTGCCCTCGACGTGCACGACGTCGGGGTCGGAGAACACCCGGACGACCTGGCAGACCGCGTCGGACTCGCGGATGTTCGCGAGGAAGCGGTTGCCCAGCCCCTGGCCCTCGGACGCGCCGCGGACGAGCCCGGCGATGTCGACGAAGCTGACCGTCGCCGGCACGACGCGGGCGCTGTCGTACAGCTTCGCCAGCTCGTCGAGCCGCGGGTCGGGGACGCCGACGACGCCGACGTTCGGCTCGATCGTCGCGAACGGGTAGTTCGCGGCGAGCACATCATTGCGCGTCAGGGCGTTGAACAACGTGGACTTGCCGACGTTGGGCAGCCCGACGATACCGATCGACAAGCCCATGGCGGATCAGTCTACGGGCCGGCGGACAGCGCGCCGGCGGGGTCCGGCGAGCGGGAGGCGGGCGGGAGGCGGGCGGGAGGCGGGCGGGAGGCGGGCGGGCTCTCGCGGGCCCGTGCCGCCGGGAACGCGGCCGACCCGGCGGCGGTCGCCACGCCGCTGACCGACTTGCCGCGAAACTGCCGGAGGGTCGTGATTGCCTTCCCATTGTGAACACCACCAGCGCGTTGCTGACCCTCCTCGGGCTGGCCGTCGGGGCCGTGGGCGGCCTGTTCGCCGCCCGCCGGCTGGCCGATCCGCGCTACGCGGCGCTCGCCGCCGCGCAGGCGACGCTCCTGCAGGAGCGGGACTCCGCCCGCGCGGCCGCCGCGGCGAGCGCCGAGCGCGCCCAGCTCGCCGAGTCGGACGTCGCCGGCCTGCGCACGGCGCTGGAGTACGAGCGGCGCGCCGCGGTCGAGCGGGTCGCCCTGGTCGAGCAGAGCCAGGATCGGCTCGCCGAGAGCTTCCGGGCGCTGTCCGCGCAGGCGCTGGAGGGGGCGAGCCGCCAGCTCGTGGAGCTGGCCGCCGCCCGGCTCGACGAGGCCGGCGCCCGCGCCCGCGGCGATCTCGACGCCCGCCGCGCGGCGGTGGAGGGCATGGTCACCCCGCTGCGCGACGCCCTGGGGCGGATGGAGAGTCGCCTGCACGAGCTGGAGACGGCCCGCACGGAGGCGTATGCGGCGCTCGTGGAGCAGGTGCGCTTCGCCCGCGAGGCGTCGGAGAGCCTGCGAACCGAGACGGCGGCGCTGGTCACGGTCCTGCGCCGCCCGCAGGCCCGCGGGGCGTGGGGGGAGATGCAGCTACGCCGGGTCGCCGAGGTGGCCGGCATGCTCAACCGCTGTGACTTCACCGAGCAGATGACCGTCCAGGGCGACGACGGCCCGCTGCGGCCCGACATGGTGGTTCACCTCGCCGGTGGGCGCAACGTCGTCGTCGACGCGAAGGTCCCGCTGGCGGCCTTCCTCGACGCCGCCGAGAGCACCGACGAGGCCTACCGCGCCGGGCGGATGGCCGCCCACGCCCGCCACCTGCGCGCCCACGTCGACGGGCTCGCCGCGAAGTCGTACTGGCGGCGGCTGCCGGCCTCGCCGGAGTTCGTGGTGCTGTTCGTGCCCGCCGAGGCGTTCCTCGCCCCGGCGCTCGACCACGATCCGGGCCTGCTGGAGCACGCCGCCGCCAAGAGGGTCATCATCGCCACCCCGACCACGCTGATCGCGATGCTGCGGACCATCGCCCACGCCTGGACCCAGGAGGCGTTGACCACGCGGACCCGGGAGATCTTCGAGCTCGGCCGGGATCTCTACACTCGTCTGGGCACGCTCGGCGAACATGTCGACCGGCTCGGCCGCTCGCTGGGCCGGGCGGTCGGGGACTTCAACGCGACCGTCGGTTCGCTGGAGAGCCGGGTGCTCACCCCCGCCCGCCGGCTCGCCGCCATGGAAGTGGTCGAGGCGGCGCTGCCGAGCCCCGCGCCCGTGGAGTCCGGCGTGCGCGCGCTGTCCGCGGCGGAACTACTGCAGGACCCCGGCCTGCCGGAACAGGCGGCGCCGACCGCCGACGGGACCGGGGATGTCGGATATCGGACCTGGGCAGAAGCGGCGGGGAGGACATCGGGGNCAAACAACCAGAAAGACAATGACGACACGACGCAAAGCAGTGGTTCGACCACCGAAGGTTCCGACACGGGGCCGATGCCGCGGTCTGATGCATCGTCCTGACGCATTCGAAATCCCCGGGCGGTACCTTGCGTTCGTGAGTGTGCCGCCGCATCGGCAGTCAGCCGGGCCGCCGGGTAGATCCGTGCGCGCCGACAGGTTCGACGATCCGTATGTCCGCGGCTCGCGAGGCCGCGCGAGCGCGCCGCCGCCCACGCTGTTCACCGGCAGCAGGCGGGGGCTGACCGCGCTCGGCACCGGGATCATCGTGCTCGTTGTCGGCGGGGTCGGTGCCCTCATCGACTCGGTCGCCTTCGGCTCGCTGAAGTACGCGTTCGGCACGCTGTTCATCGGCGCCTGCGTGCTCGTCGCGGTGCGGGTCCACACCGACGATCTGATCGGCGTCGTGATCATGCCGCCGCTGGTGTACGCGCTCATCACGATCGGCGTCGGCTATCTTGATCCTTCCACCGGTGACGGCAGTTCCGGACTGCGGAACAAGACGATCGACATCGGCTCGGAGATGATCCTGCACGCGCCGATCCTGCTGGCGGCCTTCCTGCTGGTCGCCCTCATCGCGGTTTTTCGCGGCCGGCGCGCGCAGATCGCCCGGCGCGAGCGGCAACGCGCCCTCGCCGCCCAGTCAGCCGCCGAACGCCGCCGGCGCCCCGGCCACTAGGCCTTCCTGGCCGCTGTGAGCCAGCAGGCCCACCAAGCGGGATCCCCGCACCATCGACCCGCGCCGAAGAGCCCCCAGCGGCCGCACCGACCCTCCCCCGGAGGGGTCCCCGACCACGGCGACCACGGCGACCACACATAATCGCGCCCGAGTAATGTCACCGAGTGGTAGCGCCGAGGAGGGGGGGCTCCATGGGAGCGATCTCTTCGTGGTGGGATCGGTGTCGCTGCGGCCATAGCCGCGATCTGCACCGGCATTACCGCAAGGGCAATGACTGCGCGCGCTGCGCCTGCCAGGCGTTCACCCGGATCCGGCCTCGCCGCTCCGGCGGCGCCCCCACGCCCTGACCTTCCCTGCTCCACGGCCGGCGCCGGGACACATCGGCAGGCCGAAGCCGACGGGCCGCAACCTCGGCCCGGCCCCCGACCGGAATGGAACGCCCGCGGGCACCGAGAGCCACAATGTGGCAGTTGGGCCCACGGTGCACGAGCGCACGACCGGGCGCGCCAGTCGGAGCCCAGCGCGTGCCGGCCGCGCCGACGACGCGCACCAGGCCTCGAGCGGGCCGCGCCAGGTGGTCACCGGATGCCCTAGTCGCAACTCCAGCACCACGTCCGCGCCCCCGGCGATCCACTGATTGCGCGGCGACACCTCTCGGAAAAGTCCTGTTTTCTTAATCAGCACAATGATGGTGGGCGCCGACGGGCGGCCGGCAAGGTACTCGCCTTCCCGGTTCACCGGCTATTGGGGCCACTCGTGCTACATTTCATGCCGCATCACGGACTCACTCCTCGGACGCACTTCGGCGCCATTACCCGATGCCGCGTCCATGCCCGCGGCGTTCACAGGGAGGCCCGCTTGACGTTCGCTCCGCCCGAACCGCGCGCCAAGCGAGACGCGCATGGCGCCGCGCTCGGACCGCGATGACGCTCGGTCTACGGACGGCCCGGCGCGGACAGATGATCCCGGTCCTGCGCTACCGCTCGCTCGACCCACACACCACCCGGGGCGCACCGCGTCGGCCCATGCCGCTCTCGACCTTCGCCCGGCACTGCGGCCTGATCGCCGCATCCGGCCGCCAGCCGATGACGGTGTCCGGGTATGTCGCCTCCCTCGGTGTCGCCTCCGCCCCGAAGAATCCGATCGTCATCACCTTTGACGACGGCGGCGCGGAAACAATGAACGCGCTGCGCCGCCTGGCCGAGTGGGGACTGACGGCGACGGTCTTCGTGACCAGTTCTCGGGTCGGTGATCCGGGCTATTTCCATCGGGCCGACCTACATCGCATCCGCGGACTGGGAATCGAGATAGGAGGGTCCGGACACACCGGTCGACCGCTCAACGAGCTGGCGCGCGCGGACGTGATCGCGGAGCTGACCCTTTCCCGGCGCCGCCTCGCCGTGGCGACGGGGGACGAGCCGCGCACGTTCGCCTACCCAGGCGGCGGCTATGACCTGTCCGTCCGCCAGTTGGTGATCTCCGCCGGCTACAGCTCGGCCTGCGCGGTGCGCGATGTGCTGTCCCATCCCGCCGACGACCGCTTCGCTCTGGCCCGCCTGACGGTCGACGCGACGACGCCGGACAGCCGGCTGCTGGCCTGGCTGGAGGGAGTCGGCCGGACGGAGCCGCATCCGGTGTTGCCGCGGGACCGGGCCTTTCGCTTTCCGCGCGTGGCCCGGTCGTCCGGCCCGTTTCGCCCCCGCCTCGGCCGCTCCGAGCCCCGGCTGCCCGGTCCCGCCGTGCCCAGCCCCGCCGTGCCCAGCCCCGCCGTCGGCGCCGGCCCCGATGCGGGAGGGCGACAGGTGCCGACCGACCTCGCCCAGCATTGCGCGCACGACACCGAGCGCACCGCCCACCAGGGCACTGACGGCCGGGTCAGCCCTGCAGCAGCCCGGACAGCGGAGACGGCGTTCCCGTTGAACCCGTGAGTCGGCCGCCGACGACCGGCGACCGGTTTGCGCGCCCACCAGACACCGGACCAGTGGTCGTGGGTTCGCTCATGGTTTCGCTCATGGGTTCGCCGCGGAATCGAGGCCGCGAGCGGTCGGGGAGAGCTCCACGGCGTCCCGCGGCGGGTTCGTGCGCAGGGCCAGATCCCCGAGGGGGCTGGTCACGCCGAGCCAGTAGCGCTCGTTGCGATAGTGGTGCAGCCGATGGCCGCGCCAGAGCCGCCGGTAGTACGCCGTGCGCGGCGGGACCCGGGTGTGGATGAGGAAGTGCGTCCAGTCGTAGGCGAGGACGCCGACGCCCGCGCACAGCGCCCCCGTCGCCGCCCAGGGCGGTCCGAGCAGCGCCGGCAGGGCCGCCACGGCCGTTCCGGTGATGACCTCGCGGGGGCGCAGGAACATGGTGTCGAGGTCGGTCGGGTCGCGATGATGCTGCTCGTGGCCGTAGCCGGCAAGTTGGTAGCCGATGGCGCCCAGCCGGCTGGCCGGGCGGGCGTGCAGCAGCAGCCGGTGCACGCCCCACTCCACGAACGGCTGGGCGAGGGCGGCGGCCACGGCGACGCGGGTGTCACGCGCCCGCCACGGCCCGCGGCCCGCGCGCACGGCGGCGAGCGTCCCCACGCAGCCGAGCAGGACGGGCGGCCTGGGGTGGGCGAGGAACCGGCGGGCGGCGGCGGCCAGCGTGCGGACCTCCGCCGCGCTGCCGTGCGGCCCCGGCCGGTCGAGCCGGACGAACAACTCCGCGGGAGACAGCCGCGCCACGCGATCGCCTCCCCGAAGTGAGATCAGAACGGAACGGTGGAGTACGCCTGCAGCTTGGTGAGCTGATGCTGGCTGTCGACCCGGCGAATCGTGCCCGAGCGGGAGCGCATCACCAGCGACGACGTGTTCGCGCCGCCCGGGCGGTACCGTACCCCGGCGAGCAGCTCACCATCCGTGATCCCCGTCGCGACGAAGAAGACGTTGTCGCTGGCCACCAGGTCCCGTGTGGACAACACCCGCTCCGGGTCGTGCCCGAGGGCGACGACCTTGCTGCGCTCGGCCTCGTCCTTGGGCCACAGCCGGCCCTGGATCACCCCGCCGAGACACGTCACGGCGCAGGCGGTGATGATCCCCTCCGGCGTGCCACCGATGCCGAGAAGCAGGTCGACGCCGGTGTCGGCGGAGGCGGCCATCACGGCGCCGGCGACGTCGCCGTCGGAGATGAGCTTCACCCGAGCGCCGGCGGCGCGGATCTGCTCGACGAGCTCGACGTGCCGCGGGCGGTCCAGGACGACCACGGTGACGTCGCGCGGGTGGATCGCCTTCGCCTTCGCCACGGCCCGGATGTTGTCCTCGACGGAGGCGGTGATGTCGACGACGTCCGCCGCCTCCGGCCCGGTGACCAGTTTCTCCATGTAGAAGCAGGCGCTCGCGTCGTACATCGAGCCGCGCTCGCTGACCGCCATGACGGACACGGCGTTGTTCATGCCCTTCGCGGTGAGCGTGGTGCCGTCGACCGGGTCGACGGCGACGTCGCACTCCGGCCCCTCACCCGAGCCGACCTGCTCGCCGTTGAACAGCATCGGGGCCTCGTCCTTCTCCCCCTCGCCGATGACGACGACGCCGCGCATCGACACGGTGCCGACGAGCCGGCGCATCGCGTCGACGGCGGCCCCGTCGGCGCCGTTCTTGTCGCCACGACCGACCCAGCGCGCGGCGGCGAGCGCCGCGGCCTCGGTCACGCGGACGAGTTCGAGGGCGAGGTTGCGGTCCGGGGCCTGCCCCTGCACGGCCAGCGTGTCGGGCACAGCCGAGGAGTCGGAGGACCTGGCGGCGAAGGCATCGGGAGCGGAAGGCACGGCCGTGAGCCTAGTTCCGCCACCCCGCAGGCGCCCGAGATACGCAGCCACACGAGGATCTACACCCCGATCACCGTAACCCGGAGCATCGACCGCGGTCAGGAGAACCGGGGGACCCGGACTGTCGTGCGCGTGACAGACCAGAAGCCGAAAACCTGCGCGCAACCTTCCGGTGCATGCAGGCGTCAAACGCTTCGATCGGGCGGCCGTCACGCGGAGGGGGCGTGACGGCCGCCCGTCGACGTTCCGCCCCGTCCGCGGCAGGCCGTGGGCGAGATTCCGACCACACCGGCGCCGCAAGGGGCCGCCCAAACCGGTCCCGGGCCACCATCGACCCGCCGAGACCTGGAAGATGGGGGCGTGGCACAACGACAGCGACGCGGCCAGGAAACGATCAGGGACATGGTCCTCTCCCTCGCCGCGGTCATGGCGGGCGTCCTGGTCTTCGTCATCTTCGTGATGCCGCGCGGCGGCGACGAGACGGCGGTCAAGGTCGTCGAGACGGCCGAGCCGCTGGCGGCCTTCGCCCGGCAGACGCCCTATACCCCGCTCGCTCCCGCCGGGCTGCCCGGCTACTGGAAGGCGACCTCGCTGCGGCTGACCGGCCCCACCGGCAGCTCCGACGGCGGCAACGTCGCCGAGGCGACGGTCGGCTACGTCGTCGACCGCTCCGGCCACCGGACGTACGCCCGGCTGCGGGAGAGCAACGCGCCGAACGCGGTGCAGAAGCTGCTCGGCAACCGCCCGGCGCGCGGGACGGTGGACGTCGACGGGGTCCCCTGGGAGCAGCGCCCGGGCAACAACGGTCAGCTGGCCATCAGCCGGACCGACGGGGGCCTCACGGTGGTCGTCGACGACGGCGATGGGAAGGGCGGCGCGTCCCAGGCGGATCTGGTCGTCCTCGCCGAGTCGCTCCAGCCGGTCCAGGCGATCCAGCCCAGCGGCACCTGACCAGCCCCGGCCCGGACGGCGGCCTCGGACGAGCCCCGCAGGTCGGTCGCCGTGGGGACCGATGGGGCGACGACGGTGGGCCACTGCAGCGCTAGGGTGCTCGGGTGCTCAGGCGCTCAGGCGCTCAGGCGCTCAGGCACTCGGGTGCTCAGGCGCTCGGGTGCTCAGGCGCTCGGTGGGCCGCGGGCGGCCGCAACCTTCGTGTCTCTCCGTGGCTCATTGCGCACGGAATCGTGCCGAGGGGCAGGCGCGGTTTTCGGCCGCAGAACCGTACCGAAGCCTCGGCACGATCCGGCCGCTATCTGGCCGGATTTCGGCTCGCCGTCCTGCGGCCGATATGACGAATCGTTAGTTCGTGGGCATTCAGACCAATTGTTCGGCGCGCAGCGATAAAAGGCCGATCGTCGGACACTGCTCCGCCGCCGGAGTCGGCGCTGCCGGGAAGGCTCCGCGGGCTGGATACCCGGACCTGCGGGCCCGGGTATCCAGTATCACCGGATGATCGCTGCGGTGGCGAGGCCGGCCTCGACTACCTCAGTGCTGGCTGGCCCCGGCGGCGACGGGAGGCCGCCCGGACGGCGCGGGATTCCCGTGGGATCCGTGTGAGCCGTCCCAGGCGGTAGCCGCCGGGATGAGTACCGCCAGCCCGAGGATGAGACCGGCCGCGCGCCGCAGCAGCGGCCCGCCGGCCGGGGTGCGCCGGTTGGACCGGGCACCCCGGCCGCCCTGATCGATGGAACTGGCGTCGCGAGACGCCGTGCCGGCGAGGTCGTGCCGCAGCAGGACCGGACCTCCCGGAGAGGCGGGTGGAACCTGCCCCCGGGAGCGACCACCGACGGCCTGACGTCGGAGCGACGGACGTGCGCCGGGCATGTGGTGTACCTCCGGACCGCCCGAAGCGGACGGGCGGTCAGCCGAGTGGGGCCCGCAGATTCGCGGACCGCCACCAATCTGAAACGTCCTGCAGTGACCTTGTACTATGGATCTCCGCCGAGCCAACCCGCTACGACCATGATTGTCGCCTGATTGATACCACGTTGCGCCGACGGAGTGCGACATTTCAGGCTCGAGTGGCACCCGGCGTGGCGTCCGCGCCGGTCAGGAATACTCGTGACACGCCACGTCGAATTGCGGCCGAGCCGCGCGGAGGCACGAGGCGTCACGATCGGGCCATGGCGGCGCATTGGCCGGGAATTGGGTAGGCGAGGGCGCGGAGGTGGCGATGTCCGAAAGTCCTGGATCCACGACGGTCGGCGACTCTCCCGGCACCCCGGCGGCGCCGGCGATCAGCTACGAGACCGCCCGCGCCGAGCTGGAGGAGGTCGTCCGTCAACTCGAGGCCGGCGGGGTGACGCTGGAGCAGTCGCTGGCGCTGTGGGAGCGCGGCGAGGAGCTGGCCCGGACCTGCCAGGCGCTACTCGACGGCGCCCGCGCCCGGCTCGCCGCCGCCGACCCCACCCGCCCCGCCTGACCCCGACCCGCCGAACCCCGACCCGCCGAACGGTGGGCCACCGAACCCCGATCCGCCGAACAGTGGGCCACCGAACCCCGATCCGCCGAACAGTGGGCCGCCGAACGGTGGGCCGCCGAGCACCCACGCGCCGAACGGTGGGCCGGACGCCGACACGCCGGATGCCGGTGCGCGGCGTTCTCCCGCCGGACGGCGGCCGGTTCAGTCCTCGGTGACCACGGCCGGGAACGCGCCGCCCGCCACCCGGATGGTGAGCAGCTCGCCCGGCCCGACCTCCGCGGGGTCGCGCACGACCGCGCCGTCGGCCGAGCGCTGCGCGACGGCGTACCCGCGATCGAGGGTCGCCGCCGGGGACAGCGCCCGCACCCGGGCGCGGGTGGCGACCAGATCGCGCGCCGTGACGTCCAGGGCGTGGTGCACGCAGCGGCGGGAACGGGCCAGCAGGGCGGCGACGTCGTCCGAGCGCCGGGCGAGATCGCGGGCGGGCGCCGCGAGGACCGGGCGGCCGCGCATGTCGGCGAGCCGGCGCTCCTCCCGGTCGAGGCGGTGCTCGACGACCCGCCGCGCGCGGCCCCGCAGCTGGGCGACCGCGGCGGTCTGCTCGCCGACGTCGGGCACCACCCGCTTGGCGGCGTCCGTCGGGGTCGAGGCGCGCACGTCGGCGACGAAGTCGAGCAGCGGCGCGTCCTGCTCGTGTCCGATCGCCGACACGACCGGCGTGCGCGCGGCCACCACGGCGCGCAGCAGCGCCTCGTCGGAGAACGGCAGCAGATCCTCCAGCGACCCGCCGCCGCGGGCGATCACGATCACCTCGACCTCGGGCTGGCCGTCGAGCTCGCGCAGCGCGTCGATGACCTGGGACACCGCCAGTGGGCCCTGGACGGCCACCTCCCGCAGCACGATGCGCACCGCCGGCCAGCGTCGCCGAGCGTTCTCGACGACATCGCGCTCCGCGGCGCTGGCCCGCCCGGTGATCAACCCGACGGCCGCCGGCAGGAACGGCGGGCGCCGCTTGCGGGACGCCGCGAACAGGCCCTCCGCGGCCAGCGTGGCCTTGAGCTGCTCCAGCCGGGCCAACAGGGCGCCGGCGCCGAGGGGGCGGATCTCCACCACCGCGAGGGCGAGGGTGCCGCGCCCGGGGTGGAAGGACGGCTTGCCCCACACGACGACCCGCGCGCCGTCCACGAGCGCGGGACCGACGGCGTCACAGACCGCCCGCGGACACGTGACCCGCAGTGACACGTCCGCAACGGGGTCCCTGAGGGTGAGGAAAACAGTGCCCATTCCGGGCCGGCGGACGAGCTGCGTGACCTGTCCCTCAACCCACACCCGGCCGAGCCGGTGGACCCAGTCGCCGACGGCTCGCGAGACCGTGCGAACCGGCAAGGGCTGTTCGGGAGTCGAGGTCAGGGCCATTCGGGCACCGTAGCCGGTGCGTCCGACAGGTCGGGAAGAGTCCGCGCGACCGTGGCCGGAGGCGGAGCGGACGATGTCGCCGACACGTGATGCATCGCCCGCGGCTCTTCCAGCAGGCCCCCCACCGCGTAGACTGCCCAGCATGGGCCGGGTCCTTCTTGCCAAGCCGCGCGGCTACTGCGCCGGTGTCGATCGAGCTGTCGTGACCGTGGAGAAGGCGCTGGAGCTCTACGGCTCGCCGGTCTACGTACGCAAGCAGATCGTGCACAACCTCCACGTCGTCAGGACGCTGGAGGCCAAGGGCGCGATCTTCGTGGACGAGACCGACGAGGTACCACCAGGCGCCACTGTGGTCTTCTCAGCGCACGGCGTAGCGCCGACCGTGCACGAGGAGGCGGCGTCGCGTCAACTGCGCACCATTGACGCAACCTGTCCGCTCGTCAGCAAGGTGCATTCCGAGGCGCGTCGGTTTGCCCGCGAGGATTACGACATCCTGCTCATCGGCCACGAAGGCCACGAGGAGGTCGTCGGCACCACCGGGCAGGCGCCCGACCGCATTCACCTGGTGGACGGTCCCGAGGACGCCGCCAAGGTGAAGGTACGCGACCCGGAGCACGTCGCCTTCCTCTCCCAGACCACCCTCTCCGTCGACGAGACACAGACAACCGTCAAGGCTCTGCGCGAGCGCTTCCCGCACCTGCAGGGTCCGCCGAGCGACGACATCTGCTACGCGACGCAGAACCGTCAGGTCGCCGTCAAGGAGATCTCCAGCGCGGTCGACCTGGTCATCGTCGTCGGCTCGCCGAACTCCTCCAACTCGGTGCGCCTGGTCGAGGTCGCGCTCGACGCCGGCGCCCCCGCCGCCCACCTCGTCGACGACTCCACCGAAGTCGACGCGAGCTGGCTCGACGGCGTCGAGACCGTCGGCGTGACCAGCGGCGCCTCGGTCCCCGAGGAGCTCGTCACCGGCGTCATGGCCTGGCTCGCCGAGCGTGGGTTCAACGACGTCGAGGAGGTCACCTCCGCCGACGAGCACCTCCTGTTCGCTCTTCCGCCCGAGCTGCGCCGCGACATCCGCGCCCGCGAGCGCGAGACCGCCGTCTCCTAGCGGCACCACCCAAACAACGACGCCCACTGCCCCGCCCCGTGGCACCGACGCCACGCGGCAGGGTAGTGGGCGTCTCTCATTGGCGCCCCGCTCCCCGTCCGTGCCAGCCGGCCCGACCTGCCACTCCCCCGGGTTCCCCACATAGTGCAGCGCCTCAGCAGCCCGCTTCCCGTCCTCCTATCACGTTCCGTGACAGCAGGCGGTGTGGCTAAGTCGGGTCGCAGACCGGGCGACGGCTCGTGCGTTGGCAGCGGATGCGTGGGAAAGCGCCTGCCTGTTCCTTCTGGGGGGGTTCGGCGCCCGATTCGTCCCCCCAGAAGGAACAGGTAGCCCCGCTCCCATGCACACCCCTACCTCGCGGGGCGGCCTGGCGGTGCCGGTGGGCCACCCGGCGGCGAGGCGGGCGTCGGCTGACATCACACCCCGTCACCGAACACCGGAGAAGAACTAGCGAACGGCTGCACTCGGGATGATCAGCGACCCGTACGTGCCTCGTCGCGGTGTTGGTTGCGATCCCTCTAGGGATGATCAGCGACCCGGCGACTACGCCGGCGCGGCACCCGGCAACTAGTTGCGATCCCTCTAGGGATGATCAGCGACCCTCGAGGCGGTCGCCGCGGCCGGGGCGGGACAGGCTGGTTGCGATCCCGTCGGCCGTTCCGAGATGTTGCGGACGGGTGCCGGGCCTGGCGCGCGCCACCCGCCGAACCATGAGCGCACCAGACTCGCCCGATCACGCCGACACCCACATCCAGGGAAGCTCGCCGAAGGCGATCTGACCGAAACCCGCACGGCGCCCAATACCAGGGGTCCCCGCAAAGCGCCGGAGGCGCTTTGCGGGGGACGGTGTGAGAGCTCCCATGCGCCCGTGCGGCGCGGGCACCAGTCGCCCGACATGTCCTAGGGTCGGGCGATGGGGCCGCTGTCCAGACGGCCTCTCGCCGGGTGGTGGGCACCGGCGTGTGGTGCTGGTCAGATGCAGGTCAACGGCGACGGAACATCGGGAGAACGGGCGCATGAGCGAGCAGGAATACCGCATCGAGCACGACAGCATGGGCGACGTCCGGGTGCCGGCCTCGGCCCGGTGGCGAGCCCAGACGCAGCGGGCGGTGGAGAACTTTCCCGTCTCCGGCCAGCGGATCTCCCGCGCGCACATCCAGGCGCTCGCGCGGATCAAGGCGGCGGCGGCGACGGTGAACGCCAAGCTCGGGGTGCTCGACGCCGACATCGCCGAGGCGATCGCGGACGCGGCGGCCGAGGTCGCGCGCGGCGACTGGGACGACCAGTTCCCGCTGGACGTGTTCCAGACCGGCAGCGGCACCTCGTCGAACATGAACACCAACGAGGTGCTGGCGTCGCTGGCGTCCGAGCGGCTCGGCCGGGCGGTGCATCCGAACGACCACGTGAACGCGTCGCAGTCGTCGAACGACGTCTTCCCGTCGTCGATCCACGTGGCCGCGACCCAGGGGATCGTGCAGGAGCTGATCCCGGCGCTGGAGCACCTCGCCGCCTCGCTCGGCCGTAAGGAGACCGAGTTCGCGGACGTGGTGAAGTCCGGGCGGACGCACCTGATGGACGCGACGCCGGTGACGCTCGGTCAGGAGTTCGGCGGCTACGCCGCGGCGGTCCGCCTCGGCGTCGAGCGGCTGACCGTGGCCCTGCCGCGGGTGGGCGAGCTGCCGCTGGGCGGCACGGCCGTCGGCACCGGCATCAACACCCCGCCCGGCTTCTCCGCTGCGGTGATCGAGGAACTGGCGGCCAGCACGAGTCTGCCGCTGACCGAGGCGCGCAACCATTTCGAGGCACAGGCGTCGCGGGACGGCCTGGTCGAGGCGTCCGGGGTGCTGCGGGTCATCGCCATCTCGCTGTACAAGATCGCCAATGACCTGCGCTGGGCCTCGTCGGGGCCGCGGGCCGGCCTCGGGGAGATCCACCTGCCGGACCTGCAGCCCGGCTCGTCGATCATGCCCGGCAAGGTGAACCCGGTCATCCCGGAGGCGGTCTGCCAGGTCGTCGCGCAGGTCGTCGGGAACGACGCGGCGGTCGCCTTCGGCGGCTCGGCCGGGAACTTCGAGCTCAACGTGATGCTGCCGGTGATCGCGCGCAACCTGCTGGAGTCGATCCACATCCTGTCCACGATCAGCCGGCTGCTCGCGGACCGCTGCGTCGACGGGATCGTCGCCAACGTCGAGCGCTGCCGCCGCTACGCCGAGTCCTCACCGTCCATCGTGACGCCGCTGAACAAGTACATCGGCTACGAGGAGGCGGCCAAGGTCGCGAAGCTGTCCCTCGCCGAGGAGAAGACGATCCGCGAGGTGGTGATCGAGCGCGGCTACATCGAGGCCGGCAAGCTCACCGAGGACCAGCTCGACGCCGCCCTCGACGTGCTCTCGATGACCCACCCGTAGGCGGTCCATCCGCCGATGATCCGCTCGTCGGTGGCTCACCCGGCGACGAGCGGCCGGACGGGCCGGCTCCGGAGGATCGCTCCGGAGCCGGCGTCCGGCGCCGTTCCCCTCGCCCGTCACCGCTCCCAGCGCACCTTCCCGCCAACGGGTGGGCGTCCGTCCCGACAACGGCGACGCGGCGGCGGCGCGGCGGGGGNCGTGGNAGACCCCCCAGACAGCCTCCACGACCCCCGCCCCAGGTCTAACGAGACGGCGGCGCGTTCGTTACGGGTGAAGGCGACACGAATTTCGAGCGGTCCCGCGAAGATCATTCGACGCCGTCGCGCGGTCGATCCGCCCCAGCGGCGTACGGCCGGCGGACCGGCTTGGCTCGGGTGTGCCACCCACCGCCGGCACGTCTCGGTCATCACAGAAGGTTTACGGGAGAACACTTTCCGTGATATCGCGTGGCTGAAACCCCCGGGGGAAAGCGCGGAGAAGAAATAAACGTAACAAGCCCGTGCAACTTGCCGATCCGCCCGCTCCGGCCAGATAGCCTCTGCTTCACCGGGAGCCGGAAAGAATGCGGGGAGGTGACGGTGTTCGACTATGACGTCCTCGTCATCGGGTCCGGACCCGGCGGGCAGAAGGCTGCGATCGCGGCAGCCAAGCTCGGCCGGCGGGTCGCGATCGTGGACAAGCGGGAGATGATCGGCGGTGTCAGCATCAACACTGGCACGATCCCGTCCAAGACGCTTCGGGAGGCCGTTCTCTATCTGACCGGCATGTCGCAGCGCGAGCTGTACGGGTCGAGCTACCGGGTCAAGGACGACATCACCGTGGGTGATCTGTCCGCCCGGACCAGGCATGTGATCAGCCGCGAAATCGATGTCATCCGCAACCAGCTCAGCCGCAACCACGTCACGCTGCTGACGGGCCTGGCGAGCTTCATCGACCCGCACACGGTGAGCGTGCGGGCGGCCGGGGACATCGAGGACCGGCGGGTCCAGGCCGAACGAATCATCATCGCCACCGGCACCCGGCCCGCGCGGCCGGACACGGTCGACTTCGACGGCCGGACGGTGGTCGACAGCGACCAGATCCTGGCCCTCGAACGGCTGCCGCGGTCGATGGTCGTCGTCGGCGCCGGAGTGATCGGCATCGAGTACGCCTCGATGTTCGCCGCGCTCGGCACCAAGGTGACGGTCGTCGAGCGGCGGGACCGCATGCTGGACTTCTGCGACGTCGAGATCGTCGAGGCCCTGAAGTACCAGTTGCGGGACCTGGCGGTGACGTTCCGCTTCCGCGAGTCGGTGGTGTCGGTCGAGCGGCACAACGGCGGGACGCTCACCCTGCTGGAGAGCGGCAAGAAGCTGCCCGCGGACACGGTGATGTACTCGGCGGGACGGCAGGGGCTCACCGACATCCTCAACCTGCCGGCGGCGGGGCTGTCCGCGGACAACCGCGGCCGGATCAAGGTCGGCTCCGACTTCCGCACCGAGGTCGAGCACATCTACGCCGTCGGCGACGTCATCGGTTTCCCGGCGCTCGCCGCGACCTCGATGGAGCAGGGCCGGTTGGCGGCGTATGCCGCGTGCGGCGAGAACGTCAACGCGATGCGGGCGGAGCTCATGCCGATCGGGATCTACACGATCCCGGAGATCTCCTACGTCGGGCGGACCGAGGACGAGCTCACCGAGCTCGCGATCCCGTTCGAGGTGGGCATCGCCCGGTACCGGGAGCTGGCCCGCGGCGCGATCCTGGGCGACTCGTACGGGATGCTGAAACTGCTGGTCAGCCCCGAGGACCGGAGCCTGCTCGGGGTGCACGTGTTCGGCACCGGCGCCACCGAACTGATCCACATCGGGCAGACGGTGATGGGGTGCAACGGCACTATCGACTACCTTGTCGACAGCGTCTTCAACTACCCGACGCTGGCCGAGTCCTACAAGGTCGCGGCGCTCGACGCGATGAACAAGATGCGAGCCGTCGCCCGCTTCAGCGGCTGATCCCTCCGCTACGGCGACCCCAGCATCAGCAGTATCAGCAGCACCCACGCACCCCCGTCGCGGGCCGAGGTACAGCTCCCGGTCCAAAGCACGCGACGGGGGACGACGGCCGCGCCGGACTCGAGTCCGGCGCCCCGAGCCCGCCGCCCCGAGCCCGCCGCCCCGAGCCCGACGGCCCGAGCACGACGCCCCGAGCCCGACGGCCCCGAGGCCGCCGCCCTACCCGGCGGACGTCGAGCTTCTCGCCGCCTTCCAGGCCAGCGTGGACAGACCCTGCACCGTGGTGATGCCCGACTGCATGCTCGGCCCGTTCTTCGTGTAGACGGCCATGATGTAGTCGCGTCCGGCGCCATGGACATGCGCCAGGCTGGTGATCACCCAGCCGCTGGTGCGGGGCAGCCAGCCGTTCTTCAGCTCCACCGCGACCCCCGCCGCAACGCCGCCGGTCAGGCCCCACCGCTGCGCCGGGATCACGGTCCGCAGCAGGCTGCTCACCGTGGCGCGCCCGGCGGCCGACAAGGTGCCCGGGTAGGCGATCGCGCGCAGCACCGCGAGCTGGTCGGCCCCGGTGGTCCGGGTCAGTCCCCACTTCCCGCCCGGGCCCGCCGTCGTCGCGTGCATGCCGAGCCGGGCGAAGAAGGCGTTCATCGCAGGGGCGCCGCCGACATCGGCCCACAGGGCGCTCGCCGCCGCGTTGTCGCTGACCGAGATCATCCGCCGGGCGAGCGCCTGCTCGCGGGCCGTGAGCCGCCCCGATGCGCCCGCCCGCTGCACGAGCGCCGTGAGGATGTCGAGCTTGACCGAACTCGCCGTCTCGTAGCCGGCGACCGCCGGGTCGGTGTAGACGGCCGTGGTGCCGGCAACCGCGTCGTACATGGCGACGCTGACGTGCCCCGGCCGGCCCGCGAGGTAGCCGCGGAACCGCGCCGCCAGGCCGCTCGACGCGGCACCGCGCACCGCCGCGATCGGTTCGACCGTGGCGAGACCGCCGGCCTGCCTGGTCGCGAGCGCGCCGTCCGTCGCCGGCGCGGCCGCACCGCCCGTCCCCACGGCCTCCACGCGACGTCGCACCAGCGCCGGGCTGATGATCCCGAGGCCCCCCGCCCGCGCGGCCGACGCCGGTGCGGACACCGCGGCGGGTGCACCGACAGCCAGCGGACCGCCGAGCCCCGCCGACCCGGGCGCCTCGCCCGCCGGCCAGTACATCACGCCACCGGCCACACCGGTGACAGTCAGCAACACCACACTCGCGCCCCATCGGCGCGCCACTCGTTCAAGCACGCCGCCTGTCTAACCAAGGCGGACCAATTTAAGAAGAGTACGGAAGAAAACGACATCAATCTTTTACCGCTACGACAAACAGAACCCGCAGGGCGACAATGATGTTTCACACTTGATGAACGCTAAGGCGTTATAGCACCATATTAGATCCCAGCTCGGCAGGGTGACATCTTTGCGCCGAAACGCAGTTACCCGAATACTCGGACGGAGGCACCGATTCCTGCCCGGCGCAGACCAGACCAGACCGGTTTCCGGGCCGATGACGGGAGAGCGCGTGGCGAGGCAGGAAGACGGGGGCGGGGCGCGGCCGGTCGGGGAGGTGGCCGGACGGCCGGCGGGGCTGTTCGTCGGCCTCACCACCCTCGACACGATCTACCTGGTCCGACACCCACCCGGGCCCGACGAGAAGATCGTCGCCGACGATCTGGTGGTCGCCGCGGGCGGCCCGGCGACGGGCGCGGCCGTGGCCTTCGCCCATCTCGGGGGTCGGGCCACGCTCGTCAGCGCGGTCGGCTCCGGGCCGCTGGCCGCCGCGGCGCGGGCGGATCTCGCCGCGCTCGGAATCCGGCATCACGACCTGCGGCCGGGAGAGCAGGTCCTGCCGGTTTCGGCGATCATGGTCAACGCGGCCGGGGAGCGGGCGGTGGTGTCGGCGCACGGCGCGCTGCCGGGCGCCGCACCGGGCGCCGCGGACGCCACGCGGGCCCTGCTCACCGGGGCGGACGTCGTCCTCGTCGACGGCCATCAGCCCGACGTCGCCGTCGGCGTCCTGGCGGCCCGCCGGGCGCGGCCGACGACAGCGACGGCCGCGCCCGCATCGGTGGCCCGCACGGCCTCGACGAGCCCGGCCGGGACGGCGAGCCCGGCCGGGTGGCCGCCCGTGGTGCTGGACGGCGGTTCCTGGAAGCCGGGGACCGAGCGGCTGCTCCCCCACGTCGACGTGGCGCTGTGCGGGTCCGCCTTCCGGCCGCCGGGCGTCGGCGGCGACCCGGACGAGGTGCTGCGTTACCTGCTGGCGCACGGGCCTTCGTTCGCCGCGGTGACTCGCGGTCCCGGTCCGGTCCGGTGGGCGACCGCCCAGGCCGGCGGGGAGGTCCGGCCCCCGGCTGTCCACGCGGTGGACACGCTCGGCGCCGGCGACGTGTTTCACGGGGCGTTCGCCTGGTCGATCGCGGGTTCGCCCGAGCTCACCACCGACGCGCTGGTGGACGCGCTGGGGGCGGCGTCGCGGGTCGCGGCCCGGTCGGTGACGAGCTTCGGCACGCGCTCCTGGCTGACCCGAGGCGAGGCGCCGCGTTGCGGGTGAGTCCTCAGCGGTCAGCGGCCAGGCGGATCCGATCGGGCGGCGGTTCGTCCGGGGGGAGCCGGACCAGGTAATCGGCGCGCGGGGCCGTCGCATCCACCAGGTGCAGATTGTTAAGATCGTTCTGTTCGACCCATTGTCGCGCGGCCGGTCCGCAGCGCCCGCCGGAGGTGTGCCGGGCGATCAGACGGGTCCGGGCGACCTCCTCGTCGACCTGGAGAAACCAGGTCTCGTCGCAGCATGCGCGCACCTGCGCCCAGGCTCCGGTACCCAGCAGCAGATAGTTCCCCTCGCAGATCACCAGCCGCACGGTGGGCGGAATCCGGTGCGCTCCCGGGACCGGCGCGTCGTGGAGGCGGCTGAACGACGGCGCGTCCACCTCCTGCGGTCCGCCGGCGCGCAGTCGGGCCAGCAGGGACGCGTAACCGGCGGCGTCGAACGTCTCGGGGGCGCCCTTGCGGTCGGCGAGGCCGAGCCGGGCGAGCGTGCCGTTCGGCAGGTGGAAGCCGTCCATCGGCGCCTGCGCGACGAGCCTCGGGCTCGTGCCGTGGCGGGCGTCGAGCTGCGTGACGAGCCAGTCGGCGAGGGTGCTCTTCCCGGCGCCCGGCGGCCCGGCGATCCCGAGCAGGACGCGCCCGCCCGCCGCCAGGAGCGTCTGCGCCCTCGCCAGCACGGCCGCCCGACCGATCAGCGCGCCGGGCCGGGCCGGCGGACGGGGATCCACCCGGTGATGGTGTCACCGGCTCGCGGCGGGGGCGATGGGGTCAGGTCGGGCGCAGCAGGCGGCGCAGGAGTTCGTCGACGGCGGCACGGGCGTGGCGGATCGCGGCGCGCTGGTTGTCGGCCCGGGCGACGAGCAGGGCGATCTCGTTCATCGAGGCGAGCAGCACGTGCGCGAACAGGTCGGCCATCGAGGCGTCGAACACGCCGTCCCGGGCGAGTTCCGCGACCGTCTGCTTGATCTTGCCGAAGGCGTGCCGCTCGTCGAGTTCCCGCCAGCGTGCCCAGCCGAGGACCCCCGGCGCGTCGATGAGCAGGATGCGCTGGACGACGGGGTCGCCCGCGATGCCGATCCAGGCCATGCAGCCCAGGCGCAGCGCCGTGGCGGGGTCGCGCGAGCTGTCGGTGCCGACGGCGGCCACCAGCCGGCGGCCCACGTCCAGCTCGACCGCCTCCAGCACCGCGTCGAACAGCGCGTCCTTGCCCTTGAAGTGGTGGTAGAGCGAACCGCGGCTCACCCCGGTCTCGGTGAGGACGGCGTCGATCGAGGTGCCCTCGTAGCCCCGCTCGGCGAACAGCCGGGTGGCGACGCCGAGCAGGTGCTCCCGGGTCGCGGCACCCCGTTCGACGTTCCTGCTGGGTGGGTTCATGGGTACCTCGTGACTCGGAGCCGACACTCCATTGTCGGCGCGTACCCGGGCCAGCAACCCCCACAAAGCGCCATCAGCACGGTCGAAAACACAAAATGTAGCAAAGCTAAAGGATTCAGCCGGCGCCCCGCTCCGCTCGCAGACGGCCTCCCACGCAGGCCACGGCACCTGCCGGGCGTGCGCGTGCGGATCATCCGGACTGCCGCCCGAGCATTCCCGCAACGTCGTAACCAGACGTTTCTCCCTACGCCGCAGCAACTTTCCCATCACGGTCATTGCGCTGCTGTGCGTCCAGGCGCCCGGCTCGGACCCGAACGTGACACCGTTGGTGTTCCACCGCAGCCGGTTCCGCCAGCTCGTGGCCCACTGACCAGGCCGCGAATCCGAATCCACGAACCCCAGCCGCCGACCCGTCCCCGGGGGTGCCCGTGCCGCCGTTCCGTCTTCCCGACCTCAATCTCGACCTGCCGATCTGCCTGACCTGCGGGGTGCAGTACGGCGCCGTGCGGGTCGACTGCCCGGTCTGCGAGGACGAGCGGCAGTACGTCGGGTGGGAGGGGCAGCGGTGGACGTCGCTGGCCCGGCTGCGCGCCGGGGGCTACCGCGGCGTGCTGCGTCCGGAGGGCGAGCGGGTGACCGGCGTCGGCGTCGAACCGAAGATCTCCATCGGGCAGCGGGCGCTGCTCGTCCAGACGGACGCCGGCAACATCCTGTGGGACTGCGTGCCCTTCCTCGACGACGAGCTCGCCGGCCGGGTCGCCGCGCTCGGCGGCGTCACCGCCATCGCGGTCAGCCATCCGCACTTCTACGGGGCGATGGTCGACTGGAGCCGGGCGTTCGGGGGCGCTCCGATCTACGTCCACGCCGCGGATGCCGACTGGCTCGGCCGGCCGGACGGCGCCGTCGAGCTGTGGTCCGGCGACGCGCTGACGATCGGCACCGGGCTGACCCTGATCAACGGCGGGGTGCACTTCGCCGGCGGCACGGTCCTGCACTGGGCGCAGGGCGAGGGCGGGCGGGGGGCGCTGTTCTCCGGCGACATCCTGCAGGTGGTCCTCGACCGCCGGTGGGTGAGCTTCATGTACAGCTACCCGAACTACATTCCGGAACGGCCCAGCGTCGTCCGCCGCGCGCTGGCCCTGCTCGAACCGTTCGACTTCGACGCCGTCTACGGCGCGTTCTGGCAGACCGTGGTCCGCGCCGACGGCCGGGCCGCCGTGCGCCGCTCCGCCGACCGCTACCTCCGCTTCGCCACCGACACCCCGTAGCCGCCATCCTGTGCGCCGGCTTGTCCCCACGCCCGCCCAGCCGGCGGGACAAATCGGACGCCGAAGCCTCCGGACAGGCGAGGGGGGTGGGCCGGTTCGGCGCCGCCTGCGAGACTTCTGGCCCGACGGCTGGACCGGCGCGGCTCCCGGAGGTCTCGATGGCGCAGCACGACCCTCTCCGCGAGGACGACCCCCGCCAGATCGGGCCGTACACGCTGCTGGAACGCATCGGTGCCGGCGGCATGGGCGTCGTCTACCTGGCACGCGACTCCGTCGGTCGGCGGGTCGCGCTGAAGATCCCGGGCAGCCTCGGCCGCGACCACCCGATCCCCCAGGCCTACGAGCGCTTCGTCGCGGAGGTCGCGACCCACCGGACGCTGACGAGCGAACGGGTGGTCCGCTTCCTCGACGCCGACGTGACCGGCCGCCCGCCCTGGGTGGCGCTCGAATACGTCCAGGGCGCCAACCTGGGCCAGGTCGTGGCCCAGGCCGGCGTCTTCCGCGACCGCTTCCTGCTGGCCCTCGCCGCCGAGCTCGCCGAGGCGGTGGCCGACATCCACGCGCACGGCATCGTCCACCGCGATCTGCACCCCGCGAACGTCATCTGTCTGCCGAACGGCATCAAGGTCATCGACTTCGGCCTGGCTCGCGTCCAGGCCGACGACGAAAGCCTCACCACCCAGGGCCCGCCCATCGGCGTCCCGGCGTTCATGGCGCCGGAACGCTTCACGGGCGTCGTCACCCGGGCCTGCGACGTCTTCGCCTGGGGATGCTGCGTGGCCTACGCCGCCGCCGGGACGCCACCGTTCCCCACTGCGACGCCTCACGACGCCTACGCCGCCGTCGCGGACTCCCCACCAGTCCTGACGAACCTGCCCGGCGACCTCGCCGACCTGGTCGGCTGGGCGCTGGCGAAGAGGCCGGCGGACCGGCCGACCGCGTCCCGGCTGGCCGCCGAGCTCCAGGAGCTGGGCGTTCCGGTGACCCGGCCAGCCGTCCGGCCCTGGCCCGCACAGGCGCTCCCGCTGATCAGCCGGGCCGTCCCCGCCACGGCCACCCGCGCCGCGGACGACTGGATCAGTGGCCCGCGCGGCGGGATCGCCTACTCGGGGATCGGCGGCTTGGGGATCGAGGAGTCGAGGACCGGGGACTCGGACCTGGTCACGACGCCGAGCAGCCCGGGCCACTCGAACCACCTGAACCACCCGAACCACCTGAACCACGGCGAGCCGGCGCCGATCGGTCCCCGCGGCGCCGGCGGAATGCTGGGGGCGGTGATCGGTGCGGCGTTGTGCCTGCTCGGCCTCGCGCTCGCGGCGGGGGGTTACCCCGCGGGCGACGTCACCGGGCCGGGCGGCGCCGGCCTGGTGGCCGCCGCGGTGGGCGTACTGGCCTTCGTCCGGACCGGCGACCGGAGCGGCGACCGGAGCGGCGACCGGACCGGCGACCGGACCGGCCGGGTCACCCCGGTCGCCCCGGTGGGCGCGCAGGCCCCACGTCCACCGGGCGGCATAACCGCCTGGTTCGTCTCCGTGACCGTCATCGCCGGCGGCGTCGCCGGCGGCGTGCTCGGTCTATTCCTCGCCCGCGAGCTGTGGGCCGGCAGCCCGCGGGCGGCCGCGGCGTCGGAGCTCGCCCTGGCCTGCTGTTTCGCGGCGGCGTTCGCGCTGTACCTGCGAGGTCCGGCCGCCGCGCGGCCGGAGCCGACCCGGTAGGCGGGGCACCCGGCCCCGCCTGCCGGGATCAGGGCACCAGGCGGGATTGGCGGGACGCCTTCGTGAGCTTCTCGCCGAGCTGGCCGGCGACCTGCCCGGGCTCGACCCAGCGGACGCGGGTGCTGACGGAGTCGGGCACGGCGAGGCTGCGGTCCTCGACGTGGAACAGGTAGGTCATCTCGTAGTGGACGTGTTCGGGTTCCCCGCGCGTCGGCGCGGCCTCGACAATCCTCGCCTCGACGTCGAAGGGGATGATCCCGTCGGGGATGACCATGTTCGTCTCCACTCCGGCACGGCGGGCGGCGAGCCCGAGCGCCGCGCCGAGCAGGGACGAGTCGCCCGCGTCCACGTGGCCGCCCGGCAGGTGCCAGGTGGACGTGGCCGAGTCCGTGATCTCAAGAACCTGCCAGTCGGGGGAAACGATCGCGGCGCGGCAGGTGACGTGAGCCGGCGTCGTGCTACGGGCTGCGATGGCAGGCCCGTGCAGGGCAAGCACGACCAAGGACCGCATGAGGTCCATCTCGTCCGGGTTCGCCTCGATGTAGCCGAGGGCCACACCGATCACCGCGTTGTTGGTGACCGCCACGCTCAGAGAACGTACAGGTGTCGGGTGCTCAACACGGAACACCGGGGCGGGACACTCCGAAGTTCGTACTGCACACATACCCTCACTCACCGTGTCGATAAACCTGGCTATATCGGAAGAAATCGGAATGCCAGTTCGGCATGTTCCTGGACTTCCTCGTCCAGTCGCGCTGGCCCGCGAGACGATGCGCGCGACGCTCGGCCACGTTCGGCGCGACGCACCCCTCCCCGTGGGCAACTCACCAGACCGCCCCGGCATCGCGACGGAGTGTGACAGTTGGTCGAGCTTCGCGGCACGCCGGCCGCAACCCCTACGGCATCCCGCACGTCGATCCATCCTTCCCGAGATCGGGTGAAGCGGACAAACAGGGCAAGTNCCCGCCTGCCGGGTACCCCGCCCCTACCATCGCTAAACCTCCTTCGTGCCGCAAATCAGAAATTTTGCTCCATCTTCAGTCGAGGGTCGACCTCACCCCAGGTCAGCCCGGATACGGGCGGCCCGGGGCGGCGGAACACGCGGGCGCCGAACGCGGGGGCAACCGGCACCTGTAGGCAGCACGTTCGGGTGGCCCCGCAGCGGTTGCGGTACCCCCGGCACCGATGATCGTGACGGTCAGCCGACACCGCGGGCAGCCGGCGTCCGGCCGCGACTAGGGTCGGCGAGGACGCAACGGCAGAATGCCGACACCGGGCCGCCATCCGTCGGCACCAAGGCACATCGCCATCACGTACGCCCTCACCGGCTACCTGGAGCGATGCGACGGTTGGGCCCGGGAACCGCGGGACCAACGGGAGGACCCCACCGTGGCCGACAGTCAGGCTCTCGACGCGACGCGCCCAGGGGAGCGCCGTGCCCGTCGGGCCACGGTGCTCATGGCGGGGCTCGCCCTGACCGGGTTCGTCGGTCTGACGGCCGGTTGCGGCTCGGACGGCGTCGACCTGCCGGACCCAAGCGCCAGCGCGAGCCTGCCGACGGCGCTGCCCACGGCCCTGCCGAGCGGCCTGCCCACGGCCCTGCCGACCGCCCTGCCGACGGCCCTTCCCAGCTCGTTGTCGACGTCCATCCCCGGGGTGGGGAAGATCGATACGGTGACCGGACCGGCC
Source organism: Frankia torreyi (assembly GCF_000948395.1). GTDB lineage: Bacteria > Actinomycetota > Actinomycetes > Frankiales > Frankiaceae > Frankia > Frankia torreyi. The sequence goes on along the minus strand of NZ_JYFN01000003.1, from coordinate 145,202 downwards.
GCGCTGCACGGCACCAACGTCCCCGCGGACTTCCCCCTGCCGCCCGGAGCGGGGGTGAAGGTCGGCACGACCACCGGGAAGACCTCGACGGTGACGCTGTCGGGGGTGCCCAGCGACCGGGTGGCGGCCTTCTACCGCACGGCGCTGCCGCCGGCCGGCTACCGGATCACCTCGGACGTCGGCCTTCCCGGCGTCGCCCGCGCGCTGGCCTTCACCGGGCACGGCGTCACCGGGAGCCTCGGCGCCGCGGGCCTCGGCCAGTCCAACGCGATCGCCATCGTGTTCACGAAGAACTGACGAGGCGGCCGGCGCCGCCGGGGCATCACACCGGCGCGGGGGCCAGGTCCGGCAGGTTGAAGTACCCGCGGATCTCCGTCTGAACGGCCCGCGGCTCCCGGCGGGCGTCGACGACGGCCACGAACTCCTTGCGCTGGAAGATCTCCATCACCGGCTGGGTCTTCTCGTGATAGTCACGCAGCCGCACGGCCAGTGCCTGGGGATTGTCGTCGGCCCGCCTGCGCAGCCGTGCTCCGCAGACGTCGCAGGTGTCCGGCATGACCGGCCGGCTCGCTATCAGGTTGTAGTCCAGGCCGCAGCGGGAGCACAGTCGGCGGGCCAGCACCCGCCGGTAGACCTCGTCGTCCGGGAGATCCAGATAGATGACCCCGTCGATGTCGTAGCTCTCCAGAAAGAACTCCGCCTGCCGCGCGTTGCGGGGAAATCCGTCGATGATGAAGCCGTAGTTCCAGTCGTGGTCGGCCAGCCGGGTGCGCACCACCGATTCGACGAGGTCGTCGCCGACCAGGTGGCCGGCGGCAACCGTCCGCTTCACCTGGGCGCCCAGCTTCGTGTGATTCTGTACGTTCCAGCGGAAGACGTCGCCGACGCTTATGTGGACGAGGTCGAAATCCCGTGCCAGCATCGTCGCCTGGGTTCCCTTGCCACTGCCCTGTACTCCCATGATGACGAACTTGCGCACGAAATCCCTCTCCCGCTCGAATCGCAGGTCGCACAGGTGGTCGGCCGCGGACCGTCGTCCGGTTCATTCCCTGCCGGGTACCGTATCCGCTGAACGAATGGGCCGACCCGGCAGCCACCCGCGTGAATGCGGCGTGGGCAACGACACAGATCCTGGTCAACGGCGTGACGGGCCGCGGGTGGGTGCCGAAGAACCGCGGGCAGCGGGAGGTTACGGCCACCGCCGGCAGGCCCGTCGACCCGGTGGCGCCACCCGACGGACGGCCGGCGCAGGTCCTCGACCGGCACCGAAAGGGCGGTTGTGCGAGGGCCGTCTCACCCTGATCAGGTGGCACCTGCGCGCCACCCGCGGCGGGCCGCCTGGCCCGCCGGACGGCCCGCTCAGCCCCGCGCGTAGCGGCGCGGCACCCAGGTCTGGCTGTCGATCGGGGGTCGCTTGTAGGCCTTCTCCTGCCGCGGGGGCAGCACGACGCGGTCATGCGGCACGTCGCCGTACGGCACGACCGACAGCAGATGGCTGATCAGGTTGAGCCGGGCCGTGCGCTTGTCTTCGGCGTCCACCACGTACCAGGGCGCCTCACGAATGTCGGTGTAGGCGAACATCTCGTCCTTGGCCGCCGCGAAATCCACCCAACGGGCCCGTGCCTGCAGGTCCATCGCCGACAGCTTCCACCGCTTGCCGGGATTGTCGATGCGTTCCTGGAAGCGACGCTCCTGCTCCTCGTCGCTGAGCGACAGCCAGTATTTCACCAGGACAATCCCGGAGCGGACCAGCGCCCGCTCGAGCTGCGGGCAGGTGCGCAGGAAGTCGTCGTACTCGTCGTCGGTGCAGAATCCCATCACCCGCTCGACCCCCGCCCGGTTGTACCAGCTCCGGTCGAACAGCACGATCTCGCCGGCGGCGGGCAGGTGCGCCAGGTAGCGCTGGAAGTACCACTGGGTGCGTTCCCGCTCGGTCGGCGTGCCCAGCGCGACGACCCGGCACTGGCGGGGGTTGAGCCGCTCGAGGATGCGTTTGACGGTGCCGCCCTTGCCCGCGGTGTCCCGCCCCTCGAAGACCACCACCAGCCGGAATCCGGTATGCCGGATCCATTCCTGCATCCGAACCAGCTCGGTCTGCAGGCGGTCGAGTTCCCTCTCATACTCCTTCCTGGAGACCCGGCACGGAGTGATTCCCACCGCGAGGGCCGCCGCGGTCGAGGGATCGGCCGCGGCGATCCCCGCGGGTCCGGCGGGTCCGGCGGCCTGCGGCGACCCACCGGTGCCGGCCGTGACCCCGCCGCCCTCGCCGGCCCCGTCCCCCGCCGGCCCGCCGTGTCGTCCCTGCGCCATGTCCCCACTCTCCCTGCCCTGAGCAACTCGCCCGACACGAGCAACTCGCCCGCCTCGGGATTGCCATCAGCCCATCATCGCCGCCACCGGACGCGTGGCCACCCGCTCGGCGCCGGCCGTACCGGTGCAGGACGACAATTCACTACAGAGCAGGATGTGTACGGGAATCGGGGACGTGGGGAACGGCCGCGCGGGTGGCGACCTCCCCGATTTCGGGGAGGAACGCGGGTGTCGAGGGGACTGCGGCGGGCGGTGGGTGCGGCTCTGGCCGCAGCCGCACTGACGGTCGGGCTCGGGGCGTGCGGCTCCGGTGACAAGGCGCCGGCACCGCCGGCGGAGGTCGTGCTGAACCGGGGGCAGGACACCTCGATGCCGTTCCGGACCGGCGCCGAGGGCGAGGTCCTGCTCGACGTCACCACCGCCGCGCCCGGCGTGTCGTGGGGTTCGCCGGGCAGCGAGTCGGCCGTGGTGTCCCTGTTCGTCGACAACACCTACGCCACCGACGTCGTCATCCCCGCCTCGTTCCCGATCAAGCGGAGCCTGGCGCTGGGCCACCTCGCCGCCGGGGACCACACCCTGCGGGCGCAGTTCGCCGCCGACCGCTCGCCGCAGGCGGCCGCGTCGGCCCGGCTGACCGGCTTCACCTTCCGGACGGTCACGCCCCAGGACAACGGCTACCAGGCATTGGCGCACGCCCCGGTGGTGTACGGCCGGACGGTGCCGCTGCCCACCGCCGGTTCTCCCGACGCGGGCGCGCCGTCGTCGGCGACCGCGGCGGACCCGCTGGCCGGCGGACCGTTCCAGAACGCGATCACGGACACGCCGCTGCTGGCCTTCCACTCCGAGGCGCCGACGGCGATCTCGGGACACCGGCTGCTGACCTACTCGATGGTCTGGAGCAACGAGGACGGCGGCACGTCCGCCCCGGCGCTGATGGCGCAGTGGGGCCGCACCACCGACATCGAGTGGACCTACCAGGTGGAGATCGACGCCGCCGGCAACGCGATCCCCGGCAGCGCGGTCATCCAGGGCCCCGACCACACGACGCAGCCCTTCACCGGCCGCTCCGAGGGCGGTCACCCGCTGCTCGGGACGTGCACGCTGAACAACGGCATGTGCCAGAACCCGGACGGCCCGATGCGGTTCGCCCTGTCCGCCGCCGACACCCTCGACCCGAACGCCGACGCCCGCGAGCGGCAGATGGACCGCAACCCGTGGACCTACTGGGTGATGGCGCAGGAGGTCGCCCGCGAGGGCAAGGTCGACGAGAACAAGGCGCCGAACTCCACCACGAAGATCAGCGACCCGCGCAACTACCTCTATCTGATCATCCGTAAGAACACGGTGGGGACGCCGAACACGGAGAACAACTGGGTCGGTCTGTCGGTCGGCGTGCGGTTGTCCGGCAACGGCGAGACCTACCGGTCGAACAAGATCTATCCCCTCTGGGCGATCGAACAGGACACCCCCGCCGCGACCGCCGTCGAGCTTCCCCCCGGCACGGTCGCCGAGGACATCTCGACGATCGAGGCCACCCGCGTCGTCGGGGCGGGCATCGACCGCGGGGCCCGCATCACGGTCGACTCGATCGAGCGGGCGTTCCTGCTCGGGCCGGACGGCGTGCCGCAGCAGTCGTTCCTGTTCACCCCGGCGAAGGCGACCCTGAGCCAGGCCGCGCCCACCGCGACCCTGTTCCGGCGCCCGCAGGGTGGTTCCTGACGCCCGCAGGGTGGTTCCTGACGCCCGCAGGGTGGTTCCTGACGCCCGCAGGGTGGTTCCTGACGCCCGCCAGGGTGGTTCCTGACACCCGCGGGCCGCACGTGAGTGCCGGCACCGCGATGCCATCCCGGTGGCGGGCCGCCACCCCCGGTAGCGCCGTCCGGCGGCACACCCGGGTGGCACCACCGTGGTGCTGCCCCGGCCGCTCGGGGGCCGCCGCTCGGGTGTGCCCGGGCGGGTCAGACGCCGGGATGCAGCGCCGGGAGCAGAGCGACGTCACCGAAGGCGGCGAGATCGGGATCGTCGAACGGCAGCCGGCCCCACAGGGCGAGCAGCACGGCGGCGGCGGGGCCACGTAGGGCGGCGTCCCCCTTGGCATGCTCCCGGGTCACGGTGACGTCGTTGCCGGCCAGCGCGACCAGCCACTCCCCCTCGACGTCGGTGAGGTGGACGTGCACGCCACCGTGAGCCAGTCCGGTGGTCGTCGCGCGGGCGCGCTCGCCGGGCAGCAGGATGGTCAGCAGCTCGTCCACGCCGTCCGCGGCCACCTCCGCCGCGGGTGGGCGAGCGGCGCCGACGGCGTTGTCGGCGTCCCAGCGATGCACGGTGAGCTCCTGGGCGAGGCGGCGGTGCCAGAACCCGGCGACCGGCGGCGCCACCCCGGTGTGGTTCCACGCCGGCCGGGCGGGATCGGTCTCGCGCAGCACGCGCAGCAGGTCGTCGAGGGAGCGCCGGTAGTAGGCGATCAGTCCCTCGTCGTCGGTGGGCGCGGGCGGATTCGGCGGCGGCGGCTCGGTCGTGCCCCGCGCCACGACGGCGCTGACGCTGTGCAGCAGGCGTCCGACGTGCCGCAGAAGGCGGCGCGAACTCCAACCCGGGCAGGTCGGCACGGGACTGTCGAGATGCTCGCTGGTCGTCGCCAGCAACGCGACGCCCTCGGCCTCGATGAGCGCGAGATGGTCCACCTGCCCGAGTCTGGCAGGGCAGACGCCCACGGGCGACGTGCTAGTTCGTCGCAACGATCTGCGCCGGCGCGCCGATCTGGGCGGCCAGCCTCGTCCAGTGGCCGTCGGCGGTGTTCAGGGCATCGGTCGTGCGCTGGAGCAGGACCGGCGGGGGCAGGGCGGTGCCGTCGAAGAGGTTCCCGCAGGCGGTGACGGCCTGGGCGTAGGCGGTGGCGCCGTCGGTCCAGGTCTGGCTGGCGGTGGCGACGGGCGGCACGCCGAGCGCACCGATCCGGTCCACGGCCTGGCCGAGCTGGACGCACGCCGGCCTCAGCGCCGTGCCGTCGGACGCCTGGATGTCCGTGCGCACCACGTTGACGGACGCCACGATCTCGTCGCGGATCCCGGCAGTGGTGGCGTACCAGGTGGCGAGCTGGGTCTTCACGTCGATGGTCGGCGGGACCACCGCGCCGGCCTCGGCCTGTGTTCCGCCGCCGCCGACGATCAGGTACACCGCGGTCACCGCACCGGCGCCGGCCACGCCCAGGATCGCGAGGCCCCGGCGGCGCTCCTGGCGGGACAGTTCCTCCCAGTTGCGGTAATCGTTACGGCGCCGGCGCACGGATCCCCCACATCGCGAGAAGTAACCGACAGAACAGACGCCCGAATCAACCCGGACGTTGCGCCCGGGTCGCCGCCGGCCGGCCCCGAGACCTCTCCGACCGCCCCGCCGCTCCCGGCCAGATCCACCCCTCGCCGGACCGCGATCGCATCCCCGCCGGACCGCGATCGCACCCCGCCGAGCCCACGCCGGGCGCCACCCTCGCGCCACCCCGCGGTGGGTCGCCGGAGCACTCGACGATGTTTGTCACATTTTCGATTCGGCCGTGCCCGGACCGCCGCGAACGTATGCCGAGTGAGAACGGCCGTGCACCAGCCAATGCAGATGCGCGTTCCGTGGGCTGTCCGTCGGACACCGCCGAGAAAAAATTCGGCTGTTTCGATGGACAAGACGACGGGAAGGCGCACGATATCGGAGGGGCCATCCACGGCGTCGGCGTGCATCGTGGCGCATCGCCGGCCCGGCCGGAGGGACCAGGCGACGATCATTTCGGCAACGACATCCAGCGACGCGAATGTGCGCGCCCGGCGCGATGACCTGCCGAACCATGTGTCGCCATCACGGGTGGCCGCTGGAAAACATGCATAAGGGGGCGTGAATGGTCGAGGGTGGGCCGTACTGGTGGGAATCCACATCCTTGCCGGACCGGGCGGCGGACGACGACGACGCCGCCGCCTGGGCCGTGGTCGTGCTCGGGGGCCCGGGCGGGCGGGTGCGCGGGGTGGTCGGCCCGTTCCGCAGCCCGGGCTACGCGCACAAGTACGCGCACGACGAGGGATTGCGGGAGTGGCTCGTCGTCCCCGCCCTGTGTCTGACGCTGCCGGCCAGCCAGCAGGCCGCCGGCGTCGCGGTGCTGTGAGACGCCCCTCCCAGTAACCGCCCCTGCCCGCCGTCGGGCCGGCCGGCGGGCAGAATCAGTGGCCATGTCGGAACGGATCATCGAGAACTATCTCATCGACATGGACGGCGTTCTCGTCCACGAGGAACACCCGATTGCCGGGGCGGACGCGTTTATCGCCGGCGTCATCGCCTCGGGCCTCGGCTTTCTGGTACTGACGAACAACTCGATCTACACGGCCCGCGATCTGTCGGCGCGACTGTCCCGCTCGGGCCTGGAGATCCCGCCTGAGCGAATCTGGACCTCCGCGCTCGCCACCGCGCTGTTCCTGCACACGCAGCGGCCGGGCGGCTCGGCGTATGTCGTCGGCGAGGCGGGGCTCACCACGGCGCTGCACGACATCGGATATGTGCTCAGCGACAGCTCGCCGGATTATGTGGTGCTCGGGGAAACCCGGACCTACAGCTTCGAGGCGATCACGCGGGCGATCCGGCTGGTGCGCGACGGCGCCCGCTTCATCGCGACGAACCCCGATCCGACCGGACCGTCGGTCGAGGGGCTCCTTCCGGCGACCGGCGCCGTCGCCGCCATGATCACCAAGGCGACCGGGGTCACCCCGTACTTCGTCGGCAAGCCGAACCCGTTGATGATGCGCAGCGCCCTGAACACCCTGTCCGCGCACAGCGAGACGACGGTGGTGATCGGCGACCGGATGGACACCGACGTGGTCGCCGGCCTGGAGGCCGGGATGGACACCGTGCTCGTGCTCTCCGGCATCACGACGCACGCCGACATCGAGCGGTTCCCCTACCGCCCGACCGCGGTCGTGGACAGCATCGCCCGGATCCCGGTCGGGCGGGACGTCCACACCATCGACGGGGCGCCCACCGCGCCGGCCCGCCGCCCGGCCCCGGCAGCCGCCCCCGACGACGCGGAACCACGCCACGCCACCCAGAGCTGATCCCACGGCCTCAGGCTGATCCGCCGCGCTCGGCGAAGGCGATGACCGGCCGGTGGCCCAGACCACCGGCCGCTGTCAGCCGTCCGCGGTCAGCCGTCCGCGGTTGCGACGCCCACCGGGCAGGACAGCCCGGTGCCGCCGAGGCCGCAGTAGCCGTAGGGATTCTTGGCGTCCGACAGGTACTGCTGGTGGTACTCCTCCGCAAGGTAGAACGGGCCCGCCGGGGCGATCTCGGTGGTGATCGGGCCGAAGCCCGCGCCCTGCAGGACCTTCTCGAACCCGTCCCGGCTCGCGCCGGCCGCCACCGCCTGCGCCTCGGACGTCGTGTAGATCGCCGAGCGGTACTGGGTGCCCACGTCGTTGCCCTGGCGCATGCCCTGGGTCGGGTCGTGCCCCTCCCAGAACACCTTCAGCAACTCGGCGTAGGAGACCTTCGCCGGGTCGAACACGACCAGCACGGCCTCGGTGTGCCCGGTCTGCCCGGAACACACCTCTTCGTACGTCGGGTTGGGGGTGGATCCGCCGGCGTAGCCGACCGCGGTCGTGTACACGCCGGGCACCTGCCAGAACGCGCGCTCCGCGCCCCAGAAGCAGCCAAGGCCGAACACGGCCGTGTCCAGCCCGTCCGGGAACGGCCCGGTGAACGAGGTGCCGAGGACGGTGTGCCGGGAGTCGCCCACGAAAACCGGGCGATCCCGGCCGGGGAGCGCCTCCTCGGGCGTGGGCAGCGTGGTCTTATGGCGACCGAAGAACATCTGTGCCACCTCCGGTGAGTGTCTCCTCTGACAACCATCCAGGGCGGCCGGGCGTTCCCGCGGCCCGCCGGCGCCCGGCCGGATCCGCGGACTGGACCCCGGACCGGGCCACCACGCGGGCCCGGTCCGGGTGCGGCGCGTCAGAGAACCAGGTCCTCCAGCATCGTGGTCACGAGCGCCGCGATCGGCGAACGCTCCGAGCGGGTGAGCGTGACGTGCGCGAACAGCGGGTGACCCTTGAGCGTCTCGATGACCGACGCGACCCCGTCATGCCGACCGACCCGCAGGTTGTCGCGCTGCGCCACGTCGTGCGTGAGCACCACCCGAGAGCCCTGCCCCAGCCGGGACAGCACGGTGAGCAGGACTCCACGCTCCAGCGACTGCGCCTCGTCGACGATCACGAAGGCGTCGTGCAGGGACCGCCCGCGGATGTGGGTGAGCGGGAGCACCTCCAGCATCCCCCGGTCGACGACTTCCTCGATCACCTCCTGGGAGACCAGGGCACCGAGGGTGTCGAACACGGCCTGCGCCCAGGGCGCCATCTTCTCGTTCTCGCTGCCCGGCAGGTAACCGAGCTCCTGACCGCCGACGGCGTAGAGCGGCCGGAAGACGACGACCCGCCGGTGGGCCCGGCGCTCCATCACCGCCTCCAGACCCGCGCACAGGGCCAGCGCCGACTTGCCGGTGCCGGCCCGACCGCCGAGCGAGACGATGCCGACGTCCGGGTCGAGCAGTAGGTCGAGCGCCACCCGCTGCTCCGCGGACCGCCCGTGCAGCCCGAACGCGTCCCGGTCCCCGCGCACCAGCCGGACCTGCTTGTCCGCCGTGACCCGGCCGAGCGCCGAGGCGCTGCCGCCTGCCGTGGTGAGCACCAGACCCGTGTGGCAGGGCAGATCGGCGGCCTCCAGGATCTCCGTGTACTCACGGGAGTAGAGCCGGTCGAGGTCCTCCTGGGCGACGGTGAGCTCCGCCATGCCGGAGAAGCCGGTGTCCACCGGCGACAACGCCTGGTACTCCTCCGCCGGCAGCCCCAGCACCGAGGCCTTGACCCGCAGCGGAAGGTCCTTGGTGACCAGCACGACGTCCGCGCCCTCGCGGGCGAGGTTCATCGCGACACACAGGATCCGCGAGTCGTTCGTGTCCACCCGGAACCCCGGTGGAAGCACCGCCGCGTCGGTGTGATTAAGTTCCACCCGAAGCGTTCCCCCACCCGCCAGCGGGATGGGCTGGTCGAGGCGACCGTGCCGAATGCGCAGGTCGTCCAGCAGGCGCAGGGCCTCCCGGGCGAACCAGCCCAGCTCCGGGTGGTTCCTCTTGCCCTCCAGCTCCCCTATGACGACGAGGGGGAGCACGACATTGTGCTCCGCGAACCGCAGCAGCGCGCCAGGATCAGAAAGCAGCACGCTTGTGTCGACGACATGCGTTCGTGGCACACGCCCACCCGCTTACTCGGAGGTAGTCCGGGACCGACCCCTCCAGGAGCCGGGCACCGGCCTCCTGGTGTAGTCGCGCTTGCGGCACCGAGGGGCCTCCCGAGAGGTCCGGCACCACGCCGGACCACGGCTTGAGACGCTAGGGCTCTCACGGTAGCTGCCACCTCCCAGGATGGCGACCCACTTCGAGCAACACGTTGCGTTAAGAACGGGAAACGTTTTGCCTCCTCGGGTGCCTACTGTGTCCCTTTCGGTGACATAGCGCCCCGATCGTGACGCCCCGCAGCAGCCCTCCTCCCCAGGGCGCCGGCCAGCACTCACCGACCTTCCCGCAAGCCGCACCACATCCAGACCACAAGATCAATAGAGTCGCACCCGAGCAACAACCCCGTCACGCGGTCGATCCCCGCCCCAAGCCCGGAGCACCATCCCCCGGAACCCATCAGAAGTGATCAACCTCCCCGCACGGCAGCAATCGCTGGAGGTTGATCACCACCCCAGGCCCTCGGCCCGCCATCAACCTCCAGCAGTTCCGCTCCCCTCCAGATTGTCGAGGTGTGGAGGTGGGGCTCATCGTTCCCGTCGAGGTCAGGCAGCCGGGCGCGGTTCCGCGGAACACTGTGATCTTCGGCTGCGCGGCGTAGGACCGGTGGGGTCGGGGCCCGGCAGGGGATGGAGACCCGCACGGCAGGGCCACGGGGGCCGGCGGGCGGAGCGGGCAGCCGGAAGCAGGGGGCGCGTCCTCCCGGCCGCGAAGGCGGAAAGGCGTCACGGAGAGGTGAGGAAATCACGGAAAGGGAGCGGAGGGTACCGGATGCGGCGAAGCGGAGAACACGCCAGGGCGACAAGGGCGGGCGGTGCGGTCTGCCGGTGGGGTCGAGGATGCCATGGTCCCGAGAAGACCAGGAAAGGTTAGGAGTACCTAACCGACCCGGATCCTCGGGGCGGGTGCCACGGGACGGTGATCGGGAATCTGCCGGCCGCCGGGATCAGCTCCGGACCAGGAGCAAGGAATCGGGCGGCTCCGGCCTGGGACCCAGGTAACGCGAGTGCCCTTCCGGGCGCGTACGGGGTGGCCGGAAGTCTTTCGGAAACATGGCGAGGTGGCCCGGCAACACCGGGAAATGTGGATGGAACGACTCGGGCCGGATGGATCGGGCGGCACGGGGCTGGACGGACCACAATTTCCGAGGAGCGGGCGGCCCGGCGGGGTCCGATTCTCCTGCCGACCGACCCTCACGCCCCCTTGACGGAAATCCGCCGATCAGTCACGGACGTTGCAGGAAATCCCCGCGACGACACGCGCAGGTGCCCGTGGAACATGCGGGCCGCCGGGCCCAGGGAGCGGAGAGCGGGCCCGTTTTCCGGTGAATGCGGGGCCGCCGGCCACGGCATAGCGGGCACACAAGTGCGTGCGCTGTACACGGGAATCGTGACAGAGCGCAACCAGTCGGGGAAGCCGGTCGGGGCGGGCATCCGGCGGGAACCGGCTGGGGGCGGACATGCGACGGCCCGCGCGGGCGGGGGAACCGCCCGGCGCGGGCCGGGGTGACGCTGGTGTCGCGGGTCAGCCGTCGAGACGGCTGACCAGGGCCTCGTGCTCGGCCCAGAGAGCGGCGGGGAGCCGGTCGCCGAACGTCTGGTAGTGCTCGGGGATCAGGTCGGCCTCCTGCTTCCAGACGTCGATGTCGACTGTGAGCAGGGCGTCCAGGTCGGCTTCGTCGATCTGGAGGCCTTCGGTCGGCAGGGCGTCCCTGGTCGGCAGGACACCGAGCGGGGTCTCCACACCGTCGGCTTGGCCCTCGAGGCGGCCGACGATCCAGGCCAGGACGCGGCTGTTCTCGCCGAAGCCGGGCCAGAGGAACTTGCCCTCCGGGCTCTTGCGGAACCAGTTCACGTAGTAGATCCGGGGCAGCTTCGCCTGGTCGGCCTTCTGGCCGACCTCGAGCCAGTGGGCGAAGTAGTCGGCCATGTTGTAGCCGCAGAACGGGAGCATCGCGAACGGGTCGCGGCGCAGCTTGCCGATCGCGCCGGCCTGGGCCGCGGTCGTCTCGGAGGCGACGATCGAGCCGAAGAAGACCCCGCGCCGCCAGTCGNGCGCCTCGGTGACCAGCGGAACCGCGGTCGCCCGGCGCCCACCGAACAGGATCGCCGAGATCGGCACGCCCTTCGGGTCCTCCCACTCGGAGGCGATGGTCGGGCACTGCCCGGCGGGGACGGTGAAGCGGGCGTTGGGGTGCGCGGCGGGCTCGGTGGACTCGGGGGTCCAGTCGTGGCCCTTCCAGTCGGTGAGGTGCCCCGGGGCCTGCTTGGTCAGCCCCTCCCACCAGACGTCGCCGTCGTCGGTGCGGGCCACGTTCGTGAAGACCGTGTTGCCCCACAGCGTCTTGATCGCGTTCGGGTTGGTCTGCTCACCCGTGCCGGGGGCGACACCGAAGAAGCCGGCCTCGGGGTTGACAGCGTAGAGCCGGCCGTCCTCACCGAACCGCATCCATGCGATGTCGTCACCGACAGTCTCCGCCTTCCACCCGGGAAGGGTGGGAATGAGCATCGCGAGGTTGGTCTTTCCGCAGGCCGACGGGAAAGCCGCGGCAATGTAGTGAACCTTGCCCGCGGGCGACGTCAGCTTGAGGATGAGCATGTGCTCGGCGAGCCAGCCCTCGTCGCGCGCCATGACGGACGCGATGCGCAGTGCGTAGCATTTCTTGCCGAGCAGTGCGTTACCGCCGTAACCCGATCCATAAGACCAGATCTCGCGGGTCTCCGGGAAATGGGTGATGTACTTCGTCGTGTTGCACGGCCAAGCGACGTCGGCCGCACCGGACTCCAACGGAGCGCCAAGCGAATGCACCGCCGGCACAAAGAAGCCGTCTTCACCGAGCTGTTCGAGTGCGGGCGCTCCCATACGGGTCATGGTGCGCATTGAAATGACAACGTAAGGCGAGTCGGTGATTTCGACCCCGAGGGCCGAGATATGCGATCCGAGCGGACCCATGCAGAATGGCACGACATACATCGTGCGACCGCGCATGGAGCCCTCGAACAGGCCCTGGAGCTTGACCCGCATCTCCGCCGGGTCCATCCAGTTGTTCGTGGGGCCGGCGTCCTCGGCCTTCTCGGAGCAGATGTAGGTGCGATCCTCGACCCGGGCCACGTCGCTGGGGTCCGAGGCGGCGTAAAAGCTGTTGGGACGCTTTTCGTCGTCCAGCCGGACCAGGGTCCCCTTCTCGATCAGGAGACTGGTCAACCGGTCGAACTCGGCCTCCGATCCGTCGCACCACTCAACCCGTTCCGGCTGGGTGAGTTCGGCGATCTCACGCACCCAGGCGACCAGCCTGGCGTGCTTCGTCGGGGCCGCTTCCAGCCCCGGAATCTGTGCCGCGGTCGTCACAGCTCACACCTCCGGTCGAGTCGAACCCGCCGCGTTCTTGCCCCGTGCGCAGGTGCCGACTTCAGTACTCGAACGTATTCGTTCACGCGCTGACAAAACCCGCGGTACAGGGGCAGTTCGAGGCCGCGTTCAGGATCATTAGACTGTACCGCGCGTTCCCCCCGCAGTCGCGCGATAGCGAGTGGACAGAAGCGTCGGATCCATCACGCACCGGTACGGACGGACCGCCGCCGGGTGACTCCGTCTCGTGGCTGGCGGAAGCCTCGGGTTATCGTNCTCGGCGTGGCTTCCCTCACGCAGCAGCCCGCCGGGCCTCCGCAGGCGGACGGCCCCGCCCACCCCCGTGACCTGGTGCGACCACGTATGCGGGGATGGCTACATGCCGGGGCATTCCCCGTAAGCCTTGCACTGGGTCTCCTTGCCGTGGCGCTGGCCACCACGCTCCGTGCCCGACTGGGGATCGCGATATACGCACTGAGTATTGCGGCGCTGTTCGGAACGAGCGCGCTCTACCATCGCACGATGTGGTCGACGTCACGTGCTCGAGCGCGCATGAAACGCCTCGACCATTCAATGATCTTTATTTTCATCGCCGGGACTTATACCCCTTTTGCCCTCCTTGCGATGCCGGCGAGCACGGCTCGCGTGGTCCTGGCCGTGGTGTGGGGCGGAGCGGCACTCGGCGTGACCATCCGGATGCTGTGGCTGCACTCCCCGCGGTACCTGACCGTGCCGCTGTACATCGCCCTCGGCTGGGTCGCCATCTTCGTCATCCCGGAGCTCGCCCACCGGGCCGGGATCGCCTCGATGGTCCTGTTGCTGGTCGGCGGCGTCTGCTACAGCCTTGGTGCCGTCGTCTACGCCGCGCGGCGACCGGACCCGGCCCCGGCGACCTTCGGCTACCACGAGGTGTTCCACGCCTTCACCCTCGTCGCCGCGGCCTGCCACTACATCGCCCTGATGTTCGCGATCTACTGACCCGCCCGACCCGCTGCCCAACCCGCCCGACCCGCCCAACCCGCCCGACACACGGCGGCGCAGGAGGAGCGCAGGAGGAGAGGTCAGCGGCCGGGGCCCTCGGAGCGGATCTTCTCGACCTGTTCGAGGGCCTCGCGAAGCTGGCGCAGCCAGGTGTCGGAGTTGTCCCCGACCAGCCGGACGCACCAGGCCAGCGCCTCGCTGCGGCTGCGTGCCACGCCGGATTCGACGAGCGTGTCCAGCACCTGACGCTCCGGCTGGCGCAGCCGCGTCATCACCGGCACGGACAGCACGGTGAACAGCTCGCTGGCCGTGCCGGCGGTCGCCCCCCACGCGACCTTGCGCCCGTAGCGCCGCTCGGCCTCGGCGGCGATGGCGATCCGCTCGTCCCGGGTGCGCTCGCGGAAGCGGCGGATCAGGGCGGCGGCCTCCGGATCACGCCCAGCCGGCAGCTCCACCCCTCCGGAGTGAAGGAGGGGTTCCTCGACGGGGAGCTCCCCGACGACGGTGATCTCGTCCCGGTCGACGACCACGGCCGGCGGGCCGGTGAACCACCCGGCGGGGATGTGGGCCGCGAACCAGTCCGGCGCGTCCTGCGCCGGCACCGACTCCGCCCGGTCCCCCGGCCTGCCATAACCGCGCCCACGCGGACCGGACATGACGAGTCTCCTCAGGTCCCCCGGGCCGGGCCCGCGGACGGGCCCGGCCTGCCGAACTGGTCCGGAGCCGTGGCCCCGCCGGGGTGCGCGCCGACACACCCCGCCGACGATTACACGCTTACCGGGTCACGAGTGAAAGTGCCTGGGGCCTCAGGTGGCGACCTTCACGCCGAGCTGACTGCGGACCTCCTCCGCGGTATGCACGGGTAGCTCGCAGACGAAGTCCCGGCAGACGTACACCCCTGGGGCCCCCCGCCCGGCGACCAACGGCCCGCTGGTCACCACGACGGCCCCCGGCGCGGTGCCCAGCCGGGCGAGCCGTTCCAGGGCCGGACTGTCCACGACGGCAACCTCGGCCGGCCCGGCGAGCAGCGCCTCGGCGACCGCCCCGGCCCAGCCGGCGAACCGGGCGTCGCGGGACAGCAGCGGCGCGAACCGGGCGACGGTCGCCTCGGCGGTGCGCCGGTGCTCGGCCGAGCCGGTCAGGGCCGCGTAGGTGAGCAGGGCACCCGCCACCGCCGCCTGGCCCGACGGGGTCGCCGAGTCCGAGTCGTCGCGGGGGCGGCGCAGCAGTGCCTCCGCGTCGTCCGCGGTGTCGAAGAAGCCGCCGTCCGGTGCGGCGAACCGGGCCCGGACCACGTCGAGCAGCTCGCCGGCCAGGGTCAGCCACTCCGGATCCCCGGTGACCTGGTGCAGGGTCAGCAGCCCCTCGGCGACGTCGCCGTAGTCCTCCAGCACACCGGCGTTCGTCCCGACCCGGCCGTCCCGGCTGGTGCGCCGCAACCGGCCCGCCACGAGATGGACGTCGCGCAGCAGCACGGCCGCGTCCTCGGCGGCGCGGATCCAGGCCGGCTCATCGAGCAGCACGCCGGCCTCGGCGAGGGCGGCGATCGCCAGCCCGTTCCAGGCGGCGACCACCTTGTCGTCCCGGGCGGGCTGCGGACGGCCGGCCCGGGCGGCGGCGAGGGTCGCGCGCACCGCCGCGAAGCGCGCCGCGTCGGGCGGGTCCGCCGGCAACTGCAACACGGACGTCCCGTGCTCGAACGTGCCCTCCGGGGTGACACCGAAGATCTCCGCCGCCCAGGCGCCGTCGTCCGCGCCGAGGGCGGCGCGCAGGCCGGCGGGTGTCCACGAGTAGCTCGCGCCCTCCTCGGGCTGCGCGTGGGCCGCCGGGACGCCCGCCGGCACCGCGTCCGCGTCGAGCGCCGAGGCGAACCCGCCCTGCGGGGTGCGCAGGTCGGCGAGCAGGAACGCCGCGGTCTCCCGGACCACCCGCCGGGCCAGCGGCGAGCCGGTGGCCCGCCACAGGTGCAGGTACACCCGCAGCAGCTGGGCGTTGTCGTAGAGCATCTTCTCGAAGTGCGGGACGGTCCACGTCGCGTCGACGCTGTAGCGGGCGAAGCCGCCGGCGAGCTGGTCGTACATGCCGCCGCGGGCCATCCGCTCGCAGGTGAGCGCCACCATCTCCAGGCTGTGCTCGTCGCCGGTGCGGGCGGCGTGGCGCAACAGCATCTCCGCGACCATGGACGGCGGGAACTTCGGCGCCCCGCCGAATCCGCCGTGCCGAGCGTCGAACCGGGCGGACAGGCCCGCGACGGCCGTGTCCAGCAGCGGCGGGCTCAGCTCGTCGGCGACGCCGGACGTCGGGCTCGCGGCGAGCCCGGCCACCGGGCCGCGCGCCGCCGCCTCCGCCAGCCGGCGGGCGATGTCGGCGCCCGACTCCTCGATCTCCGCCCGCCTGGTCTGCCAGGCGGCGACCACGGCCTCCATGACCTGGCGGAACGACCCCATGCCCGGCCGGGGTCGGGGCGGGAAGTAGGTGCCGGCGAAGAACGGCTCGGCGGTCGGGGTGAGGAAGACCGTCATCGGCCAACCCCCGTGACCGGTCAGGGCGACCGTGACGTCCATGTAGACGGAATCGACGTCCGGCCGCTCCTCCCGGTCCACCTTGATGTTGACGAAGTGGTCGTTCATGTAGGCGGCGGTGACCACGTCCTCGAACGACTCGTGCGCCATGACGTGGCACCAGTGGCAGGAGGCATAGCCCACCGAGAGCAGCACGGGCACCCCGCGGCGGGCCGCCTCCGCGAACGCCTCCGGGCACCACGGCCACCAGTCGACGGGGTTGTCCGCATGCTGGAGCAGGTACGGAGACGTCTGCTCCGCCAGCTTGTTCGGCACCGGGCAACTCCTCAGGGTCTGGCGTCGCCCGGGTCTGTGGAACCCCGGGTCACTGGCTATGCAACCAAAGCGGCGAGCGGCTATGCCCCCACCCGTGCCCCGGCGCGCCGACTGTGGCCATCGGCACCCCCGACCGGACCCTGCCCGGCCAGCTTCTGGCGTGTCGGCTGGTGCACTCTCGGTACCCAACCGAGCTCAGGCCAGACCACCGCCGCAACCGGGGCGGGTCGACCGGCCCGGTCCGCTCGTGGTGGCGTGCGGTCGGAACCGGGGTGCACGGGACCGGATACGCTCGGAGAAAGGCACGATCCCGGCTCCTCCGCTCGCTCGCCCGTCCGCCGTCCACTCGCTCGATCGCCGTCCGCCAGGCCGCCGTTGCGCCGCGAGAGCGGTCGAAGGGTCGTCGCGGGCGCTCGGAAGGGTTGTCGCAGGGTCGGAGTACCAACGAGTTGGGGTGGCACGAGCGAATGAGTGAGACGGCCGAGCACGGCACCGACGCCGGCGCCGCGAACGCCACGGCAGCCCCGTCCGGCGCCGCATCTTCATCCGG
This sequence comes from Frankia torreyi, assembly GCF_000948395.1. Lineage (GTDB taxonomy): Bacteria > Actinomycetota > Actinomycetes > Frankiales > Frankiaceae > Frankia > Frankia torreyi. The sequence continues at coordinate 127,861 of NZ_JYFN01000003.1, read as the reverse complement.
CGCCACGCCCACCGCCAGGACCGGCGACGAGCCGGGGTTCCGCTACGACGCCCGGCTCGCCGCGGACATCGAGCGCCGCTGGCAGCGTCGGTGGGCCGACGAGGGGACGTTCAACTCGCCGAACCCGGTCGGGCCGCTGGCCGCGGGCTTCGACGAGGTCGCCGGGCGCGAGCCGTTCTACATCATGGACATGTTCCCCTACCCCAGCGGCACCGGCCTGCACGTCGGGCATCCGCTCGGGTACATCGGCACCGACGTGTTCGCCCGCTACCTGCGGATGTCCGGCCGCCATGTGCTGCACCCGTTCGGCTACGACGCCTTCGGCCTGCCCGCCGAGCAGTACGCCATCAACACCGGCCAGCACCCGCGCACGACCACCGACGCCAACATCGCCAACATGCGTCGGCAGCTCTCCCGACTGGGGCTCGGCCACGACACCCGCCGCGAGATCGCCACGACCGACGTCGGGTACTACCGCTGGACGCAGTGGATCTTCGAGCAGATCTTCGACGCCTGGTACGACCCGCAGGCCGGCCGGGCGCGGCCGATCGCGGAGCTGATCGCCGAGTTCGAGGCCGGCACCCGCTCGCCGGTGGCCGGCCCCGCCGCCGGCACCACCGCCGTGTCGGTCGACGCCGTGCGCGCCGCGAACCCGGCGGGCCTGCCCTGGGCCGAGCTGGACCGGGTCGCCCGCCGCCGGGTCGTCGACGCCCACCGCCTGGCCTACATCTCCGAACAGCTCGTCAACTGGTGCCCCGGGCTCGGCACCGTGCTGGCGAACGAGGAGGTCACCGCCGAGGGCCGCAGCGACATCGGGAACTACCCGGTGTTCCGCCGGCCGCTGCGGCAGTGGGTGCTGCGGATCACCGCCTACGCCGAACGGCTGGTCGCCGACCTGGACCTGGTCGACTGGTCGGATTCGATCAAGCAGATGCAGCGCAACTGGATCAGCCCGAGCGACGGCGCGAGCGTCGAATTCGCCCTCGTCACCCCCGGTGCTACCGGCGCAGGCGGCACGACCCGCCCAGCCGGCACGACGGACGCGGTCACCGGCACCGCCGGGTCCTCCCCCGCGCCGCGCATCGAGGTCTACACCACCCGCCCGGACACCCTCGCCGGGGCGACCTTCCTGGTGCTGGCGCCCGAGCATCCGCAGGTCGACGCGCTGGTCGCCGACGCCTGGCCGGCGGGCACCCCGGCCGGCTGGCGCTTCCCGGCCGGCCACGGCGCCCCCGAGGCCGCTACTGAGACCGCTACTGAGACCGCTGCCGCCGACCCGACCTGGACGCCGCGCGCCGCGGTCGAGGCCTACCGGGCCTTCGCGGCGCAGCGCAGCGACCGCCAACGCGGCGAGGAGATCGACCGTACCGGCGTGTTCACCGGCGCCTATGTCCGCAACCCGGTGGGCGGCGCGGAGATCCCGGTCTTCCTCGCCGACTACGTCCTCGTCGGCTACGGCACCGGCGCGATCATGGCCGTGCCGGCGCACGACAGCCGGGACTTCAGCTTCGCGCGCGCCTTCGACCTGCCGATCCCGGCGGTGCTGGCGCCCGACGAGCCGTGGTACGCCGAGCGCGACGTGACACCCGGCGCGCCGCCGTCGGCGTGGCCGGACGCGTTCAGCGGCGAGGGCGCCTACCTGCCCGGCCCGGCGGGAGCCCCGGTGCTCACCGGCCTGGGCAAGACCGACGCGATCAAGACGACCGTCGCCTGGCTGGAGGAGCTCGGCGCGGGCCGGTCGGCCCGGTCCTACCGGCTGCGGGACTGGCTGTTCTCCCGGCAGCGCTACTGGGGCGAGCCGTTCCCGATCGTCTTCGACGACGACGGCCTGCCGCATGCCGTCCCGGACGAGCTGCTGCCCGTCGAGCTGCCCGAGATGACCGATTTCCGGCCGACGGCGATGGCCGAGGACGACGAGAGCGATCCGGTACCGCCGCTGGCCCGCGTGGCCGACTGGGCGAGCGTCACCCTCGACCTCGGTGACGGCCCGAAGCGCTACCGGCGCGAGACGAACACGATGCCGCAGTGGGCCGGGTCCTGCTGGTACCACCTGCGCTACCTGGACCCGACCAACACCGAGCGGTTCGTCGACGAGACCGTCGAGCGGTACTGGATGGCCAAGCCGGGCGCGGCGGCCGGCGACGGCGGCGTCGACCTCTACGTCGGCGGCGTCGAGCACGCGGTGCTGCACCTGCTCTACGCCCGGTTCTGGCAGAAGGTCCTCTACGACCTGGGGCACGTCTCGTCCAAGGAGCCGTTCAAGCGGCTGTTCAACCAGGGCTACATCCAGGCCGATGCGTTCACCGACGCCCGCGGGATGTACGTCCCGGCGGCCGAGGTGGAGGCGAGCGGCGACGGCCGGTTCACCCACCAGGGGGCGCCGGTCGACCGCCGCTCCGGGAAAATGGGCAAGAGCCTGAAGAACAGCGTCAGCCCGGACGAGATGTACGACCGGTTCGGCGCCGACACCCTGCGGGTCTACGAGATGGCGATGGGTCCGCTCGACGCCGACCGGCCCTGGCACACCGACGACATCGTCGGCTCGCACCGGTTCCTGCAGCGCCTGTGGCGCGCGGTCGTCGACGAGGGCAGCGGGACGGTCGCCGTCTCCGACGAGCAACTGGACGCCGAGGCCACCCGCGTCCTGCATCGGACGATCATCACGTTGGCGGCGGAGTACGCGGGCCTGCGGTTCAACACGGCCGTCGCCCGGCTCATCGAGCTGACGAACTTCGTCTCGAAGCGGTACGGCCAGTCCGCGACCCCCCGGGCGCTGGCCGAGCCGCTGGTGCTGATGGCCGCGCCGCTGGCTCCGCACATCGCGGAGGAGCTGTGGACCCGGCTCGGGCACAGCGAGTCGGTGAGCCGCGCGGCCTTCCCCGTGGGCGACCCGGCGCTGGCCGCCGAGTCCGAGCGGACCATCCCGGTCCAGGTGAACGGGAAGGTGCGGTTCACCCTCCAGGTGCCCGACGGTGCCGCGGAGCCCGTGATCCGCGAGCTGCTCACCGCGCACCCCGACTACGCGCGCCAGACCGAGGGCCGCTCCATCAAGAAGGTCATCATCGTCCCCGGCCGCATCGTCAACATCGCCCTGGGCTGACCGCTCCGGCCTTACCCTGCCCTTCCAGAGGGATCAATCGGGCACAGAACCCTCTGGAAGGGCAGGGAAGCAGCGATGGTGTGGTGGGGCTCCCGGCTCAGCCGCCGGAGGACGGGGGGCCGGGCTGGACGGGCAGGTCAAGATGCTCGCCCGCGCCACCCGTGGCCGCGGCATCGCCGCCGACCTCGCCGTCGATCACCGGGCCCCGCCGGCCGGCCAGCACCGACCGGCGGCGGATCGCCTGGCGGGGATCGACCGGGCCGCTGAGCCGGTCGGACTCGACCCCGAGGAAATCACCGTTCGCCACGTTCGCGCGCATTCGGCGCAGGCTCCTCGAGAGCATGAAGAACAGCCCGGTGGAGACCACGATCAGCCCCACGACGATGAGCAACCCAAGACCGCCCGCGCTGTGCTCCTGCTCGGCCAGCACCGAACCGGCGAAGATCTCGTTCACGGTGACGTCCTCACACCCGGGTCCAAACTCTGCGGTCAGCCCGCCGCTGCGCCGCGCGAGCGCGCGGCCGGCTCCGCCCCAGCGGGCGGTGCGCCGTGGGCTCCCGGCGGTACCCACCCCCGACATTACGCCGCGCTGGACCGCCCGAGGTGGGCGCCGATCGGCCCCCGCCGGCCGGCCGGCCACCCGCCGTGCGCACGATCACACGCCGTTGAACAGGTCGTCCTCGGGCAGCGTGCCGACCTCGATCAGCGAGCGGGCGAGCTGGTAGTCCTCGGTGGGCCAGGCCTCCCGCTGCACGTCGAGCGGAACCCGGAACCACCATCCGGTGGGGTCGACCTGGGTGGCATGCGCGATCAGGGCTCGATCGCGGGTCGAGAACCAGTCCGCGCACGGCACCCGGGTGGTGAGCCGGCCCGCGTCCGCCGCCCGGTCGGCCCACTCGTCCAGGCGTTCCGTGTAGGGGGACTCCAGTCCGCGGGCCAGCAGCGCCTCGTGCAGCGCCAGGATGCGCTCCTTGTGGAAGGTGAGGTGGTAGTACAGCTTGAGCGGCTGCCAGGGGGCGAACCCGGCTTCCACCCCCACCTCGGGATAGCGCTCGGGGTCGCCGGCCGCCTCGAACGCCTCGATGCTGATCTTGTGCGTCATGATGTGGTCGGGGTGCGGGTAACCGCCGGACTCGTCGTAGGTCGTGATGACCTGCGGCCGGAAGGTGCGGATCAGCCTGACCAGGGGCTGGGCCGCCGCGGTCAGTGGCGTGGTGGCGAAGCGCCCCGGTGGCACGGGCGGCAGCGGGTCGCCCTCGGGCAGGCCGGAGTCGACGAAGCCGAGCCACTCCTGGCGCACGCCGAGGATGCGCCGGGCGTTCTCCATCTCCTCACGGCGNATCTCGGTGATGCGCTCGGCGACGCCGGGTGAGTCCATCGCCGGGTTGAGGATGCTGCCCTCCTCACCACCGGTACACGTCACGACCAGCACGTCCACGCCTTCGCTCGCGTAACGCGCCATCGTGGCCGCGCCCTTGCTGGACTCGTCATCGGGGTGGGCATGGATGGCCATGAGACGCAGGCCATGCCGCTCGTCGACCGAAGGCATGCCACCATTGTCGCTGACGGCCGGGCCAGACCGCGGCCATCGACCCGGGTGGCCGTGACGTGACCGCCGTGCTACACCACTGTGCGGAACCATGGAGCCCGCCTCCACGTTTGATCTGGAAAAGTCACCCAACGACGTGGCACAATGCACCGTCCGCGCATGCAGTGACGGGTGCGACGTCGCCGGCCGGCGTACCGACATCGGTGTCGGTCCGGCCCCGGGGGACCGATGGAGTGCGGCACCCGTTCGCCACGCTCCCGCTCCGCCAGGCGTGCGGTCATGGTCGAAACCACGGACTGACGGTTCACCCAGGAGGGTAGAACCGCTGGTCTGGGGTCTCCCGGTGGTGGAGCAGCCGCCGTGAGGAGTCAGCGGGCTCGACCCTGGATTCCTTGATTCACCTTGATATCGTGACCCTTTTGATGTTCACCGAGGAGCGTGACCCGCGTGACGCAGCAGACTTGGCTCACTCAGGAGGCATACGACCGGCTCCGCTCCGAGCTCGACTACCTCACCGGCCCCTGGCGCACGGAGATCGCGACCAAGATCGAGGCGGCCCGTGAGGAGGGCGACCTCAAGGAAAACGGTGGCTACCACGCCGCCAAGGAGGAGCAGGGCAAGCAGGAGGCCCGGATCCGCCAGCTCGCCGACCTGCTGCGCGACGCGCAGGTGGGCGAGGCGCCCAACACCACCGGTGAGGCCGGTCCGGGCACGGTCGTCGAGGTGCGCTTCCCCGGCGAGCAGGCGACCGAGAAGTTCCTCATCGGCTCCCGCGAGGACCACAGCACTCCCATCGACGTGTTCTCCCCCGCCTCCCCGCTCGGCGGTGCCGTGAACGGCCACAAGGCAGGCGAGACCGTCAGCTACACGCTTCCCAACGGCCGCTCCGCGAAGGTCGAGATCGTCTCGGTCGCACCTTACGGCTCCTGACGGCACCGGAGCCTGGTTCGGCCATGCCACTTCGGCCGGACCGGGGGTCACCCATCGTGGCTGGCGCGCCGGCACCTAGGAGCCGGCCCGCCCGGCTGGGCCGGTCGGCGGGAAGAGGGCTCCTTCGGGCGGGGGCGGGCTCCTTCGGGCGGGGGCGGGCTCCTTCGGGCGGGGGCGGGCGGCGTACCCCCGACTACGCCTGCAGCGGACGGCAGCCGACTTGGCTGCGTCGCGGGCGGTGTCGACGTACCGTCGACGCGTGGAGGATCTGCCGGCACCGCCCCGTCATTCCATGCCACCGACCGCGACATCCCCGGCCACCGCGCCGGCGGATACCGCTCCGCCCTATGCCACGGTGGGTGAGCTTCGCCGCAGCGGGCACGTTCACCGAACCGTCCGCACGGAGCTGCGCGACAACCTCGTCGCCCTGATGAAGGGCGACACGCCCCGCTTCCCGGGCATCGTCGGGTTCGACGAGACCGTCCTGCCGCAGGTCGAGCGCGCCATCCTGGCCGGTCACGACATCGTCTTCCTGGGCGAGCGGGGCCAGGGCAAGACCCGGCTCATCCGCACCCTGGTGAGCCTGCTCGACGAGTGGTCGCCCGCCGTCGCCGGCTGCGAGATCAACGACCACCCGTACGCGCCGGTCTGCGGCCGCTGCCGGGCGCTGGCGGCCCAGCTCGGCGACGAGCTTCCGATCGGCTGGCGCCACCGCTCCGACCGGTTCGGCGAGAAGCTCGCCACGCCGGACACCAGCGTGGGCGACCTGATCGGCGACGTCGACCCGGTGAAGGTCGCCGAGGGCCGCACCCTCGGCGACCCGGAGACGGTGCATTACGGCCTGGTGCCGCGCACGAACCGCGGCATCTTCAGCGTCAACGAGCTGCCCGACCTCGCCGAGCGCATCCAGGTGTCGCTGCTCAACGTGCTGGAGGAGCGCGACATCCAGGTCCGCGGCTACCTGCTGCGCCTGCCGCTCGACCTGCTGCTGGTGGCCTCGGCGAACCCCGAGGACTACACCAACCGCGGCCGGATCATCACCCCGCTCAAGGACCGCTTCGGCGCCGAGGTGCGCACCCACTACCCGCTGCAGCTCGCCGACGAGCTCGCGCTGATCCGCCAGGAGTCCGTGATCTCCTGGGCGGGCTCGCCGCTGGGCACTCCCGAGCTCGCCGATCACCTGCTGGAGATCGTGGCCCGGTTCACCCGGCTCGTCCGCGACGCCCCACAGGTCGACCAGCGTTCGGGGGTGTCGGCCCGGCTGGCGGTGGCCGCGGCCGAGACGGTGGCCGCCTCCGCGGTCCGCCGCGCGGCGCTGACCGGGGAGGAGACGCCCACCGCCCGGGTGGTCGACCTCGCCGCGATCGTGCCGGCGGTGCGCGGCAAGGTCGAGTTCGACCAGCTCGAGGAGGGGCGCGAGGACGAGGTGCTCGCGCTGCTGCTGCGCCGCGCGATCGCCGAGACGTTCCGGGCCCGCCTCGCCGGGGCCGACCTCACCGGGCTGCAGAACCGGTTCGACGCCGACGGCCCGGTCGAGACGGGCGACATGGTGCCCGCCGCCGAGCTGCTGCGCCGGGTCGGTCCGGTGCCCGGTCTCGCGGCGATCCTGAACCGACTCGGCGTGGATGGCGCGGAGTCGCCCGGCCTCGCCGCGGCGGCGCTGGAGCTGGCGATGGAGGGACTGCACCTCAACCGCCGGCTGGCGAAGGAAGAGCTGCCGGGCCGGACGGTCTACGGCTCCTGACATGACCCCCGTGGGAGGACCCCGGTGAGCTCCGGCGCATTCCGTTACGGCCCCTGGGACGGGGGGCCCGACCCGCTCGCCTCCCCCTTCACCGCGGCCGGCGCGCTCGACGAGATGTCCCGCCAGATCCTGGAGGGGCGCACCCCCCGGGAGGCGCTGGAGGCTCTGCTGCGCCGCGGCATGCCGGGCCGTCGCGGGCTGGACGACATGCGCCGCGCCATCGAGCGGCGCCGGCGCGAGGCCCGGTCCCGCGGCCGGATGGACGGCACCCTGGAGGAGGTCCGCCGACTGCTCGACACGGCCGTCGGGCAGGAGCGGGCGGCGCTGTTCCCCGACCCGTCGGATGAGGCCCGCCTGCGGGAGGCCGAGCTCGACGCGCTGCCCGCCGACCCGGCGCGCGCGGTGCGGTCGCTGGCCGAGTACGACTGGCGTTCCCCGCAGGCCCGCGAGACCTACGAGAAGATCTCCGAGCTGCTGCGCCGAGAGGTCCTCGACAGCCAGTTCAGGGGCATGAAGCAGGCCCTGGAAGGGGCGACGCCGGAGGATTTCGCCCGCATCCGGGACATGATCGGGTCGCTGAACACCCTGCTGGAGGCCGACGCCCGCGGCGAGGACACCGACGCCGCGTTCGCCGAGTTCATGTCCCAGTACGGCGACTTCTTCCCGGAGAACCCGCAGTCGCTCGAGGAGCTGGTCGACGCGCTGGCGCGCCGTGCGGCGGCGGCCGCCCGGCTGCTCGCCGGGCTCACCCCGCAGCAGCGCTCCGAGCTCGCCGATCTGATGTCCACCGCCATGGAGGACCTGGGCCTGGCCGCCGAGATGTCCCGGCTCGCCCAGGCGCTGCGCGCCTCCCGCCCGGACCTGAACTGGGGCGGCCGGGCCCGTGGGCGCGGCGGCCGGCTCGGCGAGGGCCTCACCGGAGACGAGCCGCTGGGCCTCGGCGACGCCACCTCGGCGCTGGAGGAACTCGCGGAACTCGACGAGCTCGCCGCCGCGCTCGGGCAGGACTACGCCGGGGCCTCGCTGGAGGACATCGACCCGGATGCGGTCGCTCGGGCGCTGGGCCGTTCCGCCGTCGACGACCTGCGCAGCCTGCAGCAGATCGAGCGGGAGCTGGAGCAGCAGGGGTTCATCACCCGCCGGGCCGGCAGCCTGGAGCTCACCCCCCGCGCGGTCCGCCGGATCGGGCAGGCGGCGCTGGCCCGGATCTTTCGCCAGGTCTCCGCCCGCGGCCGCGGCGACCACAACCTCACCGACGCCGGCTCCGCCGGCGACCTGCTCGGCACCTCGCGGGCCTGGCAGTTCGGCGACACCCAACCGATCGACGTCGTCCGCACGGTGCGTAACGCCGTGCTGCGCGCCGGGCCGACCGGCAAGGGCCGGCCGGTGCGGCTGGAGGTCGGCGACTTCGAGGTCGCCGAGACCGAGCGGCGCACCACCGCCGCGGTCTGTCTGCTCGTCGACCTGTCCTACTCGATGGCCCTGCGCGGGACGTGGGGGATCGCGAAGTCGACGGCGTTGGCGCTGCACACCCTCGTCAGCACGTCGTTCCCACAGGACAAGATCCACATCATCGGCTTCTCGGACTACGCCCGCGAACTGCGGCCGGTGGAGCTCGCCGGCCTGGACTCCGAGATGGTCCAGGGCACCAACCTGCAGCACGCCCTGCTCATCGCCGGCCGGCTGCTCAGCCGGTACCCGCAGGCCGAGCCGGTCGTCATGGTCGTCACCGACGGGGAGCCCACCGCGCACCTGCTGCGCGACGGCACTCCGTCGTTCTCCTGGCCGCCGATGCCCGAGACCCTGGAGCTGACCCTGGCCGAGGTGGACCGGCTGACCCGCCGCGGGGTGACCATCAACGTGTTCATGCTCGACGACGAGCCGCGGCTCGTGCAGTTCGTCGAGGAGATGGCCCGCCGCAACGGCGGGCGGGTCCTGTCACCCGACCCCACCGCCCTCGGCAGCTACGTCATCCGGGACTACCTGCGTTCCCGGGGACGCCACCGCGTCGCCCGCTGACCCGCCCGGGGTGTCCCCCGCCGGCCGCGCGGGCTCGGCGGGGGGCGGGGGGATACGAGTGACGACGGGGTCGGCGGCGAGCCGCTCCCAGAACTCCGCCACGAGCCGCTCGTAGGCGAGCCCGAGGTCCAGCGTGCGCCGCAACGTCCAGACCATGGCGTCCGGCGGCAGCGCGGCCAGCGTGCGGTAGACCTCCAGGTGCGCCCGGTGCGCGGCAGCCTGGGCACGGGCGAGCCGGGCGACGTCGCCGGGACGGCCGAGGTCGGCGAACGCGAGTTTGAGCAGGCCGAGGTCGCGCAGTTCGGTGCGCCCGGAATCGGCCGAGGAGAGCCAGTCCTGCAGACTGCGCCGACCGGCGTCGGTGATCCGGAAGATGCGCCGGCGGCGCCCCCCGGCCTCCCGTTCCTCGGCCAGCAGCCCGGCCTCGGCGAGGCGCGGCGGCTCCTTGTAGAGCTGCGCGTGCGGGAACGACCAGTAGTTCCCGACCGATTCGGCGACCGACACCTTGAGGTCGTAGGGCGTGGCACTGCCGCGGCGGGCCACCTCCCCGAGGACCAGATACGACACCGGTGTCAGCACGATCTCCGCCATGGTCTCCATCATACGGCTTGACTCATACCGTCTCTTTGAGACTATCCTGACCCCAGCAACGGTCCGAGTCAGACTATTGTGGAGGTGGGTCACCGTGCCGACGATTTCCTGGACCACCCCGCCCGGCCGCAAGGCCGGCGCGGCCGAGCCCGCGGGCACCGGCGCCGAGGTCGGCGCCATCGAGGTCGGCGCCATCGAGGTCGGCGCCATCGAGGTCGGCGCCATCGAAGACGGTGCCATCGAAGACGGTGCCATCGAGGTCATGGCCTCGCGCTTCGTCCTCACCTCGGCCCGACACTCGGTCACGATGCTGCGCTCGGCACTCGCCGTCCGGCGAGCCCTGCTCGCCGCGCCCGGCGCCCTCGGCGTCTCGCTCGTCGCCCGGCCGCTGCGGCGTGAATACCTGACCCTGTCCGCGTGGACGGACCGGGCCGCGCTGGACGCGTTCGTCGGCGACCCCCACCACCGGGAGGCGATGCGCCGCCTCGGACCCGCCATGGCCCAGTCCCGGTTCGTCTTCTGGCACCCGCCGGCCGGCGCCGGCGCCCCCACCTGGGCACAGGCCCACGAGCACCTCGCCGCGCCCGCCGACTGACCACACCCACAGGGCCCACAACCGGCCACGCTCCGCCGGGGTCACGGTCGGCCGCACCCACAGCACCCGAAAGGCCCGCCGCCGACCGCCCGGGCCGGCCGGGGCCCGTGACCCTCACCCGCCGCGGGGGATCTGACCGGCACCCGGCAGGCGGCCGTCGCGCCCCGACCATCCAGATCTCGAATTCTGCTACTCTGCGCGATCGTGAAGTCACGGAGGGCAGGGGAGGGCGCGACGGGCGCGAGGCACCGGGCGAGCCTGCGGCAGCGCGAGCAGCGGCCCCGGCCACCGGCCCGTTCGCGGCTGGTCGCCGCCGTGCTGCTGGCCGCGGGCGTGGGGCTCGCCCCCACGGCCATGCCGGCCAACCCCGCCCAGGCCGCGCCGGGCGGCGCGATCCTCGCGGACGGCCTGCCCGGCCCAGACGCACTGGGCGGCCTACCGGGCGCGGATGTGCGGCCGGCGGCCGGCGGCCCGCCGATCGCTGGTCCCGACGCCGGGCCGGTCCGGCCGGCCGACCCCGCCGCCGAGATCACCCAAGGTCGGCCGGCGCCGCTGTCGGCGCCCGGGGCGGTGACCGCCGCCGAGCAGCGCGCGGTCGAACGGTACTGGACGACCGAACGTCGCGACCGGGCCTTCGGCTCCCACACCACCGACCGCGCCGATGCCAACGCCGGCGCGGCGGCGGCGGGCACGCCGTTCGCCGACGACCCGAGCCCCGGACTGTCGAGCACGCCGCCGCCGCCCAGCGACGGCACGCCGTACACCCGGGGCGGTCTGGTCACGGCGACCACCGGCCGGCTGTTCACCACGATCGGCGGCGCCGATTTCGCGTGTTCGGCGAGCGTGGTGACCAGCCCGGTCCGCGACCTCGTCGTGACCGCGGGGCACTGCCTGCACGGCGGCACCGGCGCGCAGTTCGCCCAGCAGGTCGCCTTCGTCCCGGGCTACGTCGACGGGACCATGCCGTACGGCATCTGGACCGCCCGCCGGCTGACCGTGACACCGGGTTGGGCGAGCGGCTCGAGCTTCGACGTCGACGCCGGCTTCGCACTGTTCAACACCCACGGCGGCCGGCACATCGAGGACGTGGTCGGGGGGCAGGGCATCGCGTTCGGCCTGCCGAACACCTACCCGCAGTACAGCTTCGGCTATCCACGCCTGTTGCCGTACGACGGCAACCAGCTCATCTACTGCGCCGGGCCCGGGTCGGCCGACCCGTACGGGGGCCCGGCGATCGGAGTTCACTGCCGGATGACGGCGGGCGCGAGCGGCGGCCCGTTCATCACCGGGTTCGGCCGGCTCGGGCCCGGCCACGGCTGGATCGACGGGGTGGTCAGCTACGCCTACGCCGGATCCACCGACCGCCTGTACGGGACGCACTTCGGCGAGGCGGTGAAACTGCTCTACTACCAGTCCTACCCGCTCTGAGGCGCGAGCCCCGCGAGCCCCGGCGAGGTGCATGGGGCACATGGGGCACACGGGGCACACGGGGCACAGGACCAGCACAGTCGGCCCAAAGGCGGTGTACAAGCGGTCGGTGTACAAGCGGGAGGAGTCAGTCGGTACCGTCTGCGCATGCCGCATCCGGGCAGCTTCGGGCTCCTCCTCACCCTGCACGTCCTTCTCGCGATCTTCGTCATCGGACCGCTGACCCTGGTCTGCGCGGCGGTCCCCCGGCTGCTGCGGGCCGGGCCGAGCGCCCTGCCGATGCTGCGGCTCGCCGCCCGACTGGTGCGTGGGTTCGGGCTGGCCTCGCTGCTCATCGCGGTGACCGGCGCGGGGATGGTGCACCAGGGGTCGTTCGGCAGCGTGCGGTCGTTCAGCGACTCCTGGCTGCTGGGCTCGCTGGTGCTGTGGGTGGTGGCGTGCGGGATCTGCCTGGCGGTCATCGCACCCGGCCTGTCGCACGCCGTCGCCGAGATCGACGCCGGTGGGGACGCTCGGCGCCGGCTCGGCACCGTCACCGGCGGCGCGGTGCTGAGCTCCGCCTGCTGGGTCGTGGTCGTCGCCCTGATGGTGGTCAAACCCGGCGCGTGAGCCGGTGGGCGGCGACCCGACGGGCCTCGCGTCCGCTCAGCTCGCGTCCGCTCAGCTCGCGGCGGCGAGGGGGCGCCGAGGGGCCTCCCCGCGGTCGACGACGTCCTCCAGCTTGTCCAGCACCCGGTCCCACACCTGCCGGGGCAGGTCGTGGCCCATCCCGTCGATCTCCAACAGCTCCGCGGCCGGGATGGCCGCGGCCGTGAGCCGGCCACCGATCACGGGAACGAGCGGGTCGGCGCCGCCGTGGACGACGAGGGTGGGCGGGCGCAGCCCGGCGAGCTCCGCGGTGCGGTCCGGGGCGGAGAGCACCGCGGCGACCTGGCGCAGCACACCGTCGGGGCTGGCCCGGCGGTCCCAGTAGATCTCGGCGCGCCGGCGCAGCCACGCCTCGTCCGGCGCGAACTCCGGCGAGCCGAGCACCCGATGCGCCTCGTGCGCGGCGAGAACGGACTGCTCCACGTCTTCCGGCGCCGGGCGCAGGAACAACCCGATGGCCTCCGGCGTCGGTTGCACCCGGTGGTCGCCGGGGTGCGACATCACCGACGTGAGGCTGCGGACCCGCTCCGGGCTGCGCAGGGCCGCGATCTGGGCGACCATGCCGCCCATCGACAGGCCCAGCAGGTGCGCCGACTCGACGCCGAGCGCGGTGAGCAGGCCCAGCGCGTCGGTGGCGAGGTCGGCGAGCCCGTAGGGGGCGAGGTCGAAGCGTCCGGCGATGATCGCCCCGAGGTCGGGCCGGCCGAGGTGATCGAGGTGGGTGGACAGGCCCACGTCGCGGTTGTCGAAGACGATCGCCCGGTAGCCGCGCCGGGCGAGCGCGGCGAGCAGGTCGGGATGCCAGCCGACGAGCTGCTGCCCAAGGCCGCCGATCATCAGCAACGGCAGACCGTCGTCGTCGCCGTGGATCTCGTAGGCGAGGTCGATGCCGTTGACCGTGACGATGCCCATGGTCGGAAGGTAGCCATCCCGTGGCTGACGTGCACGCCTTCCCGGCTGAATCGAGCCAACCTCACCCATTCGGGCCGCTGCGCCCGCCGAGGCGACCGATCTCACCGGTCGTCCCGCCACGCGTCAGCGCGCACCCTCCGGCTGGTCACTACTTTATGTATCTTCTTAGCTTCATAGAGTATCGATGTGGCCCCCGAAGGGCCACCCGCCACCCGCCGCCCACCCGATCTCCCTGGACGGCCATACGTGATCTTTCCGACGATCGAGTTCGCGGCGTTCTTCGTCGTGGTGATGACGCTGTCCTGGCTGCTGATGCCCCGGCCGGCGCTGTGGAAGCCGTTCATCCTCGCCGCGTCGTACTTCTTCTACGGCTTCGCCGACGCCCGGTTCGTCCTGCTCATCGTCGCCTCGACCCTGATCAACCAGGCCGCCGCGCGGGCGATCCACCGCTTCCGGGACCGCCGCATCCTCGCCGCCGCGATCGCCTGCGACCTCGGCCTGCTCGGCTGGTTCAAGTACTACGGCTTCTTCGCGCTGTCCGTCGATCGCGCCCTGGCCGACGTCGGACTGCCCGCGCCGCTCCCGCTGCTCCAGGTGGCGCTGCCCATCGGGATCTCGTTCTTCACCTTCCAGGCGCTGAGCTACGTCATCGACGTCCACCGGGGGATCAACGCGCCGGCACCGCTGCTCGACTTCGCCGTCTACGAGGCGTTCTTCCCGCATCTCGTGGCCGGTCCGATCGTGCGGGCCAGCGAGTTCCTCCCGCAGCTCGCCACGCCGCGCGACCCGGCCCGGGTGCCGACCACCCGGGCGGCGTTCCTCATCCTCGGGGGACTGATCAAGAAGGTGGTGCTCGCCGACGTCCTCGCCTCCCGGCTGGTCGACCCGGTCTTCGACGCCCCGGGCCAGCACTCGTCCGCGGAGATCCTCGCCGCCGTGTACGGCTACGCCGTCCAGATCTACTGCGACTTCTCGGCCTACTCCGACATCGCCATCGGGATCGCGCTGCTGCTCGGCTTCCGCTTCCCGGACAACTTCGACCGGCCGTACGCGTCACGCAGCCTGCAGGAGTTCTGGCGACGCTGGCACATGACGCTGTCGCGCTGGCTGCGCGACTACGTGTACCTGCCCCTCGGCGGGAGCCGGCGCGGACGTCGCCGGACCTACCTGAACCTCATGATCACTATGACTCTGGGAGGCCTGTGGCACGGCGCGTCGTGGACCTTCGTGCTGTGGGGGGCACTGCACGGCGCGGCCCTGGTCACCGAGCGCCGACTGCGGATCTGGCGGACGAGGCGGGCGGCCGCCGCCGGGCTCGTCCGCATACCGCTGCCGCGCGCCGCCGCCCCCGCCCCCCTCGGCGAACCCCTCACCGCCCAGCGCGCAGCCACCGACGCCGGGGCGGGCGCCGTCTCGCCGGCGCCCACGCCCCAGCCGGTCGGGGNGGTGGTGACTCCCCTGCCAGCCGACGCCGCTCGGAGCGCCGCCGGGAGTGCGACTGGGAGTGCCGCTGGGAGTGCGGCCCGGGTCGGCGGCCCCGTGCGGGGCTGGGCGGCCCGGCTGGCCGTCTTTCACTTCGTCTGCGCGACCTGGGTGCTCTTCCGCGCCCCGGATCTGGACACGGCGGGCCGGCTGTTCGCGCGGCTGTTCACCGCGGGCGGCCCGGCGCCGCTGGTCNCCCCCGCGGTGCTGGCCGCGATCGTGGTGGGCCTGGCCACGGCGGCCATCCCGCCGAGCTGGTGGGCCGGGACGCGGGCCCGGTTCGCCCGGGTGAGCCTCGGCCCGCAGATCGTCCTGCTGACCGTCTCGATGATGGTCATCTACGCGGTCGTCGGGCAACAGGACGTCGCCCCCTTCATCTATTTCCGCTTCTGAGGACGGCCCGCCGGGGCGCAGAGGACCAACAGGGCGAGGTAAATCACCTAAGGTAATCGACGCACCACGGAAGACGAGGTCCGGTTCCCCCTCCCCCAGCCGCCGACGGAGCCCGCGACCATGACCGAGCGCGACGATGCGGTGCCGACCCGGCCGCCGGCGTCCGCCCCCACCCCCGCCCCCGCGCCCCCGCCCGCCCCGGCACCCCTGCCCGCCGGACCGCCACCGCGGATCCCCCGCGGACCGCGGGGCCGTCGCTTCGCCCAGGACCGTCCATCGCACCAACCAGCCAGGCAGGAGGTGCCGGCCCAGCCACGCCATCGCGCCCGCCCGCCGCAGGTCGGGGCGGACGCCGTCCCGGCGCGCCGCGCCCTGCTGCTGGTCGTCGCCGTGCTGGGGCTGCTCGCCGTGCTGCGCGCCCCCGCCATGGTCCATGCCGGCGAAGGCATGCGTCCGGGGCTCACCCGCACCCTCGTGCTGAGCGCGGCGCGGCCGATCGAGCGGGTGACGCACACGGCGCGCCTGGACGCGCCGGACCGCTGGCTGGCCCGCGCCTTCGGCCACGGGACCGCGCCGCGCGGCGGCGACTCGGAGCTGGCGACCGCGGCGAGCCGCGCCGCGGCGGACGCGGCGGTGCCGGGCCGCCCCGGCACCGCCGAGCTACCCACCGCCCCGCCCGCCCCCGCCCCACTGCGCCTGCCCACCACCGCCGACCCGCTGCGGGTGCTCGTCACCGGCGATTCCCTGACCGAGTCCCTCGGCCCCACCATCACGAACACGGCGCCGGGCACGGTCCGGGCACAGACCGAGACCCGGTTCGGCACCGGCCTGGTCCGGCCCGACTTCTTCGACTGGGCCGCCCATGCCCGCGACCAGGTCACCGCGCGCAGCCCGGAGCTGGTCATCGTCGCCATGGGCGGCAACGACGGGCAGGGCATCACGCTCCCCGACAGGACGGTGCTGCCCGCCGGATCGGCCGAGTGGGAGGCCGAGTACCAGCGGCGGGCCAGCGTCGTCATGCGAATCTGGACCGGGAACGGCGCCAGGCGGCTGCTGTGGCTCAGCCTGCCCCCGGCCCGCTCCAACCGGTTGAACGGCTACTTCCATCGGCTGAACGCGGCGACGGCGGCCGCGGCGGCGGGGGTGAGCGGCGCGAGCTACCTCGACCTGACCCCGTGGCTGTCGCACGGCGGCGCCTACAGCGACTACCTGACCGCCGCCGACGGGCGGGACGTGCTCGCCCGGTCCCGCGACGGGGTGCACCTGACCCTCGACGGGGCGCGAATCGCCGCGGCGCACGTGCTCGACGCCGTCCGGAGCACCTGGCGGCTGCACTGACACCGAACGGTGCACCGAAGCCGACGGCCGCGCTCAGGTCGGCCGATGCGCTCGGGTCGAACGGTCGGTCTGGGGTGGCGGCCGCAATCAGCGCACGCGGAACCCAAAGCCGGCGCCGTCGAGGTCCGCACGCGCCCGGGTCACCGCCGCGCGGGCGTCGGTCAGCACCTCGCGGGTGGACGGAAGGGTGGCGCCGGCGGCGTCGAGCGCGGCCAGCAGGTCCTCGGCGAGCACGGCGAGCTGGTCGGGCAGGGCGTGGGTGGCGAGCCTCGGCGGACGCATCTCGACGGGCGCACCCGTGCCGATCCGTTCGCCGAGCGCGGCCAGCTCGTCGAGCAGCCGAACCGTGCGCTCCGCCCGGGTCATCCCCGAACCCACCGCGACGTCCCAGGAAGAGCCGGCCCATCCCCGGATACGGCGGATGAGCAGACCCACCTCCCGACTGAGATCACTGACCTCATCGGACATCCGGGCAGGATACCCCACGAGGCCCGAACGGGGCCTTGCCCTTTGCTGTGGCATGGGGCACGCTGGCGACATGAGCCGTTGACGTCGGGTTTCACTTCTGGAGGCGCGCATGTCGCTCAACCGCTCCCCGCAGACCCACCAGAGCCTCATCGAGCGGATTCCGAAGGCAACGGGGCACGGGGTGAACCACTGGCTAAGCCGGCTGGACGACGGTCCGGGCCTGCTGCGCTTCACCGAACGGGTGAACTGGCTACGCGCCGAGCACAACCTGCCGCACAGCTTCGCGGCCGCCCTCGTCCACGAGGCGGACCTGCGGCGGCGGGCAAGCCGGGCGTAAGGCCCCGGGGCGTCGCGGCGGGCCTGGCCGGCCGCCACGGCGCCGCCGCTCCGCCCCGTCCGGCCTCGGTCACCTTCCGCGGTCCACGTCGCGGGAGTCACGTCCCGTCGGACAGAATGTGCGGATGGACCTTGATGCCGCCACCGAGTTCGTCCGCGATCATCACCGGGCGGTGCTCAGCACCACCCGCCGGGACGGCAGCCCGCAGATGTCGCCGGTGACGGTCGGGGTGGACGCCGAGGGTCGTCTGCTGATCAGTACCAGGCTCACCGCGTACAAGGTCGGCCATGTCGAGCGCGACGCGACCGTGCGGCTGTGCGTGCTGCCGGACGACTTCTTCGGACCGTGGGTGCAGATCACCGGCACCGCGGAGATCGTCCGGCTACCGGCGGCGATGGAACTGCTGGTCGGTTACTACCGCGACATCTCCGGCGAGCATCCCGACTGGGACGACTACCGAGCGGCGATGGTCCGCGATCAGCGCTGCATCCTGCGGGTCACACCCACCGCCGCCGGCCCGGACCGTTCCGGCTGAGCCCGGTCCGGGCGGGCGCCGGGCTACTGGCGCAGCTTGGACAGCAGCCGCAGCATCTCCAGGTAGACCCAGACGAAGCCGATCAGCAGGCCGAAGCCGGCCCGCCAGGCCTCGGAGCGCGGCGCGCCCGCGGCGATCGCCCGCTCGATGTAGTCGAAGTCGAGGATGAACTGGAGGCTCGCGACACCGAGCACCAGCACGCTGAACAGGATGCCCAGCGGCGTCGCGTCGTTGATCACTGGCAGATGGCTCCCGCTGACCGCCCTGACGACCAGGTCGACCAGGCTGAGCAGGACGACGCCGAACAA
Source organism: Frankia torreyi (assembly GCF_000948395.1). Classification (GTDB taxonomy): domain Bacteria; phylum Actinomycetota; class Actinomycetes; order Frankiales; family Frankiaceae; genus Frankia; species Frankia torreyi. Next base: position 109,484 of record NZ_JYFN01000003.1, on the reverse strand, counting down.
CACGCCGGTGACGATGCGGGCCATCCGCGGAGTGGCCCGCAGCCGGCGGCTGCGGTAGGCGAGGAGCATCGCGACGAAGATCAGCCCGGTGCCGAGCAGCGCCTGCGGGACGATGCCCGCGAAGTCGTCCTCGTAGAAGCGCGAGATCGCCCCCACCGCGACGCCCTCGATCAGCGCGAAGGCGATGACCAGCGACGGGCGCAGCCGATTGCGCATCGACACGACGAGGCTGATGACCAGCGCGACGAGACCGGCGGCCAGCGCGATGCCCGGGGCGTCCCGCCCGACCACCCAGCCGACAGCACCGCCGACACCCAGCAGGGCGAACAGCCCCAGCGTGTGCACGACCACGTCGTCGACGGTGAGGGTGGTCGGCTGCCGGTAGTGGCTGGCGAGCTCCTCCGGGGTGGGCGTCGGCGGCGGCGCGAACCCGCCGCGCCGCAGCACGGGGTTCGAGGAACGAAGGTCGGCCATCGAGCCGGCTCCTCTCGGTCGCCGCCGGGGCGGCGCCACCGTCATCAGTTGGTGCACACGTCAACCACGCAACGAACCCACTGTCGGCGAGGTTCCCGCCGCCCGGTCGGCGCCGTGGGCTGGCGGGCTCGACCACCACACACTGATGTTGTAACGAATCTAGAACGGATAGTAGCGGATTCGGCGATGCAAGGAATCATTGCGCCCCCACACGGGGGCGCACCTCACCATGGCGACGAAGCCTTCCATGCCGACCACCCGCGGCGTTCATCAACGCACGCGGGCGATCGGCAATGGATTGTGCCGGTGGTCGGAGTCGAACCGACACTCGAGCTGTTTTTAGGACAGCCTCCTCTACCAGTTGGGATACACCGGCTCGTCTACATCGCTGATGTTTCTACCATGCTGCGTAGGGTCTGGGAATAACACATCGCGGAAAAAGTGGTCCGGAGATGGCGGCCCCCACGAAAGCGTGACTCATCGTGACTAGGGCGCTGCCGCATTGCCATCCCCGCCGATCAGTGGACGACCCAGATCGTCGGAAAGCCGAGCTCGCGGCTCGTTAGCAGCGTCGGGCCAGTCCGGAGATGCCGGAATCCCGCCCCCACCTTGGTGTCGTTAAGCAGCGGCGGCCGGTGAAGCAGCGGCAGCCGGTGAAGCAGCGACGGCCCGTGAAGCAGCGACGGCCCGTGAAGCAGCGACGGCCCGTGAAGCAGCGACGGCCGGTGAACCCCACAGGAGGCGGGGATTCACCGGCCGCCGTGGGGTCGTGGCGGGGCCCGCGGGCGCGGGCGACGGTCAGCTCCGCCGCTGCGCGGCCTGCGAGTTCGCCTCTGCCGCCGTGGCGGGGGGAGCGGGCGTCCCAGGCGGGGCAGGCGCGGCGGCGGGCGTCCCGGGGAAGGTGGACGCGGCGGGCACGGCCTTGTCCGCGGTGGAGTCGGCGGCGGAGTCCGCGGCGGGGCCGTCGACCGCGGCCGGCATGCCGGGGGCCGCGTGCGTGCCGGCGGCCGGGGCGGACGCGGGGGTCGCCACCCGGCGGAACTCCGCCCGGGGGTCGGCGAACGAGCCCAGCGAGACGATCTCGCGGCGGAAGAACAGCGCCAGGGTCCAGTCGGCCACCACGCGGGCCTTGCGGTTCACCGTGGGCACCCGGCTGAGGTGGTACGTCCGGTGCATCAGCCAGGCGGGCCAGCCCCGCAGCCTGACCCCGTAGATCTCGGCCACGCCCTTGTGCAGCCCCAGGGACGCCACGCTGCCGGCATAGCTGTGCTCGTAGGGCCTGATGGGCTCGTGCCGCAGCTCGGCGAGGAGGTTCTCCGCCAGCCGGCGAGCCTGCCGCACGGCGTGCTGGGCGGACGGTCCGGTCGTCGCCCCCTCGCCCTTGGTCAGGTCGGGCACGGCCGCGCAGTCGCCGGCGGTCCAGGCGTCCGCCACCCCGTCGACCTGGAGGAAGGCGGTGGCCCGCAGCCGGCCGCGCTCGTCGAGCGGCAGATCGGTCCGGGCGAGCATCGGATTGGGCTTGACACCGGCCGTCCACACCACGGTGCCGGCCTCGAATCGCTCGCCGTCGTCGAGAACGACATTTCCATCGAGCAGACTTTCGACCCTGGTGTTCAGCTTCACCTGGATTCCGCGGTGTTCGAGCTGCTTGACCGTATACAGCCCCATTGCGGGCGAAACCTCGGGGAGAATGCGACCCGTCGCCTCGACAAGCACCCAGCGCATGTCCGCGGGCGCCAGATCCGGGTAATAAGAACATGCATCACGCGCCATGTCCTCGAGTTCGGCGAGCGCCTCAATTCCGGCATATCCGCCACCGATGAAGAGGAAGGTGAGTGCGCGCCGCCGGACCGCGGCATCGGTGGCCGACGCGGCCGCGTCGAGGCGGCTGATGACCTGGTTTCGGAGATAGATGGCCTCGGCCGCGCTCTTGAATCCGATTCCCTGCTCGGCGAGACCCGGGATCGGGAGCGTCCGGGCCACCGAACCGGGACAGATCACCAGAATGTCGTACTTAAGGTCGAAAGCATCCCCGAGGAGCGGCTGGATGGATGCCGTGCGTTGCTCGTGCGACACCATCACGACATGGCCGCTGATGATCCGGCAGCCCTTCAGCACCTTGCGTAGCGGAACGACAACGTGCCGTGGCTCAAGGTTACCGGCAGCCGCCTCCGGGAGAAACGGCTGGTAGGTCATGTATGAGTTGGGTTCGACGACGGTGATGGTCGCCTCGTCCCCATGCAGCTTCCGCCGAAGCCGCAGGGCCGTGTACATGCCGACGTATCCCCCGCCGACGATGAGGATGTGCGGTGCCTGCCCATAGCCCATGCAAAAACGGTACCCGCGGGGGCCGGCTTACACCCGGCGTGGAGCCGGCTGACCCCATCTATTCCGTGATGCAGGACACCAATACGGACGACCTTCGGCCCGTCTTGTCGCCGACGGAAGAGTGCCGTGGCTCACGCGCTGTGTCCGTGGCCACAAGGCGTGGGCTTAGTCGAGCCGCTCAACCACTTCCGCCAGCGCCGCCGCGGAACCGAAAACCGTGTCCAGCATCACCTCGGTGACCCGACCGGTGAAGGTGTTCTGCTGACTCGGGTGATAGCAACCCACGACCCGGACGCCCGTCCCGGGAAGTTCGACCCGGGTCCCGTGGCCGAACGGCACCCTGGGCGCCGGGACGGAGTACCCTGCCTGCTCCAGGGCCGGCCAGAGCGCCGTCCACGCGAACCCGCCGAGAACGACGACGACCCGCAGTGTCGGCCGGACGAGCTCCAGGTCCCGGACCAGCCACGGACGACAGGCGTCCCGTTCCGCCGTCGTCGGCTTGTTCGCCGGCGGCGCGCAGCGCACGGCCGCGACGATCCGGGTGGCCGGCAGGCGCTGGCCGTCCCCGGCGGAGTGCGACGTCGCCCGGGTGGCGAGCCCGACCCGGTGCAGCGAGGCGAACAGCCAGTCGCCGCTGCGGTCGCCGGTGAAGATGCGCCCGGTGCGGTTGCCACCATGGGCGGCGGGAGCGAGGCCCACGATCAGGATCCGGGCGTCGGCCGGGCCGAACGAGGACACCGGCCGCCCCCAGTACGGCTGGTCGGCGTACGCGGCCCGGCGGACCGCCGCGACCTCCTCCCGCCACCTGACCAGGCGCGGGCAGGCCCGGCAGACCGACATCCGAGCATCGAGCGCCCCCGTGTCGGCGGCGCCGGCGGCCAGCTCGCGCACCCGCGCGGAGGTCGCCGCGACCGGGGTGGTCGAGTCGGCGAGGTCCCCCGGCCAGCCGCCGCCCGGCCGCGCCGGACCGCGCTGCGGACCGGCCGTCATCCCGCGGCGGGACCGGCCCCGGTCGGCAGGGACGGCGCGGTCGGCAGCGGCGACGCGAGGCTCTCGGCCGCCGAGCCGCTCGCGGCCGGTGGGGAGATGGCCAGGGCCAGCGCGATCCCGTCGAGGATGTCCCGTTCGCTCGCGACGACCGCCGCGGCGCCGGTGCGTTCGACCAGCGTGCGCAGCACGAGCGCGCCGGACGCGATGACGTCCACCCGCCCGGGGTGCATCACCGGCAGTGCCGCCCGCTCGTCGTGCGTCATGCCGAGCAGCCGCTCGGTGACGGCGGCAACCTGCTCGGCGCTCGTCACCGACAGGTGGATGCGGTCCGCGTCGTACTCCGCCAGTCCGGCGGCGAGGGCGGCCACCGTGGTGACGGTCCCGGCGACGCCCACCAGGGTGGCGGCCTCGGTCAGCGGCACCGTCGCGGCGGCGAGATCGAGCGCGGCGTGCACGTCGGCAACGATCGCCGCGGCCTGCGCCGCGGTCGGCGGGTCGTCGCGCAGGTGCCGCTCTGCCAGCCGGACGCAGCCGACGTTCACCGAGCGGGCCGCCCGCACGCCGCGCGCGTCCCCGAGCACCAGCTCCGTCGAGCCCCCGCCGATGTCCGCGAGCAGGATCGGCGTGGCGACCGACGACGAGCCGCCTGTTCCGGACAGTCCGATCTTTCCGAGCTGGCCGATCTTTCCGAGCCGGCTGGGCGTTCCGAGCTGGCTGGGCGTTCCCGCCAGGCCTGGCGCGCCGGGCGCCCGGCCGGATCCTCCGCGCGCGTCCGAGGGGCCGGGATCGCCGGATGTTCCGGGCTGCCCGGGTGCTCCCGACCGGTCGGACGCTCCCGGCTGGCTCGGCGCCCCCACCCGACCCGGCGCTCCGAACTGCCCGGATCCGCCGACGAGGTCGCCGATGGCGCCACCGAACGACAGCGCCGCCTCCTCGTCCCCGCTGATCACCTCGGGGTCGACCCCGAGGATCGCGCGGACACCGGTGACCAGCTCGTCTCGGTTGCGCGCGTCGCGGGTCGCGCTCGTGGCCACCATCCGCACCCTGGTGGCACCCAGGCGTTCGATCTCGGCGGCGTAGTCACGCAGCGCGGCGAAAGTCCGCGCCAGCGCCTCGGGGGCGAGCTCACCGGTGCGGTCCACCCCGGCGCCCAACCGGACGATCTCCATCCGGCGGGTCAGCTCGCGCAGCCCGGACCCGTCGTAGTCCGCCACCAGCAGGCGGATCGAGTTGGTCCCGCAGTCGATCGCGGCGACGCGGTTCACGCCGGCACCTCCTCCGTCGTCCCCGCGGAACCCGCCGCGGTTCCGCCCGCTGCGCAGGCTGCGGCCGGGCTCGCGGCCACGCACGGCCCCCGCCGGCCCCAGTCGTCGACGGCGGCGAGCGCCTCGTCCCCGAAGGGATTCACTCCCGGGCCCGCCGCCAGGCTGTGCGCGACGAGGACGTGCAGGCATTTGACCCGCTCCGGCATGCCGCCGGCGCTCGGGGTGCCGGGCAGGACCTCGTGGGCGTCGCGGCGGGCGAGGTAGTCCCGGTGCGCCGTGGCGTAGGCGGCGGCGAGATCGGGGTCGTGGGCGAGGCGCGCCGTCATCTCCCGCATGATCCCGGCCCCCTCCAGCCGCGACACCGCCGCCGCGGCGCGCGGGCAGGTGAGGTAGTACAGGGTGGGAAACGGCGAACCGTCGGGCAGCCGGGGAGCGGTCTCGACCACGTCCGGCAGCCCGCAGGAACAACGATGGGCGACGGCCACGACCCCGCGCGGCGCACGGGACAACTGCCGCCCGACGATCTCGACCTCCTCGGCCGTCGCTGCCGTCGACACCACGTTCTCCTCCCGCACCGCGACGCTCTCCTCCCCGGGACGGCGACCGCGCACCGGCACCGCCGCCTAGCATCGCAGATCCACGGGGCACCGCAGATCCACGGACGGGCCCAGGACCCGGGCCCGTCCGCCGGCGCGCCGCTAAGGCGTCGCGATCTCCGACCACAGCCGCCCGTACCAGGCCGAGCCGCCGGACGATCCACCGCGTTCGCCCCCGTCACCGGACGCGGGGGTGGGCGCGGCGGGCATCAGGTACGCCCGCTCGCCCGGCTTGATGTAGTGCAGCCGCCGACGCGCCTCGTCGGAGACCCAGGCCTGGTCGTCGTAGCGCTCGACCGTGGAGCGCAGCTCGTTGACCCGGGCCTGGGCCTGCGTGTTCGTCCGCGCGAGCTCCGAGAGCTTGCTCTGCTGCTTCAGGTACAACCGCAGCGGATAGGCGAGGGTCAGGACCAGCACACAGATCACGACGGCGAGCAGGGTCGCCCTCGTGGTCAGCGCGGCGCGCGGCGGCGGCATGCGGATCAGGCGGGCTGCCCGTGCCGCGGGAAGGCTGCCGCGCCGGCGAAGCGGGCGGCGTCGTCGAGCTCCTCCTCGATCCGCAGGAGCTGGTTGTACTTCGCGACCCGCTCGCTGCGGGCGGGGGCACCGGTCTTGATCTGGCCGCAGTCGACGGCGACCGCGAGGTCGGCGATCGTGGTGTCCTCGGTCTCACCGGAGCGGTGCGACATCATCGCCCGGTAGCCGTTGCGATGGGCGAGGTTGACCGCGTCGAGGGTCTCGGTGAGCGTGCCGATCTGGTTGACCTTGACCAGCAGGGCGTTCGCGGCCTTGGAGGCGATCCCGCGGGCGAGCCGCTCCGGGTTGGTGACGAACAGGTCGTCCCCGACGAGCTGCACCTTGCTGCCGAGCCGCTCGGTCAGCGCCACCCAGCCGGACCAGTCGTCCTCGGCCAGCGGATCCTCGATGGAGACGATCGGGTAGGCGCCGACCAGCTCCGCGTAGTAGTCGCTGAGGTCCTCGGCGGTGCGGGTGCTGCCCTCGAAGGTGTACGAGCCGTCCGAGTAGAACTCGGTCGAGGCGACGTCGAGGGCGAGCGCGACATCCGAGCCGAGGCGCAGGCCGACCTTGTCGACGGCCTCGGCGATGAGGTCGAGCGCGTCCCGGTTGGTGGGCAGGCTCGGGGCGAAGCCGCCTTCGTCGCCGACGCCGGTGCCCAGGCCCCGCGCCTTGAGCACGCTCTTGAGCGCGTGGTAGACCTCGGCGCCCCAGCGCAGCGACTCGGAGAAGGTGCTCGCGCCGATCGGAGCGATCATGAATTCCTGGATGTCGACGTTCGTGTCCGCGTGCGCGCCGCCGTTGAGGATGTTCAGCATCGGCACCGGCAGGAGATGCGCGCTCGGCCCGCCGAGGTAGCGGAACAGCGGCAGCCCGCTGGCGGCCGCGGCCGCCTTGGCCACCGCGAGGCTCACGCCGAGCAGGGCGTTGGCGCCGAGGGCGGACTTGCCCGGGGTGCCGTCGAGGTCGATGAGCGTCTGGTCGAGCAGGCGCTGCTCGGTGGCCTCCAGCTCGATGATCGCCGGGCCGATCCGCTCGATCACCGCGGCCACCGCCTTGCGGACGCCCTTGCCGCCGTAACGGTCCTCCCCGTCGCGCAGCTCCACGGCCTCGAAGGCGCCGGTGCTGGCCCCGCTGGGCACCGCGGCACGGCCCAGCGTCCCGTCCTCCAGGACGACTTCGACCTCGACGGTGGGATTGCCACGCGAGTCAAGGATCTCGCGGGCTCCGACAGCCTCGATGGACGGCACGGCTAGGACCTCCGAATGCGACGACTCGAACGCGACGACACGATGGCACCGAACGGACCGCCGCGAACCGGCGCCCAGCGAGCACCCGCGCCGGACCCCGCAGCACGCCCGACGGCGTGGCGGACCCAATACCGCGGGACGAGCGGGGCCGTCCGGACGAACCGGTCGGTGCGAGACTACCGTCGCCGCTCCCAAGGGGCGGCGCTGATCCCGGCGCGTCGCGGAAGGTTCCGGCGAGGCCCCGCCACGCGACCGGCCCTGGCCGGCCAGCCAGCCCCGACGCGGGCAACGCGGTGTCACGCATCCCACAGCCCCGCGGGCCGCGACCCGCCGCGGCCCCGGGCACCCAGGTGGGGCCGGGCAAGCGCCCGGCCCACAGCCGACCTGCCGGCCATCGTGAGGTTTCCGCGGAACCGTCCCGCCAGCCCGATCGATCATGGTGTTCCCGCGCCAGGCGCGCCTGTCCAACTCCCTCGGACGCGGCAGCGGCCTGCCCCGTACGACCCACGGCCGCCGGCCGGACGCCCCCAGCCGGATGCCGCCGGCCGGATGCCCCCAGCCGGACGCCGCCAGCCGGACGCCGCCGGTTCGCGGCCTGCCGGCAGCTGCCCCCCGGCAAGCCCGGTTCCGGCCAGATCGAGGCCAGATCGAGGCCAGATCGTGCCGAGGCTTCGGTACGGTTTTCAGGCCAAAAACCGTACATACCCCTCGGCACGATTCTGTGCACAGAAGATTACGGAAAGGCGCGACAGCGGCGGCCCAGTAGCAGGGACGCCGAGCCCGCCCGGTAACCCCGTACCCGTCGCCCGATCAGACCGCAGGGCCACGGACCACCGTGGACCGAGTCCCCTAGCCGATGCGCCCGAGCGGCGGCATCATCAGCGGCCCGCCGACGGGCAGGCCGAGCCGCGCGGCCAGCGGCGCCCAGGGTCCCCAGCCGGCGGCGAACCCACCGAGCCCGCCAGCACCACCGAACGCCCCGGAACCACCGAGCCCGGATCCAGCGCCGAGCAGGGCGGCCAGGCCGCCGGCCAGGATCCCCGGCCGGGCCGTCGCGGCGGCGCCGCGGTCCTCGCTGGACTTCGGCGTCCGGACCCGTTCCAGCACCGACGGCTTGGGCGCCAGCCGCACCCGCGGCGTGTCCCCCGCGGGCAGCCCGGCCCGCGTCCAGGCCAGCCTGAGCGCGTCCGTCAGCCCGCCGAGCTCGTCGACCAAGCCGTAGGCGTGGGCGTCGGCCCCCGTCCACACCCGGCCCCGGGCCAGCTCGTGCACCTGCTCCCGGGTCAGCCGTCGGGCCGCGGCCACCTTGTCGACGAAGTCCGCGTAGACGCGGTCGAGGAACTCCTCCAGCTTCTCCCGCTCACCCACGGTGAACGGACGCCGCGGCGACATCATCAGAGCGTGCTCGCCCTCGGCGACCGCCCCGAACCCCACCCCGACCTTGTCGAGCAGCTCCCGGACCACCTGCTTACCGGCGAACACCCCGATGGACCCGGTCAGCGTGCCCGGATTGGCGACGATGAGGTCCGCGGCCAGGGAGACGAAGTAGCCGCCCGACGCGGCGACGTCCCCCATCGACACGACGAGCGGGCGGCCACTGGCCCGGAACCGCTCGGCCTCCCGGCGCACCAGGTCCGAGGCGACGTAGGAACCCCCCGGGCTGTTCACCCGGAACACCGCCGCCGCCACATCCTCGTCGCGCGCGGCGGCCCGGAATGCCGCCGCGGCGGCCTCCGCGGCGAGCACCGGGCTGGCGAACGGCCCCGGGCTGCCCTGCCCGAGGATGACCTGGCCGGTGCCGTGGATGAGCGCGACGACCGACCGGCGGGGGTCGCGATGCGGTGCGGTGGCCGACGGCGCCAGCGGGACGCCCTGGGTGTCCACGGTGGCGCCGTCGTCGAGCGCCCCGGCGTGCCCCCCCGCCGAGCCTGTGCCGGCGTCGGCGGACCGGCGCTGCGGCGTGGGTGAGGTCTCGCGCAGGAAGAAGGCACCCGGACCCCGCGCGGTGAGGGTCGCGACCCGCCGCACCGGCGACTTCTCCCGCCGTTCGGCGAGTCGGCGGTACGCCGTGGCGTACATCAGCACCGGCTCGGCGCCTGCGTCCCCGGCCGCGGTCGCAGCCGCGCCGCCCGGCAGGCCGGCGGCGGCGAGGTCGGTGTCCGCCGTGGGGGCGAGGTCGGCGTCAGCCGCGCCGACGACGGGGGACCCGCCGACGACCGGGGACCCGCTTCCCGCGGGGGACCCGCCAGCCGCCGGAGACCCGCCGCCCGCCGACGAGCGCCGGACCCGGGCCCGCGCGGCCGCGTACACCTCGTCGCGGTAGCCGAGGCGGTCGACGAGCCCCACGTCGAGGGCGACGGTGCCGGCCAGCGGGCCGAGGTCGATCAGCCGGCGGACGCGGTCGGCCGGTATCCGGCGGCCCTCGGCGATGCCCGCCACCACCTGCTCCGAGCTGGACTCGATGATCCGGCTCACCGCCTCCAGGTGCGCCGGCGTGAAGTCCCGCTCGACGAGCGTGTTGACCGCGTTCTTGTATTCGTAGCGCTGGCCGATCTCGACCGCGACGCCGAGCCGGTCCAGCGCGCCGCGCAGGAACGGCGTCTCCATCCCCAGGCCGGTCAGCCCGCAGTCCCCGGACGGGGCCAACCAGATCTCGTCGAACGCGCAGGCGAGGTAGTACGGGCCCGTGCCGCCGCCGAACTCGCCGAACGTGTCCGCGTAGGCGATGGCGGTGCCGCCGGCGGCCCGGAAGGCGCCGATCGCCGCTCGGATCTCCTGGATGCGGGCCAGCGGCGTCCCGGCGGCGCCGATGTGCGCGACCACCACCGACACCCGCGGGTCCTCGGTGGCGTAGCGCAAAGCCTCCACCAGATCGCGCAGCGTGGTGCGGCGGTGGGCGAGGGCGAGGGTGACCGGGTCGTTGGGAACGCCTTCGAGCGGATCGACCGTCAGATCGAGTTCCAGGACGATCGGAGCCGTCCGCCGCGCCGCGATCTGGCGGACGTCGGCCAGCGCCTTACGTGGGGTGGCAGCCATGGTCAGAGGCTAGTACCACCGACCGTCCCGGTTCCGCGGTCGTATCAACCTCACGGTCGTCCTACCGTCACCCATCCGGCGTAACGCGGTCACCCGAGCGGGCCGGGGCGACCCAGAGTTCCCGCCAGCGCGCGCCGGGCAGCACCCCCGGGGCGGCGCCGTCCACCCGGGCCGCACGCTCGGCGGCGGCTAGCCGGTCCCGGAAACGCCGCGCCGACGTGCGCAGGGCCCGCTCCGGGTCGACCCGGGCCGCGCGCGCGAGCGCGACGGCGGCGACGAGCAGATCGCCGAGAACGTCGTCGGCGGCCACGTCCGGCCGGCCGAGTGCCGCGACAGCGTCGGCCGCGATCGCCGCGACCCGCTCGCCGGCCTCGGCTACCCCGCCGGACCCCGCCAGCCCACCAGCCGCAGCCAACCCGCCGGCCGCAGCCAACGCGCCGGCCGCAGCCGACCCGCCGGCCGCAGCCAACGCGCCGCCCGTCTCCTCGGTGACCCCGGCTAGCGCGAGGTCCGCCGGCACGCCGATCCCGCCGGCGCGCTTGAGCAGCTTGGCCGCGAGCGTCAGCGCCGGCTGGGACAGCGCCACCCCTTCGGTCACCGAGGCGCGGCCCTTCTCCTCCGCCTTGATCGCCTCCCAGTTGACGGCGACGTTCGCCGACCCGTCGACGACCACATCGGCGAACACGTGCGGGTGCCGCCGGATCAGCTTCGCGACCAGCCCCGCCGCCACATCGTCGACGTCCCAGCCGTCGCCCGCGCGCTCGGCGGCGATCCGGGCGTGGAAGAGCACCTGCATGAGCACGTCGCCGAGCTCCTCGCGCAGCTCGGCGAGGTCACCGTCCTCGATCGCCTGGTACGCCTCGTAGGTCTCCTCGATCAGGTAGGGAGCGAGGGACTCGTGGGTCTGCTCGGCGTCCCACGGGCAGCCACCCGGGGAGCGCAGCCGGTCCATCACGGCCACGGCGTCGAGCAGGATGGACCCGGGCAGCTCCGCCGTGCCGGCGAGGGTGTCCACCACGACGCCGACGGCGGGCAGCGCGGCCGCACCGGCGCCGGCCGGCGAACGGGGCTGAACGAGACGGTCGAGCACCCGGTCGAGCGGCGTCGGCGCGGACGGGTCCGGCAGCCAGGCGACCTCGGTCGCCGCCGGATCGGGCAGGCCGGCCCGCAGGAAGGCAGCCAGCTCAACCCCCGCCGGATCGACCCCCGCCGGATCGACCGCGGGCGGGTGGCCGTCGACGACGACGACGGTCGCGCCGGCGGCGCGCAGGGCGGCGAGCTGCGGGTGGGCCGGGGTGGCGGTCAGCACGGGCACGCGGCGCATCAGGTCCCACGCCGGCGCGGTGAGGACGCCCGGCGCGACCCGCGGGCTGGTGACGACCACGGTGATCCGCAGCAGCATGACCTCATCCACTCGCTTCGGCTGGTCGGGGACGGGACTGGGCGGTCAGGACTGGGCGGTCAGGTCCACCGTGGGGGTGGGCGCGGGCCGGCTGGCGATCGATCCATCCGCGGCAATCACGGCGAACTGGCCGGTGTTCCAGGTGCCGAACCGCGGGTTGATCGAGATCGGGTCCTTCTTCTCGGCCTGCGCGAGGACGGGCCGCAGCTTCGCGGAGCGCTCCTGGCTGACGATGAAGCGGGCCAGGTACGGCTTCGCCTGTGCGTAGGTGAGCGGGATCCGGCCGACCTGGTCGACGATGCTGTTGTACTGCTCCCGGGTCTCCGCCTCGGTGGCGAGCAGGTGCGGGCTGACCCGGTCGCTCAGCGCCGACTCCAGCGCGCCGGAGCGCACGATGACGGAGACGTCGCGCGGCGCGAACCCCGCGGCGGCCGCCCGCTGCTCGAACGCCTGCACGCTGCCGAACTGGAGGATGGCGTACGCCTGGTAGTAGGAGGCGACGTCGCCGGAGCTGAGCGTGACGCCACGCCGGTCGGCCTCGTCGGAGAGCAGTTGAAGCTGCACGAGGGTGGTCAGCGTGCGGCGTTGGAGGTCGAGGCGGTTGAGGGCGCTCGACGCGGCCTGCCCGGACTGTGAGACCGGGACGCCGTCGGCGGCCGCGAGCCCGCGATCGACGATGCCGCGTAGCTGCGAGGTCTCGATGGACTGCGATCCGACCTGGGCGGCGGCTCCGGCATGCGTCGTGCAGGCCGTCCCGGCGGTCCCCACGAGCACAACAAACCCGACGCCGGCCAGGAGGCGGGAGAGCTTCACGACTCCAGACGCTATCCGCTCGCGTGTGGCGAAGCACACCTCACCCGCCCGACACCGCCGAATTCCCCGCCCCGCCGCCCGACGAAACCCGTCCCGACCGCCGCTCAGCCAGCGGCCGCCGCTCAGCCAGCGGCCGCCGCGGCGACCGAATCGCCGGCGACGGCGGTCAGGAGCTGACCGGCCCACGCGAGCAGCACCCGGTCCCGCAGCGGCCGGGAGCCGATGCGGCCGGTCTCCGTCGGGGCCGGCACCAGCACGATCCGCACCGCGGGCTTCACCACCGCGCCCTTGTACAGGCGGGTCAGCCGCAGGGTCTGGCTCTCCCGCAGCTCCAGCGGCGCGAAGCGGATCTGCCGGCCGGCGGCGGTGATCTCGGTGACGCCGAAGCGGCGCGCGAGCACCCGCAGGCCGGCGACGGCGAGCAGGTTCTCCACCGGCTCGGGCACCGGGCCGAACCGGTCCACCAGCTCCCCGCGCACCTCGTCGATGTCGGCGTCGGTGACGGCGCCGGCGAGACGGCGGTAGGCGTCCAGGCGCAGCCGCTCGCTGGGCACGTAGTCGTGCGGCAGGCTCGCGTCGACGGGGAGCTCCACCTTGACCTCCGGTGGCTCCTCCACCTTGTCCTTGCGGTATTCGGCGACTGCCTCGCCGACCATCCGCACGTACATGTCGAAGCCGACCGAGGCGATGTGCCCGGACTGCTCCCCGCCGAGCAGGTTGCCGGCGCCGCGGATCTCCAGGTCCTTCATGGCCACGGCCATGCCGGCACCGAGGTCGTTGTGCTGGGCGATGGTGGCGAGCCGGTCATGGGCGGTCTCGGTCAGCGGCTTGTCCGGCGGGTACAGGAAGTACGCGTACGCGCGGTCACGGCCCCGGCCGACCCGGCCGCGCAACTGGTGGAGCTGGGACAGGCCGAACACGTCGGCCCGTTCGACGACGAGGGTGTTGGCGTTGGAGATGTCCAGCCCCGACTCGACGATCGTCGTGCAGACCAGGACGTCGAACTTCTTCTCCCAGAAGGAGACCATCACCTGTTCGAGGGCGTCCTCGTTCATCTGGCCGTGCGCGGTGGCGATGCGCGCCTCGGGGACCAGCTCACGCAGTCGAGCGGCGGCCCGGTCGATCGACTCCACCCGGTTGTGGATGAAGAAGACCTGCCCCTCCCGCAGCAGCTCCCGGCGGATCGCGGCCGCGACCTGCCGGGTGTCGTAGGGGGCGACGGAGGTGAGCACCGGGTGGCGCTCCTCCGGCGGGGTGTCGATGGTCGACAGCTCCCGGATGCCGGTGATCGACATCTCCAGGGTGCGCGGGATCGGGGTGGCGCTCATCGTGAGCACGTCCACCGCCGTGCGCATCTTCTTGAGCTGCTCCTTGTGCTCGACGCCGAAGCGCTGCTCCTCGTCGACGATCACGAGCCCCAGGTCCTTGAACCGGTTCTCCCCCGACAGCAGCCGGTGGGTGCCGATCACGACGTCGACGGTGCCGTCGGCGAGGCCCTCCTGGACCGCCTTCTGCTCGCCGGCCGAGTTGAACCGGCTCATCGCCTTCACGATGACGGGGAACGCCGCGTACCGCTCGGAGAACGTCTGGAAGTGCTGCTGGACCAGCAGCGTCGTCGGGACCAGCACGGCGACCTGCTTGCCGTCCTGGACGGCCTTGAACGCCGCTCGCACGGCGATCTCGGTCTTGCCGTAGCCGACGTCGCCGCAGATCACCCGGTCCATCGGGACGGGCTTCTCCATGTCGGCCTTGACCTCGTCGATCGCGGCCAACTGGTCGGGGGTCTCCCGGAAGGGGAAGGCGTCCTCCAGCTCGCGCTGCCACGGGTTGTCCGGGGCGAAGGCGTGCCCGGGGGCGGCCATTCGAGCGCTGTAGAGCCGGATCAGCTCCCCGGCGATCTCCTTGACCGCCTTGCGGGCGCGGCTCTTGCGCTTGGCCCAGTCGGCGCCGCCGATGCGGTCCAGGCTCGGCGCGTCGCCGCCGACGTAGCGGGTGATCTGTTCGAGCTGGTCGGTGGGGACGTAGAGCCGGTCGCCCCGGGCGTACTCCAGCAGCAGGTACTCGCGCTTCGCCCCGGCGACGGTGCGGGTCACCATCTCGACGTAGCGACCGACGCCGTGCGCGTCGTGGACGACCATGTCGCCGGGGACCAGGGCAAGCGGGTCGATGCCCTTGCGCCGCCGGCTGGGCATCCTGCGCATGTCCTTGGTGGTGACCCCGCGGGCGCCGGCGATGTCGCTCTCGGTGAGAACCGCCAGGCGCAGCGTGTCGCTGGTGAAGCCGGTGACGAGCTGCCCGCGGGTCACCACGGCGACCCCGGCGGCGAGCTCGGCGTCCTCGGCGTAGCGGGCGCCGAGGTCGGCCTCCCGCAGCATCTCCACCAGGCGCTGGGCCGGGCCGTGCCCCTCGGTCACGAGCAGCACGCGCCACGACTCGGCCAGCCAGCCCTTGACGTCGGCGATGACGGCGGCGGTGTCGCCGTGGTAGAGCGGCGCCGGCCGCAGGCTCGCGACCACCGTGTCGTCGCCCTCGACGACGAGCCCGCCGGCCACCCCCGCCACCGCGTCGGCCTGGTCGGGGCCCGCAGCCTCGGCGCCGGTCGGGGCCGAGGTGAAGGGGGTGACCGACCACCAGGGCAGCCCGAGCGCACCGGCGTGCTCGCGGACCTCCGCGATGGAGCGGTAGGCCGCGGCGCCGAGGTCGATCGGCGCGCCGCCGCCGAGCGCCGCGACGCTCCAGGACGCCTCCAGGAACTCCTGGCTCGTGCGCACCAGCTCGCTCGCCCGCGAGCGGACCCGCTCCGGGTCGCAGACCAGGACGTGGGTGCCGGCGGGCAACTCGTCGAGCAGCAGCGACATCCCGTCGACGAGGACCGGGGCCAGCGCCTCCATGCCCTCCACGGGAATGCCGTTCGCGATCTTGTCGAGCATGTCCACGAGCTGGGGGTAGCGGGTGGCGAGCTCGGCGGCCCGGCCGCGGACGTCCGCGGTGAGCAGCAGCTCGCGGCACGGCGGCGCGAACAGCCCGCGCCCACCGGCGGCGGCCGGCTCGGAGTCGTCCTCCGGCAGCGCCCGCTGGTCGGCGACGGCGAACCGGCGGATGTCCTCCACCTCGTCGCCGAAGAACTCGACCCGCAGCGGGTGCTCCTCGGTCGGCGGGAAGACGTCGAGGATCCCGCCGCGCACGGCGATCTCGCCGCGCCGCTCCACCAGGTCCACCCGGTGGTAGGCCATGTCCACCAGCCGGGCGACCACGTCGTCGAGGTCGGCGGTGTCGCCCGCCGTGAGGCTGACCGGGGCGAGCTCGCCGAGCCCGGCGACCTGGGGCTGGAGCACGGAACGAACCGGCGCGACGACGACCCGCAGCGGCGGGCGACCGGTGCTCGCCGGATAGGCCAGCCGACGCAGCACGGCCAGGCGCTGGCCCACCGTGTCCGCCCGGGGGGACAGCCGCTCGTGGGGCAGCGTCTCCCAGCTCGGGAAGACGGCCACCACGTCGGGACCGAGCAGGTCGGCCAGCGCGGCGGCCAGGTCCTCGGCCTCGCGGCCGGTGGCCACCACGGCGAGGACGGGACGCCCGGCTCCGTGGGCGGCGGCGAGGGCGGCGGCGGCGAAGGGTCGCAGGGCGGCCGGACCGGCGAGGTCGAGCGCGGGTTCGCCCGCCGCGCCGATCGCCCGCCCCAGGGCAGGATCGCCGCCCGGCCGGGCGATCAATGCGTCGAGCAGCGGCGCGAGAGTCATGGTTGCGTCCGGTGTGCCTCTCGGAAACGAGCGGAACGGAACAGGCGTGGAGCAGACGCCGCGGCACGAAAACCGCCGCCGCGGAACACGACGACCTGGCGCAACGGGGCCCACCACGGCCCGGACCCGCTCGCCCGAGGGGCCGGCCCGCCGCCCGACCCGCCCCCGGAGATGACCCGGGCGGTCGGCCGGCACCGGCCCGACCCCGTCGGCACAGACGATATGACCAGCCTACGACACCGATGCCCGCCCCCACCGCCGCGCCGACCGTGCGCCGCTGACGGCATCCCGCCCCCGCAGCCCGCCCGCACCTGCCCCCGCATCCACACCCGCACCCACCCCGCACCTACACCCGCACCACTGCGGACCTGCGCCGACGCTCGTCGCCGGCGGCCGGGGGGAGGGCGGCGGACGGGCCGGTAGGGCCGAGCGCGCCCGGCCGGCCGGCCGGTCGACGTACAGTCGACTGCCTGGCGTCCAGTCCGGCCGCCCGATACCTACGCTGACGTTAGGGTCGAGTTGTCCAGCATGCGCCGCAACGTTTCGAGATCGGACGCGGCCCGCGGCGACGTCTATCAGATCGGGGNCGTCGCCGAGCGGGTCGGCCTCTCGCTGCGAACAGTCCGCTACTACGAAGAAGCGGGCCTGCTCATGCCGGTGGGGCGCACCGTCGGTGGGTTCCGCCTCTACGACGTGGATGCGATCGAGCGGCTGCTGCTCATCAGGAAGATGAAGCCGCTGGGCTTCACCCTGGAGGAGATGCGTTCCCTGCTGATCCTGCGCGACGAGCTGGCCACGCCCGGCCTGGCCGCGGACGCCCGCGCCGCGTTGCAGGAGCGGCTTGGCACCTGGGTGCTACTCGCCGAGGAGAAACTTGCGACGCTGCGGGAGCAGGTGAGCGTGGCGGAGTCCTTCGTCGGCGGGCTACACGACGATGCGGAGCGCACCGGCGGCGACGCAGTGTGACCCGCCGCCGGCTCGACGCCCCGCGTGGCCAGGAGGGGACACGCGGGGCGCCCATGGCGGAGCCTCAGCCCCAGAGCCGCTGGTAGACGGCCGCCGAGGCCGGATTGAGATCGGGATTCACCAGCGAGGAACGGACGTTGCCCTCCTCCGCGTCGGGGAAATACGCCTCGTAGGCGAGGATGTCGGCGTTGCGCGAGAACGTCTCGTACATCTTCTCCATGTAGGCGGGGTTATCCCCGCCGGCGGCGCCGCCCCGCCCGGCCTTCGTGCCCTGCTGGCTGACCACTCCCCACTCGGGCACCGAGAACAGCTTGTGGTGGGTCCGCGCGAAGGTGATGACCTGGCAGAGCCCCGCGTCACCGTTGCACTGGTTGTCGAAGTCGGCGTAGGTGGGGCTGGGCGGGTACTGGTCGTAACTGTCGATGCCGATGACGTCGACGTACTGGTCGCCGGGGTACAGGTCGAACGCGCCGACCGGCGTGGTCGACCCGTGGGCGTTGAGGTTCCAGTCGATACGGACCTTCGGGCTGGTCGCCCTGATCGCCGAAGAGGCGTTGCGGAAGCACTGGATCCACTGCTGTGGATCCGTCGCCGACCAGGCGAACCACAGGCCGTTGAACTCCCAGCCCAGCCGGACGAACGAGTCGCCCCGGCCCATGTTCACCAACCAGCGCCCGAACTGCCGCCACTTGGCGTCGTAGTTGCCCGCCGCGCAGTCGGCGAGGTTGCCCTTCTCCGGCCCCGAGTCGGGGAAGAGCGGCTGGGTGATCACCCAGGTGCCGGCGTACCCGGAGAAGGTCGACGCGCTTCGCCCCATCCACGGGTTCGTGACGTCGCTCCAACTCGACCGGTCGGTGTACATCACGATGACGTCATTGGGCCGGCCGCGGAACCTCGCCCAGGCATTCGCCTGGGCCAGGGTGTGCGCGGCGACGCCGGTCGGGAACAGCCCGGTGGTCGCGGCCCGCTGGACCTGCGGGACGGCGGCCGCCGGCACCCCGCTCTGGGTGGGCCGGGCCGCGGTGCCCGGCTGCCCGGTCGGCGACGCGCCCTGCCCCGCGGTGGTGGCGATCGGGTCGGATCCCCCGTCGCTGCCGGAGGGCACCAGCAGCAGCGCCGTCACCGCGACCAGGGTCAGCACCGCCGCGACCGAGACCGCGATGACGGGCAGGTGCGGGAGGCGGCTGGCGTTCCCGCCCCAGTGGGCGGTGATCCACGAGGCCGCCCGGGCCCGCCGCCCGGAGGCCGGCGCCGCGCGGTCGTCGGACCGGCCGGTGTGGCGGGCGCCGCCCCTGGCAGTCCGGGCAGCCTCGGCCGCACGCGCCGAGCCGATCTCGTCGGACCAGACCTCGTCGTCGGTCCAGGCGGCCCGGCCGCCCCGCCCCGCCCCGCGCTTCTCTGCCGCGCCGCGACCCGAGCCGGCCTGACCCGAGCCGGCTAGGGCCGAGCCCGACCGGCCTGCTCGAATCCGCTCCGGCGCGATTCGACCTGGTCCGGCCCGATCCAACGCGACCCGATCCGGTGCCCCACGGCCCGGCGCCCCACGGTCCGATCCCCGGTCCGGCCGGACTCGGTCCGACCGAACCCGGTCAGCCGCACCCCGGTCAGACACACCCCGGTCCGGCACAGCCCGGTCCGACACAGCCCGGTCAGACACAGCCCGGTCCGACGCAGGCCGGTCCGACCCGCCCCGATCGCTTCCGGTCCGATCCGAGCCGCCCCGGGCCAGGCCGGTCCGGGGGGCCCAGCCCTCGGCCTGCCGGCCTCCGGGACCGGTTCCGGCCCGGTCCGTCCGCGGGCGCAAGCCGTCCCCGCCATGGCCACGGGTGGCCGCGGGGCCGTCTGCGGGGGCACCGAAGGCGGGACCGGACGGCTGTGACGGCGCCCACCGGCCGCCGCTGCGAGGATCATCGGCCAGCCAGGCGTCGCGGGCGGCGGACCAGGCGCCGGTGCGCGGTATCCCCTGGGCGGACCCATGGTCGTCCCATCTCCCGGGGCGATGATCGTCCTGGTCCGCGGCGTCACGGCGACGACCGTCGCCTGGCGGGGCGCCGGTCTCGGACCAGCGCAGGACGCCCGTCTCGTCCGCCGGGTGCGCGCCATGGGGTGGCGTCCGCACCGGCGGGGTCGGGAGCGCATGGTCCGGCGGCGGGGACGAGGGCGGGTCCGCCCGATCGTCGCCCGGCCACCCGGGGTCATCGCCGCGCGCACCGGGCCGGCGGATCTGGAACAGCGCCGTGCCCTCGTCCCAGCCGGACGGGGCGGTGGGGTTCACCGGCCGCCCGGCCGAAGGCCGACCGTTCACCAGGACGGCCCGCTCGGAGAGCGGATTGGTCGGCGCGTCGAGGGGCGGATCGGCCGGTGGCTCCCTTGGCGGATCGGTCGGCGCACCGATCGGGGCAGCAGCCGGGGCGCCGACCCGCGGGGCCGCCGGCGGACCCACCGACAGCCCGGTGCCGGGCGACCCCGCGCGGGCCGATGAGTCGCCCGGACGGGACTCGACGGACCACAGGTCACCCGGACGGGACTCGACGGACCACAGGCCGCCCGGATGGGACTCGACGGACTCGGGGTCAGGCGGACGGGAGCCGGGCAGGCGGAGGTCGGGCGGCCGGGCTGCGGGCAGCCGGGGGCCGGGTGGGCGGGTGCCGGGCAGCCGAGGTTCGGCGGGTCGGTCCGCACCGCCCGCAGACCGGTCACCGTCGCCGGCCGTCCTCGCCCCCCTCGCGGGAACGGTCATGGACGGAGGGAGGAGCACCACCGGCGGCGTCCGGCGCCGGCGCCCGGAACGGCCGTTGCCCGTCCGGTGGTCCGCGCGAGCGCCGCCGGCGTCCCCGTCGGGCGACTGAGCCCCGCCGGAGGAGCCGTCACGGCCGGCGCGGTGAGGTTCGGTGGCGCGGCGTCGGTCGACCCGGTGTCCGCGCTGCCCGCCGTCCTCGTCGACTTCGGCGGACGGTGGCGCAACCCGCTCTCGGTCGCCGGCCGAAGGTTCATCCGACCAGGAGCGCCCACGCACCCGCATCACCCCAGATCGTGCTCTGTGCCCCATCGAAACATCTCGGCGTAGCCGGCGCGCAACTCTCACCCGGGGTGAGAATTCCTCCGCCCGGCCGACCTGCCAGAAGATTCGTCGGCACCGGCAACGCCACGAGCCGAGGCTCTTTCACCAATCCAGTAGTGACGGACGAACCGTAACAACAACGCGCGAAGAGCGATGTCGGCGGCCTCGGCCTATCACGGACAGCAACGATCATCCGCATCGGCACCAAACCCCTTCCGCTCCGTGGGAAGCAGCCGGCAGCCGGCGACCGCCGGCAGGCCGGACGCCCGCGTCATCGCGGGATCCACCAGTCAGGACGCGGTACCGACCGGGCGAGTTGCCGGTCCTGCGAAGATCTGGCACTCTTGACCATTCATTCGCCACGAAGGTGGGCCGCGGGGTGCCGTCTGTCCTGGCCGCGCCCGCCGGCCGTCGAGCCGGTCAAGGGCGGCCCGGCGGGCCGGCGAGCGGCGCGGTGCATGACGCCGGCGAGCGACCTGACCAGCGGAAACGAGTCCCGGCGGCGCTCTGGGGAAACGGCGTTCGCGGGGGCAGCGCGAGGTGCGCCCGGCGGCGGCGTGGCGGGAATCTCGCGGGGGCGGCGCCACCCGGTACGCAGACCACGTGCGGGGCGGGCGTCGACGACGCGGCGCCAAGCGCGCGGGGAAGGCTACGCCCCGGCATGACCCGGTTGTCGGGCTTGCCCGTCGGGCGGCGTCGTCGCGCGGGTCTGCACCGGCTTGGAGGGACTCCCCCAGCAGGCAGAGGACCGTGCGGTACCGTTGCGACGGCAGTGCCGGGGGGGCGCCGATGAAGGCGGTCCGTCGCCGGTATCCACCGAGAAGTGGCAGAGGGGGATCACGCGTCCGCGCGCGCCAGGAGCGCGGGCGAGCGAGCGATGTCCTCACGCGCGGGAGCGTGCCATTCCGCGCACCGGGAACGACCGGCGGCTGTCCCCGTCGGCCCCGGCATCGGTCGGCGAGTGGCAGCAGGCCGTTACGGGTCACCCGGAATGCACCGCGGTCCAGCGAGGACCATGCCATCAACCCCCGCCCCACCGAGCCCGACCGGGGCATGAGCACGGGAGACGCAAGCCTTGAGCATCGAAAGCGCCAGGACCACCGAAATCCCCGACGCTGCCGACATCCCGGTCGTCATCCTCTGCGGCGGGATGGGTACCCGGCTGCGGGAGGCCAGCGAAAAGCTGCCGAAGCCGCTGGTGGACATCGGCGGCAAGCCGGTGCTGTGGCACATCATGAAGACGTATGAACACTACGGCTTTCGCAAGTTCGTGCTCTGCCTCGGCTACAAGAGCGACCTGATCAAGAACTACTTCCTGGCCTACCGGGCGCAGGTCGCCGACTTCACCCTCACGCTCTCCGACGACCACACGCCCCAGTTCCACAACGCGGTGGGCGACGAGAAGTGGGAGGTCACCTTCGCGGAGACCGGCCTGCTCACCGGCACCGGCGCCCGCCTGCGCCGAGTCGCCCAGTACCTGACCGGCCCGCGGTTCATGCTCACCTACGGCGACGGCGTCGGCGCGATCGACGTCGGCGCCGTGCTGTCCGACCACGTGGAATCCGGCCGCCTCGGCACCGTCACCGGCGTCCGGCCGTCGAGCCGCTATGGCGAGCTGGAGACCGATGGCAACGCGGTCACGCTGTTCGCCGAGAAGCCGCCGCAGACCGGCTGGGTGAGCGGCGGGTACTTCGTCTTCGAACGCGAGTTCATCGACAAGTACCTCGACGACGACCCGGCGCTGCTGCTGGAGCGCCACCCGCTGCAGCAGCTCGCCCGGGACGGCCAGCTCACCCTGCACAACCACGACGGGTTCTGGATGGGCATGGACACCTTCCGGGACTGGACCGAGCTCAACCAGCTCTGGGACTCCGGGTCCGCGCCGTGGCGCGTCTGGGCCGACTGAGAATTCCGGACGGATCCGCGACGATGACCGAATCCGCGAGCGTGGCCGGGACCACCGGCCACGCCGGCGACCGCGACGGTACCGCGCTCCCGGCCGATCCTGGCCGCTGGCTGCACGATCTGGTCGCCGACCTGCTGCCGCCCATGCGCAGCATCACCGGCGAGGGCGTGCGCACGACGCTGCGCACCGTCGCGCGCGCGCTCGGCCCCGACGTGCCGCTCACCGTGCACGAGGTGCCCAGCGGCACGCCGGTGCTGGACTGGACCGTCCCCCGGGAGTGGAACGTCGGCTCGGCCCGGCTGATCGGCCCCGACGGCAAGACCGTCGTCGACGCCGCCGACAACCCGCTGCACCTGCTGGGTTACAGCACGCCGGTGCGCGCCCGGATGACCCTCGACGAGCTGCGCCCGCACCTGTTCTCGATGCCCGACCGACCGGACTGGGTCCCCTACCGGACGTCGTACTACAACGAGAACTGGGGCTTCTGCCTGACCGACCGGCACCTCGGCGCGCTGCCCGCCGGCGAGTACGAGGTCGAGATCGACACGACGCTCACCGACGGCTCGCTGACCTACGGCGAGATCGTGCTGCCGGGCGAGACGTCCGACGAGTTTCTGATCACCACGCACACCTGCCATCCGGCGATGGCCAACGACAACTGCTCGGGCATCGCCACGGCGACCCTGCTGGCACGGGCGCTGGCCGCCGGGCCGCGGCGGCACACGTTCCGGCTGCTGTTCATCCCGGGGACGATCGGCTCGATCACCTGGCTGGCCCGCAACCGGGACACCGTCGGCCGCATCCGGCACGGGCTGGTCCTGACCGGCCTCGGTGACCGCAGCGACCCGACCTACAAGCGCAGTCGCCGGGGTGACGCCGCCGTCGACCGGGCCGCCGCGGTGGCGCTGGCCGAGACCGAGCGGCCGCACCGGATCGTCGAGTTCTCCCCCTACGGCTACGACGAGCGGCAGTTCTGCTCGCCCGGCTTCGACCTGCCCGTCGGCCGGTTCGGCCGGGGTCAGCACGGCGAGTATCCGCAGTACCACACCTCGGCCGACGACCTTGAGTTCGTCACGCCCGAGTCGCTCGCCGACTCGTTCGCGATCCTGCGGCGCACGATCGAGATCTGCGAGCGGGACCGGACCTGGCGCAACACCGCCCCGTACGGCGAGCCGCAGCTCGGCCGGCGCGGCCTGTACCGGGCCATCGGCGCGACGATGAATCGCCAGGCCATCGAGATGGGCCTGCTGTGGGTGCTCAACCTCGCCGACGGCACCCGCAGCCTGCTCGACATCGCCGAGCGCGCGGGGCTGCCGTTCGACACGGTCGCCGAGGCCGCGGACGCGCTGGCTGGCGTCGACCTGCTCGCCGAGACGGGCGCCGGCCCCGGGGGAGCGACCGGTGGCTGATCTTGCCGGCAGTCCAGGTAGCCCAGGCGGCCCAGGCAGCTCAGGCCGGTCCGGGCGGCCGGGGCGGGCCGGCAACTCCGGGCCGGTCTGGACGATCGTGCTCGCGGGCGGCGGCGGCACCCGCTTCGGCGGGCCGAAGCAGTTCTTCGACCTCGGCGGCGAGCCGCTGCTCGCCCACCCGGTCGCGGCGGCCCGCGCGGCCAGCGACGGCATCGTCGTGGTCGTGCCCGCGGGAACGGCCGGAAGCTGGTCGGCCCCGCCCGGCGTCCGGCAGGTGACCGGCGGCACCACCCGGGCCGAGTCGGTCCGGGCCGGCCTCGCCGCCGTTCCCGCGGACGCCGGCGTCATCGTGATCACCGATGCCGCTCACCCGCTGGCCACCCCCGCCCTCTACCAGCGCGTCGTCGACGAGGTCCGGGCCGGGGCCGACGCCGCCGTGCCCGGCCTGCCACTCACCGAAGTCGTCAAAGAGATCCGGGTCGCCGACGAGATCCGGGTCGCCGACGAGATCCGGAGCGCCGACGAGATCCGGCCGGCGGCGGGCGGGCTCGGTCCCTCCCCCAGGCTGGTCGCGGGGGCATCCCTGCCGCGGGAGACCCATCGGCTGGTGCAGACGCCGCACGCGTTCCGGGCGGACCTGCTGCGCTCCGTGCATGCAGGCGCCCACGAGGCGGTGGAGGACTCGGCGATGGTCGCCGAGGCCGGCGGCCTGGTTGTCGTCGTACCAGGCGAACCCGCCAACATCCATGTCACGACGCCGGACGAACTCGCCATGGCCCGGCTGCTGCTCACCCACGTCCGTTCCGAGGGGGAATCCGATGAGTTCGGTACTGGTCGAGTCCACGCTGTCCGATGACGAGCGACGGGCCAAGCTTTACCAGGGCGACCTGTTCGTCTATGCACCCAGGCCGGCGACCCGCGAGTTCGTCGAGTTCAGCCGCGCACTGATCCGGGAGGCGTTCGGCAGCCTCGACCCGGAGACGGCGCAGTACCACATGCCCGTCGAGGAGTACGCCGCCCTGCTCGCGGAGCTCAAGCCACGGTTCATCCACCATCCGACCTGCAAGGAGCTGCTGCCGGCGATCCTCGCCGAGCATGGCGCCGACCCGTCGAAGACCTACTTCGACGTGCCGCGGCTGCGGACCTCGACGTCGGACGACTACCTGACCTCCGGCATCGCCTACGCCTTCCACCCGCACCGCGACACCTGGTACTCGGCGCCGTTCTGCCAGCTCAACTGGTGGATGCCGATCTTCGACATCGTCCCGGAGAACGGCCTGGCCTTCCACCCGCGCTACTTCAGCCAGGGCGTGAAGAACGGTTCCCGCGACTACGACTACTACGAGTGGAACGCCAAGAGCCGGGCGGACGCGGCGAAGCACATCAAGTCCGACACCCGCAAGCAGCCCAAGCCGGAGGAGGAGGTGGAGATCTTCCCGCAGACCCGGGTGGTCGCGCCGTCCGGCGGCATGCTGATCTTCTCCGCGGCGCAGTTGCACTCGTCGGTGCCGAACAACTCCGGGCGCACCCGGTTCAGCATGGACTTCCGCACGGTGCACTTCGACGACGTCATCAACCACGTCGGGGCGCCGAACGTCGACTCCGAGTGCACCGGCACCACGATGCGGGACTACCTGCGCGGCACGGACCTCACCCGCATCCCCGAGGACATCTGCCTCAGCTACGACACCGCGCCCCCGCGGGAGGACGCCGTGCTGGTGTTCTCCCAGGCGTCGAGCGCGTGACGGCCGGATCCGCGGGCGGCCCGGCGGCGGACGCGGTTCCGCTCGCCGGGCACGTCGCCGTCGTGACGGGCGCGTCCAGCGGCATCGGCCGCGCCACCGCGTTGCGCCTGGCCGCCGACGGCGCCACCGTGCTCGCCCTCGGCCGCGACCAGGCCCGGCTCGACGGCCTCGGCAAGGAGGCGACCGGGCCGGGCACGCTGCTGCCGGTCCGGCTCGACCTGACCGACGACGCGGCCGTCACCGACTTCGTCGCCGAGGTCACCGTCCGCCATGGCCGGGTCGACCACCTGGTGCACAGCGCCGGGGCCTACGCCAGTGCCCGGGTGGACGCGGCCTCGCTGGCCGACCTGGACGCGCAGTACCTCGCGAACGTCCGGGCGCCCTACGCGCTGACCCAGCGGCTGCTGCCCGCGCTGCGGGTCGCGGGGGCCGACGGCGGCGCCGACATCGTCTTCATCAACTCCACGCAGGGCATTCGCGCGGGCGCGGGAGCGGGCCAGTTCGCCGCGACCCAGCACGCCATGCGCGGCTTCGCCGACAGTCTGCGCCAGGAGATCAACGCCGACGGGATCCGGGTCGCCACGATCCACCTCGGCCGCACGGCCACCCCACGCCAGGAGACGATCTACGCCCGAGAGGGCCGAGAGTACGCGCCGGCGCTGCTCATCCAGGCCGACGACGTCGCCGACCTCGTCGACTACCTCATTCGGCTCCCACCCACCGCCGAGATCACCGAGCTGCACCTGCGCCCCGCGAAGAAGAGCTACTGACCCGCCGCCGCAGCGCCGCCCCCCGCCCCACCAGAAGGTGGTGTGCGGGGGAGCGGCTCCCGCTGTCTCTTCCACAGGGATAAATCGGACGCCGACCCCGGTGGAAGAACCATGGAGGCCCTCAGCGGGGTGGTGTGGTCGGTGGCGGCGGCGCGCCGAAGAGGGCTCGGTAGCGCTGGGCGGCGCGGGGGTTGCTCGGGGGGTCGACCAGCGAGGACTGGACGTTGCCCGCATCGGTCGCGGTGAAGTACGCCTCGTAGGCGAGGTTCGCCCGGTTCGCCTGGAACAGCTCGTACATCTTCTGGACATAGAACGGGTTGTCCGCGCCGCCGCCCGCCGAGCGGACGACACCCCATTCCGGCACGGCGAACTGCTTGCCATGCTCGCGCGCGAACCGGGCGACCGTGCAGGCGCCCGAGTCCAGGTTGCACTGGGCGTCGAAGGTCGCGCGGGTGAAGGACGGCGGGTAGGAATCGTAGGCGTCGATGCTGACGACGTCGACGAACGCGTCACCGGGATAGGCGGCCCAGACATTGTCGCCGCCCGGCATCGAGTCCCGGTGGGCCGAGATGTTCCAGTCGATGCGGACGCCGGGCGAGGTCGAGCGGATCGCGGTCACCGCCCGCTGGAAGCAGGTCCGCCAGGTGGCGGTGTCGCGCGGGTACCACCAGAACCAGTCGCCGTTGAACTCCCAGCCGAGCCGGACGTAGGCGTCCGGTCGGCCGTTGCGTACCAGCGTCCGCCCGAACGTCGCCCAGTTGGCGTCGTAGTCGCCGCGGGCACAGGCGGCCTCGTTGCCGTCCTTCGGGAACAGCGGTTGAGCGATGGACACCTTCCCGGCGTAGGCGTCCGGGCGGAGCCCCGACAGCGGCCAGTCGTCGGCGACAATCTTCCGCCAGTTGTCACGGACGGTGAATACGACGGCGACGTCGGTCCGGCGGCCGAGCCAGCGTTCCCACGCGGCCAGGTCGTGGGGCGGGTTGGCGTTGGCGCCCGAGGGCCAGGCGACGCCGCCCGCCGGCGGGGCGGGCGGCCTCGAAACCTCACCGCCGCCGCCACCATCGCCACCGCCGCCGAGCACGACCAGCCCGACGGCACCGAGCACGGCCACGAGGATCGCCGCGAGGCCGGTGACGGCCAACGCCCGTCCGCGGCGTGACGGCGGCAGACGCCACCGCGATCCGCCCGAGCCGCCGGCTCCGCCAGACCCGCCCGAGCCGCCGACCCCACCGGACGGACCGACCCCGCCGGACGCGTCGTCGGGCTGGTCGGGCTGGTCGGGCCAGAGTGTCAAGCCGGACAGCTCGGGGTCCGTGGACGCGCCAGAGTCCACGGACCCCGAGGTCCGGATGCCCGGCAGCGGCATGGTGCCGGTGTCGGCACCGGGCCAGCCGGGCCCGCCACCCCCCTTGATCGAGACGGCGCGGGTCGGCGAGGTGCCGCCCCGCTGCGGACCGAACCGGTCGGACGGGGGCGGACGCCCTCCCGGCACGATGCCGGAATAGCGCACGTTACACCTCCACGCTGAGGACAGATCGTCGCCAGGCGCCGGAACGACCGGACGTCATCACGACAGCAATGAACGACCGACCCCGCCGCACAGGTACGAGAACAGGCTTCGGCCGCGGCCGATAACGCCGCCCTGATACGAGGAACGCGGGCCTTCACCCAGGGAGTTCCCAGGCCGGAGAACTTCTCCGACCGCAGCCGTCCGGGCGGCCCGGGCCATTATTCACCCGACGGCGCCAGGTTCCCGGAAGACACCACGAGGACGACTGCGGGCGGTGACGGACGGGCGACCGTACGCCCCGGGAATTGACCGAAGACCACGGTGGGAGGCGTCCGATCGGCGCCGGTTAGACTTGCCGACGGTGCCGTCCACGCACGGCCCACCGGGCCGCCATGCGGGGTCACCCGGCTGTCGTCCGCAGCGTTCGCCGCCGCCCACCCGGCCGCGGCGCGCCCGCCGACCGAGAACGGGGGACGGGAAACCAGTGGTAACCACCACCCTCACGACCAGGATTCCGCGGTCGTGGGTGATCCCGACCCAGGAGGCGGGCAGCGGCCGGACGGCCAACGACGCGACGCTGCGGCTGCTCACCATTCTGCTGTTCTTCGAGATCTTCTTCCAGCGGATCGCCATTCCCGTCGGCGGCTCACAGGTCCAGGTGATCCTGCCGATCACCTACGTGTGCGCGGCGATCATGGTCCGGCGTGGCGGCCTGAGCCGGAACTCGGGCCGGATGACCGGCTACCTGGTGGCGATGACGGCGTGCTCGCTGTCGGCGCTCGTCTCCTTCCTGCGGCAGAAGGACAGCACGTCCCTGACGTCGCTGTTGCTGCTGCTGGCGACGTATGTCCCGTTCGTCTTCGGCCTGCGTCCCGCCGACGCCCGGGCGCTGCTGCCCCGGCTGCTCGACCGCTTCCTCATCATGATCACGGTGCTGGCCGGGCTGGCCCTGTTCCAGTTCGCGATTCAGCTTGTCGGCGTTCCGTACACCGACGTGGTCAAGGACGTCGTGCCGTCGAACTTCCTGATGCACGGCTTCAACACTTCCTACCCGGTCCAGTACGGATCGTCGCTGTACAAGTCGAACGCCTTCGTCTGTCTGGAGGCGTCGTTCTGCTCGCAGTTCCTGGGCTTCGGCATCGTGGTCTGCGTCCTGCGCAACGGCGGCTGGTGGCGGCTGTTCATGTTCGTGCTGGCGATTCTCAGCACCGTTTCCGGCACCGGCCTGCTGCTGCTGGCCTTCGCGGGTGTGCTGCTGGCCGTCCACAAGGGCGCCAAGTTCGCGTTCACCGCCCTGGTCGGCGTGGGCCTCATCGCCCTGGTCATCAGCTTCACCCCGGCGTCGAGCATCTTCGCGGCCCGGGCGACGGAGACGTCCTCGTCGACCTCCAGCGGCAGCCTGCGCTTCGTCCAGCCCTACCAGCGCACCTGGGACGCGCTCGGCAGCGATCCGGCGACGGTCGTGTTCGGCTCCGGCGCGGGCTTCGCCGACCGCGACGCCGGCGAGTTCTTCCGCCGCACCGGTCTGCCGCTGAACTACGCGCTCGTGCCGAAGCTCGTCCTCGAGTACGGGGTTCTCGGCACGGTGACGTTCCTCAGCTTCATCGTGGCGATGTTCGTGCGTGGCTCGCAGTCGTTCGTGCTCTCCGGGTCGGTGTTGATCTTCTACACTGTGCTGTCCGGCGGCCTGCTGGCCCCGGTCGTCACCGGCCTGGGCCTGCTGCTCGTCGGCTGGTTCACGGTCGCGCCGGAGGAGTCGCTCCGGCTGGCGGACGATCCCGGGCCAGCGCCGCCGAGCCCCTCGCCCCCTGCGCAGCGCAGGTCCTTCGCGGGCATCTGAGACCGCCTCGCCGGGCCCCGGCCGGGCGCCCGGCGCCCACGCTGGCGACCATGGAGGTGCCCACCGGTGGACGACCTGGTGCAGAACTGGCGAGCCGTCGACGACTATCTCGTCGACACCCTCGTCGACGATGACGACACGCTGCGGCAGGCGCGGGCCGCGAGCCACGCGGCCGGGCTGCCGCCGATCGAGGTCGCGCCGAACCAGGGCGCCTTCCTCGCCCTGCTCGTCCGCCTGGTCTCCGGCCGACGGGTGCTGGAGGTGGGCACCCTCGGCGGATACTCGACGATCTGGCTCGGGCGGGCCGTCGGACCGACCGGCCGGGTGGTCACCCTGGAGGTCGATCCCCATCACGCCGAGGTGGCCCGGGGCAACCTGGAGCGCGCCGGCCTCGGCGCCGTCGCGCAGGTCGTGCTCGGTCCCGCCGTCGACTCGCTCGACGCGCTGATCGCGGCCCAACCCGAGCCGTTCGACCTCGTGTTCATCGACGCGGACAAGCAGAACAACGCGCGCTACCTCGCCGCCGCGCTGCGCCTGACCCGCCCCGGCAGCGCGATCGTGATCGACAATGTGGTGCGCCGCGGGGCGGTCGTCGACCCCGACAGCGCGGACCCCGACGTCCAGGGGACCAGGGCCGTGCTGGACCTGGTGGGGGCGGAGCCGCGGCTGACGGCGACCGCGCTGCAGACGGTGGGCAGCAAGGGCTGGGACGGCTTCGTCCTCGCACTCGTGCGCGCGTAGAGCCGGGCCGGGCCGCGGCCGCGGAACGGCTCGGCCCTCGCAGAACGGCGACGGCCCCGCTCGACGCGCAGGGCGCGAGGAGCGGGGCCGTCTGTCGCTCTGGCTGTCTGCCGGCCGCCGTGGGCGGCCCGGCCGGCAAGGGCGGGGCGAGGGCCGGGTTGTTACCGGGCGGGACGGGCGTAGCGGTCGGTGGCCTCCGGATCCATGCCGCCGCGCTTGCTCGGCGGACCTTCGCCGCCCACCGGGGAGTTCGACGTGATCGTGTCGACCGAGGAGCGACGCTCCGGGGCGGCGTTGCCGGTCGCCCGGCGGATGCCGGTCCGGCCGTCGTGGACGACGCCCACGACGCGCTCGGCGAGCGCCGGCCAGTCCCGCGGCACCTGCTCCAGCTCCTTGAGGTGCGTCTCGGTGGACGTGATGACCACGACCGCGTCGGCCTGGATCGCCGACGCCGCGGTCATCGGCAGCTCGGCCAGCGCCGAGGTGACCAGGATGACCAGGTCGACGACGGGCGCGCGGTCGGCGAGGATCGGCGCGAGGCCGCCGGGGCGCGCCGCCCGGGCCGGCGAGACGCGGTTGTACAGGATGTGCCCGCGGCCGGTGCCGGACGAGCGGGCGAGGCAGGTGGGCTCGTGCGCCCAGCGGGGCAGCTCCCCGGAGGTCGCCCGCGGCAGCCCCTCCAGCGACGCCCGCACCTCCGACGACGGGGAGGTGTCGAGGATCAGCACGACGCCCTGGTCGTCCGACCAGGCCGCGGCGACGGAGGAGACGAGGTCGGCGGCGAGGTCCCCGCGCGACGCCGGGGTGAACGCCACCACCTTGCTCGTCGGCGACATCACCGCCGACATTGCCGAGACGAGCGTCTCGGCCGCGCTCGCGGTCGTGCGCCCCGGCTCCAGCGCGGCGATCAGCGGCACGCCGAGGGTGTCCGACGGGTTGTGCGGGTCGAGGATCGTCGGCCGCCGCTGGTACATGATCCAGATAGCGGCGATGGAGCCGAGCAGGCCCACGATCACCGCGACGAGGACGTTGCGCAGCAGGTTGGGACCGCCCTGACCGTCGGCGACCGGCGGCTCTGCCAGCTTCACCGCGGAGCTACCCAGCACCGCCGCAGTCTCCGCCGCAGCGATCTTGGTGTTGAGGTCCTGGATCTGCGCGGTGCGCACACCGACGTCATTGGCTGTCCCCGCAGCCGAACCCTGCCCCTCAGTGACGAGCCGGTCGCGCAGATTTTTCAGCGCGGTCACCGACTCCTGGCTGTTGGGGCCATAATTCGTCAGCAGCGTGCTGTAGGCCGTCTCGGCGGACTTGACCAGGGAGTTCGCCGCCTCCTGCGACGGCCCCTTGCCCTTGATGACGAAGAAGTAGCCCGCGTCCGACGGGGACGTGCTCAGCCGGCTCGACACGTCCGACTCGGACAGTTTGAGGTCCTTCGCGATCACCGCCACCGCTGCCGAGGACTGGGCGAACTGCGCCTGGGTCTGGACGAAGCGGGTCGCGTCGACCGAGCTCGCCCCCAGGGTGCCCGAGTCGGTGGAGAGGAAGACCCGCGCGCTCGACGCGTAGGTGGCCGACTGCGCCTTGGAGTAGATGGCCGCCAGCGCCGCGAAGATCACAACCACGATCACGATGATCAGCAGCCGCGGCTGGATGATGCGGAACAACGAGGGAGCGGACGGGGCCCGGCTGGTCTCGCCACCCGCCTGTGCGTTGCGGCTCATGACGTGCCCGCCTCGGACTCAGGACGGGCGGACCGGGCCCGCACGCGGATCGGAGAGCCGGCGAGCTGACGCACCGACACCTCCAGCAGGACGTGAAGCGGACTCAAAGTGGCCCCCCACAGGAGCATCCGGCCCGATTGCCGGACCACGGTCTAGATCTGACGAACCGATTTGTGAGCATAGCCGATAGCGGATAGTAAACGGTCATAGCTATGACTGACGCCGTGATGGCGCTCAGGTGTCGCCCCTGCCACGCCGCGGGCCGGTTCCGCGACGATGACCGTCGCGCTGACCTCCCCGGGCGAGACCCCTACCGTCCACATCATCCACCGACCCGATACCGCGCTCGGATTCACCCGACTTCCCCCGCGGCGAGGGACGGTCACGATCCGTGCGGACCGGCCGCGGTCGCGGAAGTTCCCGTCGTAACTCTTCCGGGACGTCAGATTTCCGAACTTTTGTCGAGTTATTTCCATCCCGTCGTTTTGCACTGGACCTATCACGCCGCGCCGAACCTTCGGGCAACTCCCACCCGCCGGTCATTTCCACCTCGTCGAACGCACCGGCGACCGGGCGACCGCCGGCCGGCCGCCGCCCCCCGGACGAACGTTGGTCCTGGCGTGATCGTCCCCGTTCCGGCGACCAACCACCCGCGGTGCCGGGACCGGCGCCGCCGCGCGGCGCCCCGGCCGACACCGGCTCGGGCGGCCTCGCCCCCCGGTCCGACCATCCCGCGCGGCCGCCTCTCCCCTCCCCCGGCCGGGGCCGCCGCGACCCGCGCCCACGAGCGCCACCACCACTGCCGGATTTGCCGGCGCGCGGACGCACCGGATCGACGGCGGTTCCCGGCTCGCCCTGCGCCGCGCGCAGCGCCGCCTGCTCGGCGTCGTGTTCGCGCCCGAGCCGACGGAGCAGAACGAACCACACCGGAGCAATAGCCCAAAAAGCAATGTTGAATCCGATCACCGCGCCGCGGGCCTCGCCGAGAACCGCCCCGAGGATGGGAAATCCGAGCAGCATCGGGGCGAAGGCCGCGTTCAGCCTAAAAGTGATCTTGGTCTTACCGAGCGCGTAGACCATGCAGGCCGGTCCCACCGGGACCGCCGCCGCGAGATAGTGCAGGATCGACAGGCCCAGGATGCCCTTCGTCCCCTCCCAGGTGTCGCCCAGCAGAGCCTGGCCATAGCGCTCCGGCAGGAAGTAGAAGATCAGGCTCCAGGCCGCGCCGATCGCGAGGACCAGCCCGGACAGCGCGTACGCCGCCCGCTCACGGGCGTGCACGTTCATCGAGGTCCGCTTGGAGAACTCGGGTAGCGCGAAGCTGACCACCCCGACCCCGACCACGGTGGTCGGACCGAGCAGCGTCCGCGCGCCCTGCAGGGCACCGATCGTCGACAGCGACCCGACCGCCCCGATCGCCAGCATCGACGTCTGCAGGGCGCCTTGGACCGTGATGAACTCCGCCGCCAGGTACGTCGAGTCCGTCCTGTTCTCCGCCAGCCACCGCCTGGTCGCCCCGGGCGACGGCCAGAAGCCGGCCTGGACGATGCCGATGAGGGCGGCGACCAGGGCCGAGGCTCCCCAGGCCAGCAGCAGCGGGGACGACTCGGTCACCCCACGGTGGACGAGCAGCCAGATCCCGAGCAGCTGGACGACGGCCCACACGAGGTCGTTGAGGAACGCGCCGAACGGCCGCCCCATGGCGAAGAAGACGTACCGCCAGGCGTCCTGCAGGAGCAGGCCGGGCAGCACGAAGCCCATCGCCATCAGCGACGATCCGACCGGCCCGCCGACGGCAAGGCCGACGCCGACGAACCCGACCCCGATCCCGATCCCGAAGACGAACGACGAGCCGGTCGTGGCCGAGGCGGCCGACCGGAACGACGACGGCGTCGCGCCCGAGTAGTGCATGCTCAGCGGCATGCAGGTCGCGCCACGAGACAACCCGATCACAATGGCGAACAGCGTGTAGGCGATCCCGAACGCGCCATACTCGACATCGCTGACCTGGCGCGCGATGAGAAACGAGATCGCGGCGTTCGTCGCGCTGGAGATGGCCTGGTCGGCGAGGGTCCAGATCGCCTTCGAGCGAGTGCTGGGGCCGCCCCCGCCGGGGCCGGCCCCCCGCTCGGGATCGTCAACCTCGCCAGGATCGCCGTCGACGCGGCGGGTCCGGTCGGCACGGCGGCCATGGTCGGCACGGCGGCCACGGTCGTCGACCACCCCGCCGACGTCGGCCCGGCGCCGCGCCGTACCGCCCGCCCGGCCGCCACGCCGATCGATGAGCCCGGTGTCCAGAGCGTCGGCGAGGCCCTCGTAGGCCGCGCCGCTGCCCGACGGATCGGACCGGCCGCCGGGACGCGGCTGGCCGGGCAATGACCCGCGCGAGACCACCTGGGTGGACTCCACGTCCGCGGGGGCGGCTCGGCGGCGGCGCCGGTGCGAGCGGGGCGCGGGATCCTCGACCCGGGCGATGATCTCGGTCTGTTCGACGCGGAGGCGGTGCTGCAGGGCGCTCAGGTCGATCGTCGAGGTGATCGTGTGGGGCAGCGGGCTACCGCCCGGCAACCGGCGCAGCCCCGGCAGCGCCGAGGTCTCCGGCGAACTCGGCCCCGCACCCGCACCGCCCCCGGCCTCGCCTGGCCCCGGCTGCGACCTCACCCCTGGACCTGCGGCGGGACGTGGGCCTGCGGCTGCGGCTCCGCCGGGGCCGGGGCCTGGGCCCGGGTCTGGGCCGGGGGCCGGATAGGTAGATCCGAACCCGGGCAGGCTGCCGCCCACCTCGGGACCGCCGGCCTCGACGGATCGGATGGAAGCCCGCGGCGCCGTGCTGACCGCGATCCAACCCAGACCGGCGGACTCCGCCGACGTCCGCGTTCCCGGCGCAGGCCGCGAACCATCTCGCATGTCCGGACCCAGCGGCACACCAGGACCCGACGGCACACCAGGACCCGACGGCACGCCAGGACCCGAGGGCACGCCAGGACCCGACGGCGCACGGCCTTCCCTCGGCCCACGCGGACCCGAGGGGGTGCGGGGCCCTGACGGCCCAGCGGAGGCCGGCGGGACGGATCGCACCCCGGGTTCCACGGTGATCGGCGAGGGCATCTGCCCCCCGGGGGGACCCTCGGGGAGCGCCGGGGTGAGCCCCGGCAGCACGGCGGGGGGCCGTTCGGGTGGTGTGGCGGCCGGACCCGGACGTGCAGCCCCCACGCCCGGCCGGGACGATACGGTCCAGCCGGGCTGCGAGAACCCGGTCCTGCCGGGCGAGGTCGGGTTC
The DNA here is from genome assembly GCF_000948395.1 of Frankia torreyi. Lineage (GTDB taxonomy): Bacteria > Actinomycetota > Actinomycetes > Frankiales > Frankiaceae > Frankia > Frankia torreyi. The sequence continues at coordinate 74,125 of NZ_JYFN01000003.1, read as the reverse complement.
CGGCCTCCCGGGACCTGTCCCTGCGGAGTCTGGCCCGGCGGAAGCTGGCCCGGCCTGACGTAGTCCGATCTGGCCTGGCTTCCCGCGGCGTGGCCTGCTGGCGTCTGGCCCGCCGGCGTCGGACCTGCGGGGGCCTGGCCCACCGGGCCGCGGGCTGTCGGCGATGGTCCGGTGGGAACGCGTCCCACGATCGGCGCCTGACCCGCCGGGTAGCCGGCCGGCGGTGACGTCGGGACGCGGCCCGCCGTGGGAATCCGCCCCCGCCGGGACCCATCCGGCGGCGACGGGCGACCAGGGGAGGTGCCCGATCCGGCGGGGTAGCCACCCGGCGACATCGGTGGCCGGTGATCCGTGGCAGGGGGCCCAGCCGTCGGGTGGCCGGCGGGCGGCGTCCGATGGGCGGCGGGCGGCGGTGTCGCAGCCCGGTCCGGAGGCCCGGCGCCGGACGTCGGGGCCGGGGGTGCGGTCGGGGTTCGACGGGGGTCGGGCGGACCGCTCAGCGGTTGCCCCCCACCAGGCTGTTGCCCCTGACCAGGCGGCGGAGGCCGCGTTCCGGACCCGGTGGACTGGGGACGCGGCGGCGCGGGCTGCTGGCCCGGCCAGGCCGGTACGCCGGGCGCCGGCTCGGACGTACCGGGGTGCCCCGGGGGCTGACCCCACGGTCCGGCGCCGGGGCCGGGTTGTCGGTGAACCGGAGGCGCAGGGTGAACCGGAGACGCCGGGAGAGCCGGAGACGCCGGGAGAGCCGGAGACGCCGGGAGAGGCGCAGGCGCGGCCCAGGTCTCCGGCGGGATCACCGAGGACACCTCGAAGCCGATGAACGCCGAATCGTAGGCGCGCGCGGGGCTGCTCTGGCCGCCGGCCACCGGAGATCCGTCCGGCGCCGGCGCGCCCGGCCGGGGGGCGTGGGGGGTCTGCTCGACGGAGTGCGGGTCCTCGGGCGGCGGATCCTCGGGCCAGCCCGAGGCCCGCAGATCCAGATCGATGTCCGTCATGCTCGCTCTCCCGACCGACGACGCCGGCCCGGCGCCCGCGACCCGGATGGCCGCGGGCGGAGATGACGACGACCCCATTCCACGATGCAGGACCCGCCTACAGCACGACCGGCCGGGGTACCGGCACGATGAAGGAACCGCCGCGCGCGGCGTACTCCTCCTGCTGGGCGATGATCTCCTTCTTCACGTTCCAGGCCAGCAGCAGCAGGTAGTCGGGCTGGCGCTCCAGCAGGACGGCGGGGTCGAGGATCGGCAGCCGCGCCCCGGGGATGTACTTGCCCTGCTTGTGGACGTTGCGGTCGACCACGAAGTCGATGAGGTCCGTGGTGATGCCGCTGGAGTTCAGCAGCGTCGCACCCTTGGCCGCGGCGCCGTAGGCGGCGACCGTCTTCCCCTCGGCTCGCAGCGACTGCAGCAGGGCGACCAGCTCCTCCTGCACGGCGCGTACGTCGTCACCGAAGGTGGCGTACCGCGCGAACGAGTCGAGGCCCGCGGCCCGCTCGGCGCCGAGCACGGCCGCGACCGACTCGGCCGGCTCGGCGGCCACGGCGTGCTGCATGCTCCAGCGCAGCGTCCCGCCGTGCAGCTCGGGAAACTCCTGGACGCCGACGAGCGCCAGACCGTGGCGGCGCATGAGGGCGTCCACCGCGATGGTGGAGAAGTAGCAGAAGTGCTCGTGGTAGACCGTGTCGAACTCGGTGTGGGCCAGCAGGGCGCCCACGCCGGGGTTCTCGACGTCGACGAGCCCGCCGTCGGCGAGCAGGATCGAGAAGCCCTCGACGAAGCTGTTGAGGTCGGGGACGTGGGCCATCACGTTGTTCGCGATGATCACGTCGGCCCGCAGGCCCTCCGCGACAAGCTGGCGGGCCAGGTCCGCGCCGAAGAACTCCTCGCGGGTCGGCACGCCGGCCTCGCGGGCGGCGGCGGCCGGACCCGGCGTCGGCTCGATGCCGAGCACCGGGATGCCCCGCTCGACGAACGCCTTGAGCAGGTAGCCGTCGTTGCTGGCGACCTCGACGACCAGGCTGTCCGGGCCGAGGTTGCGGCTGGCGATCAGGTCGATGACATGCTTCTCGGCGTGCCGGACGAGCATGTCCGAAAACGACGAGAAGTACGGGTAGTCCTCGTCGAAGATCTCCGACGCGGGCAGCTCGTGGGTGAGCTGGACCAGCGCGCAGGACTCGCAGAAGCCGACCTCGAGCGGGAACGACGGGTCGGTGGCGTCGAGGGCGTCGGCGCGCACCAGGCGGTTCGCGATGGGCGTCGACCCCAGGGAGAGGAACAGCCGCGGGGCGGCCCCGCCGCAGGACCGGCACGCGGTGACCGGCGTGGCGATGCCGCCGGAGGTGGCCGGCGACTGGTTCGCGTCGGCCGCGACGGTTCCGCTACCGCCCTGGGCCGGGTTTCCGGATGACATGCGCTCCCCTTGGTGAGATGTCGGCATCGATCTGCCCGCGTCGGTGCCGGCTACACGGCCCGGCGGGCCGGACGCGGGTGTGCCGCTCGGCCCAGCGAGCCGAGCGGTGTGGTGACCGCACATCCGCCGCGGGGATGTGACAGTCCGAAGCAATCTGATCGTCACGGCACCAGGGTCAGGGGCCGTGTTGCCCTCCGGGTCGCGAGGGCACCACCCACGTTCCCGCCGGCGTTGAGTTTCGCAGGCACCGAAAGCGATCGGACAACGGGGGGTGGCGGCAACGACAACGGATTCAGGCCGGGACGCCCGTGAGCAGCGGCCAGGCCCGGTCCTTGTCGGAGATCACCGACACCGGCAGCGGCCAGGCGATGCCCAGGCGCGGGTCGTCGAAGCGCAGCCCGCGATCGTGTCCCGGGGTGAAGGGAACGTTCATCTGGTACGTCGCCTCGGTGGCGTCGGCCAGCGTCTGGTAGCCGTGCGCGAGCCCCGCGTCGATGAACAACGCCCGGTGGTTGTCGGCGGACAGCTCGACCGCGACGTGGCGCAGGTACGTCGGCGAGTCCGGCCGGGGGTCGACCACGACGTCGAGCAGCGCGCCGCGGGTGCAGCGGACCAACTTGGTCTCGCGCACGGGTTCGCCAGCCCAGTGCATCCCGCGGATCGTGCCGGCCGTGGCGTTGTAGGCCACGCTGCACTGGGCGACCTCGACGGCGAGCCCCGCGGCGGCGAACTCCTCGGCACAGAACGTCCGAGCGAACAGGCCCCGGGCGTCGGTGAACGCCTCGACGTCGACGATCGTCACCCCGGCGATCGCCGTCGGGGTGACGATCACGGATGCGCCCAGAACAGGTCGGCGTCGAGCTGGCCGGTGCCGATCAGGTACTGGAGCTGCTTGAGTCGGGTGTGCCCGCGGCCGGTGAAGGTCTCCGGGTCGAGCTGGATACGGCTGAAGACCTCGTGGAGCTGCTGGGCGCCGCGCAGCGCGTTCCAGTCGCAGGAGAATCCGGGCAGGGTGCTCGCGATCTTGTCGAAGGACACCCGGTAGCTGCGGTTGTCACCGCCGTTGTCGCCGAAGCTCAGCTTGCACCCGGTGAAGACGCTGGCGACCGCGTCGGCGATCTCCTTGACCTGGTAGTTCTGCTCGCTGTCACCCACGTTGAAGATCTGGTTGTGGACGACGTCGCGCGGCGCGGTCAGCGCGAGGCCGATCGCCTTCGCGATGTCGAGGCCGTGGACCAGCGGACGCCAGGGGGTGCCGTCCGAGGTCATCGCGATCTCGCCGGTCGTCCAGGCGACGCCGGCGAGGTTGTTCAGCACGATGTCGAACCGCTGCCGCGGCGAGGCGCCGTAGGCGGTGGCGTTGCGCAGGAAGGTCGGCGAGAAGGAGTCGTCGGCCAGCGGGGCGACGTCGCGCTCCACGTAGACCTTGCACTCGGCGTACGGGGTCTGCGGGTTGACCGGCGAGGTCTCCGTGACGTCCTCGCCGGTCGCCACGCCGTAGACGCTGCACGAGGACATGTAGACGAACCGTTCGACGCCGGCCTGCTTGGCGAGGTTCGCCAGCCGCACCGAGCCGAGGTGGTTGACCTTGTACGTGACGTCCGGCGCGAGCGCGCCGAGCGGGTCGTTGGACAGCTCGGCCATGTGCACCACGGCGTCGACGCCCGCGAGGTCTGCGACGGTGAGGTGGCGCAGGTCCTTGTCGAGGGTCAGCGGGGTCCGGTCCGTCCCGCGGTACAGCCAGCCGTACTTGTAGTAACCGGTGTCCACGCCGATGACCTCGTGGCCATCGCGCATCAGCTCGGGCGCGAGCAGGCACCCCAGGTACCCCTCCGTGCCCGTCACGAGCACCTTCATCCGCGAGTCCTCTCCATGTCGGCCGCGGGGTGGCCCGATCGGGCCAGACGGTCCGGCCTCAAACCGTACCGACTCGGTCCCGCCCCCCGGCCGCCGACATCCCGCGGCCTCCGCACAGGCCACCTAGTCGACGCACCGCGACACCAGACGCGAAAGCCCGGTCATTCACCGTCACTGTGAACGGACCGACCGATGGCCACCCGGGGAGCGGTCGGACCTCGTCAGCCCTGACTGTCGTCCTGACGGCGTAGATCGCGGATGGCTGCCGCGGCGCGTAGTTCCCAGTCGGGCGGCGGGTCGGCCGCGGGGTCGTAGGGGGACAGGCGGGGGATCTCGGCGCCCAGGGTGTGCAGCAGCTCCGTCGCGCGGTTCAGTTCGTGGCGGTGGACGTGGGGTTCGCCGTCTGCCCAGGCATACCGGTAGGCGGCGAGGGCGTGCCTGGTCGCCTGGCCGGTGTCGCCGATGGCGTGCCACAGACGCGCGAGGTGGAGGTGCGCGGGCCGGCGGAGCGCGGCCAGGCGTTCGGCGTCGGCGCGGGGGTTCGTGAGCTGGCCGAGGTGGAGACGGGCCAGGGCGAGCAGGGTTTCAGCGTGGGCTTCGGGGATGCCGGCTTCGCGGGCCATGCGCACGGCTTCGCTGAGACTGTCTGCTGCGGCCGCCCACTGGCCGCGGTCCGCCAGCCACCACCCACGCAGCCGGTACAGCTCGCGGACATTCTCACGGCTGCGGCCGGCCGTCGCAATCTGCTCGGCCTGCCCCAGGTCGTCCTCCGTGAGAGTGCCCTGCTCGAACAGGAAGTGGGCACGCAGTAGCTCGGCGCTCCCGGGTCTGTACCTCGACCGGGCCCAGTCGCGACCCATCGGGTCGAGAGCCTCCCACATGCGCTCGGCATCATCCATACGTCCGGAATCTACATATATATTGTAAAGGCTTAGTCGCCCGAGGAACAAATCCTCACCGTCGAGACATTCAGCCAGCTCGAGAGCGAGAGAAAAAAGGCGCTCGCCAGCCGCGAGGCGGTTCTGGCCATAAATACCCATTCCACAGTTGCTTATCGCATTACGCAAGCTATTCCAGTTCTGCCGGTCAAGGTTGATATCCAAACCGACTCTGCCAGCGGCGAACGCCTGGCGGTACTCTCCGAGGATACTGAGCGCGTAGCCCGCGTTGGAGACCAGAAAACTCTGGGCCGTCGCGTCCAGATCGGGGGACGGAGTGTTCCAGCCATGGACAAAGAAGGGGCGTACTAAAGATAGTATCTCAGTGTACGCCTCCAGATTGAAGGCGAGGGCGTGTGTCAGGTCGCCCAGGTATGCGTCGTAGGCTTCGGAGATCCGGCCCATTCGCAGGAGGGTACGGACGACGGTCAGGCCATTCTGTAGATCGTCAAGAGATTCGGCTTCCCCGTAAGGGATGTGGGGACGGGCGGAGAAGTAGTCCACGACGCGTTGGCCAAGGTGGTCACGGTCGTGGGTGGGGAGCCTGCCGGCGGCGACGGAGCGCACCACCGGGTGCAGGTCGTACCGGCGGGTGCGCCGATCGAACTGCAGCAGCCCGCGTTTTTCCAGGTCCACCACGGTGTCGGCGAGTCGTCGCGCGGCCGAGAGACGTTCCGGGGCTCGCTCCCACGTGCTCAGGGCTTGCAGGTATGCCTGGTACTCCTCCATCGCCGCCGCGTGTGCCACCCGCGCGGCGGCGCGGTCCTCCGCCGACCTGTACTCCCAGTCCCAATCGTCTTCGGGCTTCGACGGCGTGGGGACGGCGTCGGGTTTAACCGGCAGGTGGGGGTTGAGCGCGTTGATGGTGTCGTAGTCGGTGGCTTCGGACAGCAGGGCGAGCATGGACAACAGTTGTCGACCCGGGTCGGGAAGTGCGTCGATGGCCGCGTGCAGGATGTGGTTGCGTTTGCCGACGAGATCGAGGTCCCCGACGTCGAGGCGGCCCCCGTGGTCGGGGTCGGCGGCCCAGCGGTCGAACTGGCCGCGCGCGGGCAGATAGTGGGTGACGAGACCGGCGACGATGCCGGTCACGAGTGGATGGCAGTCGCAGTGCCGCTGCAGGTAGGTGCGGATGGTGCCCGAGTCGCCGTCGACTCCGAAGGACCGCAGCAGGGCTTCCGCGTCGGCTGGCCGGAGTCCGGGCAGCGGCTCGTGTCGGACACCGGGGATCGGTTGGCCGGCGGGGCCGAGCAGAACCGACGGCACCAGCCGTGAGGTCATGAGGATCTTCGACGGACCGGGGGCGGCGAGCCCGCGCAGCAGCTCGTCGTCGAGGGGACGGATCGCCGCGCAGGGGTCGCGGTCGGCGATCGTGTCGCTGGTGCCGGCGTCTTCGTCGGCGAGCTGGGCGGCATCCTGGCGGTGGTAGTGGACGAGGACTCGTTCGAGGCCGTCGAGGACCAGCAGCCACGGCCTGCTCTGGAGCTGGCGGAGCAGCAGGTCGGTGAGGTCGGGCTGTTTGAGGTTCCTGAAGTCGTCCAGCGGCCGGCCGGTGGTGTAGGCGAGGGCCCGGCGGCAGAAGTCGGCCATCACCGCCCCCTTCTCGTAGAAGGAGTACCAGAATCGCCCCGCCCAGTCTCCGCGGACATCAGTAGCGTGGCCGAAGACCCATTCCCACGTCAGCGCGCTCTTTCCGGTGCCGCCGATCGCGTCGAACAGCAGGATCGGGTACGGATCCGCGGGTGCCGCCCAGTCGGTCAGGGTCTCCAGTTGGGCCACCCGCCCGACGAACCGCTGCCGACCGATATAGGGAGGCTCGGCGTAAAGCTGCGGCGAGGCGGGGATACCATCGCGCTCCCGCCGGCCGGCCCGATTCGCCCCGGCGGCGGGCCCGGGGGCAGCCCCGGTGTCGCGCGCGTCGAGGACACGGCGCAGCGCGGCGACCGACTGCGTGACCGCGACCGTGAAATCCTCGAGACTGTCGAACTCCCGGTACACCCGGTGCACGAGAGAGTCGTCACTCGCGCGCTTCACCTCGTCGCGGAACTCCGCCAGTTTTCGGCGTTTCTCCGGGTCCAGCTCCACCGCCGTCTCCGGCACCGGATGCCTTTCGCTCATGATGAAGATCAGCGTTGGCCGGCCGAGGCGGCGCGCCTCCCGGAACTCCAGCTCGGTCAGCGACAGACCCCGCGGATTACCTGCGATCCTGGGGACCTGCCCGTAGCTGCGTCCAACGATGCCCACATAGGCCGCCGCGTCCCGGACCTTCTGCAACGAGGAATCCACCACGGTGACCTCGGGCAGCGCCGAGTCCTGCTCCATCGCAACCGGGTGCAGCCCCTGCCCGTCAATCGCCCGGATCGCGGCGGCACGGTGCTGCTCCAGATCTCGGTAGGTACTCGAGACCATCACCCCGTGGAACCGGCGCGGCGTCGTCGAAGGTTCAGCCGCCGAAGGTTCAGGCGCCGAAGGTTCAGGCGCCGAAGGTTCAGGCGCCGAAGGTTCACCGGTCACGGCACGACCCGGCCCGTACACGTGCCTGTCCCCCATGCCCTGGGAGTATGTCACCCAGCGCTTCGGGCGGAATCGCGTCGCGTCCGGGCTCCGGCTATTGCGATCTCAGTGTTCCGCGGAACCGCGAATCACGTCCAACCCCAACCACATACCGGTGATCTTGGTGTTCCGCGGAACCGCGCCATGCGCCCGGCCCCCACCACAGCTCAGTGATCTTGATGTTCCGCGGAACCGGGCTGCTTGTCCGAGCGGCGGCCGGCCGAAGTGCGGTGGTCAGCGGGTGGGGGGCTTCATGATCCGGGCCGGGGCGGCGAAGACAGTGGAGCCGGCAGGGACGTCCGCCATGACGATCGAGCCGGGGCCGATGCGGGCGTCGTCGCCGATGGTGATCGCGCCGAGAAGGTGGACGCCGGGGGCGAGCTCGACCCGGGCCCCGACCTTCGGCACGTCCCGCGGCGACGCCGAGCCGCCGGCGTAGCCGATGGTCAGGTTGTGCCGCAGGGTGCAGTCGTCGCCGATCTCGCAGAACGGCGGGATCAGGATCGTCTGGTGATGGCCGATGAGGACCCGCCGGCCGAGGCGGGCCTGCTCGGAGAGCTCGACCCCGTAAAGGTTACGGATGACGAGGTTGTTGAGCACCTTGTAGACCACCGTGAGCGCGGCGCGCAGCGGCTGGCGCCGGGTGCGCCGCCACTGCCCGAGGCGGTAGACGGCGAGCACGTGCAGGCCCGGATGGGCGAGCGAGCCGTAATGCCGCCGGAAGTCCTCCCGCAGGATCTCTCGCAGGCCCAGCTCGGACGCCTCCCGATGATCCGCCTCGGCGGCGGTCCGGGCGGTCGCGGCGGTCGCGGCGGACGGGGCGGACGCGGCGGTGACGTCGTCCGCTGGGGCGATCGGCGGGGCGGGTGACCCGATCGCGGGGCCGGCCTCAGTGGACACCGCTGAGCTCCTCGATGTGCTCGCGCATGTCACCGACGGTGGCGAAGCTGGCGAGCCGGTCGTCGGCGATCTGGATCGAGAACTCCCGCTCGACGGCGTAGATCAGGTTGATGTGCGCGAGCGAGTCCCAGCCGGGCACGTCCTCGGCGGTCATCGTGTCGGAGACGAGGAGGCCGTCGTCGCTGAAGATCTCCCGAAAGATCTGCTGGAGTCGGTCCTGCACCATCACCTTTACACCTCTTCCATCCTGCGGTCCTGCGGCCGCGTCTGGGCGAACACGTGGGTGGACAGCTCGGCGGGCGGCACACCCGGCCGGTCGGCCCCGTTCGGGTCGACGCCGGCCGCCGCCGCGACGACGCGCATCAGGGCGGGCGGCGCATACGGCGCGTCCGCGGCACGGGACCAGTGGATCGTGCCCGGCTCGGACGGATCGTCCGGCGCGTCCATCCGGGTGAAGCCGAGGCGTTCGTAGAGGTCCGCGACCAGGGCGTTCTTCGGTGACGGGCGGTACTCGCCGACGACCCGGGCGAGCCCGCGCCGGCGCGCCTCGGCAAGGATCAGCCCGGCGACCTCGTCCTCCAGGGTCCGGCCGATCACCCGGCAGCTCATCAGCCAGGTGTCGACGGCCAGGGCGTCGCCCGCCTCGACCGCGATGACCACGGCGACGAGGCCGTGGTCGGCGAACCGATCGGCGAGGCGGATACAGAGCACGGCCGTGCCGGGGTCGGCGGCCAGCCGGGCGATCTCGTCGGCGCTCCGGCGGCGCCCGGTCAGGTTGAACTGGTTGGTCTTGCCGACGAGCTGCGCGACCCGGGGCAGGGTCAGCTCGTCGAGCGGAACGACGGTGGCCGTCATGTCCAGCCCCCGGTGGAACTCCGCCAGCGAGGGGGCCGCGGCCTCGGCGGCGGCGAGTTCGGCCCGGGCCCGGTAGGTCGCCGTCCGCGCGGCGTCCTCCGCGGTGAGCGCCGCCGTCTCGAAGAACGGGTAGTCGGCCAGCGCCCGGACGTAGCCGTGCGGGTCGGCGGGCAGCGCGAGGACGTCGACCTCGCCGACGAGCTGGCGCACCGCCTCGCGCTCGGCCGGATTGTCGTCGACGAAGACGAGGGCGTCGAGGCCGAGGCCGAGGGTGGCGGCGATCCGGCGCACCTGGGTCGGCTTGTCGTCCCAGCAGGCGCTGAACATCGCGATGTCGTCGAGGCGCAGCCGCATGCCGGGGTGGCGCTCGAACGCCTCCCGCGCGTCGGCGTCGTTGTTCTTGGAGCAGACGGCGAGCACGACGCCGCGGTCCTTCAGCTCGACGACGTAGTCCTGGAAGGCGGCGAAGGCCTCGCCGACGGCGCCGTCGCCGAGCGCGATGCCGGCGAGCCCCTCCTCCCCCAACACGCCGCCCCACAGGGTGTTGTCGAGGTCGAGGACCAGGCACTTGCGGCTGACCCCGAGCTGCGCGCCGATCACCGCCGCGGTGTGCCGGGCGAGCAGCGGTACCTGCGCGAGCGACACCGCCTGCTTGGAGCGATGCCAGTAGCGCGCGTCGAACCAGGCCCGCTTGCCGACGTCGGCAGCGAGGCGCTCGCAGTCGACCAGGCCGACCCCGTCGCCGGCGGCGCGGCCGAGCTCGGCGTTGACCCGGGCGAGCAGGGTCGGGCGGGCGCCCCCGGTACGCAGCGCCAGATGCCCGAGGGCGACCTCGCCGGGCACCGCGAAGGTGTGCTGGACGACCCGGGCGCCGCAGCGAGCGCGGATCGTCTCCCACAGCGCCGTCCAGCGGCGCACCTCGGCGGCGACCACGGCGTCCGGCCCATCCCCGACGGCCGGCAGGGCCGCCTCGCCGGCGTGCACGGCGAGCACGACCACGTCCGGCGCGAAGCGGTACAGCCCGCTGCCGGGATCGAGGATCTCCTGGCGGTACTGCCCGTAGCCGCACTCGTAGGTCTCGATGGCGACGCCCGCCCGCGCGGCCGCGAGCGGCAGCAGCGCCGCGAACTGGGACGTCGTGTAGCTGCCGAGGACGGCGACCCGGGCCGAGCGCGGCAGCGGCGCGACGGCGGGCAGGCAGCGGCGCAGCACGCCGGCCGCCGCCGACCAGGCGCCGAGGTCGCCGTCGGTGTCGGTGAGCGCCAGCGCCCAGCGCACCGCCCCGTCCGGGTCTCCGGCGCGCTCGTGGGCGACGGCGAGGTCGCGGCACAGCGCGGCGGTCGGGATCTCGCTCGCGGCGGCGAGCGCGGTCAGCTCGGCGATGCGTCCGTCGCGCGGCGGCGCCGGCCGGTCAGGCCCAACCCCCACGCCGGTATCCCCACTTTCGGTCATCCCTGTGGCCCCTCTCGTGGCGGCCCGTCACGGCCACCGCATCCGACCGCCCAAACTCTACCCTCACGTGAGAGTTGGTTCGAACGGAACGGCGGGGACGGGCGGCGGGGATATCGACCGGATATCCACGGCGGCCGCGGCCGCAGCGGCAACAGGAACACCACGGATTTTCCGCACAAAATCCGGCATCCTTCGCGACTCGGGGCGGTCCACCGGAGGCGGACGCAACGGCGCCGAGCCGCCGCGACGACCGACCGCCACAGTCAACACACAACTGTAATTGTCACATTACACATTGTAGTATCCGTTCCGCTGCAGTGGCGCCACCCCACCGTGTCCGACACCTCGGCGCGTCTCGGACCCGGACTCGAGACGCGCCGAGGGTTGCGCCCTACCAGGTCAACAGGGGCGTATCTGTTTACTTCTCGACAACGGCCCGCATAGGGCCGGCAATATGGAAAACTGCCTCACACGGCGACGCCGACCGCGCCTTTCCACCCGGCCACCCGTGATCCCCCTCAGCGCGCCCAGTGGCACGTCCCGGGAGGCAGGACCCCCCTCATGCAGCACCGCGCTATGCCCCGCGGCCCCGGTGGGACGGTGCCCCGCGGCCCCACCAGGACGGTCGTGCCGCGCCGTGCCCTCCGGGCGGTGCCGGCCGTACTGGCGCTGCTGGTGGTGTCCGTCCTCGATGGGCCGCTGCTCGCCGTGGCCACACCCGCCGTGGCCGCACCCGCCGGCGTCGTTCCCGCCCCCGTCGCCCCCGCGCAGGGCTCGCAGTGGTACCACGCGGTGCTCGGACTCGCCCAGGCGCAGCAGATCAGCGAGGGCGCCGGGACGGTGGTCGCGGTCATCGACGGCGGGGTCGACGCCGGCCACCCCAAGCTGCAGGGCCAGGTCCTGCCCGGCGCCGGCGTCGGGCCGGGGGCGGCTTCCGACGGGTGGCGCGACGACGATCCCGACGGCCACGGCACGGCCATGGCGGGCCTGATCGCGGGGCGCAACGACAACGGCCGGCCCGAGGTACGCGGCATCGCCCCGGCCGCCCGGATCCTGCCCATCTCGACCGGCGCCGAGGCCGACTCGACGGAGGTCGCCCGCGGCATCCACCGAGCCGTCGACCTCGGCGCGGACGTCATCAACCTCTCCCTCGGCTCGGCCGGCGCCGCGACCCCCGACGAGCGGGAGGCGGTGGCCTACGCCTTCGCCCACGATGTGGTCGTGGTCGCCTCCGCCGGCAACGTGGAGACCGGCGACAGTGAGATCAACTCGCCGGCGAACATCCCGGGTGTCGTCGCCGTGACCGGCTCGACCGCGCGGGGCGACTTCTGGCGCGGCTCGTCCCGCGGAACGCGGGCCGTCATCGCCGCCCCGGCCCCGGGCATCCGGGCGCCGGTGCCGACGAGGGTCTCCCCGGACGGCCTGGACACCGGCGCCGGCACCTCGAACTCGGCCGCGATCGTCTCGGGCGTGGTCGCGCTCATCCGGTCGGCCCGGCCCGACCTGGACGCGCCCAACGTCATCGAGCGGCTCATCTACACCGCGCGGGACGCCGGGGCGCCGGGACGCGACGTCGAGTTCGGTTTCGGCATCGTCGACCCCGCCGCGGCGCTGACCAAACCGGTGCCGGTCGTCGCCGCCAACCCCCTGCTGGCCACCCCGACTCGCTGGGGCACGGCCGGCCAGGCACCCGCCGGCGCGGACCCCACCGACGCCGAGTCGGGCTCCGGCCTCTCCGGCCTCTCCGGCGGCGCGGACGGCGCGGACGGCTCCGCCGGATCCGGTCCGAACGGCGACGGTGGCCTCGGCTCGCAGGCCGCCGCATCGGTGGTGCCGCCGACGGCGGCCGGTGCGCGGGCGGAACCAGCGGACGGCGCGGCCACGCCGCCGGGCCTGACCGCCGGCCGCCCCACCGGCCCCACCGGCCCCGCGGGCGGCCCCGGCCCCGGGCACGGGGCGGCCTCGGGTGGCGGGCAGGGGCAGGACCGGGACGGCGGCTCGGTGGCGGCGGCCGGCGCCGGCGGCCCGGGTGGACATCCCGGCATCCTGTCCGCGCTGGCCTGGGTCGGCGGGCTGGCCCTCGCCGTCTGGCTGGGCGGCCTGCTCGGTGTGGGCGCGCACCTGCTGTCCGCCCGGCGAACCACGACGCACGAGGGCCCGCGCGGCCACTCCTAACATGGCCATATGACACACGCGCTCCTGGACGAGCTGTCCTGGCGTGGACTCATCCACGACAGCACCGATCCCGCCGAACTACGGGACCACCTCGACAGCGGCGGGCGGCGTTGCTACATCGGTTTCGACCCGACCGCCCCGTCGCTGACCATCGGCAACCTGCTGCCCATCACGCTGCTGATCCGGGCGGCGCGGGCCGGGCTCGGCGCCGTCACCCTGTTCGGGGGCGGCACCGGCCTGATCGGCGATCCGTCCGGCAAGTCCGTCGAGCGCAGCCTGCTCACCGTCGAGGACGTGCGGGCCAACGTGGCGCGCCACCGCGAGATCATGGAGACGATCTTCGGGCGGGCGTTGGCCGCCGAGGAGATCCCGGCCTTCGTCGACAACGGCGACTGGCTGGGCGGGCTCGGCATGATCGAGTTCCTGCGGGACGTCGGCAAGCACTTCCCCGTCACCGAGATGATCAGGCGCGACTCGGTCCGCCGCCGCCTCGACGACCCCGATGTCGGCCTGACCTACACCGAGTTCAGCTACTCGCTGCTGCAGGCGTACGACTTCCGCCGGCTGTGCGAGGACCATGGCGTGACGCTCCAGATGGGGGCGTCGGACCAGTGGGGCAACATCGTCGCCGGGATCGACTACGTGCGCCGGGTGCTGCGCACGCAGGTGCACGGGCTGACCTGCCCGCTGCTGCTGCGCGCGGACGGCACGAAGTTCGGCAAGTCGGAGAAGGGCGCGGTGTGGCTGACGGCCGACCGCACCTCGCCATACACGCTGTACCAGTTCCTGATCAATCTGTCCGACGACGAGGCACGCCGGTTCGCGCTGTTCTTCTCGCTCACCGACCGCGAGCCGCTGGAGCGGCTGTTCGCCGAGCACGCCGAGGCGCCCGGCCGCCGCGCGCTGCAACGCCATCTCGCCCGGGAGATGACCGGGCTCATGCACGGCCAGCCCGCCGTCGACGCCGCCGAGGCGGCGTCCGCGGCGCTGTTCAGCGGCGACGTGAAGGCGATCGGGGCGGACCTGATCTCGGACGTCTTCGCCGACGTGCCCACGGTCACCGAGCCGCTGGCCCGGCTCGCGGCCGACGGCGGCTGGCCCGTCGTCGACCTCCTGCTCGCCACCGGCCTGGCCAGCAGCCGCCGCGACGCCCGCGAGCACCTCGGCAACCGTGCCGTGCTCGTCAACGGCGACCGGATCGACGCCGAGGCGACCGTGACCGAGAAGGACCTGCTGCACGGTTCCGTCATCCTCGTCCGCCGCGGCCGCCGCGAGTGGCGGGTCGCCCGCTTCACCTGAGCGCCCGCCTCGCCCGGCCCCAGCCACGCCGGGCGGGGCCTCAGGGGGCGGGCGGACCGACGAGCAGCCCCTTGATGTAGGCGGCGTGCTCGTCGGCCACCGCCTTCTTGCCACGGGCACGGGAGAGCACCGTGCGCCCGGCGTACCCGGCCACGAGCATCGAGCGCATCACGTTCACCCGGGCCGGAGCGTTGTGTTTGCGCAGGTAGCGGACCATGGACGCGCCGCGCATCTGGAGCATCCAGGTCTTGCCCGCGCCGCTGCCGCCGGCTCCGTGCGGCACCAGCAGATCGGTGTGCAGCTGCTGGCGCAGGCCGGCCTCGCGGATCGCCCGGCCGAGCGCCATGTCCTCGTTGTAGACGTAGAACGTCTCGTCGAAGCCGCCCAGGTCGAGGAACGTGGCGCGGCGCACGGCCATGCAGGCGCCGGTCAGCCACTCGGGGTTCATCGGCCGACCGGGGGTCGGGCGCGCGAACAGCGCCGAGGTCGGGGCCACCTTGTGCGCGCCGAGGACGTGCAGCAGCACCCGGCGGGGCGTCGGCTCCCACCCACCGTTGCCGAGCTCGGGCTTGTCGTCGTGGCCCTTCATCGTCGCCGCGCTGGTGACCAGCTCCGGATCGGCGATGAGGTCGTCGACGAGCACGTCGATGACGTCGACGGTGGGCCGGCTGTCCGGGTTGCCGAGGACGATGTAGTCGTACCTGGACGAGCGGATGCCCATGTTCGCGGCCTTCGCGAAGCCCTTGCCGCCACCGGAGTCGAGGTAGCGGCTGTTCGGTCGGTCCGCGAGCAGCTCGTCGACCCGGTCGGCGCCCTTCGCGTTGTCGATGACCACCACCGGCATGTCCAGCGGCAGCGTCGCGAACAGCCCCTCGAGCTGCTCCCGGCTGTGGTAGCTGACCAGCACGAGCTCGTACTGCCACGTGGACCGCTTGGCTTGCTCGACCGACACGGCGGCACGCTCCTCACTGCGTGTGTTCACGCGAACTTCCGATGCACCGTTCGGCCCGGCTGCCGAGGGTGCTGCGATTCTCGACTCAACCGCCGGCCGAGGTCAGCGCGCTGGACGGGCTGGACGGGCTGGACGGGCTCGCCGGGTCGGCTCCGGCCGGCGCACCGGCACCGGACGGCGGGGCGACCGGCTGGCGATCCGGCTTCGGCCACACGGCCGGGCGGTCCCGGGCGGCGAAGCGGCGCACTCCGCCGAGCGCGACGGCCTGCAGGAAGAACACCTGCGCGACCAGCCGGCTGGGCCCCGGCGGCGTCCGCCCGGTCATCAGGGCGGCGGCGCTCGCGGCGCCGGCGGCGTTGCCGGCCAGGAACACCCGGGCGGCCCAGCTGTGCCGGGCGGCCGGGACGGCCATGACGACGAGGACGACGTGGGCCATCGGCCCGAACGACGAGCGGACCAGCCGATGCCCCCACAGTTGCGGGGTGACCGGCAACGCGCCCGGCACCAGCGCCGCCCGGCGGCGCCAGAGCATGTCCAGGTTGCCGGCGACGATCCGGGTCCGCCGCTCCCACTCACCGGTGTAGTCCGGGGCCGCCGACTCGATCGAGTACGCCTCGGGCTCGTAGACGACCCGCAGCCCGCCCTCGAGGATGTCGAGGGCCAGCCAGGCGTCGTCGACCGCCGTGTCGGCGGGCAGCGGCCGGAACGCCTGTCGGCGGAAGGCCAGCATCTCGCCGACGACGCCGATCGTCGCGCCGGTCGCCGACTCGCAGCGCTTCAGCCACGACTCGAACTTCCAGTAGAAGCCCTGGGCGCCGTCGGGGTCGTCGACCTGCTTCTCCCCCGCGACCGCGCCGACGGTCTCGTCGGTGAAGTGACGGGCGGCAGCGCGCAGCGCGCCGGGGGCGAGCACCGCGTTCGCGTCGGTGAGCACGACGATCTCGTGGGAGGCGGCGGCGACGCCGCGGTTGACCGCGCGGGCCTTGCCCAGCCGCTCCCCCGAGGACAGCACTCGCACACCCGGCCGGCGCGAGGCCTCCGCCGTCTCCGGATCGTCCGCGACGACGATGACCTCCATCGGCCCGGGATAGTCCGCGCCGGCCAGCTCATCCAGTTTCGTGCCAATAACCGCGGATTCCCGGTACGCGGAGACGACAACACTCAGGCCCGGCCAGATCTCAGGGTCCGGCGGTGTCGTCGGTTCCAGGCCACGGCTGCGCAGTCCGATATAAACCGGATACAGAACGTGACCGTAAACAGTTGCGGCTCCGAGCGCCGCGACGGCGGCTCCTCGACCGATGGTCCGGACACCTGTCATGACAGTAACCGTAGCGTTCCATCGGAACGCCACGGCGAACGGCTCCTGGCCCGTCGAATCACGCGATTGACCTCATGACGCTGCGCGGCCGTGATGCCCGGACCCGACCTGCGCGGCAGTCCGGCGCGGCCGCGATCCGCCGATGAGGGCCACAGGAAACCGCCCGGTTTATTCACCGCTACTCGACACCATCGTGACCACCCGGCCACGCGTCGCATTCCTCGCCCGAGCGACCGGGCGGACCCTCCCCCATGCGGGTGAACCCGAGTCGTTACAGTGGGACCGGTGAGCGACTCCACGCGCTGGATCGTCGTTGTCGAGGAACCGTTTCTCCCGGCGGACGCCGGCGGCCGGGTGGAGACATTCAGCTTCCTCACCGCGGCCTCCGCGGCCGGTATTCGGATGCAGATCCTGGTTCCCTCGCGGGAGGATCTGGACATCGCCGCCTACGAGGAGGCGGTTCCCGGTTCGGCGGTCATCCGACTGCCCCGGGACGACAGCCCGCGCGCCCACCTGACGCCGAAGCCGTTCATGCACGCCTCTCGACCGGTCGGGCCGCTGCGCCGCGCGTTGGAGTCCACGCCCCCGCGCGCCGACGCCGTGATCAGTTACAGCTGCCGATCGTCGCATCTCGGCGAGGAGATCGCCCGGATCTGGAAGCTGCCGCACCTGGTGCGCGCGCACAACGTCGACTCGGAGTTCTTCCGGGTGCTCGCCCGCAGCAGCTCCGGCCCCCGGGCCGTGGCCTACGAGCTGGAGTACCACAAGCTACGCCTGGCCGAACTCGCGATGCACCATTCCCCCCTGGTCACCTGCATCGCCGACATCTCGTTGGAAGACCACGAGTGGCGGCGCACCCGGGCAAGCGTGCCCACGTTCCACCTGCCACCGTTCCTGCCCGTGGGGGCGCTGCGGGCGACCGCCTCCACCGAGCCGGCCGCGGCGGCCGCCGCGGCCGTGGCCGGCGACCAGCGGCTGATCTTCGTCGGTTCGCTGGACACCCCGACGAACATCGAGGCGCTGCGCTGGTTCCTCGGGGGATGCTGGCCGATGATCCGGGTCCGCCATCCGAAGGCCACCTTCCAGGTGGTGGGGCGGCGCCCGGAGGACGGCCTGGCCGCGTGGCTCGCCGGTTTCGAGGGCGTCGAGCTGCACACCGACGTACCGAGCGTCGCCGGCTACCTCACCGCGGCGACGCTGTCGGTGAACCCGATGCGCTCCGGCTCGGGCGTGAACATCAAGGCCATCGAGGCGATGGCGACCGCCACCCCGGTGGTGAGCACCCCGACCGGCAGCCGCGGGTTGGACTGGGCCCCCGGCACCGACCTGCTGGTCGCCGAGGAGCCGGGCGCCTTCGCCGCTGCCGCGTGCGAGCTGCTGGACAACCCGGTGCGGGCGGCCGAGATCGGCCTCGCCGGCCGGGCCTTCGTCCGCCGGGAGCTCGACCACGCGGCGCTGATCGGCCGCATCCAGGAGCACCTGACGCCGTCCTGACCACGCCGGGCGGGGTCGGAACCGGGCGGGGTCGGGACAGAGTGCGGGGCCCCGTTCAGAGCAGGGCGTGATAGCGGTTCTGCGTGGGCTCCAGGCCATCCGTGATGAGCATTTCGACCGAGTCGGCGGCGTGCTCCAGCAGCAGCGGCAGCTCGCGCCGCTCCGCCGCGCCGAAGTCCCGCAGGACGAAGTCGGCCGGGTCCATCCGGCCGGGCGGGCGACCGATGCCGACCCGGACCCGCAGGTAGTCGCGGGTGCCGAGGGCAGAGGAGATCGATCGCAGCCCGTTGTGGCCGTTGTCCCCGCCGCCGCGCTTGAGCCGGACGCTCCCGAACGGGATGTCCAGCTCGTCGTGCACGACGATGACCCGGGCCGGATCGATCTTGTAGAAGGTGCGCACCGCCGAGACGGGCCCACCCGAGAGGTTCATGAAGGACAGCGGGCGGGCCAGGACCGCCCGCGCGCCGGCGAGGCGAACCTCGGCGACATCCGCCCGGGACCGGTGCGACTTCAGCCGCGACCCGGCCCGCTCGGCGAGCAGCTCGACGACCATGAAACCGGCGTTGTGGCGGTTGCCGGCATAGCCCGGACCCGGATTGCCCAGTCCGACGACGAGCCACGGCCCGTCGTCGGTCGGCACGTTCGTCATCGACAGCTCATCCGCAGGTCATCGGCAGGTGACGAGATGACGAGGGGGTCGACGGGGAGAGCCGTTCGCCTAGGCGGACGCGCTCGCCACGCCGGCCTCCTCGGTCGCCTCGGTGGTCTCGCCGAGCTCGGCGTCCTGCTGGGCGACGGTCCGCTTGGCCAGGCACTGCACGACGGCCAGATCGGGATCGGCGTCGAGTTCGGCGCCGTCAGGCAGCGGCAGCTGGCGGGCCAGCACGGCGGTGCCCGGCTCCAGGCCGGTGATGTCCACTTCGATCGCGTTCGGCAGACGCGAGGCGTCGGCCTTCACCGCGATCGAAGTGACCTGCTGGTCGACCAGCGTGTCGGGGTGGGGCTCGCCGACGACCTGCACCGGGATGTCTGCGACGACCTTCTCGCCCCGGTTCACGAGAACCAGGTCGATGTGCTCGAAGCTGCCCTTGATCGGGTGCCGCTGGACGTCCTTCGCGAGCGCGAGCTCGGTGCCGTCGGCAAGCTCGAGCGTCAGCAGGACGTTCGTGCCGGCGTCGGTCTTGAAGGCGTGCAGCAGGTCGTGCGCGGGCAGGGCGATGTGGCGCGGCGGCTTGCCGTGACCGTAGAGAACAGCGGGTACCTTGCCGGCGCGGCGGGTGCGACGAGCACCGCCCTTACCGAACTCGGTGCGCGGCTCCGCGGCGATGCGGACCTCGGACATGGCGGCGCTCATCCTTTCCAAAACAGGGGATTCCATCGCCGGAGGGCGGGAGAACCACCGCGGCGCGGTCCTTCACAGTACCGGACGCTTCGCGAGTGGTGGACGACCACCCCGATCTGTCAAGACCCTGCGGGGATGCGTGCCGTCGTGGGGCACCGGTCACGGCCGGACCGGCGGCATCAGCGGACGCCGGATGGGCGTCGGGCCGCACCGACGGGCCGGATGTTCACCTGAGCTGGCAGATCGGGGCGGCCGAGCGCCCGCCGGGCCCGTCCCAGCACCGGGCCGCAGACCTCCCCGACCACGCCGGACACGTCGGTGCCGCGGGTCACTCGGACCGCGATGTCCAGCGACGGTTCGCGCCTGCCCCGCAGCTCGGCCCACGCGCCCTCGACGCCCGCGATCCCGGCCACGTCGTCCGCGACAGCGTCGGTCAGCGCGGCCGCCGGCAGGTGCACGTCGCCCAGCGCATCGTGGGTCACGTCCAGCCCGGGGGACCTGTCTGTGCGCATCTGCTGGGCCAGCCAGACCAGTGCCAGCAGGGCGACCAGCCCACTGCCGACCCCGATGACCAGCCAGAACCAGCCGTGGTCCGCGGCGAAGTCACGGACGTCCGGATCGAGTACCGACTGGTCCGCCCGGCCGTCCCCGAAGACGCCGACCCCGGTGAGCAGCGCGACCACGCCGGCCGCGGTGAGCAGCACGCCCAGGACGGCGAGGATGACCTGGTTGCGCCGGTCGGTCGACGGCGTGTGCGGCCCGGGGCCGGTCACGGCGCCTCGCCTCCCTGCCGAGTCGCGGCACCCACACGGGCGCCGTCCGGTTCGGGCCCGACCCGCCGGCCGGGCCCGTCCGGACCCTCTGACCCGTCCGGACCCTCTGACCCGACCCGGCCGTCACGCCCGGAGGGGCCGGTATGCCCGCCCGGACCGCCCCGCTCGGCCGGGCCGTCATGCCTAGCCGGCCCATCCCCCCCGGCCAGTTCGTGCCGAGCAGCGGTCGACCGCGCGGTTACCCGGACGACGGGGACGGACGGCTCGGCCAACGCGAAGGCGTCGAGCTCCTCATGCAGCGCGGCCTCCACCTGCTGCGCGACCTCCACCCGATGCGGGGCGCCGCCCGCGATGGGGGGACGCAGGCGCAGCCGGGCATCCGTGCCCCGCCGGTCCACCCGGACCCGGGCCCGCTCCACCCCGTCGACGGCGAGTGCCGTGGCCCGCAGGTCCCGGGCCAGCCCGCGCCGGTCCACGAACACCCCGGTCCGCGGGCTGTCCCAGCGGATACGCAGCCGGGCGGGTGTGCCGCGCCGAAGCGCGGTCCCGATCAGCAGCAACCCGACCAGCGCGACGAATCCGGCGGCCAGCAACGCCGGCCCCTCCGACCAGGCGGTGTCGCTGAGACTGTTCGCCCAGCTCTGCCAGTCGATCACGATATGACCACCGCCCGCGGCGGCAGCGATGATCTCGATGACGGCGATGACACCGGCAGCCGCGATCAGCGCGGCCAGCAGCCCGGCGACGATCCGACGTCCCATCCGCACGATGTCCACCCCCCACCGAGTCCACCCGTACTCCACGACTCGTGCCCAGCCGAGCACGAACAGACACCACCCATCCGCCTCCCCACCTTTCCCCCGGGGATGAAACGGGCACCGAACCCATGACGGCAAAACGGACACCGAAGCCCGTGGAACGGCAGCCGGTGGAGGACAGGGGCGGGGTGACCGCGGGCAGCCACCCGGGGATCAGCCGTCCGGTTCGCCGCCGCCGGGGCTCAGGGAGGGCACCTCGATGTCGAGATGGGCGACCCGCACACCGGCGAGCGCCGCGAGCCGTTCCCGCACCTCGCCCCGCACCCGCTCGGCGGTCTCGCCGACGGGGTTCGGGTACCGCACCGAGAACGTCATGGTCAGCCGCGCCGTGCTGCCCTCGAGCCGGGCGTCCACCCGGGGTCGGCGGGCATGCCCGCGCCACCGGGCCCCGCGGCGCCATCGCGCCCCGTCCCGGCGGGCACCTCCCCGGCGCGAGAGCCGTCGCGGCGGCCCGGTCACCCCGGGCACCTCCGCGGCGGCCACTGCGGCGATCTTCTCCACGACCCGGTCGGCGACACGCAGCGAACCTGCCGCCGCACCTCCGCGCCGGGTGCCGGCCGGCTCGGCGGACGCATCGGGCCGAGACGGCGTCGTCACCGCCGGCTCCGGCGCCGGTCCCCGCCCACGTAGCGGGTGATGTCGAGATCACCGTCGACGACCTTGCCGACGACCAGCCCGACCGCCCCGAAGACGAGGACGATCAGGAACTCGCTGAACCCGCCGAAGGCGAGAGCGAGCCCGGCGATGAGGCCGGTGATCAGACCGAGTGCTGCAGCTCGCATGGTGACGCCCCTTCCGGTCCACGACCCGTCCAGTCGGGTAGTACGTCCGGCGTGCCCCTCGGACGGGTCAGGCAGGAGCCATGGGCACGATCGTCACATATGGCGAGGGGACAGCTACGTTTCATGCGGGAGTGTCGCGTCAGCGGACCCGAGAGCCACGCTGTGCTCTCGAACCCTCCTTTCGGTGTACCCATCGGACGCCGAGCCGATGGGCCCACCGTTCACCGAGACCCGGCCATCGGCGCCGCGCGGTGCCGCCCCAGTCCCGGCCGCGCTCCGCTATCCAGCCGGCCAGCTGCTCGGCTCCGGTACGTCGGTAGTAGGCCGTAGGCCGCGAGGCGGCACCGGTCGCCGAGCCAGGGGTCGCCGAGCCAGGGGTCGATGCGGCGCGCAGCGCCCGCAGTCCCTCGGCGAAAGCGTGCGGATCTCCGCCGCGGTCCGGGTGATGCGTCCGAACGAACGCCCGGATCTCCGCCCGGCGCCGGGCCGCGTCGGGGTCCGGCCGGGTCTGCGGACGGGCGACGTCATCCCCCGCATGTCGGGAGGTCACGGCGGCCACACCCACGGCTGATCGTCATCCCCCGATCGCGCCAGCCGCGGATCCCCTGCACCCCGACCGAGTGGCCACCCACCGGGCGCGGACCCCTCGGTCGGGCTCCGTCCGCCGATCGGCGTTCGCGGGTCGACCGATGCCGGCCCGTCCGCGGGGTCGAGATCGCGGATGACCACGTCCACCCGGGGACAGTCGGGGGCGGCGCAGCGCACCGCCGCCCGGATCCGGCCGGCGAGATCGGGCAGCGGCTCGCCGTAGCGGCAGTCGACCTGCACGAGGATCCGGTCAGCCCGCACCCGCACCCCCGCGACCCGGCGACCCGGCAGGTACGTCGCCACCTCAGCCCCCCCGAACCGGTCCCGCGCCGCGTCCACCCGCGTGACTTCGGCCGTGGCGTCGTCGGTGCGGGCTGCCGGGTCGGCATTACCGCAGGGCGACGCGCTGGGGCGCGCTGGAATGCTCAGGGCCGCGGGCGTGGGGGCGGCGACGAGCCGCGTCACCCCAGGGCAGGCGGCCACGGCCGCCGCGACCCTGTCGGGATCCCAGCGAAACCAGGCGGCGGCATCCCCCGTCCTGACCGGGCTCACTCGACCCGCCGGGTCTCTTCCTGGCTGTCTTCAGCGATGTAGACGTCGTCGACCGCAACGTTGACCTCGGTGACCTCCAGCCCGGTCATCCCCTCCACGGAGCTGACGACGTTGCGCCGGATCGACTGCGACAGGTCGACGATGGAGACGCCGTAGTCGCAGACCACGTCCAGGTCGACGGCCGCCTGCCGCTGGCCGACCTCGACCACGACGCCCTGCGCGACGCTGGCCGACGCGCCGGGGATGCGGGCCTTCACCGAGGCGACCGCCCGGGCGCCGCCGGTGCCCAGCTTGTGTACGCCCGCGACCTCGCGGGCCGCCACCCCGGCGATCTTGNGGACCACGACGTCCGCGATCGACGTGCGGCCCAGTTCGCTGATGAGCTCCGTTGAGTGCTTGCGGTCCGGCACAGCGGCCCGGCCAGCGACGCCGGTCGCCGGCGAATCCGCATGGCCGGCGCTGGTCGAGGTCCCGGCGCCGGTCGTCGTGGTTCCGGAGCTGGTGGTCGTGGTCATGGTGCTCCCTTTCATGGTTTCGGCGCCCCGGGGTGGGTCGTGATCGCGGGGCACCACCCGGGGTCAGGCCGCCGCCCGCCCTTCGGGGGCGGGTCCGACCGGGCCGCCGCGGGTCAGCTAGGACACGACGGCGACGCATGTGCAGGCCGGACGTCATGGGGAGCTGGGAAAAGGTGTGAAGGGCCAGGTCCAACCGGGCGGGGTGGCGTTCCGAAGCACGTGTGGGCCCTCCCCGACGGGGTCACCCACGCCACGAGCCGCCCGATTTCACCAGCCAGGCATCCCGTTCTCCCATGTACCCCGTGGGCGGACAGTCATACGCTCCGGGCCCGCGGATAGGTTGGATCCGGCCGGTCGCACTGCCCGTATGGGCGGGGCGCCCGCACGAGTAGAGCCGTCCCCTCGAGTGAGCCTGAGTGAGTCCGAGCGAAGGAGCATCCGCTGCCTCGATCCCACCCGGGCCCGCGCCAAGGCGCGGGAGCCGGCACCGCCGCCGTGACCGTCCGGGCCCCGGCCAAGGTCAACCTGCATCTCGGCGTCGGCCCGCTGCGGCCGGACGGC
Organism: Frankia torreyi; assembly: GCF_000948395.1. Taxonomy (GTDB): domain Bacteria; phylum Actinomycetota; class Actinomycetes; order Frankiales; family Frankiaceae; genus Frankia; species Frankia torreyi. Next base: position 49,989 of record NZ_JYFN01000003.1, on the reverse strand, counting down.
TACCACGATGTGATCACCGTGCTTCAGGCCGTCTCGCTGTTCGACGACCTGACCGCCACCGCGCTTGACCCCACGGAGCTTGACCCCACGACGCTCGACCCCACGGCGCTCGACGGGGTGCCCCCCGGCGACCAGGACGGGGTCGTGGTCACCGTCGAGGTCTCCGGCGAGGGCGCCGACCCGACCGCGCGGGGCCCGGCCACGACCACCCCCGACGTGTCCATCGTTCCCACCGGCCGTGACAACATCGCCGTCCGCGCGGCGCACCTGGTCGCCGAGGCCGCGGGCATCACCTCGGAGCGGGTGCACCTGACCCTGGCCAAGGGCATCCCGGTCGCCGCGGGCATGGCCGGCGGCAGCGCGGACGCGGCGGCGGCGCTCGTCGCCTTCGACGCGCTGTGGCAGGCCGGCCTCGACCGGGTCGCCCTCGCCGGCCTCGCCGCCCGGCTCGGCAGCGACGTCCCGTTCCCGCTGACCGGCGGGACCGCGCTGGGCACCGGCCGGGGCGAGCAGCTCACCGACGTCCTGGCCACCGGCGAGTACCACTGGGTGTTCGCCCTCGCCGACGGCGGACTGTCCACCCCGGCCGTCTACGCCGAGTTCGACAAGCTGTCCGAGGGCCGGCTGCGCACCGGGCCCACCCCCGCCGACGACGTGCTGGCGGCGCTGCGCACCGGCGACCCCGCCCAGCTCGGGGCGGCCCTCGTCAACGACCTGCAGCCAGCGGCGCTGCGGCTGCGGCCGGCGCTGCGCCGGGTCCTGGAGACCGGCCGCGAGCTCGGCGCCGTCGGGGCCATCGTGAGCGGTTCGGGGCCGACCTGCGCCTTCCTCGCCGCCGGGGCGACCGAGAGCGTCGAACTGGCCGCGAGCCTGGCCGGAATGGGCGTCGCCCGGGCCGTGCGCCGAGCCTCCGGGCCGGCGGCCGGCGCCCGGGTGCTGGAGGGACCGGACGACGCGGACGGGTCGGGCGGAGGGCCGTGAGCCCCGTCCTGGTCAGTTTGGAGAACGTCGACGCCGCCTTCGGTACCCGCACCCTGCTTGACCAGGTGAGTCTGGGCATCGGCACGGGCGAGCGGATCGGGGTGGTCGGGCGCAACGGCGCCGGCAAGTCCACCCTGCTGCGGATCATCGCGGGCGAGGCGGAGCCACACGCGGGCCGGGCCGTGCTCGCGGGATCGACCCGGGTGGGCTCGCTGGCCCAGGCGGACGTGCTGCCCGCCGACCGGACGGTCCGCGAGGTCGTGGTCGGCACCGGCGCGGAGCACGAGTGGGCTGCGGACCCGCGCCGCCGCGGCGTGCTCGCCGGCCTCGGCCTGCTGGACCGCCTCGACGACGTGCTCGGCCCGATGTCGGGCGGCGAGCGTCGGCGGGTGGCGCTGGCCCGGCTGCTGGTCCAGGACCTCGACCTGCTGATCCTCGACGAGCCGACGAACCACCTCGACGTCGAGGGGGTCGCCTGGCTCGCCGCCCACCTCGCCGGCTGGCGCGGCGGCCTGCTCGTCGCCACCCACGATCGCTGGTTCCTCGACGAGGTGTGCGGCCGGGTGTGGGAGGTCGTCGACGGGCGCGTCGACGCCTACGAGGGCGGCTACTCCGCCTACGTCCTCGCCCGGGCCGAACGGACCAGGCGGGCGGACGCGTCGGAGGCCCGCCGGCAGAACCTGCTGCGCAAGGAACTCGCCTGGCTACGCCGCGGGCCCCCCGCCCGGACCAGCAAGCCGCGGTTCCGCATCGACGCCGCCAACGCCCTGATCGCCGACGAGCCGCCGCCCCGCGACACGATGGCGCTGCGCAGCTTCGCGGCCTCCCGGCTCGGCAAGGACGTCTACGACGCGGAGAACATCACCGTCCGGATCGGGGAGCGCACCCTGTTCGACGGCATCACCTGGCTGCTGGGTCCGGGGGACCGGATCGGGCTGGTCGGTGTCAACGGCGCCGGCAAGACGACGCTGCTGCGCACCCTGCTCGGCGACGTCGTCCCGGACGGTGGGCGGGTGAAGGTCGGGGCCAGCGTCCGCCCCGCCCTGCTGTCCCAGGAGGTCATCGAACTCCCGGCGTCGCTGCGGGCGCTGGAGGCCGTCGAGCAGGTCGGCCGGTCGCTGGAGGTCGAGCGGGGCCGGGAACGCAGCGCCGGGCAGTTGCTGGAGCAGTTCGGCCTGCCGTCGTCGCGGCAGTGGACCCGGGTCGGTGACCTCTCCGGTGGCGAGCGGCGCCGGCTGCAGCTCCTGCGCCTGCTCATGGCCCGTCCGAACGTGCTGTTCCTGGACGAGCCGACCAACGATCTCGACACGGACACCCTCACCGCGTTGGAGGACCTGCTCGATTCCTGGCCCGGCACCCTGGTCGTGGTCAGCCACGACCGGTACTTCCTCGAGCGCACCTGCGACGTGACGATGGCGCTGCTCGGCGACGGCCACCTGCGGATGCTGCCGGGCGGCATCGAGGAGTACCTGGCCCGCCGCGCCGCCGCCGGGTCGGAGACCGCCACCTCGGCCCCGCCGGCCCCGGGGGCCGCCGTGGGCGGGACAGGTGGCGCGGGTGGCCGGGGTGGCGCGGGTGGCGCCCGGATCGGCGAAACCGCGCCGGGCGTTCCCGCCTCCGCGACGGCGGCCTCCGGCACGGCAGCATCCGCCACCGGCACGGCGACCGGGCCGTCCCGGTCCGGCAGCGAGCTGCGGGCCGCCCGCAAGGAACTGACCCGCCTCGAACGCGCCCTCGATCGGCTGACCCGCCGGGAGCAGGAGCTCCACCATGCCCTCGCCGAGGCGGCGACCGACCACGAACGCCTGTTGGCGCTGGACGCCGAGCTGCGCGCCGTCGTCGCCGACAAGGACGGCACCGAGGAGGCCTGGCTGACGCTCGCCGCCGAGCTGGAGGGCTGAACGGGCCGCCCCGACGCCGCCGGCCGGGCGCAGGCCGATGGCGTCGAGGCTGGACGCGGTGAGGTCGGGGGCTCAGGCGGTCGCGTCGGCGGTGACGCGCTTGGCGGCGAGGCGGGCCGGGTCGGGCCAGCGCACATCCCAGACCAGGTGCAGCGTCTCCATCAGCTTGATGATGTAGAAGCTGGTGTCGATCTGCCAGGGGCGCACGCCGTGGCGGGCCGAGGTCGGCTCGGCGTGGTGCAGGTTGTGCCAGGACTCGCCCATCGACAGCAGCGCCAGCGGCCAGACGTTGGTCGAACGGTCCCGCGACCGGTACGGCCGGGAGCCGAGCACGTGGCAGATGCTGTTCACCGACCAGGTGACGTGGTGGAGCGTGGCGACCCGGACGAGGCCCGCCCAGAAGAACGCCTGCGCGGCCGCCTCGAACGAGCCGCCCCAGAGGCCGCCGATGATCGCCGGCGCGGCGAGGCTGACGAAGGCGCACCCGGCGAACGAACGGCTGACCTTCACGATGTCCGGGTCGTCCAGCAGGTCGGGGGCGAAGCGGCGCTGGTCGGTCTGCTCGACGTCGAACAGCCAGCCGACGTGGGCGTGGTAGAGGCCCTTCATCATCGACCACGTGCCGGGGCCGTAGCGCCACGGCGAGTGCGGGTCGCCCTCGGCGTCGCTGAAGGCGTGGTGGCGCCGGTGGTCGGCCACCCAGCGGATCACCGGACCCTCGATCGCCATGTTGCCGGCGACGGCGAGCGCGATGCGCATCGGCCGGGACGTCTTGAAACCACGGTGGGTGAAGTAACGGTGGAATCCGACCGTCACCCCGTGCCCGCTGATGGCATAGAAGATCAGGGCAAGGACGACGTCATGCCAGGAGATCCACCGGCCCCACAGCGCGGGTATCGCAGCGACCACCGCGGCAAGCGGAACGATGATCGTCGTCACCATGATGATCTGTTCGGCCCGAGCCTTCGCCATCGACCTGGGCCTGGTGGCGTTGCCCCGGCTGTTGGCGGGATCGGCGCGGCCGACAGCCTGCCCCGCAGTCGTTTCCCGGTCGTCATCCGGCGCCCGATTGTCGCTCGGTGTCACCGTGTCGGTAGCGGTCATCGCCTCGTCCCGTCCATCGCGGCAGGTCCACTGCGCCGGCACTCCACCGGTCACGGTAGCCCGCCGATGTGACAACAGTCCCCATTGCCGGCGTCCACCACGCAAACGGGCCACCCAATACGGCGGCCCGACCGCCCGGCCTGCCGGCACCGCCGTCGACCCACCGGCCGGCACCCGCCCGAAAGGTCTACGTCTCGTGGGGGTACCCGCCCCACCGGGGGCCCCACCCGGACCACCCCGGAGGGCGACCGGCCAACCGTGCCTGGAACCTCGCGGGGCGACCGCGGCGACGCCCGACGCCACCTACCCCGGGCGGCATGCCCCGCAGCGGTGCGGCGGTGGTGCGGTGCGCCCCGATCGCCACGGGAGCCCGATGCATCGGGCTGTGCCGGGTCGGCGGGGACCGCGGCGCGGCCCGACCCGCGGGACAGTGGTCCGCGACCCTGCTTTTACCTTCCGAGCCACCCCACGATGGTAGAGTTGGCATGTTTTCCCCGCGGTCCGCCGTAGTGTAATCGGCAGCACAGGAGATTTTGGTTCTCTTAGTCCACGTTCGAGTCGTGGCGGCGGAGCACTACCGGAGCACTACCAGTAATACCATCACAAAGAATCGCCGGGAAGTATCGCCGCGCCGGCCGGACCGCCGTCGCCCCCTTTCTCCGCGATCGACCGAGTGCTTCGGCGGGGTATCGATCGGGTCGTTCCCCGCCGGGCGGCCGCCGTGTTCCCCCGGTGACGGCGCCCGGCGTGTTACCGGCGGCCGTCACCTCCCCAGGCCCGGCCAGCAGGTCGCGGTAGTGTGGTGCCCGTCGCCCCATCGTCGTGCAGGCCGAAGATTCGGGAGATCGCGTGACATCACCACGTCCGGCCGCCGTCATCATCCTGGCAGCGGGCGAGGGTCGACGGATGCGCTCGACGACACCGAAGGTGCTGCACAGCATCGCCGGGCGAACCCTGCTCGGGCACGTGCTGCACGCCGCCGGCACCATGGCCGCGCCCCGCACCGCCGTCGTCGTCGGCCACGGCCGGGAACAGGTCGCGGCGATGCTGGCCGAGCAGGCCCCGGCGGTCATCACCGTCGTGCAGGACCGCCAGCACGGCACCGGCCACGCCGTTCGGGTCGCCCTGGCGGCGCTCGACGGGCTCGCCGCCGACGACACGGTCGTCGTGCTCCCCGGCGACACCCCGCTGCTCACCGGGGAGACGCTGGCCGCCCTCACCGCCCATCACCATGCCCAGCGCGCCGCCGCGACCGTGCTGACCGCCGTCCTCGACGACGCCACCGGCTACGGCCGGGTCGTGCGCGACACCGCGGGCGGGGTCCGGGCGATCATCGAGCACCGCGACGCCGACGCGGCCACGGCCGCCATCCGGGAGATCAACACCGGCGTCTACGCCTTCCGCGCTGGCCCGCTCCAGGCGGCGCTGGCCCGGTTGACCAGGCAGAACGCCCAGGGCGAGGAGTACCTGACCGACGTCGTCGGGCTACTGGTCGGCGACGGCAGTCCGGTGGCGGCGAGGGTCGTCGCCGACCCGGTCGAGGCCGCCGGGGTCAACGACCGGGTCCAGCTCGCCGCCGCCGGTCGGGCGCTGCGCGACCGGATCGTCATCGCGGCGATGAAGGCCGGCACCACCGTCGTGGATCCGCCCACCACCTGGATCGACGCGGACGTCACCCTGGAGCCGGACACGACGATCGCCCCCCACACCTTCCTGCACGGGCGCACCCACCTCGCGCGTGGCGCCACCGTCGGCCCCGAGTGCACCCTCACGGACACGATCGTCGGCGCGGAGGCGAGCGTCGTGCGGACCACGGCCGACCGGGCCGAGATCGGCGCCGGCGCCGCCGTCGGCCCCTACAGCCACCTGCGCCCCGGCACGCGGCTCGGCCGGGAGGGCAAGATCGGATCCTTCGTCGAGACGAAGTCCGCCGAGTTCGGCGACCATACGAAGGTCCCCCACCTCGCCTACGTCGGCGATGCGGTCGTCGGCGAGCGAAGCAACATCGGCTGCACGACCGTCTTCGTGAACTACGACGGCGTCGCGAAGCACCGCACCGTCATCGGCTCCGACGTCCGCATCGGCAGCGACACGATGCTCGTCGCCCCGGTCACCGTCGGGGACGGCGCCTACACGGGCGCCGGTTCCGTCATCCGGGAGGACGTGCCGCCGGGCGCGCTGGCCATCCGCGAGGGGCGGCAGCGGATCATCGAGGGCTGGACGGAGCGGCGCCGGCCCGGCAGCCCCGCCGCGCTGGCCGCGGCCGCCGCCGCTGCCTCGCCGGTTCCCGCCGTCCCCGACACCGCGACGCCGGTCGACTCCCGCGCAGTCGACTCCCGCGCAGTCGACTCCCGCGCAGTCGACTCCCGCGCAGCGCAGGCGCCCGAGGTCGGCACGCCCGACGCCGGCCCGCACGGTCGGGGTGACTTGGCGCACACCAGCGGAGGCGAGGCCGGCATCGCTGGCGTTCCCGGAGCGGGAAGCAGAACGTAGAGGCGTCGGTCCCAACCTTCTGACCAGCGGGGGGATGCACACCGCCCCATCGGTCCGGACACCTCGGCGGGCCGCGCGGAGCAGCACCCCCCGCGCGAAGGCACGTCGCCAACAGCCCCACGCCGCCGACAGCCCCACGGCGGCAGCGGACCCGCGACCAGCCGCGTCCCGCTTACGGGCGCCGGACCGGGTAAGCCCCAGACATACCTGCCCACCATCCATCCCAGCCCGCCCGTACCGCCCCTTAGCCCGTACCGCCAGAGCTCCTACCGCCAGAGCTCCTACCGCCAGAGCTCCTACCGCCAGCCTCCCGACCGATGCAGCCCGACCGCCCGCCGCCCGACCGACGCCGCGACTGCCCGCCCACGGCTCGCCGGTCGAACGCGCCGACGCCCCGACCCGGCCCCGGCGGTCTGCGTCGGGCGGCTCGCCGGGCCGGCACGTCGCGCACCCCAATCTGATCATCCGTCACGTCCGAGGAGAACGCGGTGGCCTACCAGACCGAGAACCGGCGCAACCTGATGCTCTTCGCGGGACGCTCGCACCCCGGCCTCGCAGCGGAGGTGGCGGCCGCACTCGACGTCGAACCCGTGCCGACGAACGCCTACGAGTTCGCCAGCGGCGAGATCTTCGTTCGCTTCTCCGAATCGGTCCGCGGCTGCGACGCCTTCGTCCTGCAGTGCCATTCGGCGCCGGTCAACACCTGGCTGATGGAGCAACTGATCATGGTGGACGCCCTGAAGCGGGCGAGCGCCAAGCGGATCACGGTGGTCGCGCCGTTCTACCCCTACGCCCGCCAGGACAAGAAGCACCGCGGCCGCGAGCCGATCTCCGCCCGGCTCGTCGCCGACCTGTTCAAGACCGCCGGTGCGCACCGGCTCATGTCGGTCGACCTGCACACCGCGCAGATCCAGGGCTTCTTCGACGGCCCGGTGGACCACCTGTTCGCGCTGCCGCTGCTCGCCGACTACATCGAGAACAAGCTGGACACCTCGGAAGTCACCGTCGTCGCCCCCGACTCGGGCCGGGTACGGGTGGCCGAGCGCTGGACCGACCGGCTGGGCTGCCCGCTGGCCATCATCCACAAGCGGCGGGACCCCGACGTGCCCAACCAGGTGAAGATGTTCGACGTGGTCGGTGAGGTCCGCGGCCGCACCTGCGTCATCGTCGACGACATGATCGACACGGCCGGCACGATCACGAAGGCGGCGGAGTCGCTCAAGGAGCATGGGGCGACCCACGTCATCGCGGCGGCGACACACGGCGTGCTGTCCGGGCCGGCGGCCGACCGGCTGAAGAACTCCGAGATCGGCGAGGTCGTCCTCACCAACACCCTGCCGCTGCCCAGCGAGGCGCGGATCGACAAGATCACCGAACTGTCGATCGCCCCGCTGCTGGCCGCCGCGATCAAGGCGGTCTTCGAGGACGGCTCCGTGACCGGCCTGTTCGGCGGGGACGCCTGACGGCAGCGGGTGGCGCGTCCCGGGCCCGACCCCGGGACGCCGCCAGCCCGCTACGCCGCCAGCTCGCCACACTGCCAGCCCGCCACGACGCCAGCCCGCCACGACGCCGGCGAATCGCCGGCACGGTTCGCCTCCGTAGACTGCCCAGCCATGGCAGCGCAACAGCCGAAGGTCTCGCTGACCGGCATCAAGCCGACGGGCGAGCCGCATCTCGGGAACTACATCGGAGCGATCCGGCCCTCGCTGGAGCTCACCTCGACCTACGAGTCGATCTACTTCATCGCCGACTACCATGCCCTCACGTCGATTCGCGACCGCAGGGAGCTGGCGAGCTACACCCGGTCGGTGGCGGCCACCTGGATCACGCTCGGCCTCGACCCGGCGCGCACGGTCTTCTACCGCCAGTCCGACGTCCCCGAGATCTTCGAGCTGTCCTGGGTGCTGTCCTGCGTCACCGGCAAGGGCCTGATGAACCGGGCGCACGCCTACAAGGCCGCCCGCGACCGCAACGCCGAGTCCGGCGTGGCGGATCTGGACGCCGGGATCAACATGGGCCTGTTCAACTACCCGATTCTGATGGCCGTCGACATTCTCATCATGAACACCGACGTGGTGCCCGTCGGGCAGGACCAGTCGCAGCACGTCGAATATGCCGCCGACATCGCCGGCTCGTTCAACCATCTCTTCGGCGACGTCTTCAGCCTGAGGATTCCGGAGGGAATCTATCCGGCCGGCATCTCGGCGCGGGCGCTGCCCGGAACCGACGGCCGCAAGATGAGCAAGTCCTACAAGAACACGATTCCCCTGTTCGCCCCCGAGAAGCAGCTACGGAAGCTCATCCGCGGCATCGTGAGCGACAGCACACCGGTGGAGCAGCCGAAGGACCCGGACACCTCGGCGGCGTTCGCACTGTTCGAGAACTTCGCCACCCCCGAGGCGATCAAGGAGATGCGGACCCGCCTGGAGCAGGGCGGCACGGGCTGGGGCGAGCTGAAGAACGCCCTGTTCGAGACCGTCAACGCCTGGCTGTCGCCGCTGCGTGAGCAGTACGAGGCGCTCGTCGCCCCCGGCAGCGAGCTCGACGCCATCCTCGCCGCCGGCGCCGAGCAGGCCCGCGACCGCGCCCGCCCCGTCCTCCAGGGCGTCCGCCGCGCCGTCGGCATCGCCTCCCTCTGACCGAGCCTCTCCGGCGACGTTAGTCCGCGGGCGCGCGCTCGGCGGCGACGCGGGCGGCGGCGAGGCGGCAGTAGGCCTCGACGTCGAGGGTCTCGCCGCGGGCGCCGGGATCCACCCCGGCCGCCTCCGCCAGGGTCGTCGCGGCGGCGCGCGAGCCGGCCCAGGGGGCCAGAGCGGTGCGCAGCGTCTTGCGGCGCTGGGCGAACGCGGCGTCGACGGCGGCGAACACCTCGGCGCGTAGCTCCGCCGGCGCCGGCGGGGTCCGGCGGGTGAAGGCGACCAGCCCGGAGTCGACGTTCGGCTGCGGCCAGAAGACCGGGCGGGGCACGCCGCCGGCCGGGCGGCTGCGCGCGTACCAGGCCAGTTTCACACTGGGCGCGCCGTACACCCGGCTGCCGGGCGGCGCCGTCAGCCGGTCGGCGACCTCCGCCTGCACCATCACCAGGCCGCGGCGCAGCGACGGCAGCCGTTCGAGCACGCCCAGCAGCAGCGGCACCGCGATGTTGTAGGGCAGGTTCGCGGCGAGCACGTCCGGGGCGGGCACGCCCGCGGGCAGGTCCGCCGGTCCCAGCCGCAGCCCGTCGGCGAGCACCACGTGCAGCCGCGCCGCGGCCTCGGCGGGCAGCCGGGCGGCGACGGTCACCGGCAGGGCGGCGGCCAGCGGCGCGTCCACCTCGACGGCCACGACTGCGCCGGCGGTGCCGAGCAGCCCCAGGGTCATCGAGCCGAGACCCGGACCGATCTCCAGGACCGTGTCGCGTGGACCGACGTCGGCCAGGCGCACCAGGCGGCGCACGGTGTTCGCGTCGACCAGGAAGTTCTGCCCACGGCGCTTCGTCGGCCGCAGGTCCAGCGCGTGCGCCAGCGCCCGCAGCTCGGCCGGTGCGAGCAGCGCGTCGGTGCCTACCAGGGCCCGAACACCCGCTCGGCGTTGGCGGCGATCGACGCGCCGAGCTCGGCGACGCCCACCCCACGGGTCTCGGCGAGCACCCGCAGCGTCAGCGGGATCAGGTAGGGACCGCCGGGCCGGCCCCGCCAGGGCACCGGGGTGAGGAACGGCGCGTCGGTCTCGACGAGCAGCAGCTCGGCCGGGGCGACGGCGGCCGCCTCGCGCAGGTTTGCCGCGTTCTTGAAGGTCACGTTGCCGGCGAAGGACATCACGTAGCCGGCGTCGGCGCAGACCTTCGCCATCTCGGCGTCGCCGGAGAAGGCGTGGAAGACGACCGTGTCCGGAGCACCCTCCTCGGCGAGGATGCGCAGCGTGTCCTCGTGCGCATCCCGGTCGTGGATCATCAGGGCGCGGCCGGTCTCCTTGGCGATCGCGATGTGCCGGCGGAAACTCTCCTGCTGGACGGCGTGCGCCTCCGGCGGGGTGCGGAAGTAGTCCAGCCCGGTCTCGCCGATGGCCCGGACCTTGTCCCGGCGAGCAAGCTCGGTGATGGCCGCGAACGTCTCCTCGCTCACACCGTGGGCGGCCTCGTTGGGGTGGATGGCCACGGCCGCGTAGAGCTCCGGGTGGGCGTCGGCGACGTCGGCCTGCCACCGGCTCGTCGGCAGGTCCACCCCGACGGTGACGGCCCGGGTGACGCCGACGGCGACGGCGGCCGCGATCGCGGCGTCCACCTCGGTGTCCATGAGGTCGAGGTGGCAGTGGCTGTCGACGACGGCCACCGGCAGGGGATCGGGCGGCGGCGGTGGTTCGCCCGCCCGGTCAGAGTTTCGCGCCACCTCACCCATCCTTCCGCATCCGGTGAAGTCTACGGCCGCTGCCGGGCGCGCCGAGGAATGCGCCTATCAAGCATGGGACGCTTATCTCGTGAGCGACTGCGAGGATTCCTGCCGATGACGACGCCGTTGACCGTGGCCCTCGTCACCCCGCTGACCGGGCCGGACGCCGCCCAGGGCCTGGCCGGTCTGCGCGGCGTCACCCTGTGGGCGCGCGACGAGCGGCTCCCCGCCCCCTGGGACGAGGTGAGCCTCACCGCGTACGACGCCTACCCCGACCCGGCGGCCGCGATGCGAGCCGCCGTCGCCGGCCGTCCGGACGCCCTGCTCGGGCCCTACGGCCACCGGGCGGCCCTGGCGGCCTGCGCGGCGACCGACCGGGTGGTGTTCAACACGGGGGCGCCGTCGACCAGGTTCGTCCGGCAGGCGTTCCCCAACGTCGTCAACATCGCCGCGGCCACCTCGACCTGGCCACGGGGGGTCCTCGCGGCGGTGCGGGCGGCCGACCGGCGGGCCCGCAAGGTCGTCCTGCTCGCCTCGGGCGACACCGCGGTCGAGATCACCTCGGTGGCCAGGGCAGCCGCCACCGCCCAGGCGTTCGAGGTCGCCTCGCACGTCTTCGCGCCGGGGAAGGCCACACTCGCCGCGACCCGGCTACCCCCGGGCGACGTCCTCATCGTGCACGCGAGCCCCGACGACGAGCTGGCCGCGGCGAACATCCTGCTGCGCCGGCCGTGGCGGGCGGCGGCATTCTCCACCGCCGTCAGCGCCCAGGCCACCGCCAGCCTTGGCGACCTGCGCGAGCAACTGCTCGCCCCGGGAAGCTGGATGCCGGAGAGCACCCAGCCGACCGCCACCGGCCCGACGGCGCGCGAGTTCACCGCCGACTACACCGCCCTGCACGGCGTCGCGCCGACGGAGACGGCCGCCTGGGCCTACGTCACCGGCCTGATCCTGGGGCGGGCGATCCGGTTCTGCGGGGGCGTGCAGGACGCCTCGGTGCTCGCCGCCGCCCGCGGTATCGACACGACGACGCTGCTCGGCCGGTTTCGGCTGGACGAGGCGACCGGGCTGCAGGTCGGCCACCAGATCCCGATCGTGCAGTGGCAGGACGGCGCGTCACGCACCGTGTGGCCAAGGGAGGCCGCCCGGGCCACGTTCGCCCATCCCCGCCGGATCACCAGCCGGCCGGCCTCGGCACCGCCGACCTCCACCTCCCCGTCGGCGTAGGGCGGCGTCGGCGTAGGGCGGCGTCGGCGTAGGGCGGCGTCGGCGTAGGGCGGCAGGGAGACGGGCCGCCCGTCGGCGCCGCATCTCGGTGTTGTCCGGGGCGGCGGGTTGCGGCGGGTGAGCCCACCCGGAGCTGGTGAGCCGTGGTTGGCTCGGGTCCACGCGGTGGAACGAGGCTCCACGATGGCCACGGCGGCGCCGAGCCGCCCTGAAGGGAGGTCCATGGCGGCGGGTCCGCTCGAGCGCGCGCCGGCCGGCACGTCGCGCCGCCGGGCCATCGCCATCGCCCTGGTCGGCGCCCTGGCGGTCGCGTTCACTGCGGCCACCGCACGGCTGTTCGTCTTCCCCCAGCGCGAACAGCCGGCGCCGGTCGACGCCATCGTCATGTTCGCCGGCAGTGCTGGCCGGCTCGAACGGGCGGTCGCCCTCGCCCGCGCCGGTTACGCCCCGGTTCTCGCCGTCTCGACGCCGACCGCCGACGACCCCTGCCCCGACGCCATCCCCGGCGTGGAGGTGATCTGCTTCGCGCCCAGCCCCCTGACGACCCAGGGCGAGTCCCGCTGGGTGGGTGCCGCGGCGGCACGGCGCGGCTGGCACTCCCTGATCGTGATCACCTCGACGTCGCAGAGCACCCGGGCCCGGCTACGGCTTGGCCGCTGCTACCCCGGCGAGGTCCGGATGATCGGGGTGCCGCCGCCCCGCCGCCTGTGGCCCTACATGATCATCTACGAATGGGCCGCGATGGGCAAGGCCCTGCTGCTCCAGCGGGGCTGCTGACCCACGCCGCGAGCCCCACTCCCGACTCCAGCCCCCACCTCGGCGATCTTGGGGTTCCGCGGAACCGTGCCCGCGCCTCCCGGAAGCCCCGCCCCCGACGTGCGGGCGTGGCCAGCCGTCCGACGCCGGTGGTTGCAGAGGCAACTGCAGGAGGTTATTCGCGGTAGCAGGCAGGCGAACCGCGAACGACCTCCTGCAACTGCTGACCGTCGGCTGGTCGGGACCGGCGCGGCCGTTCGGGTCGGTCCTGACGGGAACGGCCGACCTGACGGGAACGGCCGACCTAGCGGGGACGGTCGGGCGGGGCGGGGCGGGGCGCACGGACGGCGAGTTCGGCGGCGTAGACATCGTTGCGGGACACGCCGTGGTCGGCGGCGACCGCCCGGCGGGCCTCCTTGCGCGGCATGCCGGCGGCGGTGCGGCGGGCGACGTCGGCGGCGAGGACCCGAGCATCGACCGAGTCGACGGAGCCCGCAACGTCGGCAGGGGCGTCGAGCTCCTCCGATCCGCCGCTAGGCGAACCGCCGAGGGGCGAACCGACGGCAGGCCCACCGACGGCGGACGAGCCGGCAGCGGGCAGGAGGACGGCGGACGAACCCGCGGCGGACAGGCCGGCGGCGGACGAGCCGGCAGCAGCCGGCCGGGCGGCGGGCGAGCTGGCGGCGGGTGGAGGGGACTGGACGGGCCTGGCCGCCTCCGCGGCGGCGAAATCGACGGTCACCGGTCCGCGCCTGGCGCCGCCGGCGATCACCAGGGTGAACTCCCCGCGGATCACGCGGCCGTCGGTGGCCCAGGCGAGCAGGGCCGCGAGATCGCCGCGGACGATCTCCTCGAAGGTCTTGGTCAGCTCCCGGCACAGCACCGCGGCGCGGTCGGCACCGAAGGCGGCGATCAGGTCGCCCAGGCCCGCCGGGAGCCGGTGCGGGGACTCCAGGAACACCATCGTGCGGGTCTCGTTGCCGAGTTCGCGCAGCCGGGAACGCCGGTCGGCGCCCTTGCGCGGCAGGAAGCCCTCGAAGGTCCACCGGTCGGTGGGCAGGCCGCTGACGGCCAGGGCGGCGGTCACCGCGGACGGGCCGGGCACGACGGTGACGGTCATGCCGGCGGCAGCGGCCGCGGCGACCACGCGGAAGCCGGGGTCGGACACCGCCGGCATTCCGGCGTCGGTGACCAGGGCGACCGTGGCCCCCTCACGCAGGTAGTCGGTCAGGAGCGCGGCGCGGGCGCCCTCCACCGCGTCGTAGCAGGACACGATCCGGCCGGAGATGGTGACGCCGAGGGCGTGCGCCAGCCGGAGCACCCGCCGGGTGTCCTCGGCCGCGATCACATCCGCCGTGGCGAGGATCTCACCGAGGCGTGGGCTCGCGTCCCGGACATCACCGATCGGAGCGCCGCACAGCACCAGGGTCCCGGACACCCGCCCAGTGTGTCAGGAGCCAGGACCTACCCTGATCGGTGTGACGGCGACGACGGCCCACGTGCCCTGGAGTGCGAGCGGAGGAGGCGACACGCCGCCCGTGACCGGTCCGGACCCGCTCGGTCCGCGGCGGACGCGGGCCGAGGCGCTGCGTGAGCGGCTGTGCCCGCCGATGCCGGGTTCACCGCTGGCCGGGTGGCTGGCGACCCTGTCGGTCGCGGTGCTGGCCGGCCTGCTGCGGTTCTGGAACATCACCCAGCCACGCGGGGTGTACTTCGACGAGGTCTACTACACCAAGGACGCCTGGGGCCTGCTCACCGCCGGTTACGAGATCGACTCGAGGTCCTGTTCCGGGCCGGCGTACGTCGTCCATCCGCCGTTCGGCAAGTGGCTGATGGCCGCCTCCGAGGGCCTGTTCGGGTACACGAACTGCGGGGGGGTCCCGCACGGCGACCCGGAGCTCGGCTGGCGGTTCTCCTCGGCGTTGTTCGGCACGCTGGCCGTGCTCGTCCTCGCCCGAGCCGCCCGGCGGATGTTCCGCTCGACCCTGCTGGGCTGCTTCGCCGGCCTGCTGCTCGCCATGGACGGCCTGGAGTTCGTGCAGAGCCGGATCGGGATCCTCGACATCTTCCTGATGACCGGGGTCGTCGTGGCGCTGGCGTGCCTGCTGCTCGACCGCGACGACGGACGGGCCCGGCTCGCCGACCGCCTGAGCGCGGCCCTGGCCCGAGGCTCCGGTCCGCCNCCCGCNCCNCCCCCGCCGGTCGCCGGCTCGCCAGGCGCGGACGGCGCGGGCATGGACTCGGCAGGCTCCGCCACCACAGCAGACTCGACGGCCGCGGCGAACTCCGTAGCTACGGCGAAATCGGCGGCGACAGCCGACTCAGGCGCCGCGGCCGGCCGTCAGGATCGGCTGCGCGAGCTGTACGGGCCCCGGCTGGGATTCCGCCGGTGGCGACTGGCCTGCGGGGTGGCGCTCGGCCTGTCGATGGGCGTGAAGTGGAGCGCGCTGTACACGATCATCGGCTTCGCGGCGCTCGCGATCGCCTGGGACATCGGCGCCCGGCGCACCGGCGGTGCGCAGCGGCCCGTGCTGGGGGCGCTGCGACGGGACCTGCCCGCCTGGGCCGCGATGTTCGTGATCGTCCCGATCGTGACGTTCCTGGCCACCTGGACGGGCTGGTTCGTCACCGACGGCGGCTACTACCGGCACTTCTACGGCGACGGGTTCGGCGCGGCGTGGCACGGCTGGTGGAAGTACCAGATGGCGGTGCTGAAGTTCCACGAGGGCCTCGACCAGGGGCATGCCTTCGCCTCGCACCCGATGAGCTGGCTGGTGATGGCCCGGCCGGTGGCGTACTACTACTCGTCGCCCGCCTACGGGACGTCCGGCTGCCACGACCCGGCCGGCTGCTCCCGGGAGGTCCTGGCGCTGGGCAACCCGGCGGTGTGGTGGGTGGGCACCGCCTGCCTGGTGGGGATGCTCGCCTGGTGGGTGACCCGGCGGGACTGGCGGGCGGCCCTGGTGCTGGTCGGTTTCGGCTCGGCCTTCCTGCCGTGGCTGCTGTTCCCGAACCGCACGATGTTCTTCTTCTACGCGCTGCCGTGCCTGCCGTTCCTCGTCCTCGGGATCACGGCGCTGGCGGGGCTCGCGCTCGGCCCGCGGGAGGCCTCCGACGCCCGCCGGCTCACCGGCGCGTTGACGGTCGGCGTCTACACGATCGTCGTCGTCCTGCTGTTCGCGTACTTCTACCCGATCCTCGCCGCGCAGGTGATCCCCTACTCCTCGTGGCGGGCCAGGATGTGGTTCCCCGGCTGGATCTGAACCGGGGAACCCCCACACGGCGCGCCGACCCGGCGGCGTGGGCTCGATGTGAGCTCTCTCACTCGATCCGCCCCGATGCCCCACGCGACCACCGAAAGCGATGCCATCCTCACAAAAGGACACTCCCGTCCGGGTTGGCGCGCAGACACGGGGGCTATCGCAGTTGACTGATCACCCAGAGTCGAAGCAACACGCCGCTAGCAGTCTCATCGGTGGGGGCGACAGGGGGGGTCACGTACGGCGTGAGATCCCCATCGGGGATGGTGGGGCGGTCACCATGCCCCGAGGCCGCACGGCAGGTAGCGCCCGTGCGGGTCTCCCTCCGACCTCCAACCACCGGAGCCGGGTGTCGGGCGGACCGAGACTGGGAGGAACCACCATGGCCGATGTGTCGGTGCGCTTCGCGATGACCGATGACAGCGAGATCGTGCTGAACCTGTCCCTCACGCAGGCGATCCGACTCACCGAGGCGATCGCGTCGAAGGTGAGCCAGGCGATGACCGAGCAGCCGCGGGCCGGGATGAACGGCAACGCCTACGGCCCGGGCGGAGTGCGCCCCGGGCCGTACTCGACGTCCTGACCGCGGACATCGCGACGGCGGACATCGCGACGGCGGCGGCCGGGGCGCCCCGCCCGGCCGCGGGTACCCATCGGCACCCAGCATCCGCCGGCCACTCGGCACCCGCGGGCACCCAGCACCTGTAGGCACTCGTCAGCGGGGCTCGGGCGCGCCCCCGGTGAGCTGTGCGATCAAGGCCCGCAGCAGGTCGAGGTCCCGCCGACGCAGCTCGGCCGCGGAGGCGGGATCCGGCCGCGCCGGAGTCAGCGCCGCCCGCACCCGCCGCAGCTTGTCGCGCAGCGACTCCACGACCGCGGGCGAGACCAGGCCGTCGCGCAGCACCAGCACGACGTGCCCGCCGTGCTGCACCACATCCACCGGCTCGTCCATCGGCAGGGTGACGACCCGCATGCCGACGGGGGCCTCCTGGTCGTAGACGAGGCAGAGCTGATCCTCGGCCAGCACCTCGGCGCTGCCGTCGTCCCAGAGGACCGTCGCCCGCGCGGTGACCGGTGCCGCGCTGCGGGTCGACTCGACGCGTACCGGCCCGGGCTGCTCGGCCGGCTCGCGGCGCCCGGCCGCGTGCACGGCCAGCACGGTGCCGCGCCGCGACCAGATCCCGCCACCGAGGTCGTCGACCGGGAAGACCCGGTCGCCCCGAGCGAACATCACCAGCGCGGCACGACCGTCCTCGGCAGTCGGAGGGTGGGCGGCCATGGCGTGATCGTAGGTGGCGACCTCGGACGCCCGCGCGGCGAGACCCCCCACCGGGGTGCGAACGCCGCCCCCGCCACCGCCCGCGACCGCCCCGGACCGCCAGTAGCGACGAGGGTTCCACCGACCCGGTGACCTCCACAGACGCGGCGCGGACCCGGCGCCGACGCATCGCCGACACCGCGATTTCACACGGCGGGTTGGGCCCGTTTTTCGGCTTGTCGGCAGTGATGGGCGTGGACCGTCCCGGCGGGTTACCTTCGCCTGGTTGCCATCGCTCGGGTGGCGACCGGCGGCGGCCGGGAGGACGCGAGCGGCTCGGCGTCGGGTTGTGCTCGCGCGGTGGCGTCCTCCCTCTCCGTCCCCCGCAGAATCCCTGGTCGGATCCTCGGCCAATCACGCCTCGCGGAGCCTACGAATGCCCGACACCGACTACCCGCCCATCGAGGAGCACGCGGTCATCGGCGACCTGCGTACCGTGGCCCTGGTCGCCACGGATGGCACGATCGACTGGTACTGCCCGCAACGCTTCGATGCGCCGTCGGTCTTCGCGAGCCTGCTCGACGCCGATCGCGGCGGATCGTTCCGCATCCACTGTCCGGACTCGCGGGCGAAGCAGCTTTACCTGCCCGACTCGAACATCCTGATGACCCGTTTCCTCACCCCACGGGCGGTCGGCGAGGTCGTCGACTTCATGGTCCCGGTGGACAGCGACGTCGCGGAGACGCCGCACGTCGTCGTCCGCCAGGCCCGCGCCGTGCGCGGGACGGCGACGTTCCGGCTGCGCTGCGACCCGCGGTTCGACTACGGGCGCGCCGCGCACACGGTGACGCTGGTCCCCGGCTCGGGGGCGGTGTTCGAATCGGTGAAGGGCACCCTCGTGCTGCGCACCGCGCTGCCGCTGCGGGTCGACGGCACCGCCGTGTTCGCGGAGTTCGACCTGCCCATGGGTGAGACCGCCGACATCGTGCTCGAATGGAACTCGACGATCCGTCCGCTGATCACCGGCGAGGCGGACACGCTGTTCACCCGGACGCTGAACTACTGGCAGGCGTGGCTGCGGCGCAGTCGTTACCACGGCCGCTGGCGAGAAATGGTCCTACGCAGCGCACTGGTGCTGAAGCTGCTGGTCTACCGGCCCACCGGCGCGCTGGTGGCGGCGCCGACCACCTCGCTGCCGGAGGAGCTCGGCGGCGTGCGCAACTGGGACTACCGCTACACCTGGATCCGGGACGCGGCGTTCACCACCTACGCCTTGATGGCCCTGGGTTTCACCGACGAGGCCGCCGCGTTCATGGACTGGCTGGAGCAGCGCTGCCACGAGGCACCGAAGGATTCCGGGCTGTACGTGCTGTACAGCGTCGACGGCAACGCCCACCTGGACGAGATCGTCCTGGACCATCTCGCCGGCTACCGCGGTTCGAAGCCGGTGCGCATCGGCAACGCCGCCGCCGAGCAGCTCCAGCTCGACATCTACGGCGAGCTGATGGACTCGGTCTACCTGTACAACAAGAAGGTTCCGATCTCCTTCCAGCTCTGGGAGGCCCTCGGCCGCCAGCTCGACTGGCTGGCCAAGCACTGGGACACCCCGGACGAGGGGATCTGGGAGACCCGCGGCGGGCGCCAGCGCTTCACCTACTCGGCGCTGATGACCTGGGTCGCCTTCGAGCGGGCCTGCCGCATCTCGCGCCAGCGGGGCCTGCCCGGCCCGACGAACGACTGGAAGGACTACGCCGGTCAGGCGTACCGGTTCGTGCAGAACGAGGCGTGGAATCCCACCCGCGGCGCCTACATGGAGTTCCCCGGCTCACCGCGGCTGGACGCGTCCCTGCTGTGCATGCCGCTGGTGAAGTTCTCCGGACCCACCGATCCGCGGTTCCTCTCGACGCTGGACCGGTTCGGCGAGGACCTCGTCAGCGACAGCCTGGTGCGCCGTTACGCCGCCGACGGCAGCGACGGGCTGACCGGCGACGAGGGCACGTTCAACCTGTGCTCGTTCTGGTACGTGGAGGCGCTGACCCGGGCCGGCCGGGTGAGCGAGGCCCGGATGGTCTTCGAGAAGATGCTCACCTACGCCAACCATGTGGGCCTCTACGCCGAGGAGATCGGCTCCTCCGGCGAGGCGCTCGGCAACTTCCCGCAGGCGTTCACCCACCTGGCGCTGATCAGCGCGGCGATCAACCTGGACCGGGCCCTGGGGTAACCGCCGCCCCGCCCTCGACCACCCGGCGGGCGGGTGACGCGCCCGCGGCGCGCGCTCGCCTGTCGGGCCCCGGACATCACCGGCCGCGGTGACGGTAAGGCGGTACCAGCCGACCCGTGGGCACGGCAGGATAGGACCGTACCGGACGGGCCGCACCGAGCGGCGAGGATGTGCCACGAGGCTGCCGGCGGTGATGACCGGCGCGGCGCGGGGTGTGGGGACGAGGGGCGAGGTCATGGCGGGACTGGACCATTTCCGGGTGGTCGTGGAGTCCGGGCACCCGGATCGGACCGGGGTGGTCGTCCGGCTGCCCGGCGCGCTCATCGTCGCCCGGGCCGGCCGGCCCGAGACCGCCGAGATCACCAGCAGGCTGCTCGGGCTGTGCGCCGAGGTGGCCGCGGAGGTGGGCACGACCGCGTCGACCATGGGTCGCCGGCTCGTGCGCCGGGTCGCCGGGGTCCTCGCCGACGCCGACCCGGACCGGGTGCCCGACTTCAGCCTGCTGACCACCGTCAACGACCGCGTCGCGGCGCTCGTCCACGGGGCGATGGACGTCGTGGCGTCCGGGACGTCCGGGGTGACGCTGTCCGGCGTGGACTCGGCCACCTGGGTCGACCGGCTGCTGCCGACGGAGATCGCCCGGATCGACGTCGGGCCGACCGGCATCGTCGGCCCGACCGGCTTCCCCGGCGGCCTCGGCGACCTCGGCTTCCCCCTCGACCTGCGGATCGGCGCGGTGCCCGGGATCGGCGTGAGCCTGCTGCTCAGCGACGCGCCCGCGCTGCCCGCCCCCAAGGCGTCGGCCGACCAGTTGCTCGCCGGCTTCGATCCGCTGCGCGACCCGATGACCGGCGCCGCGGCGATCCCCACGCCCGGCTCGCGCGCCCCGGACCCGATGTCGACCACCCCGCCGGCGCTGGCCCCGCTGCTCAGCGAGGAGGAGGAGGCCCACCGTCGCCGGGCGGCGGCGGAGCCCACCCAGGCCGCCGACCTCGACGAACTCGACGAACTCGACGAGGACCCGCCGACCGAGCTCGCCGGGCGCGAGGTGATCGGCCACGCCGCTGTCGACTCCGGCCCCGGCGGCCAGCTCGGCCAGCTCGGCCGCCTCGGCCAGCTCGGCGGCCATGCCGAGCCCCTGTCGGACGGCCTCGACGACGGGCTCGGCGACGACCTCACCGACGACGAGCACGACGCCATGACCCAGTTGCCCGGGCAGACCTTCACCGTCTCCGACCTCATCGAGGACGACGAGGCCCCGACGATGCTGCCCAGCGGCTCCGAGCCCCAGGTCGAGGGGGTGCTGTGCGCGAACGGGCACTTCAACCACCCGCAGGCGCCGTACTGCGCCGAGTGCGGCCTGTCGCTGGCCCAGCAGGGCTCCCGCACGGTGTGGGGCCCGCGGCCGACCGTCGGGGTGCTCGTGTTCGACGACGGGCAGACGATGGACGTCGACATGGATCTGGTCATCGGCCGCCAGCCCGACCGGGACGACGCCGTCCGGGCCGGCAAGGCGCGGGCGCTGCCAGTCGAGGACGGCGAGAGCGCCGTCTCCCGGGTACACGCCGTGATCACCCTGGCCGGCTGGGACGCGGTGATCACCGACCAGGGTTCGGCCAACGGCACCTACATCGCGCCGCCCGAGGCGACCGTGTGGACCCCCCTCAACCCGCACCAGCCCGCCCCGTTGGTGCCCGGCACCCGCGTCCAGGTCGGCAAGCGGACCTTCGTCTTCAACTCACACCTGCACGTCTGACCCCACCGCCCGCGGCCGACCCCACCGCCCGCGGCTGACCCTGGTCCCCGCGGCCGAAACGGGGAGGCTCGCGGGGGGTGGCGCGCGAAACGTCGGCACCTACGTCAGACTTGACGGACGATGAGCGATTCAGAGCTGCGCGCCGGGGGCGGCCTGCCCGCCTCCCCCACCGCGCCCGCAGACGCCCCAGCCGAGCCGCGCAGGCAGGACGACCGGCCCGCGCGAGACGAGCCCGGCACCGCCAGAGCCCGGCCGGGCGAGGCCGGTGCCCCGCGTCGCCGTCGCCGGGGCCGGGCGGCCCTGTGGTGGACCCCGGTCGTCGTGGTGCTGGTGGCCGGGCTGCTGGCCGCCGGCGCGGCGCTGGGCGACCTGCTCGACCGCCCGCCCGGCGAGAGCTCCGTCGACGTCGGCTTCGCCCGCGACATGTCCGAGCACCACGCGCAGGCCGTGCAGATGGCGATGATCGAGTTCGACCGCGGCGGCGACACGTCGACCCGCAGCGTCGCGCAGGACATCGCGCTGACCCAGCAGCGGGAGATCGGCATCATGTCGGCGTGGCTGTCGGGCTGGGGGCGGACCCAGACCGCCGCCGGCGCGCCGATGCGCTGGATGGGCGGCACGGGCGCGGCGGCCGGCACCGGGCACGAGGGGCACGGCGACACCGGCTCGGCGACCATGACCGACATGCCGGGTATGAACGGCACCGCCGGCGGCGCCGCGTCGGCCGGCGACACCGCCCGGATGCCGGGCATGGCGACCCCGAACGAGCTGCGGCGGCTCGCGACAATCCACGGCCGCGACCTCGACGTCCTGTTCCTCACCCTGATGGTGCACCACCATCGTGGGGGGCTGGCGATGGCGCAGTACGCGGCGCAGCACGCCGATGCGGACCGCACGCGCAGCCTGGCCAGGGCGATGGTGCTCAACCAGTCGATCGAGGTCGACCAGATGCAGGAGGCCCTCGCCCGGCTCGGGGCACCCCGGGCATGACCGGCCGAACCCGGCCGTCGCCTCACCGAAGCTGACTTTGTATCGTCAGATCCGTCTAACCGGACCGTACCGCCGGTCGTGCACCCGAGGCGTGGGGAACGCTGCCCCGCAGTCGTTCCCAGGGCGATGATGCCGCCACGCTGCGCTCTCCCGGGGATCCGTCGCGTCTCCCCACGGGGCGCCGTCCCCCGATCCATGCGTCGCCGTCTGATCGATGCGTCGCGTGGTGGCGACAGGCGGCGGGCGAGTAGGGGTCCGGTCCCGCCACGGCGGCTTCGGCGCTGCGCCGACGCCGCCGTCGATCCTCGAGGTCCGCTTCCATGACAGGTGTTTCCGCCCGCGAGGCCGCCGGCGTGGCGGCCGGGAGCCGTCGTGCGGTCGTCGGGGGACTGCGCCTGCCCGTGCTGGCCCGACACTGGCCCGGCGCGCGCCACGTCCGGGTGGAGCTGCTCGCGGGCCTGGTGACGGCGCTCGCGCTGATCCCGGAGACGATCTCGTTCTCGGTGGTGGCCGGGGTCGACCCGAAGGTCGGCCTGTTCGCGTCGTTCACCATCTCGGTGATCATCGCGTTCACCGGCGGCCGGCCGGCGATGATCTCCGCCGCCGCGGGCTCGATGGCCCTCGTGGCCGCGCCGCTGGTCCGCGAGCACGGGCTGAACTACCTGCTCGCGACCACCGTCGGGGTCGGGTTGCTGATGGGTGTCCTCGGCGTGCTCGGGGTCGCGCGGCTGATGCGCTTCGTGCCGCGCACCGTGATGATCGGCTTCGTCAACGCGCTGGCCATCCTGATCTTCACCGCCCAGATGCCGCACGTCATCGGCGAGTCGTGGAAGGTCTACGTTCTGGTCGCGGGGGGCCTGGCGATCCTGCTGACGGTCCCCCGGGTCACGACGGCGATCCCGGCGCCGCTCGTCGCGGTGGCGATCCTGACGCTGGTCACGTGCGGTTTCCACGTCTCGGTGCCGACGGTCGGGGACGAGGGCCGGCTGCCCAGCTCCCTGCCGGTGCCCGGCCTCCCCGACGTCCCGCTCACCTGGCAGACCCTGCAGATCATCGCCCCGTACGTGGTCGCGCTGACCGCGGTGGGCCTGCTGGAGACGCTGCTGACCGCCCAGATCGTCGACCGGATGACCGACTCCACCCACGACCCGAACCGCGAGGCCTGGGGCCTGGGCATCGCCAACGTCGTCAACGGCTTCTTCGGCGGGATGGGTGGCTGCGCGATGATCGGCCAGACCATCGTCAACGTCAACTCCGGCGGTCGCGGCCGGCTGTCGACCTTCGCCGCCGGCGGCTTCCTGCTGATGCTTGTCGTGCCGCTGCGCGACCTCGTCCGACACATCCCCATGTCCGCGCTGGTCGCGGTGATGATCCTGGTCTCGGTGATGACCTTCGAGTGGCGCAGCGTCGCGCCGTCCACCCTGCGCCGGATGCCCCGCGGCGAGACCGCGGTCATGGTCGTGACGGTCGCCGTCGTGGTGCCCACCCACAACCTTGCGTACGGGGTGGCCGTCGGCGTCGTCCTGGCCGCCCTGCTGTTCACCCGCCAGGTCGCCCGCCTGGCCCTGGTGACCAGCGTGCTCGACCCGGAGGGCGGCGAACGGATCTACGCCGTCCAGGGCACGTTGTTCTTCGCCTCGACGGGGGACCTGGTCGACGCCTTCGCCTACGGCCGCGACCCGGCCCGCGTCGTCATCGACCTGTCCAAGGCCGACGTCCTCGACTCCGCCGCGGTCGCCGCCCTCGACGACGTCCGCACGAAGTACCGCGAACGTGGCACGGAGGTGACCATCGTCGGGCTGAATCCGCGCAGCGCCGCCCTGCTGCGGGGGCTGTCTGTCGAGCCGCCCCCCGAGACGACCACCGAGCCGCCCCCCGAGACGACCGCCGAGCCGCCCCTCGAGCCGCCCCTCAAGACAACCACCGAGACAACTACTGAAACAACCACCGAGGCGACAGGGAGTGTCCGACGAGTCGATTGACGCCCAACTTCACCCCACCGTGAATACACTCCGCCATCAGATACTCACAATGAGGATGGTGGCGGCATGGGCGAGAAGGGCCTTACCGGTGGTCTGGTCGACTTCGCCCGACGCCAGCCGGCCGTGGTCGTCATCGTCATCGTCATCGCCGGGTTGTACCTGTCCAAGGCGAGCTCGGGCGCCTCGACCCGGGCCATCCTCGTCCCCGGCGTCGACTTCCCGGCGCCGTCCCTGCTGACCCGCAACCGGACGACCTACGCCGTCGGCGTGGACCCGCGTACCCCCGGCACGATCAGCCTGCTCTCCAGCCGGGACCGCCGGAGCTGGACCACCCAGCCCGACGCCCTGAAGGCGCCACCGGACTGGGCCGACCCGGGCGGCGGGCTGGGGCCGGCGGCGATCGGCGCGTTCGACGGCTCGTACGTCCTCTATTACACGACGATCTGGCACGAGCTCGGCATTCGCTGCATCTCGGCGGCGACCTCGGAGCACCTCGACGAGCCGTTCGTGGACACCTCGCAGGCCCCGTTCGTCTGCCAGACCGCGGACGGCGGCAGCACCGACCCGAGCCCCTTCGTGGACGACGCCGGGCGCGCCTACCTGGCCTGGAGCAGCCCGGGACGGCCCGGCGGCGCGGGCCCGACGCTGTGGGCCCAGCGGCTGCGCTCGGACGGGCTGGTGCTCACCGGCGAGCCGGCGGTACTGCTGCGCCCCAGCCTGCCCTGGCAGCAGAAGCGGGTCGCGAGCCCCTCGATGATCGTCGAACAGGGGCGCGACCACCTGGTGTACTCGGCCGCACCGGAGCTCAACGGGCGCCAGGTGGTGGCCAGCGCGTCGTGCACCGGCCCGCTCGGGCCCTGCCGCCCGGCACCGAAGCCGATGCTGACGGGTGGGAAGGTCGGCTTCGGCCCCGGAGGCGCCCACGCCTTCACCGACTCCCGTCATCGCTGGTGGCTGGGCCTGCACGGCTGGGACTCACCGCCGGCGGGCGCCTACCTGCCGACCGGGCGGTTCGTCGTGGTCCCCCTGCGGGTGCGCGACGACGGGCTGTCCGTACAGGTCAAGTCGCTCACCCAGGGCCGAGTCCGCCCGCCCGAGCAGCACGGCTCCCACCCGCGCGACCACGAGACCCGTCGCCACGAGACCCGTGACCACGAGACCCGCCGCCACGAGACCCGTGACCGTGGCGACCACGCCCGCGAGCAGGACGCCGCCGACAGCGGCGCTCACGCCGGCCCGGGGACGGCCGCCGGCGGGTGACAGGCACAATGACCCTCTCAACATCGTTGTCTGGACAACTAACAGCAACGAACCTCGGCGACGCCCGTCTCCGAGCCCCCACGTCGAGAGGGACGATCTTCCGATGACCGAACCCGAGGCACCGGGCCCGCGGCCCCGACGTCGGCGGCCGCGGCTGCTCGTCGTCCTGATCGGCGCCGTCGTGGTGCTGGCGATCCTGGTCGTCGGCGGCACCGCCCTCTACATCAACGTGATCAAGAAAGACGCCCCGGAGGAGTTCTCCCTGGCCCAGCCGGGCGGCAGCGAGACGGTGGCGCCGACCGGCTCGCTGGCCGGCTCCTGGGCGATCGCGCCGGGCTCGGAGGTCGGCTACCGAGTGAAGGAGAACCTGTTCGGCCAGGACACGACGGCGGCGGGGCGGACGAAGCAGGTGTCCGGCTCGCTCACCATCGACGGCTCGCGGGCCTCGAAGGCGTCCTTCACCGTGCAGATGGCCACGGTGACCAGCGACGAGAGCCGCCGGGACAGCCAGTTCCGCGGCCGGATCATGGACACGGACACCTTCCCGACCGCCACCTTCACCCTCGCCGAACCGGTCGACATCGGCGCCGTCCCCACCGACTCGAAGACCACCCGGGCCGTCACGGCGAAGGGTGACCTGACCCTGCGGGGCAAGACCAGGCGGGTCACGATGACGCTGCAGTCCCGCTGGGACGGCACCTCGATCCGTACCGTCGGCCAGCTCCCGATCGTCTTCGCCGACTACGACGTCCCGAACCCGAGCTTCCCCGGCGTCTCCACGGAGGATCACGGGATCATGGAGGTCTCCCTGATCTTCACCCGCTCCGCCGCGGCCCCCGCCACCACCGCCAGCCCCTGACCGCCCCTCCCCTGCCCTTCCCCTGCCCTTCCAGAGAGACGAAACGGACACGAAGCGCTTCGGAAGGGCAAAGTTGCGTAATGCAACCAGGCCGCCACACGTCGACCGGACCGTACGGCATGCGCGTCACCGGTCACGAACGAGAACCGCGCCGCCGGTCGGGGTGGGTGACCGGCGGCGCGGCGAAGGCTGCGCCTCGGGCGGCGTGGCGAAGATCCGCCCCTCGCTGAGGCGACCGGTCAGACGGTTCCGGCGCCCGCAGGTGCCGAGGTCGTCGGCTTGGGGCCGGTCGCCGAGGTGCTGGCCGGGGTGTCCGGGGCCGAGACCGGGTCCGCGACGGGCGGGCGGGCGGCGTCGGCGGCCGGCGAGGCCTCGTCGGGAGTGCTCCGCCGCGTCTGCGACGGGATGCCGTGCTCCCGCTCCAGCGCGATCTCCTCGGCGTCCGGTACCCGCGGTGCGGGCCTGGTCAGCGCCCAGGCCACGCAGACCAGCGTGAGGAACAGGTACCCCAGGGCAACCTGGCCGCCGCCCGCGTCCCACTCGACCTTCTCCGCGTGGATCAGCCCCACGAAGGACAACACCGCACCGGCGGCCGAGGCGATCGCGGCCGAGATGAACCGTTTGTCGATGATGAACGCGACGATGGAGCCGAGCACCAGGCCGGCCAACACCGCGCCGTCCCCGAGCAGGTGCAGGCCATGCAGCAGCACGCTGTTGCCCTCGAGGTCGGCGTCGGTGACGTTCAGGTTGACCGCCGGGTTCAGCTTCGACGCCACGCCGACGGCTGTCGTCACCGTGTTGTCGATCTGCCCGGCCGCCCAGGAGGCGATGTTCGGGATGATCGCGGCGATGACGGCGGCGCCGTGCGCCTTCGGCGAGGCCTGGAAGGCCTGGGCGCCGATGAGCAGCCCGATGTAGAGCAGGATCGGCACGATCGCCGGCAGCGGTAGCACGGCGTTGAGCAGGCCGAACAGGCCGAGGAAGCACAGGACCGCGATGACGATGCCGGTGGCCAGGGAGTAGCCGGTGCGACCACCGGCGGCCTTCCAGCCCGGGTGGCCGATGTAGACGGCGGGCGGGAACGGCGAGCCGAGCGCCGAGCCGATGATGGCGCCGAAGCCGTCGGCGAGCAGGATCGGCCGCAGGTTGTAGTTGTCCCCGGCGGACGCGGCGCTCTCCACGTTGGACATGCCCTCGGTGAAGTTGTAGACGCCGAGCGGGATGGCCGTGGCCAGCAGCGGCGAGATGTCGGACAGGCCGTGGAACAGCTTGTCGAAGTGGAAGGTCGGCAGCGACACCGCGATGTCCTTGGCCGCCTCCGACACCGCCGGGGTGTCCATGAACCCGCCGATCCAGCCGATGGCGGTGCCCAGCGCCAGCGCGACCGCGCCGATCGGCAGGTTCCACGGCAGCTTCAGGTCGGTGAGCAGGCCGACGAGCAGCAGGCCGAAGACGGGCAGCGCGATCCAGGCGGCGTCCCACATCTGCGCGGCGGGCCGCATGGAGATGAACGCGATCGAGATGCCGGCCAGCGTGCCGAGCATGGCCGCCCGCGGCGCGTACTTGCGGATCATCGGCCCGACGAACGCACCGATCACGACGATGATGCCGATGATGAATGCCCAGGCGAGGCCGGCCTGCCACGCCTCGACCGGGTTCTTCGTCTTCAGGTAGATCGGCAGCATGATGACGAACACGACGATGAACATGTGCGGGACGCTCGGCCCGTACGGCATCGCCGTGACGTCGTCACGGCCCTCCTTCGCCGCCAGCCGGCGACCCAGGTAGGCGTAGAACAGGTTGCCGAGCAGCATCGCGATCCCGAGCGCGGGCAGGATCGCGCCGAAGACGTCGGCGGAGGGGATGTTGACGACGAACAGGCACAGCGAGCTCAGGACGATGACGTTGACCAGCACGTTGACGCCCAGGCCGAAGAAGGCGTTGGTGTCGCCCTTCGTCCAGTAGGGCAGGGCCGGCGCGGACGACGCAGGCCGATTCCCGATCTTGACCATGGTGGGACCCGTCCTCTTTCAGGAGGCCGTGACGGCGGGTGCGGGCACGGTGGAGTCGGCCGCGGGGGCCGAGGAGGCGAGCGCGGCGAGGAAGTCGGCGGAGGGGGCGACCCAGCCGAAGATCCCGCCCTGGGCGGCGACCATCTCCAGCGCCATCCGCTGGAACTCGGGGAAGTAGGAGCCCACGCAGTCACTGAGCACCAGGCACTCGAAGCCGCGGTCGTTGGCCTCGCGGACGGTCGTGTGCACGCAGACCTCGGTCGTCACCCCGGCGACGACGAGGCTGGTGATCCCCTTCTCGGCGAGGACGTCGCCGAAGGCGGTGGCGTAGAAGGCACCCTTGCCGGGCTTGTCGATGACGTACTCGCCGTCGACCGGCGCGAGCTCGTCGATGATGTCCTGCCCGTACTCACCCCGGATGAGGATGCGGCCCTTGGGACCGAGGTCGCCGATGCGCAGCGCGGCGTCGCCGCGGTGCAGCTTCGCCGGCGGGAGGTCGGACAGGTCGGGCAGGTGGCCCTCGCGGGTGTGGATGACGGTCAGCCCCGCGGCCCGCACGGCCGCCAGCACGGCCTGCAGCGGTTCGATCGTGCTGCGCAGTTGGCTGACATCGTTGCCGAGGCTCTCCCCGAAGCCACCCGGTTCGAGGAAGTCGCGCTGCATGTCGATGACGACGAGTGCGGTGGTTGCGGGGTCGAAGGTGAAGTCGTACGGTCGGGCGCTCACGGTCAGGGGCGCGGTCGGGGTCGTTGCGGTTTCGCTCATGCCAGCTCTCGCCATCGGAGTCCACGGGTTTCGGGTCCGCGCAGGTCGGATCCGCGCGTCTGGAGTGCGTCGAGGGAGCTCGCCACGCCCGGCCCGGTCGTCCGGTGCCTCCCCCGTCGGGTCTGGAGACGAGGGTCAGGGGGTGTCGTTTCAGATCACCGCCCGGCACGTAACGCGTCGATAAACTCTGTATCCCGTCCCGTATCCGAATTCGTATACAGATCATGAGAACGGTCGATCTGGCGTTTAGCGGCTTTTGTGCTGGTCGGCGGTTCGTGGGGACGTGGCGTACGCCACTGCGAGCCACTCACAGCGCCGAACGGGTCGATATTGGCCCGCGAGGCTCCGCGCCGGGCGGAGTCGTGATCCACGCGCGACGGACCGTCGGCAGGCGCGGCGACCGGTCACCTGCCCGCGCCGAGCCGCGGCGCGCAGCGATCGCGTCCCTCGCGGCACCGGCCGTCGGCCGTCGCGAGAGAAGGGGTGCGATGTGGGTGGACGGTCCGTGGAGACCATCGATCCCCAGCGGGACGGTTCGGAATCCGCACGGCCCAAGTCGCTGGTACCGGTCAACGCCCCGGCGCCTGGCAGGCTTACGCTGAGCGACCTGCTGGCGGTGCTGGACCTGGGCGGGGACGTCCCTCCGGTGCCGGCCCGATGTCTGGTGAGCGCGCACGGCGGGATCCTCGGTGCGCAGTTGCTCGGTCAGCAGATCGTCCTCGCGGAACGCATGGCGCCGGGCAAGACGGTGCACTCGCTGCACACGATCTTCTCCCGCCCCGGGGACTGCCGGCAGCCGCTCTGGGTCGACGTCGAACGTCTCGCGCACGGCGGTTCGATCGACGCGCTGGCGCTGTCCTTCCGGCAGGGCTCGCTGCACATCTGCCGGGCGGACGTGATGCTGCGGGCCGCGGAGGCCGACTTCCTCAGCGTGCAGACGAGCCGAGTGGACCTGCCGGGGCCGGAGGCGGGGCTGCCGCGCCCGGATCGGCCGATGATGCCGTGGGAGGTCAGGGTGCTGCCGCGGGCGGAGCCGCACCGGCTCGACCAGTGGCAGCGGATCCCCGACGCGGGCGAGGACCCGACGATCTGGCGGGCCCTGCTGGCACATTCCTGCGAGTTGCTACCTCTGGCTGATCTGCTCGCGGCCGCGGGGATCCCGCCCCTGCCCGGAGAACGGCCGCAGGTCGCCGCAGCGGTGCTGTCCCAGACCGTCACGTTCCTCGATGACCTGGACGTCCGGGACTGGCACCTGTTCCAGGTCCGCACGGTGCACGCCGGTCACGGCCGCGCGGTCGGCCGCATCGAGATCTTCGGCCCGGACGGGGTGCAGCGGGCCGCCGCCGAGGTCGTCGGACTGCTGCGCTCGGCCCGCCCCTGACGTCACGTCCCGCCGGCTCCGACGCCCCGCCGCGGCGGGGCGTCGGAGTTCCTGGTCTTTCCAGAGGGTTCCGTGTCCGGTCCATCCCTCTGGAAAGACCAGGCAGCTCGACCCGAGGTCAGATCTCGGCGGTGTGGGCGACTGCCTGCTCGTCGGCGTCGGCGAGCTGGGCGTCGGCGAGCTGGGCCGGTGCCGGCGGCCCGGCGGCAGCCGGCTCGGGCCGGCGCAGCCGCGGCAGCAGGAACGCCACAGGGACTCCCACGGCGAAGACGCAGCCGCTGATGAACAGGCCGAGCGAGTACCCGGAGGTCAGCGCCTCGGGCGGCGCGATCCCATGGCGGAGCCGACTGTCGGTGTGATGCGTGGCGATCGTCGTCACGGCGGCGAGACCGACGGCCGCCCCGATCTGCCGCCCGGTGTTGATAAGCCCGGAGGCGAGCCCGGCGAGCCGCATCGGCACACCCGCGGTGGCCGCGGAGACCATCGAGACCATCGTGGTTCCCATGCCGAAGCCCATTACCGCGAGCGGGCCGAACACATGCGTCCAGTACGAGCCGCCCACCGTGATCGCCGACAGCCACAGCAGGCCCGACGAGCCCACGGCGGCGCCGAAGATGATGATCGGCCGTGGGCCGAGCCGACCGATCGTCCGCGTGACGAGCTGCGACGCCAAAATGATCATCAGTGGCATCGGCAGCATCGACAGCCCCGCCCGCAGCGGGCTGTAGTCCTCGACCCGCTGCAGGAACAGGGTGAGGAAGAAGAACACCGCGAACATCGCCGCGCCGAGGAGCGCCGCGACCACGTTGGCGACCGCGATCCCCGGATAGCGGAAGATGTTCAGCGGCACCAGCGGATTGGCCGTGGTGGCCTCGATCGCGACGAAGGCACCGAGGAGCACGACCGCACCGACCAGCAACCCGATCGTCACCGGCGAGCCCCAGGAGGAGGTCTCCGTGCGGACGATCGCGTAGACCAGCAGAACCAGGCCGCCCGTCACGGTCAGCGTGCCCGGCGCGTCGAGGTCGCGCAGGCGGCTGACCTGCCCCCGCGACTCCACGAGCACCACGCGGGCTGCGGCCACGAGCGCCACCCCGATCGGCACGTTGACGAACAGCACCCACCGCCAGTCGGCGACGTCGGTGAGGATCCCGCCGACGACCGTTCCGAAGGCACCGCCGCTGGCCGCCGTGGCACCCCAGGCGCCGAGCGCCCTGGTCCGCTCCCGGCCCTCCGCGAACGAGGTCATCAGCAGGCTCAACGTCGCCGGGGCCAGCACGGCGCCGCCGAGACCCTGCACCGCCCGGGCGATGATGAGCTGCGTCTCGGACTGGGCGAGGCCACCGGCGAGGCTCGCCAGCGTGAACAGCCCCAGCCCGAACACGAAGACCCGGCGCCGACCGAACAAGTCCGCCGCCCGGCCGCCGAACAGCAGCAGCCCGGCGAAGGCGAGGGTGTAGGCGTTCACCACCCACTGCAGACCGCCGGCCGACATGCCGAGATCGGTCTGCATCGCCGGCAGCGCGACGTTCACGATCGAGATGTCGAGCACCACCATGAACTGGGCCAGGCAGCACACCGCCAGCACGGCCCACTTCGCCCGGGGGGCCGGCGGCGCCGAACCGGCCGCGCCCCGACCACCCCCGACGGAGGCCTCGACGGACGCGGTGCCCCCGGGCACCCCCGCCGCCACCTGATCGGGACCGCCGACGCCGCTTGCGCCTGTTCCCTCCGAATGTGCCATTCCCAACATCCCCTCCTAGCAGCCGTCGTACACCGTACGAGGACTAGGGGCCACCCTACGCCGTACGATGTACCAACGGCAAAAACTGCTGTTCGGCTGCGTGTTCGGAGGTGACGAGGTCATGGCCGCGCCGACGGAACCGGCCGTCGGGCCGGGCGGGAGGCGCCGGGCGGGACAGGGTCCCCCACCGGGGTGCCGGTCCAGCCTGAGCCCCGAGCGGCTCGCGCTGGCGGCCATCGAGCTCGCCGACGCCGAGGGGTTGGCGGCCGTGTCGATGCGCCGGCTCGCCGCGAGCCTGGGCGTCGGGACGATGACGCTCTACTACCACGTGCGCGACAAGGACGAGCTCCTCGACCTGATGTGGAACGAGTTTCTCGGCGGGCACCTGCTCGACGACATCCCCGCCGACTGGCGCACGGCGCTGACCGAGATCGCCCGGCGGATCAGGCAGTCCTTCCAGCGCCACCCGTGGGCGCTGGGCGTCGCGGTCCGCCCCGCGCTCGGCCCCAACAAGCTGCGCTACCTCGAGCAGTACCTCACCGTCGCGTCGCGCATCACCGACGATCCGGACGAGCAGTTGCGGATCATCCACTCCGTCAGCGATCTGGTCGTCGGCTGCACGCTGCGGGAGCTCAGCGGCCAGGCGTACCGCGACCCGGACGAACCCGCGGGCGACCATAACGATGATCCTGCGCCGATGCTGGAACCGCAACCGGGTTTCGACGCGATCGTCGCCGCCGAGGAGCTGCCCCGGCTGCAGTCGCTGCGGACGGCCGGCTGCCGGCTGTTGACGCCCCGCTTCGAGCAGGCCCTGGGCTGGCTGCTCGACGGGATCGAGGCCGCTCATCCGGGCGCCCGGCCGGCGCCCCCGCGCCCCGTCGAGGCGGCCACGCCGACCCCGGACCTCGTGGGCACGGCGGCCACGACCCGGATGCATCCGAAGAAGGGGGCGTAGCGGCCTTCACGGACACGACCTGAGTAGCTACCGTCGGAGAGGTCGCACGCCGCCGGCCATCCGCGAGTCGCATTCGGGGCACCCACCATGACCGCTCGACTACCTCGCCACGTCGCACCGCTCGCCGCCGGCGAATCCTCGGCGCTCGGGCCTTATCCGCTGCTCGGCCGCCTCGACGCGGGCATCACGGGCATCGTCTACCTGGGCCGGGCGCCGGGCGGCGGCCAGGTGGCGATCCGTGCGCTGCATCCGGGCGACGCCCTGCGCGCCGACATGCGGGCCCGTTTCGCGGCGGCCGTCGACCGGGCCAGCGTGCTGTCCGGTCCGCACACCTGCGGCGTGCTCGACGCCGCGCCCGACGCGGACCGCCCATACGTGGTCACCGAGTTCGTCGGCGGGCCGACCCTGGCGCGCGAGCTCACCGAGCGGGGACCGCTGTCCGCCGACGAGATCGACCGGCTCGCCCGCACCCTGCTCGAAACCATCGACGCGGCCCACCACACGGTCGGCGCCCTGGGCGACCTGACGGCCACGGACGTCGTCCTGTCCGTCGTCGGTCCTCGCCTGGTCGACCTGGGGATCGCCGCCGCCCTGCGCCCGCTGCTACTGTCCACGGCCGCCGCCGGGCAGGGGGCCGCGACCGTGCCTGCGGCCGGCGGCGGCTACGTGCCCGGGTACGGCTACGGGCCGGCGGCGGGCGGCTGGGACGGGCCGGCCGCCGACATCGTGGCCTGGGCCGGCATCGTCGACCTGGCCGCCACGGGCAAGGCGTCCGGTTCGGTGGAGCCGGCGGGCCGCGGCGGCTGGCGGCGCGCGCAACGGCCCGAGCAGGACAGCCCGACCAGCCCCGGGGTGGCCCGCGCGCTGGCCCGGGTGCGACAGGCCGACGGTGCCTCGTTGCCCGACGTCTCCGAACTACTGGCCCTGCTTGCCGGTCCACGCCCTCGTTCGGGTCGCGCCGGGCGCGACCGCTCCCGCGCGATCTCCCGCCAGCAGGCCGTCACCGCGCGACTCACTCCGCCGCCGTCCCGCTCCGACGGTGGGAGTGGGGAGGTCAGGCCGGCCAGCGGTGGTCGCCACAGCACCGCCCGCGCGACCAGCCACGGGGGCACGCAGACTCGTAGCGGCACGCAGACCAGTAGCGACACGCAGACCAGTGGCGGGGACGGTCGCGGCGCCGGGAACGGCCTCGGCCGGGCGATCAGGCGGGCCGACCCGTTCGGACGAGCCCGCTCCGCCGAGCGGCGAGGGGATGCCGGACGGCGGGAGGATGCCGGACGGCGGGAGGATGCCGGACGGCGGGGAGACGCGGCCGGGGGCGGCCTACCGGACCTGCCCCACCTACCCGAGGTCAGCCTCACGCTGCCCCCGTTGCCGACCCTGCCACCGCCGCCGGTGCTCCCCCCGCCGCCGACGCCGTCGCAGCGGCCGGCGGGGCCCGGCCCCCGCCGGTCCGCCGCGGCAGACCGCTCGGAGCAGAGTGCCAGCCGCACGCACCCGACGCTGATCCTCCCGCCCGGCCAGGGCGCCACGGTGGGCGGCCAGTCCACCCCGTCCGAACGTTCGGCGGCCGCGGCGGGGGTGCGGCGGTTGCCACCGAACTCGCCGGACCCGGAGGAGGAGCGTCGGCGCCGTCCCCGGGCCCGCCCGGTCGCCGTGCTCGCGGTGGCGGCGGCGGCCGCGGTCGCGGCGGCCGCGACCGCCGCGGGGCTGGGTGGCTCCAGCGACGACGTGACCACCGGCGCGCAGGCCCCCCTGCACGAGAATCGCGCCGGGGACGGCACGGCCGGGAGCCGGTCCGCAGACCGGGTCGCGCCGGCGCCGGCGCACCCGTCCGCGGCGCCCGCGCCGGCGGGCTCCGCCGACTCCACGGACTCCACCGATCCCGCCGCCCCGACCGATCCCGGCGACGCGGCCACCGGCGCCCCGACCAGCCCCGGCGGCGGGGCGGCGCTCGCCCCGACCGAGTACGAGCAGCAGGAGGATCTCGCCGCCGAGGATTTCGCGCTGCACACGTTGCGGCTCGCCGCGGCCAGCCGTGCCGGGGACGCCGGTGCGGCTGGCGCGCCACTGGTCTCGGCCGATCGTCATCCCGCGCAAGGCGCCGGGCAGGCCCCGGTGAGCGCCCCGAACCCGGCCGTCCAGGCGCCCCAGGGGCTCCTCGTCACCCCCCTCACGCCGACCGAACGGCCCGCCGCGCAGCCTCCGGCGTCCCGGGTCACCGCACCGACGGGGCAGCCCGGCACGATCACGCCGGGCACGGCCGGCACGGACCGCGTTCCGGCGGCGCCCGTGGCCGCCGCGGCGGGGCTGCCGGCCGCGAGCGGCGGTGCGGCCCCGGCTGCCCGGCCGGCCCAGGCCCAGCAAGCACCCCCCCGAACCCAGGCCCAGAGCCAGCCGCAGAGTCAGAGCCAACCGCAGAGTCAGAGCCAGGCGCCGGCGCGCACCCAGACCCAGACCCAGGCGCAGGCTCCAGCCCAGGCACAGGCCCCAGCCCAGGCGCAGCCTCCGGCCGCGGGGACCGCCGGCACCTCGGCCGCGCCCAAGAGCGGTCTCACCCCGGTCCAGGTGGGCATCGTCCCGCTCACTCCCCGCTGACGGTCCGGCCGCCGGCTGGCCGGCGCTGTCAGTCCTCGGCGTCGGGTCTCGCCGAGCGACGCACGGCACCAGCCGGCCAGATGATCTCTACGGGCCGGCGCCGTAGCCGGGCGTAATCGACGACGTCAGCCGTACCCCCGTAGCCGCGGGCCGGCAGACCGTCCCAGACCGCGATGATCCGGTCTGAGGCGTCGACGAGAACCCGGCTCGCCGCCATCAGGCTGGCCAGGTCCGGGGTCGGGCGGTCCTGCCGACGAACCTCGGCGGAGCAGCGCAGCAGGCGGTCGAAGTCCCGGCGATGCGCGGCGGGTTGGAAGTCGCGGTACCCGTCCGCCGGGATCACGGAGATCAGCCGGCCGCCGAGAGCGAGCACGACGTCGGCGACGATGGTGTCCGCGCCCTCGGCGAGGCAGGTCATCCCGGCGAAACCGGCGTCGGCGAGGGGCGTGAGCAGCCGGCGCGCCTGCGCGGCCACGTAGCGGGCCTGATCCCCGGTGAGCCCCCGGTGGCCCGTCACGCCGACGACGACCACACCGTCACCCCTCCCGGCGACGGCCGCGTGAGCAGTCCGCGAACCGGTTCGCGCCGGTCGGCATCGGCATCGGCATCGGCATCGAGGGCCACTCTTGCAAAGTAGCGGCGCCGGCCGCGCTCCCAAGGCCGCGCGGCCAAAGCCACGCTGCCAAAGCCGTGATCCCAAAGCCGTGATCCCAAAGGCGCGCTGCCAAAGCCGCCGGGTGGACCGGCGCGCTCAGCCGGCCGCGCCGAGGGCCGCGACCGCTCGGGTCAGTGCGGGGGCCAACGTCCCGTTCGCGACGACCTCGATACGGTCGAGGCCCAGCCAGCCGGCGAGCGCGGCGAGTTCGGCGGCGAGCTCGCCGGCGACCGTCGCCGGACTGCCCGGATCCGGACCGTCCGACGCTGAGCCGGCCGGATCCGAACCGCCCAGATCCCGACCGGCCAGATCCCGACCGGCCAGATCCCGACCGGCCAGATCCCGACCGGCCGCGACGACCGACGGCTGACCTGCCCGACCTGGCCGAACCGAACGGCGCGGGGCCGGGATGTCCGAGCCGGGATCGGGTTCGTGCCAGGCCGCCGCGACCCGCAGGACCCTCGCCGCCCGGTCTGCCTTGAGGTCGACCCGGGCCGCGAGTCGATCCCCGAGCAGGAAAGGCAGTACGTAGTAGCCGTACCGCCGCTTCGGCGCGGGTGTGTAGAGCTCCAGGACCAGATCCATCCCGAACAGGCGACGGGTGCGGGCACGTTCCCAGACCAGCGGGTCGAAGGGGGACAGCAGGGCACGAGCGGCGGCCCGGCGGGCGACGGTGAGCTCCGGGCGGGCGTACGCCCGCCCGGACCAGCCGGCCACCCCCACCTCCACCAGCTCCCCGTTCTCCACCACCTCGGCGAGGCGGGGCCTCGCCACCGCGGCGGGCAGCCGGAAGTAGTCGGCGAGGTCACCTGCGGTCGCCACCCCGAGGCGGTCGGCGGCGTGGCCGAGCAGGATCCGGACGGCCTCGTGCGGGTCGGGGGTCGGCAGGCCGAGAACGGCCGGTGGGATCACTCGCTCCGGCAGGTCGTAGAGCCGTTCGAAGGATGCGCGGCGGCCGGCGACGCAGAGTTGGCCCGTCCACATGAGGTACTCCAGGGCCCGCTTGCCGTCCGCCCATCCCCACCAGCCCCCACCGCCGCGGCCGGGTTCGGCCAGGTCGGCGGCGGCGAGCGGGCCGCGGTCACGGACCTGGGCCAGCGCGTCGGCCACGTAGTCGGCGCGCTCCCGGCCGAACGCGGCGACCCCCCGCCACAGGCCCTCGCCGGCCAGCGCCGCCGCCGCCCGCCAGCGGAACAGCGGCTCCCAGGCGACCGGGACGAGCGAGGCCTCGTGCGCCCAGTACTCGTAGGCGTACCGCTCGACCTGGACGAGCCGGTCGAACATCTCCCGAGAGTACGGTCCCAACCGCGACCAGCCGGGAAGGTAGTGCGCCCGGGCCAGCACGTTCACCGAGTCGATCTGCACGACCCCGACCTGGGCGAACAGGGCCCGCAGGTGCCGACGATCGAGCCGGCCGGTCGGCCGTGGACGAGCCAGCCCCTGAGCCGCGAGGGCCGCCCGGCGCGCCTGGGATCCGGTCAGCAGCACCAGCGCGTCGCCCGTCCCTCGAACCGCCACCACCGCAACACTACGATCCCCGCCCGCTCCGCCCGGGGCTCAGGGGGGCTCGGTGGGGATCAGGGGATCAGGACGACCTTGCCGGTCGTCGCGCGGGTTTCCAGGGCGGCATGGGCGGCCGCCGCCTCGGCCAGCGGGAAGGTCTGCACGGCTGGTACCAGGGTGCCGGCGGCCGCGGCGGCGAGCGCGGCCTCCTCCAGCGCCGCCAGCCCACCGGGCCGGCGGAACATCCGCGGGCCGAGGACGGAGGCGACCAGCAGGCCACGTTCCGTCACGTCCTCGGTGGTGATGGCGGTGGGCGACCCGGCCGACCAGCCGAACGTGTAGTAACGGCCGGCCGGTCCGATCAGCTCCAGGGCGGCGCGGCCGGCGGCGCCACCCACCCCGTCCAGCGTCACGGTCACGGTGCGGCCGTCGAGGGCGGCCCGGACGGCGTCCGGCCAGTCGGGGAGGGTGTAGTCGACGGCGATGTCGGCGCCGAGGCGGCGCGCCGCGGCGACCTTCGCGGCTCCCCCGGCGATGGCGACGGCGGTCGCCCCGACGCCGCGGGCCGCCTGGACGAGCAGGCTGCCGATGCCGCCGGCCGCGGCGGTGATCAGGACGACGTCCTCGGCGGTCAGCTCGGCGACGTCGAGGATGCCGATCGTGGTGCGACCGGTGCCGATCATCGCCACGGCGGCGGGGGCGTCGAGGCCGGGCGGGATGGGATGGATGCTGTCCACCTCGCGGACGGCAAGCTGGGCGTATCCCTGGCCGGTCAGGCCGAGATGGGCGACGACACGCCGGCCGAGCCACCCCTCGTCGACGCCCGGCCCGACGGCGTCGACCGTGCCGGCGACCTCCCGCCCTGGGATGGTCGGCAGCTCGGGGCGCTGGAACGGGCCACCGGCCGAGCCCTGCCGCAGGATGGTGTCGACCAGGTGAACGCCGGCCGCGGCCACCGCGACGCGCACCTGGCCGGCCGCCGGCACCGGATCGTCGACCTGCTCGTAGCGGAGATTGCCCGCCGGGCCGAACTCGTGCAGCCGGACTGCGTACATGATCCGTCCTCCAGGTCGCGGTCGGGGCCGGGTGGCCACGGGCCGCGCCGATGTGCCCACGAGGCGGCGCCGGCCCGTGACCGAACGCTAGAACCTGAAGTCGGATTGAGGTCAACCACGCCGCGAGGTCACCTACTCGGTGAGACCGACCACGCCTTGCGGTCAACCACGCCGTGATGCCGGCCACGCCTTGCGGTCGGCCATGCCTCGGCGGTCGGCCACGCCTCGGCGGTCAGCGGCCGCTCGCCCCGTACCAGGCCGGTCGGGCGTGCAGCAGCCACTCGGGGATGAGCTGGCGCAGGGTGGCGGGGCGCAGATCCAGGTCGGGGAGGCTCACGAGGGACGCCGAGACGATGTCCAGGTCGTCGAGCCTGGTGCCGAACTCGCCGGCCCAGGACCGGTCGACCGCGAAGACGACGTCAAGCACCCGGACCCGCTCTCCGCGCTCGATCGCAGTTCCCTCGAGGCAGCCGGCGAACGTGAGATGGTCGAGTTCGATGCCGGCCTGCTCATCGAGCAGGCGGCGCAACGCCCCCTGCACCGTCTCCCCGGCCTCGACCCGGCCACCGAGCAGGTGGAACCACGTCTGGCCGCGTTCGTTGGCGAGCAGGATCCGGTCACCCTCGACCAGCAGCGCGCGGACGTTGATCCGCACCGGCGCCGCGACCGGATCCGTGGGGTCGACGGCCGGGCCGTCGGCGGTGCTGGCGGTGGCGGTGGCTAACGGGCGAGCGGACGGTGTCACGGGCGCTCCAGGGACGGGGATCGGCGGACGGGGCAACATCCGCATGGTGCCCCGTCGGGGCGGATGCTTGGGCGCCAACCGGTCATCCCGCCGGGGACGGGCCGGCCGAGGCCACGAACGGGCCGACCCCGCCGCACCGGAGGAGCTCCGCGTAAGCGGAAGAAACGCCGCCAAAATCACCGCAAATTCGGGTTATGCGCGTCGAACTCGCCGAAGCTACCGGGCTACCATCACAAGCATGCCGAGATTCCGGATCAGTGAGGCGGCAGCGCTGCTCGGTGTCAGCGACGACACCATCCGCCGATGGGCGGACAGCGGCCGACTGCCTACCGTCCTGGACGACGCCGGTCGCCGAGCGATCGAGGGCGCCAACCTGGCCGAGTTCGCCAAGGATATGGCAGGAGACCAGACCAGTACAGCGACGCCCGTCGTCGCCGAGTCCGCCCGCAACCGATTCCCCGGGATCATCACCCGGGTCACCCGGGACACGGTGATGGCCCAGGTCGAGATCCAGGCCGGCCCGCACCGGCTGGTCTCCCTGATGAGCCGGGAGGCCGCCGACGAGCTCGGGCTCGAACCCGGCGTCCTCGCGGTCGGCGCGGTGAAGTCGACCAACGTCGTCATCGAGATGCCCGACCGCCGCTGACCGTCCGGCGGCCCGGGTCCCGCGGGTGGCCCGCTCTGCAACGGATCACTCACCTGCTCCGCAACGGATCACCTGTGCTGCAACGGATCACCAGAGTCACCAGGGAGAGGGGCCCCGCCGGCGATGACGAGTCCAGGCGATGCCTCGCTCCCGTGGGCCGCTCCGGCGCAGCGGGCCGTGACCGGTTGGCGGCTAGCACTGCGCGCGCGAAACCGGTCGAGGGGCGGCTCCGCGGGCGCACCGGAGAGCCTGGTAGCCGGTCCGGATCGCGGCCTGGATCGCGATCCGGACCGGCGACCCCGCCCGCGGGCGATGGGCCGTACCGCCCGCCGGGAGACCCGCCGCCGGGCGCCGTGGGCGCTGTGGGTGCCCGGGGCGGTCGCCGCGTTGTTCCTGCTCCTGCCGCTCGTCGGCCTGCTCGTCCGGGCCCCCTGGTCCGGGCTACCCGATCTGATCACCAAGCACAGCGTCCGCGAGGCACTGTTGCTGTCGTTGGAGACCGCCACCGCGGCGACGGCGTTGTCGCTGGTGTTCGGCATTCCGCTCGCCTGGCTGCTGGCCCGGACCAGGTTCCCGGGTCGCTCCCTGCTACGGGCGCTGGTCACGCTGCCGCTGGTGCTGCCGCCCGTCGTCGGCGGCGTGGCGCTGCTGCTGGCCCTGGGCCGGCGCGGCATTGTCGGGCAGCGCCTGGACGACTGGTTCGGGATCACCCTGCCCTTCACCACCGCCGGAGTGGTGATCGCGCAGACCTTCGTGGCGATGCCCTTCCTCGTCGTCTCGGTCGAGGGCGCGCTGAACAGCGCCGATCGCCGCTTCGAGGACGCCGCCGCCACCCTCGGCGCGGGCCCCTGGACCACGTTCCGCCGGGTGACCGTCCCGCTGGTCGCGCCCGCCGTCGCCGCCGGGGCCGCGTTGTGCTGGGCCCGCGCCCTCGGCGAGTTCGGCGCGACGATCACCTTCGCCGGCAACTTCCCCGGCACCACCACGACGATGCCACTGGCCGTCTACCTGGCGCTGGAGACGGACACCGACGCCGCCATCGCGCTGTCCCTCGTCCTGCTCGCCGTCTGCGTCGCGGTGCTGGTGGCGCTGCGCGCGCGGTGGTTCCCGGGCGCCCGGCGGCTGCTACGGGGCCGGGCATCCCGCCCGACACCGGTGGCCGTCGGCCCTGAGGGAGGACTCGGGTGAGCGCCGGCACGCCGGGGAGCACGCAGTCCGACCCGTCCAAGCCCGGGCCCGAACCGGCGTCGGAGACGGGCGGCCTCGATGCCCGCGTGACGGTGCGCCGCGGCCAGTTCGTCCTCGCCGTCGACGTCCAGGTCGCCCGGGGGGAGACGGTCGCCGTTCTCGGCCGCAGCGGTGCCGGCAAGAGCACCCTGCTGCGCACGCTGGCCGGGCTGCTCCCGCTCGACGAGGGACGGATCACGCTGGCCGGACAGGTCCTCGACGACCCCACGCAACACCGCTTCGTCCCGTCCGAGCGCCGCCCGGTGGGCGTCGTGTTCCAGGACTACCTGCTGTTCCCGCACCTGCGCGCCCGCGACAACGTGGCGTTCGGGGTGCGGGCCCGCCTCGGCCAGGGCCGCCGGCACGCGCGCGAACGGGCGGATTCGTGGCTGGAGCGGTTCGGGATCGGCGAGCTCGGCGACCGCCGCCCCGGGGCTCTGTCCGGCGGCCAGAGCCAACGGGTGGCGCTCGCCCGCGCGCTGGCCACGGAGCCTCGCCTGCTGCTGCTCGACGAGCCGCTGGCCGCACTGGACACCACCACCCGGGGGGAGGTCCGGGCGTTCCTGCGCACGGTCCTGCCGACGCTGTCCGCACCCGTACTGATCGTCACGCACGACCCGACCGACGCCGAGGTCCTCGCCGACCGCACGATCGCCTTCGAGGGCGGCCACGTGGTGGACACCGCGGCCTGACCCCGCGGCGGGTGCCGGTCGGCGAGCTCGTGACCCTAGCGGGTGCTGTCCGCGACCGCCCGCTCGCCGCCACGGCGGATCTCCGCGTCCGGGCCGGGGTACACGAAGCTGACATGCCCGGTGTCTGACCAGCGCACAGCGAACGGCGGGTCACCCGCGTCCGTCCGGGCCTCGAAGATCTCCCCGAGCCGGTCCGGTGCCCTGGGTACGTGGCTGTGAACCACCAGGGTGTCTCCGGGGTGCGCGTGCAGCGCGGTCCGTCGACGGGCGGGCGCGGCGAAATCGGCCATGCGGACGGCCGCCGTGGTGGTCGTGGTCGTGGTCGTCACTCGTTCCGTCACGACCGGCGCCGCCGCCTCGCGGTGCGGGGCGAACGTCTCCTCGCACAGCGGATGCACCAGGTCCGCGATCTCCCGCTCGCTGCGGATCAGCAGATCGTCGACGGAGACCAGGCCGACGATGCGCCGGCCGTCCAGCACCGGCAGCCGCCGAATCGCGTGATCCCGGAAGATCTCGTAGGCCCGTTCGACGCCCATGCCGGCGGGCACGGTGATGACCTCGGTCGTCATCAGCGCGTCGATCCGGCCGTCCGGCCCGATCCCCCGCGCCACCCCGCGCAGGACGATGTCACGGTCGGTCACGATGCCGACCAGTCGATCCCCGACCTGCCGCTCCCCCGCCTGCCGGTCATCGACCTGCCGCTCCGCCGCCTGCCGGTCATCGTCGACGACGAGCAGCGCGCCGACGCCCGTTCGCCCCATCTTCCGGGCCGCCTCGCTGATCGTGGTGGCTCTCGCCACGGTCACCGGCGGCCCGCTGACCACCGAACCGATGTAGGCCATGCCTAGCCCCTCTCCGCCCGACGCCCCGCCCGGGTGGGCCATGCGCTCCCCTTGACGTCGTTCCCCCATTTCGGGGAGCACGCACACGATTACGCAAAGGTGCTTGACGAACGAGGTCGGTCAGACCTGGTGTGCGTGGCCCAGCAGGGTGAGGTGGTCGACGAACCAGTCCCGGGCGAGCGCGGCCACCCGCTCCAGCGCGCCCGGCTCGCTGAAGAGATGCGTCGCGCCCGGCACGATCTCCAGGCGACTCGCGCAGCCGGTGAGCCGCTCCCGCGCCCGCCGGTTCAGCTCGAGGACCTGTTCATCGAGCCCGCCGACGACGAGCAGGGTCGGCGCCCGCACCGCCGGCAGCGCATCCCAGGCCAGGTCCGGCCGCCCGCCCCGGGAGACGACGGCGGCGACGTCGAAGGCGGGTTGCTGGGCGGCCTCGGCCGCGGCGGACAGCGCCGCCGCGGCGCCGGTGCTCGCGCCGAAGTAGCCCAGCGGTAGGGCGGCGGTCGCGGACACCTCCCGCAGCCAGGCGGTCGCGGCAAGCAGGCGCCGGGCGAGCAGCCCGATGTCGAACACGTTCCCGACGTCGCGCTCCTCGTCCGGGGTCAGCAGATCGAACAGCAGCGTGGCGAGCCCCGCGGACGCCAGGGTGTCGGCGACGAAGCGGTTACGCGGGCTGATGCGGCTGCTGCCGCTGCCGTGCGCGAAGACGACCACCCCGCCCGGCTGCGGGGGCACGCTCAGCCGCCCGGCGAGCCGCACCAGATCCGCCGGAATCGACACCTCCACGACCCGGCCCGTCCCGGGCCCCCCACCGTCACAGGCACCCTCCGCTGGGGCACCCTCCGCTCGGGCGGTCTCTCCGCAGGCGGTCTCCGCTCGGGCGGTCTCCCCGCGGGCACCCTCCGCTCGGGCGGCCTCCCCGCAGGCGTTCTCCGCTCGGGCACCCTCCACGCGGGCGGCCTCCGCACGGGCGTCCTCCACCGGATCGGCATCGCGATTTCCGGTCGCGCCCCCCGGACGGCGGGCAGCGGCCCGGCGCAGCAGATCGGTGACCTCTTCGTCCGGTGTCTGATCGAAGTCGGCGTAGAACTCGCCGATGCCGAAGAAGCTCGCCGGCTCCTGGACGCAGATCACCTCGTCGGCCTGCCGGCGCAGCCAGTCGACGCGGTCACGGGCGGCGACGGGGGTGGCGAGCACGACCCGCTCCGCCCCCTGGGCCCGGACGACCCGGCAGGCGGCCAGCGCCGTCGAACCGGTCGCGATCCCGTCGTCGACGATGACCACCGTGCGGCCGGCGAGGGGGATCCGCGGCCGGCCGTCCCGGAAGCGCCGGGCGCGCCGCTCCAACTCGGCCGCCTCCCGCGCCTCGACCTCGGCGAACGCGCCCGGACCGACGTTGGCCAGCCGCAGGGTCTCCTCGTTGACGACCCGCACCCCGCCCTCGGCGATCGCGCCCATGGCGAGCTCGGGCTGGAACGGCACACCGATCTTGCGGACAAGGATCACGTCCAGTGGCGCATCCAGGGCCCGCGCCACCTCGTACCCGACCGGGACCCCGCCGCGGGGCAGCCCCACGACGACGACATCCTGGCCGCGCAGGTGGGCCAGCCGTGCGCCGAGCTGCCGGCCCGCCTCCACCCGAGTGTTGAAGATCACGACCGTCTCA
The DNA here is from genome assembly GCF_000948395.1 of Frankia torreyi. Classification (GTDB taxonomy): domain Bacteria; phylum Actinomycetota; class Actinomycetes; order Frankiales; family Frankiaceae; genus Frankia; species Frankia torreyi. The sequence goes on along the minus strand of NZ_JYFN01000003.1, from coordinate 5,091 downwards.
CCGTCCCTCGTTCCGACTGGACGTCTGTGCCGTCGTGATTCCCGGGAAGGCCAGGTTCGATCCGCCCTGGGCCACATCCGCACCGCCCGATCGGGCCCCACCGAGCCCGATGCCCGCGGAGCACCGCTACCAACCCGGTATCCCCTGGTCGGACCATCCGGCCGACCGGTCCCGGGGTCTCGGTCCGGTCCCGGCCTCGGTCCGGCCCCGGGGTCTCGGTCCCGCCGAGCGCGGTGGCCGCCGGACAGGCGCCAAACGCCGGCCGCCTTGCCAGGCTGGCATGGGGGAACCCCCTCGCGTGGGTCGACCGTGCGATCGGCCGTGCCCGATCCACCGCGGCCAGCGACCAGGCCCGGTCCGCCCTGGCCGCCCTGGCCGGCCGCCGCAGCCGGCCGCCGACCGCTGACCGCCGGCCGCGGCTGGTCGCCGGATCGCGGGGACGCGGCACGCGCCGGAACTGCGCGGACAGGCGTGCGCCCGCGCCGCCCCCACCGCCTGGCCTGAACTCGCCGGGCCGACGGGATGCCTCACGGGAGCTGTTACGGGAGGACCACTGGGAGACGCCCGGCACGGCCGCCGGACCATCGCGGCCGGCCTCGTCCCGGTCAGCCCCGAACCGCCCGCCGGGTGTCTGCGCGTCGGCACCCGAATCGGCCCCCATGCATAATGGAGAGGTGACGCTCCGTTTGCAGCACGGCGCCGCCCCTCACCGGGGGTGGCGAGTGGTCTGTCGTCCCGGGAGCTGTCCGTGTTGTCCCAGCCCTCGCGCCCACTGAGGCTCGCCGCCAGCGTGACGAGCCGGTCGGCCCGATAGTTTCGGGGCCGGCCCGGGTGCGAGGGGCCTCGGAGTTCGGTGCATCGAACCTGGGCGCAAGACCATCCTGACCGGCGGGCCGACCCCCGCTGATCGTCCGTCGTCCCGGTCACCGGCCCCGCAACGAGCCGGCAGCGCCCACGGACCGCCACCTCCGGTCGCAGTGGCGAGAGGCACCGCTCCGTCATCTCCCGCCGAACGCGGGCATCCGGCGTTTGCCGACGTCTGCCGAGGATTCGCGACATGCCGCAGGCCACGGCGACCGATCCGGCTTCGGATCGGCTCGCCGGTGGCCTGCCGCGCGCGATGTCCCGGCCCCAGGTCCGGCCGGCAGTTCGCCGATCCTCCGGTGGGAGTCCCCCGACGTGCGTATCGATCAGGAAGGCAGCATCCGCCGTGTCCTTCAAGGCGTGGATGGCCCGTCTGCGGGACGAGGGATACCTCGTCTGCCCGGGCAGCTCCGCGGTGCCGGTCGAGATACGAGGCGTCCGCCCGGACGGAGTCGGCCTGCACTTCCGTTGCCGGGGCACGTCCGTCCGGCTCGCCGTGTACCGGCCCGGTCGGGCGGCGTGGCAGGTAGCCGTCCGGGACGAGGGATGGTGCCCCGAGGAGGCCCTGCAACTGTGGGCCCACCGCCCCCTCGACGGCCCACCGCCGACCGCCGACGCGCGACTGGCCTTCCCCGGGGACGCCGGGCCGGACCAGGAACTCGTCGTCGACGGCGCCCGCGCGTGGGGCTGGTCCCGCCACGAGGCGGGCCTGCTGCGACCGACCGCCGCCGCCTACCTGTTCGACCACCTCCTCGCGACCCTCGTCGGCTCCGGAGCGCAGGAGGCCCTCGGCATCCGGGGCCAGGGCGGCTGGGCCACCACCCCCGATCGTCCCGTCGGCGCCGGCGTGGCGCCTGCCCGCACAGGCTCCCCGGCCCGGCGCCCAAGCACCCCGCGCCGGGCCGGCACCGCCGTCACAGTCGGCGCCGCGGAACACCCCGGCCGCCGCGCGGACCTCACCGAGGTGGCCCTCCCCGCCGCCCGCTCCGAGAGGCGCGACGAGGCCCGCTCCGAGGCCCACAGCGACCGCACGGTCCGGATCGGCTGACCTCGCCCCGCGAGCTGGCGGACGGATGGCGATGCACTCCGGACGGGGGTGGTCGTCACACAGCCCCCGCCATCCTGTAAGCTTCGGTTACTTCCAGGGGGTGTAGCTCAGCCTGGTAGAGCGCCTCCCTCGCACGGAGGAGGCCAGGGGTTCGAGTCCCCTCACCTCCACAAGAGTGGTGAAGTTCGAAACATGATCTTCCCCTCTCTTGAGCTGATAGGGCGTTGCGCCGTTCGGATAGATGCCGAGCGGCGCTTTCGCATGCCCGCTACGGGGTCTGGTGTCATCGTGGACAACCGTAGGTGCGCCCTTGGTGGGGATATGTAGGTCTGGGCTTTCCGGCTGGTCTGTGGCGTTCTGAGCCTTGATCAGATCTTGGATCTCCTGACTCAGCAGTGCGGCAAGATCATCACCGAGGAGTTGGGCCAGCGGCGGGAACAGGTCCGCCCCGTGGATTCCCTTGTCGATGATCCAGAAGCGTTTGAAAACCGCTTGGTTGAGTTGGCGTTTCACGAGTGCCGGGGCAGTGGTGTAAAGGGCGTGGCTGTCCTCGCACAGACTCAACAGTCGGTCGAGAACCGCGCCGATCGACTGCCATTCGCTTTCGCAGGCGCGGAGCATGGCGCGCCTTACCAAGGTCGCGGTCGATCCGCTGCTGCTCCTCCTTCAGGAGTTCCTCGCCGATGGCGCCGTTGTAGTAGGCGCGCATGCATGAGCGCCGTTCGTCTTCGAGTTCGCCGATGCGGCGTTTCTGCCGATCGGCCTGTTCGCTGCCGTTCGTCACGAGGGATTGCGCACCGTCGAGCACGATGTCACGAATCCGCGCCTTCTGCCGTGACGTGATCTCGACGCGGCGCCACCAGTCCGCCACGAGCTGTTCCACCACATCGATCATCACGTAGGGCTGTCGGCACTTTCCGGGTTTCCGGCCGAGGCAGTAGAAGTACGGGTAGGTTCCGCCGTGCCGGCCGGTCGCGTTCGTGATCCCGAACTTCGACCCGCAGTAGCCACAGAACAGGCTTCCCTTCAATGGATGAAAGTGCTTCTGTGGCTTGTCGCCAGCAGTCGCACGGGATTTCAGGAGCCCCTGCACTCTGATGAACGTTCTTTCGGCGACGAAGGTGGGATGCCGGCCGTTCGGATATTCGACCCCGTCGAAGGTGACAACGCCGACGTAGTACCGGTTCGTCAGGATCTTGTGAACGTGGGAGGAATGTAGCGGTCGTTCCGGGCGTTTCCCTGCGGCGCGGTTGGTCAGACCACGATGGTTGAGTTCCTCGGTCAGGCTGTCCACCGTCCATGCGCCCGTGGCGAACTGCTCGAAGGCCCATTGCACGAGTCGCCACCGGTCGTCGTCCAGGATGACATCGGCGATGTTCCGTCCCTCACTGCGGATCCGCACGTTGAGATAGCCGATCGGAGCAAGTCCCGGGGTGCCCCCGTTCGCGGCTTTCTGCCGCATCTTGTAGCTGATGTCTTTCCCACTGGCGGCAGACTGATACTGGTTGATCACGGCGAGCATGCCGTGGAGGAGTTCACCGGCCGGTGTCTCGTCGATGTTCTCCGTCGCGGACACGAGAACAACCCCGAGATTCCGCAGCCGCAGCGTGAAAGCGGCATCCTCGTACCGGTCCCGCGCAAACCGGCTGAGCTGGTAGACGATCACGATATCGACGTCTCGGTCCCGCTCGATCCGGGCGATCATGTCGCGGAACGCTTCGCGTCGTTCGAGATTCTTGTGCGCCGAGGCGCCCGGCTCGACATATTCGCCCACCATGTCGGCATTCAACGTCTCGGCTTTCGCCCCGCAGGCGACGCGTTGCGCCGGAATCGAGATGCCTTCCGGATCGTAGTCGGTGCGAACCTGCGACTTCGTCGACACCCGAAGATAAAAGATCGCCCGCAGTCGTCGGGAAGACGATGCGGACAGCGGCACATTGGATTCCGGGATGAGTTTCGGGGGCATGGGCACACCCTTTCTCGTGGTGATCGTCGCGGGCATGATAGCACGACGTGACCCTACGAAAACCGGCTCTCCGAGTCGTTACCAAGCCTCTCGGATTCTCCTGTACGGGCCGATGGAATTCCCCCGGCACCGTTCTCCGACCCTTCGCGGACAAGGATGTCCGCCCAGGCGACTATCGCGGCGGCAAAGTCATCGCAGTTGATTTCCGGCTGATATTCGGCGAGGATCTGAACCTTGTCACGGCGTGCCGCTTCCAACGAGCCGATACCCGTTTCTCTCGCGTGATCCGGATCATCCGAGGAATGCCGATGTCCGCACGGGCAGCGGTAGCCGCGCCACGGCACGTCGCCCCCGCTCCACGCGGGCACGCGCCCGACAGCGACCCCACGGCCGCTACGGCTACCCCGACCCGTCCGCCCAGCTCAGACCGGCGGACAGGCCGTCGCACCCGTCAGCGACGCCGCTACCCCGTAGCGGACATCCCGCTACCGTCACACAGAGTGAATAGCCCGCCGGCTAAGGTGATCCACCGCGCCATGTGTACCCGGGTTTCCGCCCGACCCTCGTGGATTCTCCAGGGACGGACACGACCACGAGAAGACGACGCACGCCGGTCGCCGAGGAGAGGCGCGTGCCACGACCTGCCGCGCCCGCCCGACGCACCGAACGGCCAACGAAGATCCACAACGATGTCATACCCACCCACTTCACAGGAGCCGGACTGACGATCATTCGAAGCGGCGCACGGCAGGGCACACCGATCCGAACCTAATTATCCCACTACGGAGAATCGGATAACAGAGCCGAGAGCCGGGACGAAAGGCATGGTTTGAACACGGAAAGCCGAGTCCACGATCAAGATGTGCGGCAGTGCTCCGACCGGGCGCGTGACGGCTCTCGATCGGCCGGCCGGACCGGTGTGCACGAGGGTGTGCACGGATCGTGCAACGCGCCGTGCACCGGTGTGCACGAGGGTGTGCATGCACGGCCCCAACGCGCGTGCGCGCGTCTGCGCGCGTTGGGCGTCCGGCCGCCCCCGGCGTGCACGGCGACCGACCCGACGATCACCGACGCCCAGGACGCGCCGAACCATCGCCCCGACACAAGCGATCGCCAGGCACACGAATATTCGCCTCGGAAGTGTCCGACCGAACGATCGCGGGTGGTCGGCACGGCAGCCACGGCGCCGTATCCTGAGGATGACTTGCGCACG
>NZ_JYFN01000020.1 GCF_000948395.1 Frankia torreyi | reverse complement strand
CGGCATCGACCCCACCTAACCCCCATGACCCGAAAACAAGATCACAGGGGCCGGTCGGCGCAGCAGAATCCGAAGTGCGAAACACGGGGCTAGCGACGATACGACCCTCGTGTGGGCCTGGACCGACTCGTGGCGCAGCGGCCCGCGTCGGACGAGGCCGGACAGGCGCCGGCCCAACTGGGCGTCGGTCGCCTGCATGTAGAGGTACGGGACGGGCAGGTCGGCGTAGGTGCGCAGAACCCGGCGGGACAGCTCGCGGTCCGACGCGGTGACCACGATCGTCTCGAAATCGGTGTGTGCCAGCACGGCCACCCCGGTCGGCCGCAGGATTCGCGCCATCTCGACGAGCGCCGCGGACGGGTCGACCAGGCATTCCAGCGTGTTGGTCGAGATGACGACGTCGACCTGGCGATCCGCGATTGGTAAGGGCCCGGCGAGGTCGGCGCGGATCGCGGTGAGATTCGGGACGGTCGCCATCGCCGACGCCAGCTTCTCCCCGTCCAGATCGATGGCGATCAGCCGCGCCCGCGGGGCCATCCCGCCGATCGCGGCAAGGGTCCGACCCGACCCCGCACCGGCATCGACGACGATCGATCCTGGAGCGGGCGACGCCAACTGCGCGATCTGCTCATGGACCACGATCATCACCGGTTCCCGACTGGCCCGGGCTCCCCGCTGAACGGGACGTCCGATCCTCCGACACGCGGTGCCCCATCGTAAGGGCGGCGTGCCGCTCTGTCAGCGCACATCGTGCATTGTTCGTCGCTGGATGCGCGTCGCCGGCAGACTGTCAGCTCACGGGCACCGGGGCGGTCGTGGGGACGGGTGCCGGGGCGGTCGTGGGGGCAGGTGCCGGGGCGGGCGATGGGGGCTGGGAGGCCGACTCGGTGGCCGGCGACGCCTGGTTCGCGAGAGAGACCGGGCTCGGAGCCGTGCTGGGTGGCGGTGGGACGGAGGCGGCGGGAGTGGGTGTGGTGACCGGGGTCGTGGGGGGCGCCGCCGGCGGTTGCTGCACCGTCGACGTCGACCCCGCCGTCGACCTCGTCGACGTCGACGGCGGGGTCTGGCAGGCGATGCCGTCGCGGTCCGCGTCGAGGGCGGCCCGGTAGCCGGGGTCGCCGCGATGCAGGTTGGTGACGCCGGCGTTGCGGGCCGCCGTGCAGTTCGCGTAGTAGGTCGATCCCGACCCGGTGACCGGCGCCGGGTCGCTTGAGGCCGCCGGTACCGACGAGGCCGACGTCAACGTCGTCGTCGACGACGTGGCTTCGCAGGCGATGCCGTCGTCGTCCGCGTCGAGGCCGGCCCGGTAGCCGGGGGCGCCGCGGTACAGGGGAGTGACGCCGGCGTCCTGGGCCGCCGTGCAGTTGTCGTAGTAGACCGACCCGGACGCCTGCGTCGGGCCGTCCGCCGCCGCGGGAGCCAGCGCATCCTCGCCGAAAGTCCCGCTGCCGGCCGTGCCGGCGCCGTGCGTGCCGCTGCTGGTCGTTGCGTCAAGCACGAAGCCGGAGCCGGTGCCGGACGCCTCTGCGAGAGCGGCCGAGTACGGCAGTCCCGGCCGCGCGCCGCCGGGCGATGGCGAGCCGGCGGGCGACGGCGACCCCGATGCCGACCCCGGTCCCGAGGCCGATCCCGACAGGGCGGACGGGGGCGTTGCCGCCGCCGCGGGCGGCGGCGTCGAGTCCGCGGCCCGGGAGGAGGCGTCGGCCAGGCCCGCGGGCTTCGACGAGCCGCCGAAGCTCCCGACCACGATGACGATGGCTACGACGGCGCCGAGCACGCCGAGTGCGATCTTGCCGCCGCGTCCCGCCAGAAAGTCGACCGCTGCCCGACGATCCGCCATGTCTGCTCCCCCGAAGTCGCTGGGGCGAGACCCTAACGGAAGGTCACGAACCGGTCGAAACGGGGCCTGACCCGGGCGGTTCGCCGTCGGCGGCGGGGGAGAGGCTCCCGGCCGGCCCGGGTGGGGGCCGGCCGGGACTGATAGTCAGGGCGCCGAAACGTCAGGGCGTCGAAAGGTCGGGGCGCCGAAACGTCAGGGTGCCAGGGTGTCGGGACGGGTCAGGGGGTCGTCGGGTGGAGGATGCCGGTCACCTCGGCGTCGGTCAGGTCGTAGGAGTAGAAGGTCTTGTAGAAGTCCTTGATCTCCTGCTCGATGCTGACGTCGGCGAACTGCGCGGGATGCAGGGTCTTGGCGACGAAGATCGGCTGCAGGGCCTCCTCGGCGCTGCGGGCGGCCCAGACGAACACGCCCCGCGGGTTGACGATCAGATGCTTGTCGCGCACCGCGGCCACCGACGACCAGCGCGGGTCCGCCTGGATCTTCGTGCAGGACGAGGCGTCACGGCAGAAGACGTACTCCGGGTCCCACTGGACGATCGACTCGACCGAGACGTCCTTCATCGTGCCCTGGACGCCGTTCGCGGTGGCGACGTTCGTCCCCCCGGCGAGCGTCGACCAGTTGTCGATGATCGAGCCGCCGCCCTCGGTGTTCAGCGGGTTGTTGGCGGTGTAGTAGAGCTTCGGCCGGTCGGTCGCCGGCAGGCCCGCGAGGCCCTTGTTGATCTGGGCGACGTTGCCGTCGACGTATTCGACGTACTGCTGGGCCCGCTTGGGAGCGTCGCCGCCGAGCACGTCGGCGAGGAACGTGACGCCGTCGTTGAGCTTTTTGTAGTTCGGGAACGAGGCGATCTGGACCACGGGCACACCGAGATCGGTGATCTTCTTCACGAGCGCCGCGTTGCCGGAGGTCAGCACCACCAGGTCCGGCTTCTGGGCGAGCAGGGTCTCGGTGTTGACGGTGGTGGTGTCGGCGCCGAACACCGCCTTCTTCTGCGCGAGCGGCGGGTAGATCTTCTTGAACAGCGGCAGGGTCGTGAGGTTGCTCAGCGGCACGCCGGCGACCCGCTCGATCCCGCCGAGCATGAAGATGATCTGGGTGACCGCCGGGTAGTTGGTGACGATCCGCTCCGGGTGCGTCGGCACGGTGACGTGCCGCCCGCCCATGTCGACGACCTCGTGGGTCGTCGGCGCGGCCGACGCGGTGGGCTTGGCGGCCGCGCCCGACGAGCCGGCGGAGTCGCTGCCGCAGGCGGTGAGCGTGACCAGGGCGATCAGGGCCGCGATCAGGGCCGCGAGCAGGGCGGCGAACGGGCGTCTGGGTGACGGGTGTGTTGCTGGCAGGTCTGTTGCTGACATGTGTTCGGTGGTCCCCATAACAGTTGTCCGACAGGGAGGGCGCAGATGGGCGCCGGGCACCCGGTGCTCTGGCCGTGCGGGGATCCGCGACCGCGGTCTGCGTGGCGGCGGGGTGCGGCTGTCCCGGTGACCGCAGCCCGCGCGCCGCACCCGGAGCTCGGCCGGCGGGCTCACCCCGGGGCGGCGACGGCGCAGGGGCCGGGTCCTGGCCTCGGACCGCCCGGACGCCGTCGGCCCGGGCCCGGCGCGTGACCGCGCGCCAACCCGGGCCGCCCGAAAGGGGCGAGCAAAACCTCGTGCACGGGAAGTGACCGACTTCCGTGCGTGAGCATGACGTGCTCCGTTGCACCGAGCTCCGCGGATGCGGACTCAGGCGTGAAGATATGCTGCTTCCTCGGTATCTGTCCCTAGTTTGGCCAAGATATACGGCACACTGAGGGGCCCCGACGGGGGCGGGGGGCGGCGAGCCTCGTCACTCTCCGAGACTAGGCGGTCGGCTTGGGGCGGCGGACGAGCGTGACCTCGTCGGTGCTGGCGTCGAGCAGGGCGTAGGTCATGAGGTCGAAGCCGCCGGGATCCTGGGAGAACGCCAGGGAGCCGGGATTGATCACGAGGGTCTTCCCGACGCGCTGGATGTGCGGCAGGTGCGTGTGGCCCATGACGAGGATGTCCACGCCGAGGTCGCCGCAGCGGGAGAAGTCCGGGTCGGCCGGATGGAGATAGCGGTCGTAGGGCGGCCACGGGCAGCCGTGGATCATGCGCAGCGCGCGGCCGTCGACGACGGTGTCGATGGTGGTCGGGATGGCGGCGACGAAGTCGCGGTTCGCGGCGCGGACGTGCGGCGCCTCCCGGGCCCGCTGACCGGTCGGGCCCATCAGGCGCCACTCGTGGTTGCCGGAGATGTAGCGCATCCCGAACGCCCGGATGACCTCGGTGACGTCGTTGGCGAAGCGGTACTCGAAGTGCGCGTCGCCGGCCAGGAGAATCTCCTCGGCGCCCGCGTCGACCATCTCCCGCGCGGCGGTCTCGAGCAGCGCCGCCTCGCAGTGCACGTCGGACACGATCCCGAGCTTCATCGCCGTCTCCTCCCAGCCTCGATCACAGGGACCGGCCGTCCGCCGATTCCGGCCGCGATCCGCGGCATGGGCGCGATAACGTCGGCCGTGTCCGATCCATCCCGCGCAAAAGGGTATACCCATAGGGCTTTGGGGTTTCGGAGTTGGAACGCGCGAGCCACGGCCGCCGTTCATCGGACGGCATTGGCGCACGCCGGTCCGGCGGGACCTGGTGGGAGTTGTGCTGACGGGATCCGGGGGGAGTTGTGCGGAGGATCCCGCCCGTCCCCCTCGCCCGCTCTGCGGCGGTCGTCGAGCATGGAGGCCACTGTCGGATCCTCGTCGCCGCCGGGCGTGTGGCGGCCGGGAAGTCCCGGCGAGGCGGCCGCGCGACGGCTCCGTGAGACGGGCCGCGACCTGCGGACAATCCCTGCATCCGCAGGGTGCGGCGCACGTCTCAAACCCATCCGGAGAACCATCCGGTAGGATACTCGGGGTGGTCCTGGCGGGCGGGGCCGCGCCTGACGATGCGGAGGCAGCGTGCCCCCCACAGCGAACACGAACGCCAAGCGGTCCCGGTCGCGGCGTGCTCGGGGTTCGATCAACGCCGCGGGGATTCTTTCGGGGGCCTTCGAATTCTGCCGGGACACGCCTGTCGACCAGCTCAGCATGCCGCGGCTCGCGGCATTCCTCGACGTCGGCGTCACCAGCATCTACTGGTACTACAAGAGCAAGCGTGACCTTCTCGACGCGATGACCGAGGAGGCGCTCGCCGCCTTTTACGAGAGCATGCCACCGCTGCGCGCCGGCGGCTGGGAGGACATGCTCCGCGGGTTCTTCGACGACTGCTACACCGCGCTCGCCGCCGACGACCTGACCTGCGATCTGATTGCCCGGCGCATCGGCGGCGCCACCCGCCAGGCGGCGGTCACGACGTGGCCACGGGCCGCGGAGCTGCTCGACGGGCTGCGCGAGGCAGGCTTCCCCCCGTCGCTGGCCTGGCACGCCTTCGTCACGCTGGCCGCCTACACCCGCGGATTCCTCCTCACCGAGCAGCCGGCCGAGGCTCCGCCCGGCTCCGGTCGGCGCCCGGCCGTCGCCGCAGCCGCGGCGGCACCGACGCCGGCAACGCCGGCAACGCAGGTAACGGCGACGCCGGCAACGGCGGCGGTGACACAGACAGCGGCGTTGGCGTCAGAGCTGGAACCGTCGCGGCCGATCGCCGGGCCGCCNGAGGAGTTCGCGTTCGGCATCACCAACATCATTCTTGGTCTGCGGAGCCTGCTGCCCCAGGAGGCGCACGACCGCGAGGTCGCCTGACCCTGACCCGAGCCACGCCGGGCTGGTCATCGGCCGGTATCGATCGACGCACGGCCTGGCTCACGGTTAGCGTGCCTGGTGTCGTTCCGGGTGCCCGCATCCGGCCGCCCAGGTCGAGTCGACTCCCTGCGGATGGTCGGTGCGTCGGGATCCGTGGACGGAGCCTGCTTGAAAGGCTTACGGTTAGGTTTACAAATCATGGTCGGCGGGACGGCCGCGCGCCGCTCGGCGGTGCGGTGACGAAAGCCCGCTGGAGGGAGACACGATGGCCCTGGCGATCAGCGACGACCACAAGGCCCTCGCCGAGGTGGTCCGCACCTTCGCCGACGCGAACGACCTGCGCGCGGCGGCCCGGCGGGCGCTCGACGGCGGTCCCGGCGCCGTCGGCCCGCAGTGGAAGCAGATCGCCGACCTCGGCTGGCTTGGCCTGCACCTGCCCGAGGAGCACGGCGGCTCCGGTTTCGGTCTGGCGGAGCTCGCGATCGTCGCCGAGGGTCTCGGCGGTCGGGCCGCCGCCGGCCCGCTGCTGCCGACGGTCGTCGCCTCCGCCGTCGTGGCCGCCGTCGGCTCGCCGCAGCAGCAGGCGGAGCTGCTCCCCGGGCTCGCCGACGGTTCGGTCATCGCCTCGTTCTCCTCGGTCGGCGCCGTCACCGCGGACCCCGCGGGCGCGCTGCACGGCGAGGCGCCCGCGGCGCTCGGCGCGGTGTGGGCCGGCCTCCACTTCGTGCCGGTGGGCGACGACCTCGCGGTGGTCGCCGCCGATGCCGAGGGTCTGACGCTGCGCCCGACCAACGCGCTCGACCCGTCGCTCGGGCTCGCCGGCCTCGGCCTGTCCGCCGTCGCGGTGCACCCCGCCGGCCTGCTGCGCGGTGGCCGGGCCGCGGCCGTGCGCATCCTGCGGGTCGTCGCCGCCGCCGAGGCGGTCGGCGGCGCCCGGGCCACCCTGGACATGGCGCTGGCCTACGCCAAGGTCCGCGAGCAGTTCGGCCGCATCATCGGCGGGTTCCAGGCCGTCAAGCACCACCTGGCGAACATGCTCGTCGACACCGAGCTCGCCACCGCCGCCACCTGGGACGCCGCCCGGGTCGCGGCCGGCGGCGCGGAGGCCGAGCTCGCCGCGGCCGTCGCCGCCGCGGTGGCGCTGTCGTCCTACCAGCACAACGCCCGGATGAACATCCAGATCCACGGCGGCATCGGCTTCACCTGGGAGCACGACGCCCACCTGTACCTGCGCCGCGCGGCGACGCTGGCCGCGCTCGCCGGCCCGGTCGAGGGCGCCGAGGACGACGTCTACGCGCTCATCCGCGACGGCGCCCGGCGCGCGTTGGCCGTCGAGCTGCCGCCCGAGGCCGAGCAGTACCGGCGCGAGGCCCGGGAGTTCGTGGAGCGCTACCACGCCGCCGCCGAGGGCGAGCGCCGCGAGCTGCTCGTCGAGAGCGGCTACCTGGTGCCGCACTGGAAGAAGCCGTGGGGTCGCGAGGCGAGCGCCGCCGAGCAGCTCGTCATCGAGGAGGAGTTCACCGGCGTCGAGGTGCCGAACCTCGGCATCGGCGGCTGGGTGCTGCTCACGCTGACCCAGCAGGGCTCGCCCGAGCAGATCGAGCGCTGGGTGCTGCCGAGCCTGCGCGGTGAGCTGCGCTGGTGCCAGTTGTTCAGCGAGCCGAACGCCGGCTCCGACGCCGCGGCCGTGCAGGCCCGCGCCGAGCGGGTCGAGGGCGGCTGGAAGATCAACGGGCAGAAGGTCTGGACGTCGGACGCGCAGAACTGCAACCGCGGCCTGGCCACCGTCCGCACGGACCCGACGGCGCCCAAGCACAAGGGCATCACGGCGGTGGCGATCGACCTGACCGCGCCCGGCGTCGAGGTCCGGCCGCTGCGCGAGATCACCGGCGACGCGTTGTTCAACGAGGTCTTCTTCGACGACGTCTTCGTCCCCGATGCCGACGTCGTCGGGGAGATCAACGCCGGCTGGATCGTGGCCCGCGCGACGCTGGGCAACGAGCGGGTGACGATCGGCGCCGGCAGCGGCGCGGACGAGGGCCGCACCGCCGTCGGCCTCGTCGACCTGCACGCCCGCTACGCCGCCGGGGACGTCGAGCTCGCCCGCCGCGTCGGCCGGCTCGTCGCCGTCGAGGTCGCCATGGGGCTGATCAACCTGCGCCAGGTCGAGCGTGCGGTCGCCGGCAGCGAGCCGTCGCCCGAGGGCAACGTCAGCAAGCTGCTGTCCGCCGAGCACGCCCAGCACGTCACCGAGCTCGGCATGACCATCGCCGGCGCCACCGGGGTGACCGGCGACGAGGCCGACCTCGCCTACCGCTACCTGTTCGCCCGGGCGCTCACCATCGCCGGCGGCACCTCCGAGGTCGGCCGCAACGTCATCGCCGAGCGGATCCTGGGCCTGCCCCGGGAACCCAACATGCGCTGAGGCAGGCTCATCTTTTCCCGCCACCGCCGCGGTGCCGCCCGTGCGCCGCGGCCGGCGGCGCGTCGGGGCCGGCTCGGCACATGGCCGGCTCGGTACATGGCCGGCCCCGACGGCATCCCAGCGCTAGGAGGCGCCAGCGTGACGGTCGACGACAAGATCATCGTCACCGGGCAGGTTCAGCAGCAGGCCTGGCGGGACCGGGTCCTGCCGCCGGTGGAGCAGGTCCGCCCGGGCCTGTGGTCGGTGCCGACCCCGTTCCCGCAGAGCCCGCTGCGCTACGTGCTGGCCTACCTGCTGGAGACCCCGCGCGGGCCCGTCCTCGTCGACACCGGGTGGCCCAGCGAGGACGCCTGGGACGGCCTCGTCGCGGGCGTGCGCGCCACCGGCCACGAGATCGGCGACGTCAGCGCGGTCCTGATCACCCACGGCCACGCCGACCACTTCGGCCTCGCCCGGCGGATCCGGCGGGAGTCCGGCGCCCCCGTCATGATTCACGAACTGGAGGTGGCGGCCTCCCACCAGTTCGCCAGCATCGCCGAGTTCCGCGCCGCCGACCGGATCTGGTTGCGCCGCCGTGGCATGCCCGCCGCGGAGATCGGCGCGCTGTTCCCCGACGGCGACGAGCCGCCCGAGTGGCGCGATCCGCCCGACGTGCTGCTCCAGGACGGTGACCGCCCGCTCGGCGACGCCGTCGCGGTGCGGGCGCTGTGGACCCCCGGGCACACCCCCGGCCACCTGTGCTTCGTCCACGAGGAGTACAACGTGCTGCTGACCGGGGATCATGTACTGCCGCGGATCAGCCCGAACATCAGCCCGTCGCCGCGGGTGCGCGCGGACACCCTCGGGGAGTACCTGGGCTCGCTCGCGGCGATCGAGGACATGCCGGTCGACGAGGTGCTGCCCGCCCACGAGTACCGCTTCCGCGGCCTCGGCGCCCGGGTGCGCCAGCTTCAGGAGCATCACCGGGCGCGGCTGCGCGAGGTGGTCGAAGCGGTGATCGAGCTCGACGGGCCGACGACGATGGCGGTCGCCGAGCGGCTGACCTGGTCGCGGCCGTGGAGCGAGTCGCAGGGGATCGTGCGCCGCTCGGCGGTCGGCGAGACCTACGCCCACCTGCTGCACCTCGAACGCCGCGGCCTGCTCACCGGCGGCGCGAGTGGCGAGGAGGCCGGCCCGGGCCAGGTCGATGCCTGGCGACCCGCGGCCGAGGCCGGCGTCCTCGTGGACGCGCTGTTGCGCTGACTGGTGTCAGACAGGGCAGTCAGCGCAAGGCGTCAGATGTTGAAGCGCTGCGCCCCGTCGATGCGGATGGTCTCGCCGTTGATGTAGTCGTTGTCAACGATCGACAGGGCGAGCTTGGCGTACTCGTCGGCGTGGCCCATCCGCTTGGGGTTGGGCACGCCGGGGCCCCACTTGGCCTGCGCCTCGGCCTCCTCCATCCGGTAGGCGGGGGTGAAGAAGGTGCCCGGGGCGATGCAGACGACCCGGATGCCCGTGGGGGCGAGGTCGCGGGCCGCGGTGAGGTTGAACCCGATGACGCCGCCCTTGGCCGCCGAGTAGTCGGTCTGGCCGACCTGGCCCTCGAACCCGGCGATGCTCGCCGTGGTGATGATGACGCCGCGCTGGTTGGAGTCCAGCGGCTCGTTCTGCGACATCGCCGCCGCGACCTTGCTGACCACCCGGAACGTCCCGACGAGGAAGATGTCGATCGTCCGCTGGAAGGTCTCCACCGGGTAGGCCTGGCCCGACCGGTTGACCAGGCGCTTGCCGGCCGCCGGGCCGCCGTGCACGACGACCGCCGCGCGCAGCGGGCCGAGCTCGACGGCGGCGGCGATCGCCGCCTCGACGGACTCGTCGCTGGTGACGTCGGTGGGAACGAAGACGGCCTGTTCGCCGAGTTCGTCGGCAAGGGTCTTGCCCTTGTCCGCCGCCAGGTCGGCGATGACGACCTTGGCGCCGGCCTGCACGAGCCGGCGCACGGTGGCCTCGCCGAAGCCTCCCGCTCCGCCTACGACCAGCGCGGACGCTCCTGTGAGATCCATGGTTCCTCCTTCGGGGCCGCCGGTGTCCCGCAGGGGTGGCCGGCGGGGGCGGTCGTCATCAGGGGCGTCCGGCCGCAAGGTGACGTTATCGTCAACTCACGGCTCCATCCCGCTGTATTACTGTCGGTATCTCGGTAATGCTTACCATAGTTCCTGTCCGGGGGCGTTCCGCTGGAAGCCCTCACCCTGTGAAAGGTGGACCGTCATGTCAGATCCCGTCATCGTCAGCGCGGCGCGCACGGCGATCGGCACGGCCTTCAAGGGCTCGCTGGTCAACACCACCGGCGAGGAGCTGGCGGAGGTGGTGCTGCGGGAGACGGTGCGCCGCTCGGGTCTCGACCCGGCCCGCATCGACGACGTCATCTTCGCCGAGTCGATGTACGGCGGCGGCGACCTCGCCCGCTACGCCGCGGTCGTCCTCGGCCTGACGAGCGTCCCCGGGCAGGCCGTGAACCGGCACTGTGCCGGCAGCCTCACCGCGATCGGCAACGGCTCCGCCGGCATCGTCAGCGGGATGGAGAAGATCGTCGTCGCCGGCGGCGTCCAGGCGACGTCCACGGGGCCGAAGCTGACCCGCCGCGTCCTCGGCACCGCCGACCAGTTCGAGGACTGGATCCCCGCGACCCACCCGGACTCTCCCGAGGCCCCGAACATGGACATGTCCATCTCGGTGGGCTGGAACACCGCGAAGGAGGCGGGGCTGACCCGGGAGGAGCTCGACGCCTGGGCGTTCCGCTCCCACCAGCGCGCCGTCGCCGCGATCGACGAGGGCCGCTTCGTCGACGAGATCGTGCCGATCAAGGTGCAGGCGCCGGACGGGTCGTTCCGCGAGTTCGCCGTCGACGAGCACCCGCGCCGCTCCAGCACGCTGGAGAAGCTGGCGTCGCTGAAGGTCCTGCACCCGGAGATCCCCGGCTTCAACATCACCGCGGGTAACTCCAGCGGCGTCAACGACGCGGCCGCCGCGGTCACCCTCGTCGGCGCCGACATCGCCGCCGCCGAGAGCCTGCCGACGCTGGCGAAGGTCCGCGCGTGGGCCGCCGCCGGCGTCGAACCGCGCCGGATGGGCTTCGGCGCCCTGGAGGCGATCTCCAAGGTGCTCGGCCGCGCCGGGCTGACCACCAAGGACGTCGCCCTCTGGGAGATCAACGAGGCGTTCGCGTCCGTGCCGGTGGCCGCGGTCAAGGAGTTCGGCCTCGACGAGGACACCGTCAACATCAGCGGCTCCGGCTGCAGCCTCGGTCACCCGGTGGCCGCCTCCGGCGCCCGCATGATCATCACGCTGCTGCACGACCTGCGCCGCCGCGGCGGTGGCATCGGCGTGGCCGCGATGTGCGCGGGCGGCGGCCAGGGCGGCGCGGTCCTCATCGAGGTCTGAGCCCGGCGAGGTTCGGGCCCGGCGAGGTCTGGGCCTGGCGAGGTTCGGGCTCGGCGAGGTTCGGGCCCGGTCCGGTCTGCCACCGGCAGGATGTAGACCGGCCGCCGGCACCCGGTCGCGTTCCCCGCGGACGCGACCGGGCGCCGGCGACGAGGCTGTACGCCGGCGAGGAGGCTGTACGCCGGCGACGAGGCCGGGTCGGCGACGGATGCTGGTCGGCGACGGCTGTTAGGAGGCACGGTGAAGTACACGAAGCTCGGCTCGACGGGGCTGGACGTGTCCCGCATCTGTCTGGGCTGCATGAGCTACGGCGAACCGGGCCGGGGCGCCCACCCGTGGTCGCTGGACGAGGACGCCGCCCGGCCGTTCTTCCGCCGGGCGATCGAGGCCGGCGTCAACTTCTTCGACACGGCGAACGTCTACTCGGCCGGCAGCAGCGAGGAGATCACCGGGCGGGCGCTGGCCGAGTACGCCAACCGGGACGAGATCGTGCTGGCCACCAAGGTCCACGGGCCGATGCGGCGCGGTCCGAACGGCCGCGGACTGTCCCGCAAGGCGATCATGAGCGAGATCGACGCGAGCCTGACGCGGCTCGGCACCGACTACGTCGACCTCTACCAGATCCACCGCTGGGATCCGCGCACCCCGATCGAGGAGACGCTGGAGGCCCTGCACGACGTGGTGAAGGCCGGCAAGGCCCGCTACATCGGCGCCTCGTCCATGTACGGCTGGCAGTTCGCCAAAGCGCTGTTCGTCGCCGACGCCCACGGCTGGACCCGGTTCGCGACCATGCAGAACCACTACAACCTGATCTACCGGGAGGAAGAGCGGGAGATGCTCCCGCTGTGCGCCGACCAGGGCGTCGGCGTCATCCCGTGGAGCCCGCTGGCCCGCGGCCGCCTGACCCGCGACTGGGACGCGACGACCGCGCGCACCGAGACCGACGAGTTCGGCCGCACGCTCTACGTCGAGGGCGACCGGGCCGTCGTCGACGAGGTGGCGCGCATCGCGGCCGACCGCGGCGTGCCCCGCGCCCAGGTGGCGCTCGCCTGGCTGCTCGGCCGCCCCCAGGTCGCCGCGCCGATCATCGGGGCGACGAAGCTGTCCCACCTCGACGANGCCGTCGCCGCCGTGGAGCTGGAGCTCACCGAGGACGAGCGGGCCCAGCTCGAGAAGCCCTACACCCCCCACCCCATCGCCGGCTTCAACTAGACCGGTAGGTCTCAGCTACGCCGTGGTTGGCGGGCCGCGGCACGCGGCGGGGATCGCGGAGCGTGGCGGCGGTGGTGGAGTGGTCGGGGTGGGTGCGTGGGAGAGCGACCAGCGTGGTTCTTCTGGTGGGTTCGGCGTCCGGTTTGTCCATACCCAACGACCACGTGGCGCTGTTCCCACGCACACCCCCGCTCCCGACCCCCTCGCCGGCCACGGAACGTCACCATCGACCTGACCCGACCCGGGCCGAACCGGATGCCCGGCGGCGCTCGCGTGAGGACCGCGGCGGGTGTTCCGCGGAACACCTTGATCACCGATCTCGTGGCCGAGACCGACGCCAAGATCGGACGCGGACGCGGTTCCGCGGAACACCATGATCGCCGAGGTTGGGTGCGCGTCGTTGCCAGCGGATTCGGGCCGCCACCCGCCTGGCTAGGTGGGGCGCAGCCAGCCGCGGCGGCCCAGGTCGGGGTGCAGCATGTCGTCGCTCCACAGCAGCTGGCCGTTGGTCGTCGCCGGGTCGGCGAGCGCGACCAGGACGGTGGCCTCGGCGAAGTCCTCGGGGCTGGCCCAGTCGGACTCCCCGGCGGCGGCGACCAGGTTGCCGGGGGTGATGACGGGCTCCGACGGCGAGAGGACGTTCACCGCGATCCCGTAGGCCTGCGCCTCGATCGCGACGGCCTGGGCCAGGTGGTGCAGCGCCGCCTTGTTGCCGCCGTAGGCGATCGGGCCGGGCGTGCCGGGAGCGGCGTAGGGCCCCTCGCCGGGGATGAACCCGGCCACCGAGCTGATGTTCACGATCGATCCCCGACCCAGGTCGATCATGTCGGGGAGCACGAGCTGCATGAGCCGGTAGGAGGCGAACAGCCCGATCTCGAAATGCATCCGCAGGCCCTTGAGCGGGAAGTTCAGGAACGACGCCCAGTTCGGCATCCGCCCCGGCGCTCCGGACGGTGCCGGCGACCCGCCGGGCCCTGCCGGAGCGGCGTCGCGCGGCGCGTCCGTGGTGGTCGGCGCGCCGGATGCGGCGGCGGCGCCTGGGGAGGCCTTGCCTGGGGAGGCCTTGGCCTCGGGCTGCGCGGGTGGGCGGCCCGGGACGGTCAGGGCGGCGTTGTTCACCAGCAGGTCGACGGGGCCGAGGCGGGCACGGGTCACCTCGACGATGCGTTCGACGTCGGCGGGCCGGGACAGGTCGGCCGGGACGGCCAGCGCCCGACCGCCCTCCTGGACGATCTCCTCGACGACCTCGTGCACGGTGCCGGGCAGACGCGCGTCCCACTGCGCCTCGGTGCGCGCGACCACGGCGACCGCGGCGCCCTCGCGGGCGAAGGCCAGCGCGATGGCCCGGCCCAGGCCGCGGCTGGCCCCGGTGACGATCGCGGTACGGCCGGCGAGCCGGCCGGTGCCGGCGCTCACCTCGCCCCCTCGGACGGATGGCGAGACTCCTGGCCTCGTCGGGTGTGACGTCGAATACGGTCCATGTCCGGGTTCTAGGCGCGCCTGCGCCCACGCGTCAATCGATCCGCCACCGCGGCGGGCGTTCGTACACTGCGGTGATGGCGGCCGGTGAGTTTCCGGGCGTGTCGGCGCAGAGCTGGGTGCCGCTGCTGATCGGCACCGCGCTGCCGGCGCGCCCGTTCGCGTCCGGTGCGGGTCTCGTCGACCTGCTTGCCACCGCGGGTTACGCGGCGGGGGCGACCCGGGTGGGGTTGTCGCGGCTGTGCGCGGACGGCTCGCTCGAACGCCGCCGCGACGGCCGCCAGACCAGCTACCGTCTCGGCCGGCAGATGGCCGAGACGGTCACCTCGGTCGGCGGCCGGGTGGAGAGTTTCGGCCGGTCGGTGGGCTGGGACGGCTCGTGGACGATCGTGCTCGCCTCGGTGCCCGACGAGCTGCGCTCGACCCGGCGGCGGATGAAGAGCGCGCTTGCCTACCTCGGCTTCGGCCGGCTGCGGGAGACGACCTGGGTCGCCGCGCGGGCCTGCGAGGACGAGGTCAAGGACCTGGTCGAGTCGCTTGACCTGGCCGGACTGGTCGACGTCTTCGTCGGCCGCCCCTCGGCGCTCGCCGACGTCGACGCGATCCTGCACCGCTGCTGGGATCTCGGCTCGCTCACCCAGCGTTACAGTGCGTTCGTCGCCCGCTTCGCGCCGCTGCGCGCCGCCGGCTCCCGCGACGCCCTGACTCCGCCGGAGGCGCTGCTGTGGTGGATGCGGCTCACCCATGACTACCGCGAACTCGTCTACCGGGACCCGGAGCTGCCACCCGAGTTCCTGCCGGCCGAGGCCCGCGCCCTGCGCGAGCAGGTCGTCGACACCTACGCGACCGCCCACGGCGGCCTCGACGGGCGCGCGACCGCGCAGGTCCGCCACGCGCTTGGCATCGCATGACCGCCGCCGAGACGTGTCCGCCGCCGAGACGTGTCCGCCGCCGCGAGGTGCCCGCCGCCGCGAGGTCCGGCGACAGATAACAACTGATGGCCGCAGCGGACCAGTTCTGTTAGCTTCTCGGTCGACGGACGGCTGCGGCCGGGTGGCCGCCGGGCGCGCCCCGCGGAAGGACACGCATGAAGATCGACGGAGCTCTGGGCACGCTGGAACAGGCGACGCGCAATGCCCGTGCGGCGCAGGAGGCCGGCTACGACGGTGTGTGGGCGTCCGAGGTCAACCAGGATCCGTTCCTGCCGCTGACGCTCGCCGCCGACGCCACGTCGACCATCGAGCTGGGCACGTCGATCGCGGTGGCGCTCTCCCGCTCGCCGATGTCGCTGGCCTACACCACGCATGACCTGCAGCGGTTCTCCGGCGGCCGGTTCGTGCTGGGGCTGGGGTCGCAGGTCAAGGCGCACATCACCCGGCGGTTCTCGATGCCGTGGGGCCGCCCCGGGCCGCAGATGCGCGAGTTCATCCTGGCGATGCGGGCCGCGTGGACGAGCTGGGCGGACGGAACGCCGCTGTCGTTCGAGGGCGAGTACTACCGGCACACCCTGATGCCGCCGACGTTCGTCCCGGCGCCGCACGCCTACGGGCCGCCGCGGGTGCTGCTGGCCGGCGTCGGCGACGTGATGACCCGGGTCGCCGGCGAGGTCGCCGACGGTTTCCTCTGCCACGGTTTCACCACCGCGCGCTGGATCCGCGAGCACACCCTGCCGGCGCTGGCCGAGGGCCGGCGCCGCGCCGGGCTCGACCTGACCGGCTTCGACGTCGTCGCCGGCGCCTTCCTCGCCACCGGAACCGAGCAGGAGATCGTCGAGGGCCTGGCGACGATCCGCGGGCAGATCTCCTTCTACGGCTCGACGCCCGCCTACCGCCCGGTGCTGGACCTGCACGGCTGGGGTGATCTCGGGGCCGAGCTCACGGTGCTGTCGAAGCAGAACCGGTGGGCGGAGATGGCCATTCTGATCGACGACGACGTCGTCGAGGCGTTCGCCGTCGTCGCCCCGCCCGCCGAGGTCCCCGCCCGCATCGCCGAGCGCTTCGCGGGCCTGGCGACGCGGCTGTCGTTCACCCCGCCGCCGTCGTTCGGTGCCGACGAGGTCCGCGAGCTGGTCGGTGCGCTGCGCGCCGTGCCCGCCCTCGGCGCCGACCCGGCGATCAGCGGCGTGGCGCTCTGAGGTCGTTCGCGGCCTGGTCGGACGGCGGGAGCAGGCGGATGAGGGCGGGAGTCGGCGGATGAGGGCGGGAGTCGGCGGATGAGAGCGGGAGGCAGCCGATGACGGCGACGGATGGCGCGGCCGGGGCGGATCTGGTGCAGCGGGAGGTCGTCGAGGACGGCGTGCAGCTCCTGCGGCTCAACCGGCCGGCGCGGCTCAACGCCATCACCCCGGCGCTCGTCGACGCGCTGCACCGCCGCCTCGACGAGGTCGACGCGGACCGGTCCTGCCGGGTGGTGATCCTGACCGGCGCGGGCCGCGGCTTCTGCGCCGGCGCGGACCTGCGCGGCGGGGATCCGGACCTCCCGGAGCCGTTCGAGCCGCGGCCCGGCCCCGTCGGCACCTTCCAGATCCAGGAGCAGTACTCGCGGACGACAAGCCGGCTGCGGGCGCTGTCCAAACCGGTGATCGCGGCGGTCAACGGGCCGGCGACCGGCGGCGGTCTGGCGTTCACGCTCGGCTGCGACGTCCGCCTCGCCGCCGCGTCGGCGCGCTTCTCCGCGGCGTTCGCCCGCGTCGGGCTGTCCGGCTGCGACATGGGCACCGGCTGGCTGCTCAACCGGGTCGTCGGCGTCGGACGGGCGCACGAGCTGCTGCTCACCGGCCGGATCATCGACGCCGAGGAGGCGCTGCGCATCGGCCTCGTCGTCGACGTCGTGCCCGACGAGGCGTTGCTGGAGCGCGCGCTGCAGACCGCGCGGCTCATCCGCGCCAACTCGCCGTTCGGCGTCTACATGACCAAGCAGGTGATGTGGTCGACGCTGGAGATCCCCGGCCTGGACGCGGCGATCAACCTGGAGAACCGCACCCAGGTCCTCGCCTCCACCACCGCGGACAACCCGGAGGCGGTGGCCGCTTTCCTCGAACGGCGCGAGCCTCGCTGGACCGACTCCTGACCGTCCGCCGCGTGTCGTCCGCCGCGTGTCGTCAGGCGTGCAGCAGCGCCTCGTCCGCGGTGGAGAAGTAGTTCGCCACGTAGGGACGGATGGGTTCCGCGGCGAGGCGCTTGTCCTCGACGGCCGGGTCGATCGGGCCGACGAGGGTGTCGCTCGCCTCGTCGTGGCGGAAGGTCCGGTAGCCGTGGCGGTCGAGCGCGTCGAAGACCTCCGACGGGGTGCCGCCCTCCCCGACGAGCGGGTCCTCGCTGATCTCGAAGCACACGACGCCGATGCGCCGCTGCGCCAGCAGCCCGGCCGCACCGGCGAAGACCTGGCGCTCGAAGCCCTCGACGTCGACCTTGCACAGCGCCACCCGCTCGATCCCCTCCCGCTCGGCGAACCCGTCGAGGGTCACCGCCGGGACCTCGACCACCTCACTCGGCCGGATCGCCCTGCCGTCGTAGGTGAACATCGGGTGGCTGCCGAGCGAGTTCCACCCGGACGCGGGGTCGGGGAACACGTTCATCGTCGCCGTGCCCGGGGTGTCGGTGACGGCGGCGCGCACGACCGTGACGTCCGCGGACCGGTTGAGCGCGAGGGTCTGGACGAGCCGGTCGGCGGTCGCGGGCACCGCCTCGAAGGCGTACACCCGGCCGCTCGCGCCGGTGTGCCGCCGGGCGTGCACGCTGTAGACGCCGATGTTGGCGCCCACGTCGAACACCACGTCGCCGGCGCCGAGCAGCCGGTCCATCAGGGCGAACGCCGGCCGGTCCCCCGGGCGGCGCATGAGCGAGCGCAGGTGGGCCCGTTCGTCGGCGGGGACCAGCAGGGTGATGCCGTACTCGTCCTCGACGACGACCGCCCCGCGCCGCGCCGCCTCCAGGGAGACCCGGGCCTGCCATAACGCGTCCTTCGCCGCGACGACGCCGCCCCGCAGCCGCTTGTTCTGCCGCAGCGTCGCCTTGGCCCTCCCGGCAATGCGGTTCGCCAGCTCTGTGCCCGACACTGTCCACCCCCGTACATCGGCGCCACCCATGCGAATCGCTGCCACCCACGCGAATCGCTGCCACCCACGTGAATCGGCGTCACCCACGCGAATCGACAAAAGCCCGTCGCGGTCACGTGGACGGGCGACGGAATCAAGGACACGGGCAGACTAGGGCGGACGGGCCGATACGTCCCGCGTTATCGCAACTGTGATTCAGATCACAGGCATTCCGGAGAGCTCATTCCGGTGAATGGTCTGGCTTGCTGTTGTGCAAAATTCGACCGTTGCGAGAGAGAGCAGAAATGCCCCGGCATCGGCGATGGGCCCGGGTCGGGGGAGCGCTGTGGTCAGCGGGGCAACGTCGTGGTCAGCGGGGGAGTCCGGCGGCGGCGAGGACGTGCTCGGCGTAGCCGTCGACGGCGCGCTCGGCGCCGTCGGTGTCGTCGAGGTGGAAGGTCGCCGTGAAGTGGCTGGCACCGAGGTCGGCGAGCTCGACGAGGTGGTCGAGGTGCGCGCGGTGGTCGAGCTCGTCGCGGCCCGCGGCGGAGCTGTCGCTGGTGGTCGCCCACAGGCCGACCTCGGCCGGGTCCCGCCCGGCGACGACCGTGTCGGCGCGCAGCGTCCGCGCGGCCCGGCGCAGGTCATCGACGGTCGGGATCGACACCGACCGGATCGTGCGGGCGCCGAGATCGTCGATGGACAGTGGGGCCCACCCCTGCCCCCAGGCGGCCGCCCGGCGTCGGGCACGGGCGCTGTTGCCGGCGATCCACAGCGGCGGGTGCGGCAACTGCACGGGGGCGGGTGCGAGAACCTGGTCGAGGCCGTCGAAGTGCCGGCCCCGCGCCGAGACGCTGCCCGCCGTCCACGCCCCGCGCAGCACGGCGAGCGCCTCGTCGAACAGCTCGTTGCGCTCGTCGAAGTCCGCGCCGAGGGCCAGGAACTCCGAGCGCAGGTAGCCGACGGCGACCCCGAGGTCGAGCCGGCCGTCGGACAGGGCGTCGGTGGTCGCCACCGACTTGGCCAGCGCGAACGGGTTGCGGTGCGGGACGACGACGGCGAACGTCATCAGCCGCACCCGTTCGGTGACGGCGGCCAGGTAGGCCATCAGCCCGAACGGCTCGTAGGCGTCGTGGCCGCCGGCCTCGTACCACTTGCGGGAGGGGGCGAGGTGATCATTGACGGCGATGGCGTCGTAGCCCGCATCCTCGATGCGCCGCGCGATCCGCGCGAGCCGGCGGGCCGAGAAGGCCCCGGGCCGGCATCCCGCGTCGAGCACTAACTCCGCGACGTACTTCATGGCGCTGACCTCCGCTGGCGGTCGCCGGTCCCCCCGCCCGGCGCGGGGGCTCCAGCGCGACCCGTCGCCGGCCCCGCGCCGCCGCGCCGCCGCGCGCCCGTCGGATGCCGAGCCCCGGACGTTCGACGTGTTGACGTGTTGACGTGTTGACGTCACGAGCCTTCATGGCTCGTGGAATGTGGTCAAGTACATACCGATCTGCGTGCCGACCTGCGGCGGAGATCCCCTCTCCGCCGCAGGATCTGCGGGGACGTGAGCTGGGTACAGCGTTGTTGTGTATCGGGTCGTGCGCAGAGCGTGGTCGCGGGTGGGGGCCGTGATCGTGGTGCTCGTCGCCCTCATCGCCTTCGTTGGGCACGGCGGGCGGTCCAGCGTGCCGCCGGCCAGGGGCCAGCCGCCGGCCGCCACGGGGGCGCTGTCCGTGGTGCCGGACGTCGTGGCCGACGTCGAGCCCTCCGTCGTCACCGTCCTGGTGGGCGATGGGCTGGGCAGCGGGATCGTCTACCGCTCCGACGGCGTGATCGTCACCAACCAGCACGTCGTGGCCTCGGCCGCCGGCGGAGCGGTCGAGGTCGCGTTCGCGGACGGGCGCCGCGTGCCGGGCCGGGTGCAGGCCGCGGACGCCGTCAGCGATCTCGCCGTGGTGAAGGTCGAGCGCACCGGGCTGCCGGCGGCGAAGTTCCGCGAGCAGCAGCCCCGGCTCGGTGAGCTCGCGATCGCCATCGGCAGCCCGCTCGGCCTGGAGAACAGCGTCACCGCCGGGATCATCTCGGGTGTCAACCGCACTCTCCCCGGCGTCGACGGTTCAGGGGGCCAGGGGGGCCAGGGGGGATCCGGCGGCCAGGGCGGGTCCGGCGGCCAGGGCGGGTCCGGCGGCCAGAGCGGGTCCGGCGAGCAGGGCGCGGCGGCCGGCCCGCGGGTCGACCTCATCCAGACCGACGCGGCGATCTCGCCGGGGAACTCCGGCGGCCCGCTGCTGGACGCCGAGGGACGGGTCGTCGGCGTCACCGAGGCGTATGTGCCGCCGCAGAGCGGCGCGGTCTCGCTCGGGTTCGCGATCCCGTCGGCGACCGTCGTCGACGCCGTCGACCAGCTCCTGCGCACCGGTACCGTGCGGCACGCGTTCATCGGGATCCAGTCCGTCACGCTCACCCCGCAGATCGCCGACCAGCTCGGCCTTTCCGTCCGCAGCGGTGCGCTGGTGATCGGGGTGGTCGACGGCGGTCCCGCGGCCCGGGCCGGCATCCAGCCCGGTGACGTCATCCGTTCGTTCGACGGCCGGGCGGTCACCTCCGTCGAGGACTTCTCGGCCGAGCTGCGCAGCGTCGATCCGGGGCAGACGGTCACCCTGACCGTCAATCGCGACGGCAAGAACGTGAAGCTCAGGGCAACCGTCACCGACCGTCCGACGTGATGTGCCCATCGACGACCGCCGGACCGGGAACCGTGTACCCGTGCGTTGCCGGCCTGCGATAACGCCTCGACGTGTTTACGCATATTTCGACCGGCGGCCACCTTGCCGTTGGGGCGCTTCGCAGGTGGCGGGCCTACGTTCAGCGCCATGCCAGTGAGTCCTCCCAACGAAGTGGTCGCTTCCGGCGTTCCGGCGAACATCGCCCAGGACATGACCATCGCGGAGCAGCACGAGTGGCTCCAGACCTTTCTGCGCCGCCGGCCGGTGAGCCGCCGCGGCATGCTGCTCGGCGGATTGGCCGGCGCGGGCGCCGCGACGCTGGGCACCACCCCGTTCGGCCGGGCCGCCTACGCCGCCACCGCGGCGGACAGCCCGCTGCTGATCGGCGGGCGGCACACCGCGTTCGGCGTGGACCCGGCGCGTCAGCTCCGCCTGGCCGCGCAGCTGACGCGCAACCCCGGCCGCGGCCGGATCCTCGTCGACATCGGCCCGACCCCCCACCTCGGCGGCACGGTGGAGGCCGAGGTCCGGCCGCTGCTGTCCCAGGTGCCGCAGGTCGACGGGTCGATCCTGAGCGTCGAGCAGTTCTACGTGCACGCGGCGTTCGACCGCCTCGCCCCGGGCCGGGAGTACTACTACCGGTTCCGCATTCCCGGCGGCGCGACGACCCCCGTGCAGGCGGTGCGCACCGGGCACGCGAAGGGCCGCCACGGCGGGCCGTTCCGGTTCACGATGATGGGCGACCACGGGTCGAACACCACCCCGCCGGGTGACCCGAAGGGCGTCTTCGACGACGACTACTACAAGCCGGACAACGAGCCGACCGTCGCGCACGCCTCCGCCATCACCGCGGCGATCGCCCGCCAGGACCCGGCGTTCCACCTGCTCGCCGGCGACATCTGCTACGCCGACCCGTCCGGCGCGGGCAAGCCGCCGAAGCGGACCACCACCGGCCAGCCGCCGGCGGGCTTCGACAACTACGACCCGACGGTCTGGGACGTCTACCTGGCCGACATCGAGGTCTCCAGCGCCCGCAGCCCGTGGATGTTCGCCACCGGCAACCACGACATGGAGGCGCTGTACTCGCCGCACGGCTACGGCGGCCACGCCGCCCGCCTGGACCTGCCCGGCGACGGGCCCAAGGGCTGCCCGAGCGTGTACTCGTTCGTCTACGGCAACGTCGCGGTGCTCTCGCTGGACGCCAACGACGTCAGCTTCGAGATCAAGACGAACACCGGCTACTCCGGCGGCGCGCAGACGTCCTGGGTGGAGCGGACGCTCCAGGGCTACCGCAACGACCCCGACATCGACTTCATCGTCTGCTTCTTCCACCACTGCGCCTACTCGACGACGTCGCAGCACGCCAGCGACGGCGGGGTCCGCGGCGCGTGGGCGCCCCTGTTCGACAAGTACCAGGTCGACCTGGTGCTCCAGGGGCACAACCACCTCTTCGAGCGTTCCGACCCGATCCGCGGCAACGCCCCGACCCGCGAGGCGCCCGACGGGTCGACCGTCGAGCCGGCCAAGGACGGCACTATCTACATCACCGCGGGCAGCGCCGGCCGTCCGCGCTACCAGTTCCAGACCGGTGAGGTGGAGAACTACCGCGGCAAGCCGGCCCCGGCGGGATCGAACATCGTGCCGAACAGCTACGTCTGGTCGCCCGACGGCACGAAGACCCCCGAGGCCATCTCCTGGTCGCGGACCCGTTTCGACAACTACGCGTTCGTCGCCGTCGACTCGGCGCCGGGGCTGCCCGGCGGCGCGTCCACGCTGACCGTGTGCGGCGTCGACGAGCATGGCACCGAGTTCGACCGCGTCGTCCTGAAGCGCCCCGTCCCCCGTCACCGCTGACGGCGGCGGATGCACGGCGTGCGGCGGGTGGACCTGGCACCCTCCCGCCGCACGCCCGATTCCGGACCGCGAGGCGTCGCGGGTGGACGCCGGTGAGACCCTGTTCGGGTGGCTTCGGGGAGTGACGGGCCGGACGCGGAGGTTCGGACCGTCTTTGTCAGCTATGCGTCTGCCGACGAGGCGTGGGCGGAGTGGATCGCCTGGCAGCTTCGGGCCGCCGGCTGGCAGGTCGATGTGCAGGCCTGGCATTCGGTGCCGGGCACGAACGTCGTGGCGTGGATGGACGACTGCCTGGCCCGCGCCGACCATGTGCTGCTCGTCCTGTCCGCGGCGTTCCTGCGTTCCACCTGGGCGGGCGCCGAGTGGCAGGCCCGTTACGAGCCGGGGGAGCGGGTTGTCGTTCCGGTCCGGGTCGAGGCGTGCGAGCCGCCGGGGCTGCTGCGCCCGCTGGTCCGCGTCGACCTGTTCGACGTCGACGAGCACGATGCCCGCCGGGCGCTGCTGCGTGGCCTGCGTGGCGCCCGCGACGGCCATCTCGTCCCGGCCGAGCAGCCGCCGTTCCCGCCGGCCGTCGGCGGCACGGGCACCCCGCCGCCCGACTTTCCCGGGCTGGACCCGCCGGCGGCGTTCCTGACCTGGGTGCGCGACGCCTGCGCCGACCGTTACCCGGGGGCGTCGGTGCGGCCGATGGCTGCTGTCACGGCGCGGATCGGGCGGCGTACCGTCCCGCTCGTCCATCTGGAGGTCGAGGGGGAGCGCGACGGCGAACGCGGCGTGTGGCCGGTCGGGCTGTGCCCCGGCCGGCCGGATCGGGACATGGTGGACGCGTTCCACCGGCTCGTCCATCTCCGGTACGAGGCACGCGACACCTACCTCGAGTCGGACCTGGTCTACGGCGCGGGATTCGCCGAACCGGAGCTGCGCCGGTGGGCCAGGCGGACGAGGGGAATCCGGCTGCGGAGCCTGGCGGAGTTCGAGGGCCGTTGGGATCTGCGCGGCTACCTGATGCGCCAGTCGCGGCGGCTGGCGGCGGATCCGAGCTATCCGCCCGAGCTGTACGTGCCGCAACGCTACGTCCTGCTCGACGACGCCCCCGCGGACCGCCCCGCCGCCGACGTGTTCACCGCGATGGTCGACTGGATGGATGTGGAGTCGGCGCGGCTGCTGCTCGTCCTCGGCGAGTTCGGCCACGGCAAGAGTTTCCTGCTGCGTGAGCTGGCCAGGCGGCTGCCCGCGGAGCTGCCGAAGGTCGTGCCGATGCTCGTCGAGCTGCGCGCGCTGGAGAAGAGCCATCACGTCGACGACCTGCTGGCGCTGCATCTGTCGAAGGTCGGCGAGCCGGACGCGAAGGTCCCCGCGGTGCGGCGCATGCTGGACCGCGGCCGGGTGGTGCTGCTCTTCGACGGCTTCGACGAGCTCGCCCAGCGGGTCACGTTCGACCGCGCCGCCGAGCATCTGCGGATGATCCTCGACGCGGTGTCCGGCCGGGCGAAGGTGGTGCTGACCAGCCGCACCCAGCACTTCGCCTCCGACGACCAGTGGCGCACCGCGTTCGGGGAACGGGTCAGCCAGCTCGCCGGCAGCCGGCTGATCCGCCTCGCCGACTTCGACGAGCCCCAGATCCGCGAGTTCCTCATCCGCCTGTTCACCCTCGCCGACGCCACCGCCGCGGACAACGTCGCTGCCCAGGCCGTCCGCCGCCGGCAGGCCGAGCGGCGAGCCGACGCGCGGCTGCGCCTCATCCACGACATCCGCGACCTGCTTGGGCTCTCGGCGAACCCGCGGATGTTGTCCTTCATCGCCGAACTGCCGGAGGCGGATCTGCTCGCCGCCCGGTCGGCGGACGGGACGATCAGCTCCGCCGACCTGTACGCCGCCCTGATCGAACGGTGGCTGCGCTTCGAGGCCGCCCGCCGCCGGCCGACCCCCGGGTCGCACCAGAGCCTGAACGAAACCCAGCTCCGCACCGCCGTCGACGCCCTCGCCGTCGCGCTGTGGGACAGCGGCGGGGACGCCATCGCTCTCGGCGAGCTCACCGAGACGGTGCAGGACGCGCTGACCGATCTGAGTGCGGCCCGGCTCAGCGTCGCCGAGGCGGCGTTCGCCGTCGGCTCCGGCAGCCTGCTGCGCCGCGGCGACGACGACCGCTTCTGTTTCGCGCACCGTTCGGTGATGGAGTACCTGGTCGCCGTGGCCGCCGCCGCCCAGCTCGCCGCCGGCGGCGACGATGCCGGGGCGTTGCTGGAGCGCCGCGAGATGTCCGAGCTGATGGTCGACTTTCTCGCCGGCTCAGCCGACCGCGCCCTCCTGCAGGCCTGGGCCCGCGCCGCGCTGACCAGGTACGACCAATTGCTGGAGGAGGGGGAGCACTTTGGGATCGACTGGGAGAGACCTATCGTGCGCCGCGCCATGCATCCCGTCCAGGCGGGCAGAGACAACGCTCTCGCGCTCAGCCGGCGGCTCGGCTTCCGGCTCGGCACCCTCCAGCTCGTCGACCAGGACCTGCGCCGCCGTGACCTGTCCGGAGAGGATCTCCGCTACGCCGACCTCACCCGGGCGAACCTGTCCGGGCTGCGCCTGCACGACGTCGACCTGACCGGCGCGGACCTCACCGACGCCGACCTGCGCGACGCCTGGCTCGTCCGCCCGCGGCTGACCGCGGCGCGCCTGGCCGGCAGTCGCTGGGATCGCGCGGTCCTGATCGACCCCGTCCTCGACGAGGACGCCCGCGACGCCGACGAGCTGGCGCCAGCCGTTCTGTCCGGCCGCGACCGCCCGCGACCCGTGCTGCGGCCCGTCGGCGCCGTCGGCACGACCGCCGTGTTCTCCCCGGACGAGAGCCTGCTTGCGGTGGCCACCGGACCGGCGGTGCTGATCTTCGACGTGGCCGACCTCGGGGTGCTGTCCGTCCTGCAGCACCCGGCCCGGGTACGGTCGATGGCCTTCACCGCTGCCGACCGGCTGGTCACCGTCGGTGCCGATGGCGAGGTGCGGACCTGGGACGTTCCGACCGGCACGGCGGGCGCTCACTGGACGATGGAATCGGCCGCGCACCGGGCGGTGACCCTCGCTGCCGACGGCTCCCTGCTGGCCGCGGCCGGCGCCGATCACCGGTTGCGGGTCTGGGAGGTGGCCACGGGGCGTCGATGGGCGGAGTGGGCGATCGCGCCAGGCATGGCCGAGGGGCTGGCGTTCGCTCTGTCCGGCGCGCTGCTCGTGTCGCGCGACGCCGACGGTTGGACGCGGATCTGGCAGGTCGCGTCGGGCCGGCTGGCCGCGGAACTGTTCGCCCACGCGGGCAGCGACCACGCCGGTGCCGTCCTCGACGGTGGGAGACGGATGGCCACCGCCTGGCTCGACGGCTGGCTGCGCCTGTGGGACACCGCCGCGGACCGGATGGTCGCCGAACAGCAGGTCGAACCGGCCGGCTGCACCGCGGTGGCCTTCTCGACAGACGGAATGCTGGCCACTGTCGGCTCCGGCACGGTGCGGCTGTGGCCGCCGCCGATGCGTCGTCGCCCGACGGGCGGCACCTCGAAACCGCTCGTCGAAAGAGCGGTGGCGGAATGGGAGGCAGCGCCGGACAGCCGGCCGGTGTTCTCGCCGTCCGGCACCCTGCTGGCCGTGGTCAACGACCTCGGGTACCTGGGAGTGCATCACGTCCTGTCCGGACAGCGGCGCGCGGTCTCCCATAACCATGTCGCCACCGCCCACGACTACAGCGCCCACTTCTCCGCCACCGGCACCATGATCGTCACATCGAGGAATCTCGGGGGCGCCGGCGGCGAGCTCGCGGCACACCACCTCGGCACGGGCCAGATGATCATTCCCCATTCCCTCGGCACCTTCGGCCTCGACGTGGCCGGTGGCTCGCACAGCGATCTGGCGAAGATGGACGCTCTGGCCTCGTGGCGGCCAGCCCTGGGCCCCAGGGCCCCACTCGCCGTCCTGTCCGAAGATGGCCGCACTGTCGCGCTCGCGGACAACAGGTACAAGCACTGGGTGAGGATTCTGCGGATCCTGCCACCGGGCTGGGCACGTCGCCCCCTGCCGCGCGGCCTTCCACTGCCGGACGTGCTTGCCGCTGCGGGCATGGGGCACGTGGTGGCCTTCTTCCCGAACAGGGAGGTCCTCGCCCTCGGCGGTCTGAGGCCCTTCTCTCTGGTCAGGTCGACGTCAATCGAGTACGTCCTCGGCTCTGAGGGCGCGGTGCCCACCCTCGGTGGCGGGGCGGTCCGGTCGTTGGCCTTCGCACCGTCAGACGAACAGGTCGCCTGCCTCGAAGACAACCTTCTGCGCCTGTGGCAGATGGAGGAGCAACACTGGCGCTCCGGTCCGATGGTCATCGGCGACCCTGCCGCGGCGAGCTTCTCGCGGACGGGATGGCTGGTGGCCGCGGGCGGTGACGGCGTCGGCGTGTGGGTGGCGGAGACGGCCGAGGCGCTGACGATCGAACCCTTGCCCGAAGGGTCGATGGCGGCACTCGCCTTCTCCCCGGACGGACGGTTGCTTGCCGCCGGGGGGCAGCGCAACGGCCAGGGGCGGCTGTGGATCTGGGACGTCTCGTCGGGCCGGCTCGCCGCCGAACTCGTGTGTGCATGCGGGCCGGTGATCGACGTCGTCTTCGCCGCGGACGGTCGCACGATCGCCGTCGCCGGCGCCGATCGCACGATCCGCTACTGGGATGCGGGATCCTGGGCTCCCGTGGCGACCGCCGTGCTGTTTGACGGCGGCGGTCACGCGATCCTGTTGCCGGACGGCTCCTACCAGGTGGTGGGCCGGCCCGAGGGCGCGCTGTGGTGGACGGCGAAGCGGCGCCGCTTCGGACCGGGCGAACTCGACGGACTCGTCCCGGACGACCTGCGCCTCGATCCGGATCAGCCGCTCGCGGCCCTCGCCGGCTTCGGCACCCCCGCGGTGGAGGACGAGCCCGCCGCCGAACCGCCTCGGCGCCGCCGGTTCGGCCGGCGGCGCCCCTGAGATCGGCGCGTCCGACCGAGATCGGCGCGTCCGACCGAGATCGGCGTCGGTGTGGCCGGTGGGAGGCGGCGGCCGCGCCGGCCGGACGGCGAGCGGCTGCCTACGGCGTGGTTCATCCAGGGCAACGGATCCGGCACCGACGGGTGCCACCGCGGCCATCCCGGATCCGACTGTGCGCGTGGACGACCTGGTCAGCCACTGTCTGCCGATTTCTGTCGGACCCCCTGCCTAGCCTGCTCGCCAGATGGAGTCGGAAGCTGACGAGTTCGGTAGGAGTGGGTGGATGGCGGACGAGGGGCAGAGCCTGCGGCGTTCGGCGCCGGGAGCGCAGGCTGAGTCCGATCAGGCGGGTCCTGGGCGGGCCGGTCCTGGGCGGGCGCGTTCCGGGCGGCTGGGCGGCCCGCCGGGCGGCGTGAGCGGCGAGGTGGCGCAGGCACTCGCCGAGGTCGTGGCCGAGGTGCTGCCGCAGCTCGCCGCCCGGGTGCCGGCCGCGCCCGCGGCGGTGGTCGGCCGCCTCGGCGCGGCTGCGCCTTTCCTTGGAGCGGCCCGTCCCCGGTCGGCCCCACCAGGGCAGATGCAGTCCTTTGCCGCGCGCCGCCAGGGGCACGGCGGTTCCGCGGTGGTGGCGGCCCTGCGCGCGCTGGGCGTGCCGGTCGCCGAGCGGCTGCTCGGCGCGCTGGAGCTCGCGGTGGACGATCTGCGGCTGGCCCCCGTGCCCGGTCTACCCGAGCTTCGGCTGCCGCGGCAGGTCATCTTCGCGGAGCGTGCCGGGACGGGCGATCCCGACGGCGCGGCGGTGCGCGCGGTGCAACGCCTTGACCAGGCGTTGCCGGAGGCCTCGGCCATGGTCTCGACGCTGCTCACCGTCCTCGCGCGACATCCCATGATCGTGCCCCTGCTCGCCGACGCCGATATCGAGCCTGCGGAGACGGAGACGGAGGCGGAGGCGGCGATCGCGGCGGGCCACGGCGCGATGCACCTCGCGCTCGGTGTCGCCGTCGCCGCGGCGGTCCTGCCGACGGCCGCCCTGGCGCCGCTCATCGCCGGGCCCCCGGTGATCGTCGGCACCGGGCTCGGCGCCGCCGCGGTCTACCTCGCGAGCGCGCCGATGCCGCCCGGCTACGGCGAGGCCCTGCTGGCCAAGCGTCGGTCGGAGTACCGCCTCCCGCGTTCCTGCGCCGGGTCGGTGCAGGTGCGCGGCCACCGGTTCGGCCTGTTCGAGGGCCCCTTCCCGACGGGCGTCGACACGGACGCGGACGCGGCATTCTCGGCCAACGGCCTGGTCACCGTGGTCCCCGGCGGGGCGGTGATCCGGACCGGCCAGGCCGAGGGCACCGTCCGGATCCGGCTACGCGTCCTGGCCGAGCCGCCGCCGGACCCCGACTCGCCGCGTCCCGGGGGCTGGAACCTGCGGGACTGGGACGAGGTCGTCGAGGTGAGCTGGCACGCGGACGTCGGGTCCGCGTCGGTGGTCAGCTCGGACGGCACCCCTGCCGCGGAGGCCCTGCGGGAGCAGACGCCGCCATGGTCCGGCGACTACCGGCTGCGCGTGGCCGCGCGCGGCCGGGACGACGCCAACCGCGGCGAGTCCTACGAGCTGTGGGTCTGGCCCGCGCCACCCGCGCCAGAACTCGTCCGCCGGCGCACCGACCAGCTCGGTCACCGGTTGCGCCGCGAGCCGGAGCCGCCCGCTCCGCCCGAGGGCCACCTGCGGTGGGTGTACTCCAGCATGCTGGCGGAGGCGGCCACCATCACCGTCGTGTCCGGCGCCGACCGCGACGACGTGGTGCGCGCCTTCGGCGCCGATCCGCGCCACCGACGATCGCTGGTCTCCCTGATCGACCTGCCGGACCGCGCCGGCTGGATAGCGGTCCTCGCCGTGCCCGAGGCCGGCGTGGTCGTGGTCGCCGAGGACAACTGGTTCGCGGGCAGTGACCCGGCGACCATGCGCGCGCTGTCCCGGCTCGGCCCCGCGGCGAGCATGTTCTGGAACATCAACGCGGTCACCCGGCTGACCCTGGCTCGTGACGGCGACATCGTCGCGGCGGGCGAGCTGACCGAGGACTATCCGGCCGGGCCCGAGGCGGCGTCCTACCTGGCCGGCATCGACCTGACGAGCTGGCGGAACCGGATCGCCAAGGGCCTGCTCATCGTCGAACGGTTCACCGGATATGGGCTGCGGCCCGGCGACCTGGACCGGCTCTGGACCGAAGACCTCGCCCACCGCATCAGCGACAGATGACGGCATCAGCGACAGATGACGGTCGCCTTTAGCGACGACAGTTTGTCGGGAAGATGAAAATCCGCGGATTCGCCGGGCCTTTTCAGGTAAATGTCTGCTCGCGGGTGACCATGGGAGACACTTGTATCGGTCCGCGCTCGCGGGAGGCGCCGGGCCGAGATGCCGACGGGGGAAGCGTGAGGCATGATGCGCGGGTTCGGCGTTTCCGCCGGCTGGTTTTCGGTAACATTTCTTCGCGTCATCGTGCTGGCCGCGGCGTGCGCTGTCGTCCTGATGGCGGCGCCGGACGGTTCGCGGGCGTCCGCTGCCCTCAGCGTCACCGGTGCGGTGGACAGCGGCGCCGGTGCGGCAGCCCATCCGGTGGGTCTCACCGCCGCGGGCCCCGGTGCGTCCACGACGGCGTCGCGCTGTCCGCCCGGGTCGAGCCTCGTCCGCTCGACCGGCAGGTGCAGCGCGGCACCGACCGTGGCCTGCGCGGGCGGCTCGCGGACCGCGGGCGGGTGCACGGCCGCGGCGACGCTGTCCTGCCCGGCCGGCTGGACCTCGACCGCCGGCCGGTGCTCGACCGCCGCCGAGCTCACCTGCCCGTCGGGCGCGACCCGGCGCGCCGGCGGATGCCAGACGCCACCCGAGCGGACCTGTCCGCGGGGCTGGGACCGATCCGGCGAGAGCTGCCTCGTGGCGGCCACGGTGACCTGCCCCGAGGGCTGGAACCGGCGCGGAGACGGCACCGGAGAATGCACGCACGACCCGACGTGGACGTGTCCCACCGGCGCGAGTAGGGACGGCACGACCTGCACCCGCGAGCCGGACTACACCTGCCGCGACGGCGACAGCCGGTCCGGCGCGACCTGCCTTCGCTCCCAGACGACCTGCCCACCCGCACCGCCGCAGGCGAATCCGCGCCTGAGCACCTCTGGGCCGCGCAGCCTCACCGGGATCGCGGAAGACGGCGGGACGCGCGACGGCGTCGGGACGCGCGACGGCGTCGGGACGCGCGACGGCGTCGGGACGCGCGACGGTGGCGGGACGTCCGACGGAAGTTGCGTCGTTGCGCCGACCTACGCGGCGACGGCCACCTGTCCGGGGACGGGCAGCCCGCCCACCTCGGCGGGCTGCGTGACCCGGGCGGCGTCGAGCTGCCCGGACGGCGTGCGCCCCGACTCCTCGGACCGCTGCGTGACTCCGCCGACGCTGGGCTGTCCGGCCGGTTACGACCGGGCCGACATCGACGACCTCGACCGGTGCGTCATCCCGGTCCAGATCCGCTGCGCCGGCCGTGACGCACCGGCCGGCACCACGTCCTGCGTCGTCGGCGACGCGACCCCGTCCTGCCCGCGGGGGACCGTCGAGCCGCCGGATCGCTGCGCCGTGTCGCCGTCGTGGTCCTGCCCCGATGGCAGCCCCTCCAGGTCAGGGGGCCGTTGCCCGGCCGGGCGGACGGCACGCTGCCCCGCCGGGACCGCGCTGGACGGCGAGCTGTGCACCGGGTCGGCCTGCCCCGCGCGCACGGCCTGGACGATCGGCGGCGTCTGTGTAGAAACGGTGTCCGCCTGCCCCACCGGCACCAACCGGACCGCGGCGGGGCTCTGCGCGCCGGTCACGGCGCGGTGCCCCGCCGGCCTCGTCCGCACGGTCTCCGGGGCGTGCGCCCGGGTTCCGACACGCTGCCCGGACGGGACGACTCGGGGGCAGGACGGCCTGTGCGCCCTGCCCAGCCCGCGACCGGTGAAGAACGTCCCGCCGGCCGTCGTCTCGGTGCAGGATCCGCCCGCCGACGGTGGCCTCCCCGTGACCGGGCCGGCGATCCTGGGCGTGGCCAGCAGCTTGGTCGTACTGGCGATCGTGGCGCCCCGGGTGCGACGGCGGCTGAGCGGGCGCGCGCAACCGGTCCCAGTCGGTCACCCACCGGTCCGTCCAACGCGGGTCGACAGGGTGCCAGTCGACCGGGTGCCGGCCGACAGGGTGCCGGTCGGTAGGGCGCCGGACCCGCCGCGCCCGTCGGCACGCCCCGCGGCACCGTTGTCCCCGCGGCGGCCGCCACCGATCAGGCCGTCGACCCCGCCCAGCCCGCTTCCCCCTTATCCCGCGGTGCGTCTCGTGGTGCGTCGGACCGACGGTCATCCGCCGCCGAGCCGTAGCGGGAACCCGCCGGTACGGGTGCGGACGCGCGCCCTGACGCCGGCCGCGGTCGGCGGCGTGCCGCCACATCTGTGGGTGCGGCCGGCGTCGGCGCCGCCGGTCGCGGTGCGCCGGATCCTCCCCGCGGCACCGCCTGCACCGGTGCGGCTTGTGATCGGCGGCTCCCTCGACTCGGTGCGGGTCCGACCGCCCGCCGCGGCCGACGGCGCGCCGGTGGCATCGCCCCGCCTGCGCTGGTCCGTCGCGGCTGCACCCCGTGTCGTCGTGAGCGCGGACGAGGGCGGCCCGGGTGGGCCGGCCGGCCCCGCCGTCTGCCTGCGAACCCACGACCTTGCCCCCGTTCGCTCCGGGCGATGGACGATCGCCGGCGCGCGGGGCGACGACGGGTCCCCGGAGCGAGACGAGGTTCCGCCGCGCAGCGGGAGATCTGAGCGGGCGCAGGTACAGGCCTCCGCCGGGACTCGGGAAGGAGAGCGGCCGTGAACGCGAACCCCGGGGATCCGGACACGACCCAGCCACTGCCCGTCATCCGCGGCCCCGCGGACCCGGTTCCGGAGCCACCCGCGCCCCGCCGGACGCCGCCCACCGGCGAGAACCCCGGTGCGCGCCCACCCGGCGCCGATGGTCCGGCCGGACCATCGGCGCTCACCGCCGGATCGGAGCGTGCCGGCGGATCGGGGTGAGCCGCCGGAACGAGATGGCGCCGCCGGGTCGGACCAGCCGACCGGGCGCCCGGCCGACCAGGCCGGCGAGCCGGGGCAGGCGGACCAGCGGCCCGACGACCAGGCCGCCCCGCCGGAGCCGCCGGCCACGTCCGACGGGGAGCCCGTGCCATTCGATCTGCTCCAGGCGGGCGGGATGCTGTTCGCGGCCGGGCAAAGCGTCGCGAGGCTGGGTCGCCAGTTGGCGACCGAGCTCAGCGAGGTCAGCAATTCCCTTCGGGCGGCGCAGATCTCGCCGGATGTGATCCTTCGCGTTGCCGGCGAGCTCGCCGCCGAGATCCTCCGGTTCCTGCGCATCGACCTGGTTGGCATGATCATCGACGCGTGGGCGGAGTGGCCGGTGATCCGGGAGGCGGCGCACCGCTCCGCCGCGTCCCCGCAGGCGACCGAGACGCTCATCCTGGGCTCCCACACCTCGACCGTGGAGTATGGCCGCGAGGCCGACATCCTCGCCGGCGAGCTGTTGTTGTCGAGGACGAGAATCCGGCTGATCGTCGAGTTCGCGCTGGCAGAGGTGAGCATCGCCCTGCGCGCGGGCCGGTTGACGAGAGCGCACCCCGGGTCCGGTCGGGTCAGCCTCACGCTGCTCGTGGCCGAGCGCACGATCCGGCAGGTCGAACGCGATCTGCCGCTGCCCGCGTCGATCCCGCTGGGCAACGGGATACCGATCCCCGGCCTCTCCCGGACCACGGAACCTGACGCCGGTCGCGGTGGCACCGCCGCACGACGCGACGACGCGAACCCGGATCCCTCGGCGCCCGTGAGGCCTCGTCCCGATCCGAACGGCCCACCCGGCGACCTCGCCGACGACGGGCCGGCCGGGCCGGCTGGGCCGGACGAGCCGGACGAGCCGCCGGTGGGCTGACCCCGCCCGACGCCACCCGGCTCGGATCCCAGGCGCCCGCTGCATCGGTGGCATGCATCGGGCGGCGCGCCGCCGACCGTCGGGTCATGCGGGCGGGGGCGGGTCGGGAGGTGCCGCACCGCGGCGGGGGGTCGGCCGCGGTGCGGCACGGCGAACGAACAGGGCCTCGCCGCCGGGTGCGGCGGGGCCCCGCTCCGGCCGTCCGACGGTGCTGTGGACGGCCGCGGCGTGGGTCAGGACGTGTAGATCAGGATGCTGAGGACCCAGCCGACGATCGTGGCCGCGATGGCGACGAAGGTCGCGAGCTTGCCTCGGCGGCTGCCCTTGCCCCAGGCCACGGCGCCGCAGGCGATGGCGGCGAAACCGACGAACGGTACGAACAGCGCCACCGCCGAGAAAACGAAGGCGAGAATCCACAGCGCCCGCGTCCCGGACGATTCCGGGCGCGGCCCGACCGGCTGCTGGTAGCCGTACTGCATCTGCGCCTGGTTATTGTCCGGGTACGGAAGATAGCCGGTCTGGTCGCTTTCCCAGGTGCCGTATCCGCCGTACTGCGGCGAGTTCTGGGGCGGGTACGGCTCACGGTAGGGCTGGCCGTAGGGCCGGTCGGCAGGCGGATTGACGGGAAGCTGCTCGGTACCGGCATCGTGCACCGTGTTGGGCCTCGTCATGGGAACTCCTCTTCTCCTTCGGTCGTCGGCCGGTACTGTCGTGACCTTGCTGTACCCCGCAATCCCGTTCCCTCACCCGGAGGTTCCCGAGAATTATCCCTGGTTCGGCGGCGTGCCCGGCCATGCGCTCATCCGTCGGGCAGCAGGCGCAGGGCGAGGCGGGGGCAGGCGTCGACGGCTCGGCGGGCGTGGCCGGCGAGCCGCAGGGGGATCGTGACGTGCCGGGTGGTCCGGACGCCGGGGGCGCGGGCCAGGGGGTAGCCGTCGGGATCGCGGGTGAGCAGTTCCGGGAGCAGCTCGGCGCACCAGCCGCGGGCGTCGCAGGCCGTCCAGTC
Organism: Frankia torreyi; assembly: GCF_000948395.1. Taxonomy (GTDB): domain Bacteria; phylum Actinomycetota; class Actinomycetes; order Frankiales; family Frankiaceae; genus Frankia; species Frankia torreyi. The sequence goes on along the minus strand of NZ_JYFN01000020.1, from coordinate 81,667 downwards.
GATCCACAGCCGGGCCGGGCCGACCGCGGGTCCGCCGCCGCCCGCCGTGGAGTCCGGGTCGCCGGTCGGGTCGCCGTTCGGGGCGCCGGCCGGGGCGGTCCGTCGCCGTTGCGGTATGCCGGGCATGCTGTCTCCTCCTGTGGCTGCCTGAGTGGCTGCCCGAGTCGTGCCTGCCTGTGCGTGTGCGCCGGGTGGCCGGCGGGGTCGTCCGCGGTCAGGTCAGGTGGGCCGAGCCGAGGCAGTGGCCCTGGGCATGCGCGCGGATGTCGGCGGCGAACGTGCGCAGCGCGCTGTGCACGAGGCGGGCCACGCCGTCGGGATGGTGGCAGGCGCCGCGGCCCGCGACCAGAGCGGCCAGGCGCAGCGACCGGCTCGCCGCCTGGGCCGGGTTCTCCCCGTCCGGCGCCGTGTCCCGGCCGGCGACCCCGGCCATGCCGGCGACCGACCGGGCGAGCTGCGGCAGCCCGCTGACGCACGGGCCGCACTGGCCGGCGTTCTGCGCGGCCAGGTAGCCGACGATGCGGGCGGTCTCGGCCAGCCCGCAGGCCCGGGCGGGCAGCACGGAGACGATCCCCGGTCCCGGCGTGGCGCCCCAGGACGCCAGTCCCTCCCGCGACATCGGCACCGCGGGCGCCACGCCGCCGGGCAGCCAGGTGCCGGCGAATCCGCCGATCCGCAGGGCGCCGACCGGTTCGACGGCGCCGCCGCGGGACCCGACGAGATCGCCAAGGGGGGTTCCGTACGGCACCTCGACGACTCCCGGCGCGGCGACGGCTCCCGTCACCGTGACCAGGAGCGTGCCGGGCTCGTCGGCGGTCCCGACGGAGCGGAACCAGGCGGCGCCCCAGCGCGCGATCGTCGCCAGGTGGGCGAGGGTCTCGACGTTGTGCACCAGCGTCGGACGCCCGTGCAGGCCGGTGTCGGCCAGCGGTCGCCAGTGCGCGCGGGGTCGGGCCGCGGCCCCGTCGAGCGCCGCGACGACCGCGGACGCCTCCCCGGCGAGGAACGTCGCCGGCGCCTCGCGGACCTCGATCCCGCAGCGGTCCCAGCCGGCGGCCCGCCGTTCGGCCACCGCCTGCCGCACGGCTACCGCGGCGGCGCTGCCGGCCTTGACGTAGACGAACGCCTCCCCGGCGCCGACCGCCTCGGCGGCGAGCTGCACGCCGTCGAGGACGAGGTGCGGCGCGGCGGCGAGCAGGGTCGCGTCCTTCGCGCTCTCGGGCTCACCCTCGGCGGCGTTGGCGACGACGACGGGCGTGCCGCCCGCCCGTGGCCGTCCGGTGCCCCCGCCCGTGCCCGCCCGGCGCCGCCCGGGGCGGTCCGCGCCGGGCGGGCACGCGGCCTGCGCGGCGGCGGCCAGCTTCTGCCAGGTCGGGAAGGCCGCGCCGCCCCGTCCGGTCAGCCCCGCGTCGTGGATCTCGCGCAGCAGCGGCCCGCCGGGGCCGCGCCAGGGCAGCGGCCCGCACCGGCGGTGGTGGCCGAGCAGGTCGGGGGCGGCGAGGGCCAGCAGCCGCTGGGCGGCGTGCCCGCCGACGCCGACCGTATCCGGCAGGTTCATGGCGCGGACGGTGCCCGGCAGGTCCGCGGCGCCGGGCATGCCCAGCGGGTTTGTGGTGCCGGCGGTGCCCGGCGGGTTCGTGGTGCCGGCGGTGCCGGCCACGCTCGGTGCGTCCCCGACGCCGCGGACCGGGTGGACGCCGGCCGGCCAGGGCTCAACAGTGTGCTCGACGGTCATCGCGGGTCCCATCGGTCGGCGGCTGCCGCGGGGCTGTCCCCAGCGGCGCCGCGCATGGTCTGGACGGGCGGGATCGCCGCGGCGGCCGTCGCGGGCCGGTCGAGGTGGCCGCCGACGGCGGAGACGGGGCCGTGCGCGGAGACGGGGCCGTGCGCGGAGACGGGGCCGTGCGCGGAGACGGGGCCGTGCGCGGGGACGGGGCCGTGCGCGGGGACGGTGCGCAGGGCCCGCAGGGGGGAGTCATCGACCCCGCCCGGCCGGGGCTCGGTCGGGGCTAACGGCCGGGACCGGTGGAACGCGGCGAATCCCACCGACAGGCGCCAGCTCAGCGCCCCGGCGACGGCGAGCACGCAGCATACGGCCACCGCCCACAGCCACGGCGTGCCCGTGTCGCTGCCGGCGCCGAGGCCGTGCGCCACGGCCACCGGCCAGGCGCCGTAGGCGGCCCAGTGCACCGCGCGCCAGATCCGGGCGCCGACGCGCCGGCGCAGCAGGCTGGTCAGCGCCACCGCCGCCAGCAGGTCGAGGGCCACCGTCCCCAGGCCGACCCACAGCGGGCGGTACCCCGCGCCGAAGGGGAGGACCACGTCGGGCAGGGCAAGCTGCGCGTACGGGTCGAGCAGCAGGGTCACGACGTGGAGGGCGACGAACACGACGGCGAGCAGGCCCGCGCTGCGGTGCACGGCGGCGACCGCGAAGCCCGGCAGGCCCGCCAGACCCCGGCCCGAACGGGCCACCACGCCGAGGACGACCGTGAGCGTGAGCAGCAGCAGCGCCACGGTGCCGCTGCCCCGGGCGGTGTACCAGAGCGTGTCGGTGGTCATCGGGTGGCCCCGGCGTCCCGCGGGCCGGGCATCCCCGATCGCGCTTCCGTCGAGTCTCGCTCGACGGTCTCCTCCATCCCGGGCGCGACCGCGGATCGCACCGCCTGTTCCGCCTCGGGCGCGACCGCCTCGGGCGCGACCGCCGCCGGCGCCGACCGTTGCGTCGGGGACGGCCAGCCGGCCACGGTGACCACCGTGCCGTCCGCGTCGACCAGTCGGGCGGCGAGCCCCTCGCGGCGCAGCGCATCGGGCGCCGCCGGGCCGCGCACGATCGCCGCCGTGCTCGCCGTGTTCGCCGCCAGGCAGCTCGCGGCGGCCACGGTGACGGTTCGCCACACCGCCGGCGCCGGCTGGCAGGTCCGCGGGTCCAGCACATGGTGCAGCAGCTGGTGCCCGCGCCGCCAGCGGCGCCCGAGCGTGCTCGACGTCGCGAGCGCGGTCCCGGGCGGCAGGCCGACCGTGCACGCCGGCTCGCCCGGCTGGTCCAGCACCCGGACCCGCCAGCCGCCCGGTGGCGGCGGCCCCGCGGTGGCGATGTCCCCGCCCAGGCTGACCAGGACTCCGGTGCCCAGCCGGTCGGCGACCAGCGCGGCGCAGCGGTCGGCGGTGTGCGCCTTCGCCGTTGCGCCGAGGTCGAGCTGGACGTCCGCGGGCAGGGTCAGCAACCGCCCGGTCAGGCGGACCCGCTGCCAGCCCGGCGCCGGTCGGCGCACCACCCGCACGGGCGGGCCGCCGGCGGCAAGCTGGGCGATGTCCCGGTCGTAGCCGAGGTCGGCGAGCGGGCCGCCGAGGGTGGGGTCGACGGCCCCGCCGGTCTGGCGGGCGGCGGCCAGCGCCACGCCGATCAGCTCGGCGAGCAGGGGACTGACCTGCTGGGGCGTCCCGTCGGCGGCGTCGAGCTGGACGATCTCCGCGTCGGCGCGGAAGCGGCTGGCCACGGCGTCGACGGCCGCGAGCTGGTCGGCAACGAGCCGCCGCGCGGCGTCGAGGCGGTCCGGGTCGGTCACCACGACCTGCGCGGTGGTGCTCCAGACCGGCCAGGCGGCCGAGGCCGGCTCGGATCGGTCGGAGTTCGGTACCGCGGCGGGGCGGGGTCTCGTGGTCGCGGCCATCTCAGGAGCCACCCGTGGTGGCGTGCGCCTGGCCGTCGGTGCTCCACGGCGAGGTCCCGCTCGAGGACGAGGTGCCGGAGCTCGTGCTGTCCGAGGCGCTGCCCGAGGAGCTTGTGCTGCCCGAGGAACCGGTGCTACCCGAAGAGTCGGTACTGCCCGAGGCGGTGCCGGTACTGCCCGAGGTGCTGCCTGTGTCGGAAGTGGTGCCGCTCGTCGCGGTGGCGGAGGTGTCGTCGTCCGTGGCGGCGGTGTGCTCGTGGGCGAGGACGCCGAAACCGATGACGCCGGCGGCCGCGACGGCGACCAGCCCGGTCGTGACGGGACCTACCCGTCGGATCCCCTGTTCGCGTGTGGCCATCGTCTCCCTCTCACCGGCCGCGCTCCGTGGGAGGAACGCCGATTGGTGATGAGAGTGCGAGCCGAGCCTGTGGGGTTGCTGTGCGCCGCCTGAGCGCAGGCCCAGGGTTCGGTGTCGGGCAGCGGTCAGGTCCAGAAGGCGGGCGGCAGGGCCTCGATCTCGCGGGCGGCCTGCTCGAAGTCGGCGGCGATGGGCCGTAGCGCGTCGATACCCAGCCGGTCGATGACCGCGGCGTTGAGCCGGGCCCGGGCGGCGACGGCGGGGCCGAACGCGGCCCGGTCGCCGTCGTAGTCGTAGGCGTCCAGCAGCAGGCGCAGCCGCCGGGGCCGGTCGTCGAAGGCGGTGAAGCCCTGCGCTTCGACGACGGCGCGGGCGTGCAGGGGCACCCAGGTCAGCGCGGTGAAGGCGAGGTCGAGCTCGCGGGACGACGGCCCGGCGGTGTCCCAGTCGACGAACCCGACAAGCCGGTTGGCAGCGGCGTCCCACACCGCGTTGAACGGCGAGGCGTCGTGGTGGCCGACGACCAGGCCCGGCTGCCACGGCCGCCCGGACAGCCAGACGGCGCCGGTCGGCGGCACGTAGCCGGCGGTGACGTCGTGCAGCCGGCGCAGCCACGCCCCGACCTGGCCCAGCGCCTCGTCGGAGAACGCCCATGCCGGCCACGGCCGCCGCTCGCCGATCGTGTCGCCGGCAAGCCAGGACAGCACCTCCCGGCCCCGCTCATCGAAGCCGAGCACCCGCGGCGCACCGCTGAACCCGACCGCGTCGAGATGGCGCAGCAGCCCGTGCACCGCCGGGGTCCAGGGATTGGCGGGGCGGTGCACGGTGTCGCCGATGCGGACGCCCCCGACATGCCGGCCGCCGGGCAGGCGCTGCTCGGTCAGGGGCTGCTCATCCATGCTTCGGATTTCTAGGGGTGACGGAACCGGCATCGCAACAGGTTTTCGGCCGGGCAGCCATGGGCTCGGCCGCTCACCCAGCCTCGGCAGGCATGGCCGCCGGGGCGGCGACCATGTCGCGGCGCCAGCGGCAGGGGCTCCAGACGTCCTGGTCCTCGCCCCAGCACTCCTGGCCGTCGAGATCCCAGCGGGTCATGCTGCACCACGCGAGCATGCTCGGGTACGGGGTGAAGACCATCCGGCTGACCACCGTGCCCGTCGCGGACAGCGCCCGGCCCAGCTCGTCGCCGCCGGTGATCCGTACGGTCGCCGGCCGGCCCTCGCCGTCGCGTTCCACCCGGCGCTCGCCGGTGACCAGCGGGGACCACACGCCGTCCCGCATGAGGTAACCCGTCCACACCCGGTCCGTGCCGTGGCGGTCCGGGCCGGTGAGGGCGAGGAACGCCTCGGTCGCCGACGCCGTGCCGTAGGCGTAGCCGACGCGCCGCTGCCGCTGGTCGCGCCGCGGCCCCCACGCCCGGTCGCGGATCGCGAGGCAGTCGACGGCGACCCGTTCGCCGTGCAGCACCATCTCCCCGGTGACCCGTCCGGGCTGGTCGAGATGACCGCCCTGGGCGAACAGGTCGGACTCGCCACCGGAGACCAGCGGCCGCATGAGGGCCTCGTAGCGCAGGTCGAGGGTGAGCTCGTCGCTGCGGTAGCCAATGTCGTACGTGTGGCCGGGGCGGACGGCGCGCAGGGTGATGCCGTCGGCGAGCCGGGCGTTGCGCAGGTCCGGCAGCTCCGGCAGCGGGATGTGCTGCTGCCAGTGGCGCACGGGAAGCTCCCAGGGCAGGTGGGCGCTGGCGTCGTAGACGGTCACCCCGCCGAACTGGACGCCGAGATTGGGCCGGAACACCGGGTACACGTAGCCCAGCAGGTGACGTTCGGGCACCATCCAGGTGAACCAGACGGTCTCCGTCCACAACGGCTCGTCGGGCGGGAACGGGTGCAGCCCGTCGTCCGCCTCCGTCAGCCCCCAGCCGGCCGTGTCCGGCAGGTCGGTGCTGGCCGAGTCGGTGCTGGCCGAGTCGGTGTCGGCGGGGCTGGTGCCGGCCGGGTCGGCGGCGGCGGTCATCGCGGTGCCGCCGCGGCCGTGTCGGCGCCGGGGAGGTAACGCTCGCGGAGCTGGGCCTTGGCGACCTTGCCGACCGGGTTGCGGGGCAGCTCGTCGACCAGTTCCACCTGCTCCGGCCACTTCTGCTTCATCAGACCCGCCCGGGCGCACCAGCCGGTGAGGTCCGCGAGGCTGGGCGGGGCGTCCGCGGCCGCGGGGACGATGACGGCGCACACCCGCTCCCCGGTCCGCCCGTCGGGCAGCCCGATGACCGACACGTCGGTGACGCCCGGATGGGTCGCCAGCACCTGCTCCACCTCCACGGCCGAGACGTTCTCCATGTTCCGGATGATCACGTCCTTGATCCGTCCGGTGACGGTCAGGTAGCCGGCCGCGTCGAGGCGGCCGAGGTCGCCGGTGCGCAGCCACCCGTCGGGTGTCATCGCCGCGGCGGTCAGCTCCGGGTCGAGATAGCCGAGCATCAGGTGGTCGCCGCGGAGCTGGATCTCGCCGTCCGAGCCGGCCGGCGCGGCGCCGCCGTCGGCTGCCGTCACCCGCAGCCGCGCCGTGGGCGCGGCGATCCCCTCGGTGGTGGCCCGCTGCGCGGGGGAGTCGCCGAGCCGGCCCATGCACACGATCGGCGCCTCGGTCAGTCCGTAGGTGGGGACGATACCGGCGCCGAACGCGGCCACCATCCGCGCGTCCAGGTCGGGGGGTCGGCCGGTACCGCCGCCGGGGAAGGCACGCACCGATGGGAACAGCCGCCGGCCGGCCGGCAGCGCACGCTGGGCGGCGAGGTAGGCGAGGAAGAACGGCGGGCCGGCCCCGGCGATGGTGACGTCGAAGTCCTGCAGGGCGCTGATCGCCTCGTCGGTGAACCGGGCGACGCACAACGTCTCGAAGCCGACCAGCATCGCCGCGACCTGCCAGGCCGGGCCGCCCACGTGGCAGAGGGGGAAGACCGCGCCGTACCGGTCGTCCGGGCGTAACCCGAGCCGCTCGACCAGGGTGCGTCCGGCCGCCAGCACCGCGCGGTCGGCATGCACCACGCCCTTCGGCACCGACGTCGTCCCCGAGGTGTAGAAGTACCACCGGCCCGCGACCCCCGTCGGCGGGGCCAGCGGACCGCCCCGCGCGGGGCTGTCCTTCCCCCAGGCCAGGACGTCGATCGGCGCGCCGTCGCGGGCCACGGCGGCGGCCACCCGCCGGGCGGCGGCCGTACGCGCCGGGTCGGCGCCGTCGACGATGAGCAGCGCCGGGCGGGCCTGACGCAGGATGAAGTCGAGCTCACGGTCGCCGTAGACGGGCAGCAGGGGATTCTGCGTCGCCCCGAGCCGGCATAGCGCCAGCAGCAGGACGATCGCCTCGACGCTGGTCGGAAGCTGCCAGGACACGACGGTGGCGGGCCGGACGCCGCGGGCGGCGAGGTCCGCGGCGAGGGCCGTCACCCGGTCGCCGAGCTCGCCCCAGGACACCGGCTCGCCACCCACGTCGCGCACCGCCGGCGCCCGCGGGCTGGTCCGGACCCGTCGGTCGAACACGCTCGACAGACTGACTCCGTCGGACCCGCCCACGCCGTCGGACCCGCCCACGCCGTCGGACCCGCCCACTCCGTCGAACTCGTCCATGGCCACCTCGCCGGCTCCGATCTCGTACCGAGAGACGCTTTCACGGAACTGACATAGCGTCAATTATGGTCCGGGCGCCGGGCCAGGCTGAGATGGATGATCTGGGCCTGGGACCGGAGGAGCTCCTCGAGTGGCGCCCCGTCGCGGGCGAACCCCTCGCGGCGGGCCGCCGACATCACCAGCATCATCACCAGCGACCCGGCGAGACCCACGGGATGACCGTCGACGACGGCGACCGACAGCACGTGGGTGAGCCTCTTCATGGCGTCCAGCAGGACCCGGAACACCCGCGGGTCCTCGTCGCGGGAGGCGAGCACGATCGTCTCGAGCAGGCCGCGCCGGTCGCTCCAGAAGTCGTGGAACGCCCGGACGAACCGCTCGCACGGCTCGGGCGCGGCGTCCGCGCGCACCAGCACCGCGGCCAGCGCCGTGACCTGCTCGAACTGCTCCATGTGCCGCTCGGCCACCTCGGCGACGGCGCTGGGGAGGTCGGGGAAGTAGTGGTAGAAGGTCCCCGGCGACGTGTGCACCGCCCGCGCGACGTCCGCGACGGCGATCGTCAGGTACGGCGCGGCCAGGCAGCGCCGCTCCACCTCGTCGAGCAGCCGCAGGCGGGTGCGCCGCCCCTTCGGCCCGGGGCCGGGCCCGGGCCCGCCGCCGCCCGCCGGTCGCCGCGACAGCCGGGCCACGTCGCTCAGGCCGGACGGCTCGCTCGGTTCGGCTGCGGTCATCTCGCCTCCCAAAAAATTGAGCACCTGTCAGTTCTCGCTAGTATCGACTCGTCGCCGAGGCTGAGAGGACCGCCGTGACCCCCATCTCGAGCTGGGCCCAACGGACCGACGAGATCGCCGCCGCCCTCGGCGTCGACGCGGTCCGCCTGGTGCCCGTGCCCGCGGGGGCCTCCCGCGAGGCCTACCGCGTCGAGAGCCCCGCCGGTGCCGGCATCGCCTTCCTGCGCGCCGACCCGGTGGCCGGCGGGGTGATGGACGGCAGCGAGATGACCCTGGCCCGCGAGGCCGAGGTGCTCCGGCGCGTGCGCGCCCACGGGCTGCCCGTGCCCGCCGTGCTCGCGACCCTGACGGACCCCGCCGGCACCCTGCTGGAGCTCGTCCCCGGCACCAGCAGACCCGACCCGGCGGCGGTCGAGCAGGCCGCGCCGCAGTACATGGCGCTGCTCGCCCGGCTGCACCGGATCGATCCGCCCGACCTCGGCGTGCCAGCCTCGTCGATCACCGCGGCGCTGCGCTCGGATCTCGACTGGTGGCGCGACCGAGCCGCCACGACGGGCACCCTGGACCGGCCGCTGATCCGGCTGGCGTTGCGGATCCTCGCCGATGGCCTGCCGGACGACCCGACACCGGCGCGGCCGGTGCACGGCGACGCCGGCCCCGGCAACGTCATGATCCATGAGGGGAGGGTGGTCGCCCTGCTGGACTGGGAGCTGTTCCACGCCGGCGACCCGCACGAGGACCTCGCCTGGATCTGGATGCGCGGCGCGCACACCGACTTCGGCGAGTTCACCACCCGCGTCGCCGAGTACGCCGCCGCCGCCGGCGTCGCGGTCGATCCGGGCCGGCTCGACTGGCAGGCCGCGTTCGTGATGACCAAGTCGGTGATCAGCCTGTGGGCCGGGATCATCGCCGCGCCGCCGGGGGCGGACGTGCTCGGCCCGCTCATCGCCGCGCTCGCCTACGACGCGCTGCTGGGAGCCGTGCTCGTCCGGCTGCGCGGCGGCGCGCTGCGGCTGCTCGCAACGCCGGCGATCCCGGCGATCCCGGCGACTTCGGCGGAGACCGGGCTCGTCGACCAGCTCGCCGCCCGCCTCGGCGAGGCGGACCGCGCCGGCGCCGCCATCCTCGATCATCTGCGCCGCCATCTCGCCCTCGAACAGTGGCGGACCAGCCGCCTGGCCGCGGACGTCGCCNCCCGACTNCCCGCCGACCCCGCCGACCCGGGTGATCCGGGTGATCCGGGTGATCCGGGCGGGCCCGCGGGCCTCGCCGCCCGCGTCGACGACGCCGATCCCACGACGCTCACCGCGCTCGCGACGGTCCTCGGCGCGGCGGCGGATCGAGCCGCCCGCAGCCAGCCGCGTGCCGAACGGCTGATCCGGCGCGCGCAGCGCAACGGACTCGGAGCCTGACCCGCCGCGCGCGGTCCCCGGGTGATCCACTTCTGTTACGCTACTCGCGTAGCGAAATGGAGGGGGCGCATGGGCGGGGGCAGGCCTCGGGACACCGGGGTGGAAGAGCGTGTCGTGGCGGTCGCGAGGGAGATGCTGCGCGAGGGCGGATACGCCAGGTTCGCGGTGGACCAGGTCGCTGACCGTGCCGGGGTGGCCAAGACGACCGTCTACCGGCGATGGCCCTCGCGTGACCACCTGGTGGTCGCGGCAGTGGCCACCTTTCTGGACGACGTGGCGATCGAGGAAACCGGGGATCTTCGAGCCGACCTGGTCCGGATCGCCGCCGCGATCGCCGCCGGCCTGGGTCAGCCCGGAATACGACTGCTCGTGTCGGAGCTGATCGCCGCAGGTGCTCGTCAGCCCGACCTGGCCGCGTCGGTGTATCAGCTGTGGGCCCGGCGGCGAGCGGCGAGCCTCGATCTGTTCGCCGCGGCCGTCGGCCAGGGTGAACAGGCTGACGACGTGGATCCGGGGCTGATCCTCGATCAGATCATCGGCGCCGTCTACTATCGAGCCCTGATCACGGGCGACCCGGTTGATGACGACTACCTGAAGCGTCTCGTGTCCGCGGCCCTGGCCGGGGCCGGGGTCTCATCCGGGGGTCTCGCATGAGCCTGCTGAGTGTCCACGTGCGCGCTGAGATCGACATCGCGGCCACCCCGGCGGAGGTGTGGCAGGTCATCACCGATGGGGACAGCTACCCGCAGTGGCATCCGCTTGTGCTCCACGCGAGTGGGCGGCTTGCGGTCGGTGCTCGACAGCGGGAGGTCGTACGCACGGCCACCGGCCGGCAGATGACCTTCCGGCCCGTGCTGACGACCGTCACTCCCGAACGCGAACTGACCCGGCGGGGACGGCTGCTGGCGCCGGGCGTCTTCACCGGCGAGCACAGCTATCTGATCGAACCGCTCGATTCCACCCGGGTCCGGGTCACCCAGTCCGAGCGTCTGACCGGCGTGCTCGTTCCGCTGCTGCGCCGCCGGCTCGCCACCGAGACGCAACACCAGTTTCGCGTCGCGCTCGAGGGCCTGGCCCGACAGATCAACACCCGCCGCTCGGCCCCACCACGGCCAGCCGACCAGCGACTGGCCGGGACCTCCGGTCGAAGGAGGCCGCACACCAACGACTCCAGCAGTCCACGGTAGGCACCGTCTGGCTGCGACGACGGGCACAGCCGGAGCGCGGCAGAAGGCGGCGGGCGTGTGGATGACGGTCGGACCCGGGTGGCACGGTACGGCAGGTGTCCGGTGGGTTCGTTGTGGAGAGGAACTGATCCGTGCGATCTCTCCTCGGCCTGGGCGGCCGTCTCGTGGCGGCGGCGGGGCTGCTCGTGCTCATCCTCGCCGGCACCGGTGCGCTCCTCGTCCACGGGCCCGGCCAGGTGCGCGGCTGGGACACCGACGCCGAGCGCTGGCTCGCCGGCCACCGCACCGGCGGCCTGGTCCGCCTCACCGCGGACGCGACCTACCTCGCCGACACCTGGACGGTCATCGCCGCGACGGCGGTGCTGGCGGCGGCCGTCGGGTGGTGGACGCGGCGCTGGTGGCTGCCGGCGGGGATCATCCTGCTCACCGCAGGGGAGACGGCCGTCTACGAGGCGTCCAACGCCCTCGTGGGCCGGCCGCGCCCCGCGGTGCCCCGGCTCGACCCGGGGGATCCGCTGGCCAGCTTCCCGTCCGGGCACACCGCCGCCGCGGTGTGCCTGTACGGCGGCCTGGCCCTCGTGCTGCACCGGCTCGCCGCGGACGGCCGGTTCGGGCGGCTACCGGCCGGCTCCGGTGCCGGCCAGGGCGGAGGCGTGGGCGGGGGGCAGCCGTCGTCGGCTCGGCCGTGGTGGGTCAGGGCCGTGCTGGTCGCGTCGGTGGTCGTCGCGGTCGCCGTGCCGGTGCTCGTCGGGTTCTGCCGGACCTATCGCGGCATGCACCATCCCAGCGACGTGCTCGGCGGCGCCTTCCTCGGCGCGTGCTGGCTCGCGGCCGTCAATCGGGTGGTGCTGGGGCGGCGCGGCGCGCACGACCCTCGGCGCGGCGGTGGATCGAGCTGCCCGCCGCCGGCCGCGCGCCGAGTGCCTGATCCGGCGCGCACGGCGCAGCCGTCTCGCTGACCGGTGCGTGGCCGGTCAACGGAGGATGTTGACGGCGCGGGCAAGGACGAGGGCGACGACGATGATCGAGATTGTCGACTGGGCCATCATCATGAGCTTGGCCCAGCGGGTCATCGGCATCGTGTCCGTCGGGCTGAAGGCGGTGCTGTTCGTGAACGCGACGAACAGGTAGTCGACGAACGTCGGCTCCCAGCGGGGATCGGCGTTCGCCGGATCGCTCATCTGGGGGAACAGCAGGTCGGGGTACTGCCGTTCGCTCTGCGCCCGGGCGAACGGCCCGCCGCGGTCGAACTCCCAGTACCAGAGGGCGAAGGCGATGATGTTCGTCAGGTAGATCGCCGCGCCGGTGCTCAGCAGGACCGCCGGGTCCTCACCGGCCGTGCCGCGGACCAGGCGGTGGGCGAGCAGGGCCGCGCTCACCCCGTTCGCGGTGGTGACCGACGCGGCCAGCAGCAGGCTCGCCGCCCGCTCCACCGGATGCTTGCGGGTCAGCCGCACCGGGTTGACCGCGGTCAGCCCCGCCAGCAGCGCGATCTCCAGGCCGGGCAGCAGCCAGCGCGGGGTGAGCGTCAGCCGGGACGGCAGCGCCCACTGCAACGCGATCGCCACCACCGTGGCGAGCAGCACCGGCAGCCGCCGCTCGCCGTCGGTAGGCCGCAGCCACGCCGGGACGAGATGCTCCGGCAGCCTGCGGACCTCGCCGACCGCCAGCCCGGTGGCCCGGGCGAACTGCCGCAGATGGATCGGCGAGAGCCGGTCCCACGCACTGGTGTGCGGGTGCGCCGGCTCCTCGGGACCGTCCGGGCCGCCCGTCCCGGTCAACCGGACTTGCCTGCCGTCGTTTCCGCGGCGAGGGCCAGCTCGACGGCGGCCTCGACGTGCAGCCGGGTCGTCGGGAAGACCGGCACCGAACTGTCCTGGCGGCGAACCAGCAGCTCGATTTCGGTGCAGCCGAGAATGACGCCCTCGGCGCCCGCGGCTGCCAGCCGTTCGATGACCGCCACGTACTGCCGGCGCGACTGCTCCCGCACGACGCCACGGCACAACTCGTCGAAGATGACGCGGTGCACGAGCGCGCGGTCGACGGCGGGTGGCACGAGGACGCGCAGCCCGGCGGCGGTGAGCCGGTCGCGGTAGAAGGCCTGTTCCATCGTGAACGCCGTGCCCAGCAGGCCCACGGTGCGCAGCCCCGCGGTGGTCACCGCCGCCGCCGTGGCGTCCGCGAGGTGTAGCAGCGGGACGTCGATGGCCGCCTGGACCTGGTCGGCGACCTTGTGCATCGTGTTGGTGCACAGCAGCACCAGATCGGCGCCGGCCGCGACCAGCGACCGCGCGGCGGCGGCGAGGACGACGCTGGCCTCGTCCCACCGGCCGGCGGTCTGCATGGCCTCGATGTCGGCGAAGTCGACGGAGAACAGCACGCACCGGGCCGAATGCAGATCACCGAGCCGCGCCCGGACCAGCTCGTTGGCGAGCCGGTAGTACTCGGCGCTGCTCTCCCAGCTCATCCCGCCCAGCATTCCGATCGTCAGCATCGCGCCGCCGGGTCTCCCTCCCCGGCCGCGGGCGTCCCGGCAGGGCCGGGGGCGGTGCCGAAGGCGTGCAGGAAGGTGTCGACCGCGGCGCGGGCGACGGCGTGCTGCTCGGCGGCGGAGATGACTCTGGTGCCGTACCGGCAGCGGGCCTCCAGCGAGCCGGTGAGCAGGGCGGCGAGCTGCTCGGCCGCGGCGGCCGGATCGCCCGCGCGCAGGTGGCCGGCCAGGGCGAGGCGGGCCAGGCGGTCGGCGAGTGCCTCGGTGACCGGGTCCGATGCCCGGCCGGTGATGATGTCGAGCAGGTCGGGGAACTGGCTGATCTCCGCGTAGAGCAGGCGCCGCAGCGCCCAGCCGCGCTCGTCGCAGTAGCACGCGACGAGCTGGCTGCCGACGTCCTCCAGCGTCGCGCGCAGGTCGCCGTCGTGGTCGCGTAGCCGGTCGACGGCCGCGAGGTTCTTCGCCATCGCGCGGTCCGCCTCGGCGGCGATCGCCGCGCGCAGCAGTGTCTGCTTGTCCCCGAAGTGGTTGTAGATCGTGTGCTTGGCGACGCGTGCCTCGGCGGCGATCGCGTCCAGCGTGGCCTGCGCGTACCCCTCGCGGGCGAAGACCACGAACGCGGTGGCGAGGATCGCCTCGCGCTTGTCGATCCGGCCGCGCGCACTCGGCCGGGCGGGCGAACCGGTGGTGGTGGTGGTGGCCGATCCGGCAGCCGCGGCGGGCGTCCTCCCACTCATCACCACACCGTATCCCAGCACCCACCATTCTCTGCACCGGCTGGTGCAGTAAAGCCACCCGTCCGGTTCCTTGGAACGTGATGGCCTGTTACAGTGCACCGACCAGTGCAGATTTAGGGACTCACGAGGTGAGAGATGGCGCAGGTGCTGGACGAGGGCCGATTCGATCCCGCGTTGCGGCGGCTGATCGCCGTCGTGCTCCTCGGCGGGATCATGGGAATCCTCGACGGCTCCATGGTGGCCGTCGGAGTGGACACCCTGGCCGCACGCTTCGACGCCGCGCTCAGCACGATCGGCTGGGTCTCCACCGGCTACCTGCTGGCGCTCACCGTCGCCATCCCCGTCACCACCTGGGCCGTCGACCGGTTCGGCGCCCGCCGGCTGTGGCTGGCCGGCCTCGTCGCCTTCCTGGTCGCCTCGGTCGCCTCGGGGCTGGCCTGGAACGTGAGCAGCCTGATCGTCTTCCGGGTCCTGCAGGGGCTCGCCGCCGGCATCCTCGACCCGCTCGTGCTCACGCTGCTGGCCCGCGCCGCCGGCCCCCACCGGGCGGGTCGGGTGATGGGGCTGATGGGCATGGTCCTCTCGGCCGGCCCGGTTCTCGGTCTCATCGTCGGCGGGGCCGTCCTGGCGCACTTCTCCTGGCGGTGGATGTTCCTGATCAACCTGCCGATCGGGGTCGCCGCGCTGATCGGCGCGCTGCGGGTCATCCCCCGCGACGCGCCGACGGGCGACGCGCCGACGGGCGACGCGCCGACGGGCGGCGTATCGACGGGCGGCGTGCCGCGCACACGGCTTGACGTGCTCGGGGTGGCGCTGGTGGGCCCGGGCTTCGCCGCGGCGGTGCTGGCGCTGTCCCAGGCCGCGGACCGCACGACCTTCGTCGCCTGGCAGGTGCTGCTCCCGCTGGCCGCCGCCGTCGCCCTGCTCGCCGGCTACGCCGGGCACGCCCTGCGCCCGGCCGCCGCGCGGCGCACGCCGCCGCTGATCGACGTCCGGCTGTTCACCAGCGGCGGCTTCGCGGCCAGTGTGGCGATCATGATGTTGGTCGGGCTGGCGATGTTCGCGAACCTGTTCGTGCTGCCGCTGTACTACCAGCAGCAGCACGGGCACGGCCCACTCGCCTCCGGGCTGCTCGTCGCGCCGTTCGCGGTCGCCGCCATCATCGCCATGCCGCAGTCCGGTCGGCTGTCCGACCGGCTCGGCGCCCGGCGGCTGGTCCGCGTCGGGGCGCTCGTCGCCGCCGTCGGCGAGTTCGCGTTCACCCGGGTGGGCGCGCACACCGCGGAGGTCTGGCCGGCGCTGGCCGCGTTCGTCGTCGGGTTGGGGCTGAGCTTCGTCGGCGCCCCGACGATGGGCTCGCTGTATCGCACGCTGCCGCCGGCCTCGGTGCCGCAGGGCAGCTCGGTGCTCTACATCCTCAACCAGCTCGGTGCCGCGATCGGCATCGCCGTGGTCACCCTCATCCTGGCCACGGTGGGTGACGGCGGCGGTGTCGACGGGTTCCACGGGGTCTACTGGTTCGCGCTGGGCACCATCGTGATCATTCTGGCTGCCAGCCTGCTCCTGCCGGGCCGCCCGGAGCCGGCGGCGCAGCCGGCCGCCCAGTCGGACCGGACGGCGGAGGTCCCCGTGTCGTGAACGACGGGGTCGGGCCGGAAGGCGGTTGCCCCGGCTCGACCCCGTCGCGTGTCCTGCTCGGTGACCGGTTCCGGTCAGGACTTCTCGGACAGCTCCTTCGAGATTGCGTTCGGGCCGCTGTACTGCCGGTCCGGAATCTTCTCCAGGGTGCGGACGAGGGATTCGTCCGCACCGTTCTCCCTTGCCTTCTTCACGATCGCCGAACGATCGGCCGGGTAGTCGACGCCCTTGAGGAACTTCTGCGCTTCGGTTGCTGTGGTCATGCAGCCATGATGGCCCGCCGCCCGGCCGTTGAAACCTCGCCCGCGTAATGCCAGGGAATGTGACGTCGACGTTTCGGGAGCCGCTGAAGGTAGCTGGCGGAGTCAGCCGTAGAAGAATTCTTCCACCATGTTGTCAGGAAGGCGGGCGAGAGTCTCCAGCAAACTTTTGCTGCCTTTCGCCCCTGGCAGGAACCTCTCGGCGTCCACGTTGATGCACAGCAGTGCGATCAGGCCGAATACTCGGTGGTAAATCGGGATGGTCGCGCTTCTCAGTCTGCGGCCGTCCGGCAGGCGCACCTGGTAGACGGCTGCCTCGGCGCCCGGCGGGTTCACGATCCGGCTCAGTGCCACGTTGCTTACCGGCGAACCCACCTGTCGTCCGGTGAACCCGTTCTGGACGGCGCAGACCGAATGAAGGGGATCCCGCGTGTCGTGCAGGACGAACTCGATCGGTAGGTGGGCGAACATCGCACCGACGAGGTTGGTCAGGTTGATCAGCGGTTCGATGAGGTTTCGTCGCTGGGCCTGGGGACCGTCCATGTACCTCATTTCCGTCCGAAACTCCGCCTTGACCCGCTGCACCAGTGCGTAGGTGTCCGGGGAGAGCTCCACGTCCGGCCGGTTCTGCGCCACCAGGTAGTCGAGTTCCACGGCGGCGCGGACGTTCCGCTCGGCGATGACCCGCTGGCAGGCACGCCGCAGATGTTCGAGATCAAGCTCGACGGCGCGCTTGTCCCGCAACCGCACCGGATACTCCACCATCCTGGCCAGCGGCGTGCCCGTCAACAGGGCTTCGGGGCTGAGTAGCCGGCTGGATGTTTCCCCGGGCTGTTCTGGGTCGGTGCCGGTCGAGCCGGGGAACGGCGGCCTTGCCGTGGGCTTGGTCCGACCCGTCTGCGCGTCCACGATCCATTGCAGCAGCAGACGGCTGGCTTCCGCCTCGTCCGCCACGTCGAACAGGTCGAAGGCCTTGATGTCGCCGAGCAGCCCGGGGAGGCGGCAGTCCTCGACCCTGACCGGCAGCAGCTTGCGGGCGAACCCGTGGTCGTGCTGGTAGGCGAGTTCCCACGCTCGCTGCTCGTAGGCCGACGCGAGGTAGGTCTCCGACACCAGTGCAATCGTGCGCTCCGACGCGGTCATGTCACGTCGCAGTGAAGCCGCCCACTCCGTTCCGGGCGTGAAATTCCACTCCTGCAGCAGCACCCGGTATTTCTCATCCTCGAGCTGCCAGGCGACCCACTTCGCCCAGTCGTGGTCCTTGGCGTGATAGGAGACGAAGAAGTCGTACTCGGCCTGCCTCCCGGTGCCCTCCGGCTCCGGACCAGCCGGCCCCCGCGGGTTCGTGTCGTCCATAATTGTCAGCATGCCACCCGGTGCCCGGGCCGGATTCTACGGCCCCGGCCCGGCCGCCGCCGAAGGTGGGCGACGCAGCGCGGGTTCGGCCCGGGTGAAGCGAATATCCCGCGAGAAGCCTGCCGACCGGCAATCCATTGCCCGGTCCGCGCTGCCGGCCGGACAGCTCAGCCAGTACCGGTGGCGTCATGCGTTCCACGGCGACCAGCCCGTCCACGGCGGTCAGGACGTCCACGGCGGTCAGGACGTCCGCCGAGGTGAGGGCCAGCAGGCCGGCTCCGGGCGTCGGGGCGGACGGGACCGGCATCTGGTCGAGGGACGAGGGGCGTCCCCCCGGCGTCGCGCACGGCCGCTACGGCCGCGATGACCGACCCGACTTCGGTTTATCCATGGATTCGCCCGGATATGTGGATGCCATGGCAGTCGGGTCGGAACCTCCAGTCGGGATATTTCTCGACCGGTTCGTCCTCCCGCCAGGTCCGGACGCTCCGGGTCGGGCGCGCCAGCGGCTGACGGCGGACCTGACCGGCCGGGGCGTCCCCGTGGAGGTGACCGAGACCGTCGTGCTGCTCGCCAGCGAACTGGTCACCAACGCCGTGCTGCACGGCCACGGTGAACCGGAACTGGAGATCCGGACCACCGATCACCTGGTCTGGGTGGGCGTCCGGGACCCGGACCGCCACCCGCCGCGGGTGCGCCACGTCGACGCCGACTCGCTCGGCGGCCGTGGCCTGCACCTCGTCGACGCGCTGGCCGAGGACTGGGGCGCGGCCGCCGTCCCCGGCGACGGCAAGACCGTGTGGTTCCTTCTCCGCCGCTGACCCCGGCCGCTACGGCGCCACGGTCGGCACCTGCGCAGGGGTCGGCACCCGCGGGGAGGGCGGTGCCTGCGTCGTGGTCGGGCGCGGGATCGTGAGGCACGCGAGCGCGGCGAGGACGACCGCCGAGACGGTGATGATCCAGCCCAGGTCGTAGGCGTCCGTGAGCGAGCCGAGGTCGTCGGCCGCCGCGCCGCCGAGCGCCGCGACGAGCAGGGCGGTCCCGATGACGGTGCCGATCTGACGGGCCATGGTCACCACCGCGGAGCCGGTGGAGACGCTCGCCGGGGGCAGTGCGGTGACGGCCGCGCTGATCAGCGTCGGCAGGATCAGCCCGACGCCGACGCCGGTGAGCAGCATCCCGGGCAGCATCGCGCCGACGTAGTCCGGCTGCGGCGCCATCCGCAGGATCCACCAGCCGATCCCGGCCGCGAACACCAGGCAGCCGGCGGCGGCCACCCGTCCCGACCCGAGGCGGGCCACCAGCGGCCCGGCGGCGAGGGCGAGCCCCGGCACCATCAGCGGTCCGGGGGCGATGGCAAGCCCGGTCCGCAGCGCCGACCAGTGCCAGACGTCCTGGCACCACAGCACGCCCGACAGCAGCATCGCCGCGAACGCGACGCTGAACACGAACGCGGCCACCGCGGCGGCGCTGAAGGTCCGCACGCGCAGCAGCGGCAGCGGCAGGACCGGCGCGGGATGACGCGCCGAGCGGTGCAGGAACCCGGCCAGCAGCAGCACGCTGGCGAGCAGCGATCCGACCACCCGCGCGGAGCCCCAGCCCCAGTCCGGCCCGCGGACCAGCCCCAGCGCCAGCGCCGCGATCCCGACCGTCAGCAGGACCGCCCCCGCCGGATCGGACCGCCCCACGCCGGGGCGCCGCGGCGGGTGGGGCAGCACCCGCGGTCCGGCGACGAGGACGGCGAGCCCGACCGGCAGGTTGACCAGGAACACCCACCGCCAGTCCAGTTCGGTCAGCAACCCGCCGGCGACGGGTCCAAGAGCGGCCGCCAGCCCGCTCACCGCCGTCCAGGCCCGCACCGCCGCCCCCCGCCGCTCGGGCGGCGCCGCCGCGAGCAGCAGGCCGAGGGAGGACGGGGTCATCACGGCGGCGCCCGCCGCCTGCAGCACCCGGGCGGCGACGAGGAACCACACCGTGGGGGCGGCGGCGCACAGTGCGGAAGCGACGACGAAGATCGCGGTGCCCCAGAGGTAGGCGCGGCGCGGGCTGGTCCGGTCCGCGAGGTTCCCGGCCGGCACGAGCAACGCGGCGAAGACGACGGCGTACCCGTTCAGCACCCACGACAGCGACGACAGCGACGATCCGTCGAAGTGCCGGCCTATGTCCGGCAGAGCGACGTTGACGACGAACAGGTCGAGGTTCGACATGGCGACCCCGGCCGCCACCACCGCGAACACCCGCCCGAACCGCCCACCGGGCGCGCCGCCCGGTGCGATGCCGCCTGGCGCGATTCCACCCAGCGCGATGCCGCCCGCGTCACTGCTCGTCGGGCTGCTGCCCCTGGATGGGCGGTTCCCGACGGAGGTGATCGTCGGTGGTCGCCCGGATCGCAGCGCCGACTTGGGGCTGTCGTCCATGTTCACTCATCCCTCGCACCGTGAGTTCGAAAATCCAACTAACGTGGTCGAGGGGGAGCCTAGCCGCAGTGGGTTGGAGAATCCAACGATGGCTGCCGGGCTGCCGGGCTGCCGGGCGGGGCGGCGGGGCGGGTGCACGCCGCCGGGGCCGGTGGGNGACGTCCCTTGGTGGTGCCTCGGCTCCGGCGGCGCGAACGGCGCCGTTACCAGACGACGGGCAGGGTCTCCGGTCGGCCGATCGGTGCCTTGAGCTCGTAGCGCAGCTCGGTGGGCGCCACCGCGAGCCGCAGCCCGGGGACCTTCTCGATCAGCGCGGTGAGCACCTCGGTCAGCTCGACCCGGGCCAGGTGCGCGCCGATGCAGTGGTGCACCCCGGCGCCGAAGGTCAGGTTCGGCACCGGCTCCCGGGTGAGATCGAGGCGGTCGGGGTCGGTGAACACCGCGGGGTCACGGCTCATCGCCGCCAGCGGGACCACGACCACCTCTCCGGCGCGGACGACGAAGCCGCCCAGATCGATGTCCTCGGTCGCCACCCGGGGGAAGGTCATCGACAGCGGGTGGTAGCGCAGGAGCTCCTCGATGGCGTTCGGCATGCCGCTCGGGTCGGTGACGAGGGCCTCCCAGTGCGACCGCTGGGTGAGCAGCGTCGTGATGACGTTCGAAATGACGCCGCCGGTGGTCTCGAATCCGCCGATGAGCAGTGTCATGGCGAGCGAGTGCAGCTCGGTCTCGGTGAGTGTGCCGTCGTTGTCGGCAGCGGCGATGAGAACATCGAGCAGACCCTCCGGGCTGTCGGCATTGCCGGCGGTGGCCTTACGCGCACGCACCAGCTCACCCATGTACCTGTACAGCGCGGAGAGCCCGACTGCGGCGCCCTTCGGGTCGAGATGGAACCGGAACAGCGACTCGCTCCAGGTCCGGACGTTGTCCCGGTCGAGATCGGGGACGCCGAGAAGCTGGCAGATCACCTCGATCGGCAGATGGAAGGCGAGCGTGCGGATGTCACCCGGCGCCTCCTGGGCCGTCATCGCGTCGATCCGGGCCCGGGCCGTCGCCGCGATCCAGGGCCGCATCCGCTCGATCCGCCGGTGCGCGAAACCGGCGTTGACCATGCGCCGGATTCGGGTGTGCTCCGGCGGGTCGAGCCAGAGCATGGAGTTCGGATCGGGCATCTGGCCCGCGGTCAGGGGCGGGGAGAAGTCCAGCGTCCTGGTGCGGGAGAAACGGGAGTCGGCAAGCATCGCCCGGGCCGGCGCATAGCGGACGATCAGCCAGATGGGGAGCTGGCCCGGACCGAACCGCACACGGATCGCGGGAGCTTCCCGCGCATATTCCGCCAGGCGTCCCGAGGAATGCGGCGAGAACGTGTCGTCAAAGGGAAACGAGGGGATTTCCTGGTCGTTCTGCACGACGTCGGTAACCGACATGGGGAGTGGACTTCCTTTCGCTGCCAGGGCAGGGGGGGAGCAGCGGGCCGATCGTTGCATGTCGATTGGTCGCACGTAGTGAAGACGGTCGAAAAAACGGGTGCGAAGCGACGCCGGGACAGCTTGTCGCCAACATGTTCTGCACACATCCTGCTGCTGGCAGGAGAAGGTCACCCGTCGCGGCGCCGGATTGTCGGGCGTTAGGATCCGCCGCCATCAGGGCCCCGCCGCCGTCGCCGCCGTGCGCCACCACCGTCCGCCACCGCTACCGCGGATGCTGTCGCCACGGCCGCCTCGTGACCGGTTTCCCCGGACGTGTTGTGATCCCCCGGACACGTTGCCGGCACCCCACCGGAGTGCCCATCTGGCCGGTCCAGATCCGGTTCACGTTGACGCCGTGCATGTCCGTGGGCCAGATTGGCCCCGCATACGAATCCGACATTAGACCCAAATGGGCCATTACCGGTCCCTGCCGAGGAGTGTGCCGTGACGCTACTGGTCCGCTGGTGCCAGCGGTACCGATGGCTGGTCGTCGCGGTGTGGCTGACAGCGCTGATCGCCGCGACGAACGTCGCCCAGGAGAAGGGCGCCCGGTTCAGCCAGGATCTCGGCGTCACCGGCGCCGAATCGCAGCAGGCGATGGACCTGGTGGCCGACATCATGCCCGACCGGAAACTGCCGGATCTGGAGATGATCGTCGTGCGGGCCCGGGCGGGTGACGTGCAGGCGCCCGAGGTGCGGGCGCGGGTCGCCACGATGATCGCGCAGCTCGGCAAGCTCCCCGGCGTCACCGGTGTGTTCGACCCCTACAGCCCGCTCGGCGCCGTGCCGCTCGGCGGCAGCCCCCTGAGCGCGGACGGGCATACGGCGATCGTCTCCGTGCTCATGAAGGACGCGCCGACCACGCCCGACCTCCCCGTGATGCGCCGGCTGATCGCCACCGCCCGCGACTACGACGGGCCCGACCTGCAGGTCGAGGTCACCGGGCCCGCCACCACCGTCGTCGTGCAGGGGACGATCTCACCCTGGCCGATCGCGCTCGGCATCGGCGTGGCGCTGCTCATCCTCTGCCTGGCGGTGCGCTCGCCGGCCGCCGTCGCCGTGTGCGCCGTCACCGCGGGGGCGGCGACCGCGGCGGCGCTGGACGGCGTCACCCTGCTGTCCCGCCGGGCCAACGTCATGCAGCTCGCACCGCTGCTGGCGCTGGTGCTCGGCTTCGGGCTGAGCCTCGGCTCCGCCCTCGTCGTCGTCCACCGCTGCCAGACCGACCTGAGGCGGGGACGCGGCCCCGACGACGCGGTGCGCGCGGCGATGCGCCATTCCGGCCGGGCGACCCTCGCGGGCAGCCTCGGGCTCGCCGTGGTCATGCTCGGCACCAGCGCGCTGCGCCTCAGCGTGTTCGACGGCCTCGCCCTGGCCGGGTTCACCGCCGCCGCCGTGAGCATCCTCGTCGTCGCCACGCTGCTGCCCGCGATGCTGTCGATCTCCGGGCGTGGCCTGCTGGTCTGGGCCGAGCGGACCCACCTGAGCGTCACCGGAACCGGCCTGCCGGTGCGGCCGGGCCTGCGGTCCTGGTGGGCGAGGACCGTCGGGCGCCACCCCCAGGTGCTGGCCGGGGCGGCGGTCGTGCTGCTCACCATCCTGGCGCTGCCGGTGGTGGGCTTGCGCCTCGGCGGCACCGACAACGGCGTCGACCCGACGTCGACGACGAGCCGGCGCGCCTACGACCTGGTCAGCGACGAGTACTTCCCCGGCCTCAACGGGCAGCTCATCGTCATGGCCACGGGGGTGTCCGCCGACCAGCCGACCGCCGTGCCCCACCTGCTGACGGCCCTCGAGGGCACCCGCGGGGTGAAGCGGGCCTTCGTCGTCCTGCAGAACGCCCAGGCGGCGAGCGCCCTGATCCAGGTGTTCCCGAACGACCCGCCCCGCTCGGCGGCGGCCAGCGACCTCGTCCACCGGCTGCGCGACTCCACCGTGCCGGCGGCGATCGCGGGCACCTCCCTGGAGGTGTACATCGGCGGCCAGACGGCGATCTTCGAGGACATGTCGGACCGCTTCGCCCGGGTCCTGCCCGCCTTCCTGATCCTGGAGCTGGGCGTGCTCGGGGTCGCGGTCCTGCTCGGCCTGCGTTCGGTGCGCCACAGCCTGGCGATCACGGCGGCCAGCATGCTCGCCCTCGCGGCGACCCTGGGCGTCATCACCTCGGTCTTCTGCAACGGATGGCTGGCCTCCGGGCTCGGCGTGCGCACCGGCCCGATCGAGCCATTCATCCTTGGCCTCATCCTCATCATCGTGTTCGGGCTGTCGATCGGGATGCACCTGACGCTGCTGAGCCGGCTGCGCGGCTCCGCCGATGCCCCGGATCCCCAGGCGGCGATCAGCAGCCGGCACGCGGACGTCGGCGGTGTCGTCATCACGATCAGCATGATCATGGTCGCGGTGTTCGTGGCGCTCACGACGCAGCAGGTGCGGATGATGAAGCTGCTCGGTATCGGACTGTCCGTCGGGGTGATCCTCGACGCGCTCGTGCTGCGGCTGGTGCTGCTGCCCGCGCTCATCCACCTGGTCGGGCTGGACCATCGCCGCGGCGACCCGCCGCGGCCCGCGCCGCCCGCCGCGCCGCGCCGCGGCTCGCGCCGCCGGCTGCTGCCGCTCGGCGCGCCGATGTCGACCAAGCGCACCGGCCTGGTCCGCCTGTACATCGCGGCCGGCGCCGGCCACCCCGATCGGGGCACGGCCGCGGGCGGTGGATCGACCGCCCCGGGCGGCGGCCTACCGCCGTTCCCCCGGCCCCGCACACCCGTGCGCGGTGTCCGGGGTGCGCACCGGCCGGCTCACCCGCCGGCCGCGACGCAGGCGTCGCGCAGCACGGGGGTGGGGGAGCCGAGCAGGAAGCCCTGCCCGTAGCGGATCCCGGTCTCGCGGGTGGTGCGCAGCTCGCCGGTCGTCTCGATGCCCTCGGCGATCACGGCGCCGCCGATCTCCTCGGCGACGTGCACCAGCCCCGTCGCGACCGCGCGGCGCGCCGGATCGACGTCGATGCCCTGGGTCAGGCTGCAGTCCATCTTGATGATCTCCGGGCGGAGCCGGACGAGCTGCTCCAGCCCGGCGTAGCCGGCGCCGACGTCGTCGGCGGCGAGACGGACCCCGAGTCGGCGCAGCCGGTCCAGGGCGCGGGTGACCTCGGGGGCGTCGGCGATCCGCTCGTGCTCGGTGATCTCCACCAGGAGGCGCTCCGCGTCGGTCCCAGTGACCATTTCCACCAGGCCGGCGGACAGGGTGGTCGCGCAGACGTTGACGGCGAGGCCGATGCGCGCGGGGATCTGGGGGAGCGCGCCCAGCGCGCGGCGCACCGCGGCGAGCTCCAGCTCGACGGTCAGCCCGACCGCGCCGGCCGCCGCGAACCACTGCGTCGTGCTGCGGGAGGCGTCCGGAAACCGGGACAATGCCTCCACTCCGATGATCCGGGCCTGTTCCAGGTCGAACACCGGCTGGAACGCGAGCGCCGGGCCGCCCTGGTCGATCAGGCGGCTGACGTCCAGCCACACCTGGCTGCGCGCCTGCCACATCCGCTGCAGGTCGGTCACGGAGTCGCGCAGGATCTCGGCGAGCATCTGCAGGAAGCGGGCGTCCCGCTCGCGCAGCTCGTGGTGGGGCCGGTGGGCGATGCAGCCCAGCAGACCGTAGAGCGCGTCATCGCCGTCCATGACCGGCACGGCGGCATAGGAGCGGATGTCCAGCTCGCGCGCTACGGGCGAGTTGGCGGTGCGGGGGTCGGCGAGGGTGTCGGGGATGAGCGCCGGCAGCCGGCCGCTGAGGACCTCGGCATACAGGCCGGTCTGTCGCCGCACGGTGGACCCCTGGGTGATGTGGAAGGATCCGCCGTCGCCGTTGAGGACCTGGACGACGAGCACGTCGCCCTCGATCCGGCCGAGCCACGCCGCGTCCATGTCGAGATGCCGGCGTAGCACGCCGAGCAGCTCCACCACCGCCGGCGAGGGCGTGGGGACCTCGGCCGTCGGCCCGAGCAGCGTGGCCGCGCGCACCGTCATCCGCATCACCTCCCCGCGAGGTGTCTGTGCCCGCGGACGCGTCCGCGCACACGCGCGCCAACCGCCGCCCTGCCTCCGCGAGCCGGACAAACGTGCAGGTCAGGGGCTTGTCTGTGGTCTGCATCAGATCGGAGCAAATTCGGTGCTTTATGCACGCGGGAGCGGGAAGGGCCCAGAGCGAGGGCAGCAACGCCGCGGAACCAACCAGGTGGAGTGACCACGTGAGCATGTTCGACAGCTTGTTGCACGGACTTGACGACCAGGAGCAGGACCGGACGCGGGAACTGATCGCCGACAGTGTCGCCACCGATCGCGCCGACGCGCTCGCCGGCAAGGCGCCGGACCGGCTCGTCGACTCCGGCAGCCGTCACCGCCGTTCGCGGGCCGAGACCCAGCGCCGGTAGCGGCCCAGCCGTCGGCAGGTGGCTTGCCGTCGGCGGGTGTGGCCGGCCGTCGGCAGGTGGCTAGCTGTCGGCCCTGGCGCGTACTTCCGGCCGCCGCAGCGGTGGCACCGTCGAAGGCGGTTGACGGCGGGCCGGAAGCGCGTCGAGCAGCCGCTGCACCGAGGCGGCGACCTCGGCGACGGCGGCCTCGAAGGCGGCGTCCGCCGTGGTCGGCGGCCGGCGCAGGCCGCTGATCTTCCGGACGAACTGGCGGGCGGCGGCCTGCACCTCGTCGGCGGTCGCCGGCGGCTCGAGTCCCCGCAGCTCGGTGATGTTGCGACACATACCGCAACGGTAACGACCGGACGCCCACAGCCACCTCCGGGCCATCGGGTCGTGGCTCCGGGCCATCGGGTCGTGGTCTTCCCCGAAAATCACATACCCCGGGCGGCTGGATTGGGGGAAAATAAGGAGGGGTGCAGTGTCGTGCCCATGCAAGATGCGGGGCATGGCGGTACTCACCGTGGAGGGGAGCCGAGCGCTCATGGCGGACGGGTATTACGGCGAGTCGTCGGGTGGCAACCGGGGGGCGGGCCGGCGCGGCGAACGGTTCGCCCAGGCGCGCCGGCTGGCCGGCCAGGCGCGCCAGGACCGCACCACCTCGTGGTATATCCCGCTGGTGATCACGGTGATCGCCGCCGGGGCGTCGTTCGACGCCTTTGGCCGCGCCGTCGGGTTCCTCTACGCCCTCGCGCTGACGCTCGCCTTCGTGGCGCTGACCTGGACGACGATCCGGCTCATGCCGTCGGTGTCCGACGAGCTCAATGTCTCCCGCGTCAGCGGCCCCCGCAAGCTGTACGCGGTCGTGAACACCCCGGTGCGCACCCGCGGCTTCTTCGTGCTCGCCGCCGCCCTGCCCATCGTCATCGCCCTGATCAAGGCGGTCGGCTTCTTCGTGCTCGGCGGCATCCTGCTCGTCGGCGTCGTGGTCGGTGCCGCCGTGGCCGCCGCCTGGGTCTTCGAGCGCCGCTAGCCGTTGCGACCCTCGGCCCGGCGTCGGCGGCTGCCCGGCCGGCGTCGGCTACGGGGGCGGACCTGACCGGGGCAGACCTCCGCGGGGCGAGCCTCACCGAAGTCAGCGCGCAACGCCCGACCCTCCACCAGAGAAAGGCCGGCACGTCCCGCAGGGGACGTGCCGGGCCGAGCGTGGAAAACGCGCGTCCTCGACTGGGGATCACGGTGATCGGAGGTCCGCTTCTGAAGCCGACCCGTAGCGCCCACCCCAGCTAGAAGCGTGCAGAAGGTCAGTGATGGTGGTGGTGGTGGTGACGGTGGCGGTGGTGTCCCTGATTACCCCCGCCGTTGATGACAATGATCGTGACACCTCCGGTAGAGCCACCTTTCTTCAGTCCGCCGCCGGTGTTGCCGCCACCGAGTTTGCCGCCGCCGGGGTAGCCGCCACCGGTGTTGATGCCGCCGCCGGGTTTGCCGCCGGGGTAACCGCCCCCGCTGGGGTAGCCGCCCCCGCTGGGGTAGCCGCCCCCGCTGGGGTAGCCACCGCCGGTGGTGCCGCCGCTGCTGGGGTTGCCGCCGCCGGTGGTGGTGATGCCGCTGCTGGGGTTGCCGCCGATGCCGGTGTTGCCGCCGATGCCGGTGGGGTTGCCGGTGCTGCTGGTGTTGACGCCGCCAGTGTCGGCGCTGGCCGACGGGGCCACGAACACCGCTGCCACGGCGAAGGCCAGGGCGATCACATACAGAAGTCTCCGTTTCATCATGTTCCGCTCCCGTCGATGGTTATGGCGCCTGACGGCGCCATCGGGCACAGGACGGTGGCCACCCTCCACGGCGATGTCACTCAGAGTGTGCACTAAATCGCCGTAAGCTCAGGATGGGGGACGTTGACCGTGTGCGCCACTCTGCCGGCATCCGCCCGCCCGGAGGCGCTTCGGCTCGACGCGAGGCAGGGGCTCTGCGGACGCCGTGGGTATCCGGCGCGCCTTCTACCCGTTGACCACCGCGGGCAGTCCTTCCACCTCCCGCGATCGGGTCGACCCTCGCCCGACCCACCGGGGTCGACGTCGAGCGGCGTTGGCGATGTTGGGCACTATCGGTGGCTGGAGTAGTCAGGCGGCGGGTCGGTCGGGGTCGGTTCCGGGCGCTGCCGGTGCCGGGCGGGTGGCCCAGCGGATGGTCGAGACGATGCCGTGGCCGGCCAGGCGGCCGATGGTCGCCTCGGCCGCGGGCAGGTACGGCAGGCGCAACGGCCAGCGGGTCCAGGCGGGCATCAGGCCCACGGCCGCCGACGCCAGCACGCCGTAGGGGGGTCGGGCCAGGAGTGGGAGGGGTGCCTGGAGCAGCAGGTAGCGGGCCGCGGCTCGAGCCTCGGGGGTGCCAGCGAGTTCGGGACGGAACGCGCGCAGGGCTCGTGCCAGTTCCGCTTCGGTGCGCGGCGGGTCGGCGGCGCCGAGCTTGTCGGCGACGGTCGCGGCGTCGGCGATGTAGGCGTCGCGTTCGGCGGCGTTCAGCGGGCCGCCGGTGCCGTAGCGCTGATATGCGGCGAGGAAGCTGTCGACTTCGGCGATGTGTACCCAGCGCAGCAGGTGCGGGTCGCCGGCGGCGTAGGGACGACCGTCGGGGGCTACTCCGCGGACGCGGCGGTGGACGCCGCGGACCCGGGCGACGGCCCGCTCGGCCTCCTCGGCCGGGCCGAAGGTCGTCGCGGCGAGGAAGAAGCTGGTCCGTTGTAGCCGGCCCCACGGGTCGTGGCGGAAGTCGGAGTGTCCCGCCACCCCGGCCATGGCCAGCGGGTGCAGCGACTGCAGCAGCAGCGCGCGCAGACCACCGACGAACATCGCCGCGTCGGCGTGCACGCGGCGGATCGGCCGGTCCTCGGCGAACCAGCGTTCGCCCTCGGCGTCGAAGATCTGTTCCCGTCGGCGCGGGCCCTCCGGGCCGGCGACCCGCTGCAGGACGTGGCCGCCGAGCCAGGCCCGCACGTCGTCGGCACCGCTGATCATCCGTACACCCACCATTACCCCATGATGCGCCGGGCGGCGCGCCACGGTCCTGCCGCCGTCACGGGTGCCAGCGGACATTCACCGGGTGGTGTGCGGAAGTGCTGTGAGGGCCGGTGCCTGCCGCCGGTGGCGGAAATTGCTGGAGGGTGATGACGGTTGGGGCCGGGTGAGCGAGCATGAAGCTCCAGCATCTGTTGATCGCCCTGTGGCCGGGACCGCCACGGACCGATTCTCATATCTGTGCGTGGTTGATTGGGCGCGGACATGTTCAGGCCGAGCCTGAATCTGGATGATCGTGGTGTTCCGCGGAACAGGGCCGCGTCGGGCCGCCGGGCGGACGCATGCGGCCGGCAACGCTGGACGGCGGTCAGGCGGTCAGGCTGACCAGGCGGTCGAGGTTCGCCAGCGACTTCTCCAGCATCGTCAGCGGCACCACCGGCCAGCTCACGCGGGCCTTCCACTTCTCCGACACGGCGCTCCAGTCGCAGTAGGAGGTCACGTCGGTGGTGTGGTCGTCGACCGGCGCGAGGGCGTAGCCGTAGACGTGGCCGATCGGGGGGTGGTCGACGCCGCCGACCGTCCACTCGACCAGGGCGTCGGGCTCGATGCGGGTGACGACGTTGCGCACCCGGTACTTGCCCATCGGCAGGTCGCCGAGCGGCTCGCGGTCCATGTCCATCTCGAACGCGTCGCCGGCGCTCGTCACGCGCCGGGCGTCGCCGGCGGCCACGAGCATGCCCGACCCGTCGATGCGGACGTGGCCGTCGGGGTCGGTGACAAGCTCGAAGATCCGCCCGGCCGGGGCGGAGATCCGGCGGGTGGTGGAGATGCGGTGCTCGTCGGCCACGGGTGTGCTCCTTCGCGTCGGGACAGATCCCGATGGATCCGGGGTGCCGGGGTGCCGTGCCGCCGGTCAGCACCGCGGGCCCGCGGTGATCCGAGTCACGCCCTTACGTTGTATATGCCGCGACCGGTCGGCGCTCAACCGTTACCGTCACCACCTCGGGCGGCCCGCGACCGCGGCGCTCCCGCCGCGGCGGCACGCGCCAGAGCGGGGTTTCCCCACCCCGGACGGCAGCCTTCCCTCGGCCGTCGACGGCTACTGCGGCGCGGCCCGGGTCTGTTGACGAACGGCACCGGCTACGAGGGGCGCGCCCCGGGCCTACCGGGGACCGTGCAAGAGTGCCGATCACCATCGTTGCGACTTACTGATGGGCGTGGTCGGGTGCGGCATACGATCCGTTGGTGGTGGCGAAGAGAACGAGTAAGGGTAGTGGGGGATCCGGGCGAAACAGAAATATTCTAAGAAGGTTGAACGATCGTCTTTGGGATATGGCAGGGGAGGAATGGGAAAGGGATCGGACAGCTGACGCCTACTATGCCTCCCCGGCGCGTGCGTACATATTCCTTGAGGACGGCGCGATGACACTCCTCGACGGCTACAGCAGAAAGATTGAGTCTATTTCCCGCGGTCGGGCTGCCGAAATCCTGCAGCTCATCGAGGGGGGTCGAGAAGAGAATGGAGTCGAGTTCGGTGTGACCGTCTGGAAGGAGATGAAGGGTCACGGAAAACTCCTGCTTTTCGAGACCTCCACTGAGTTTTCCCGCCATCTGTTCGGAGCCGCCCTGGGCGCGGGGGTGACGCGGCGTGAGGGCGTGGCGATGGATCCTGATGGATTTCGGGGTGCCGTGCCACCGGTCAACACCGCGGGCCTGCGGACCTCCGCAGAGCGCTCATGACAGCCGACGCGTCGCCCCAGCAGGACCCGGGCCCTCGGATCGACACCTCCGTGCCGCACGCGGCCCGGATCTGGAACTACTGGCTGGGCGGCAAGGACTCCTACCCGGTGGACCGGGAGGCCGGCGACGAGCATCCTACGATCTTCCCTGGCATCGCCGAGCTCGCCTGTGCCTCCTTCCCCGCCGTCGACGGCTACTGCGGCGTGGCCCGGAAGTCCTGACGTGATCAGAGCCGGGGATTTCGACTACGAACAGCACGGCGGCGGCTACGCGACGCAGCGGCGAGCCGACCCCCGGATCGAGGCCCAGCTACATGCCGCCCTCGGGGACGCGCGCACCGTGCTCAACGTGGGGGCGGGCGCCGGAACTGATCGAGGCCGACCGCCGCCGGTTTCCCGGCATCGACCTGATCTGCGCGCTGATCGGTACGCGCGTGACCGTCGAGCCGGTGCCGATACCCGGGGACTGCGTCGACGGGTTCATCGAGGCTTTCTACGCCCGTCCGGAGCGGTTCCTCGATCCGGCGGTACGCCGGGCACAGTCGGTGTGGGGCTTCATCAGCGACGCCGACGAGACCCGAGCGGTTGACCGGCTTCGACACGATCTCGAGTCCGGGAGCTGGGATCGGCGGCACGGGCACCTGCGGACCCAACCCGAGTTCGTGGGAGCGCTCCGACTCGTCGTCGGCCATCCCTGAGCCGGCCGGTCAGCCCAGGGGGTGGACCCAGCGCGTCCAGGACGACTGCGACCGGTAGTCGGCCGCGCGGTAGAGCGCGTGTGCCCGGGTGTTGGTGTCGTCGACCATGGCGTCGATCCGACGGCCGCCGAGGGCGAGGAACCGTTCCCGCGCGGCGGCCAGCAACGCCCGGGCGACTCCGGCGCGCCGGTGCTCGGGGGCGACGGCGAGCCGGTACAGGTGACAACGCCAGCCGTCCCAGCCGGCGATGAGCGTGCCGACGACGGTCCCGTCGACCTCCGCGACCAGCACCGCCTGCGGGTCGTGCGCGAGCAGCGCCGCGACCCCGGCGGCATCGTCGCTCACGCTCGTCCCGTGCGCGGCCGACTGCCAGAACGCAAGGAGGAGCTCGACGTCGCCGTCCCGGCCGGTGCGAATCCTCACCCGACGATTCTCCCGTCCAGACCCGGGCCGAGGTGAGCGTTTGGATCGGCCGTGTCGAGAACATCTCGGTTTCGCCGCACGGCCGACGTCATCCGTGCGAGAGTGCACGGGTGCAGGGTTATCTTCTCGTGGGTTGGCCTCATGTCGACCTCCAGCGGGTGACGAGCGCGGCCTGTCGCCGGATCTGAACACCCCCGGGCCGGCGTACGGCCGACGCCCATAGGCGTCGCCGCCTCCTTCACTCGCTTTCGCGGAGACGATTGTGTTCTCTTCACGTGTGGTAATACGTGCGGCAGTTCGGGGGCGCGTGCGCTCGGTCGCCGTCACCGTCGCCGTCACGCTGGCCGCTGCGACGATCACGGTCCTGGGCCCGGCCGGAACGGCGGCGGGCGCGGCGGACGCGGCAACAGGCTCGGACGCGGCAACGGGCTCGGACGCGGTGGTGGGCTCGGACGCGGTGGTGGGCTCGGGCGCGGCAACAGGCTCCGACGTCGTCCTCACCTGGTACGACGTCACGGCGGACACCGTCGCCGCCGCGGCCCTGCCCACCCAGGTCACCAACAGCCGGATCTGGGCGGTCAGCTGGCTCGCCGCCGACCGTGCCCTCACCGTCCGCCCAGGGTCGCCTGGCCGTCCAGAGTCGCCTGGCCGCACCTTCGCCACCTCCGCGTTCGCGACCGCACTGCACGACAGCCTCGCCGCGCTCGTCCCCGCCCGCGCCGCCGACCTCGACGCCGCCCTGGCTGCCACGCTGCGCCAGCTCCCCGACAACCACGACAGGTACGCCGGCATCGACGCCGGTCAACGCTCCGCCCGCGCGCTGGTCGCCGAACGTGCCGGGGACGGACTCGACGTCGCCTCGGTCAACGCCCCCTACAGCCCACCGCCGCCGGCTCCGGGCGTCTGGCGGCCCACACCCCCCGCGTACGCCCCGGCGGTGCAGTCCGGGCAGGGCCGGGGACGAACGTTCCTGCTCGGACCGGCCAACCGGTTCCGTCCCGGGCCACCGCCTCCCCTCGGATCGGCGCAGTACCGCCGCGACCTCGCCGAGATCCGCGCGATCGGAGCCGCCGACAGCACCGTGCGCACTCCCGCCCAGACCGACGTCGCGAAGTTCTGGGCCCAGGCCTCCCTCGCCGGCTACACCCCCCTCCTGCGCGGCCTGCTCGCACAGACCGGCGGACGGTCGCTCGGGTGGCAGGTCCACCTGGTGGCCACGTTCCACGAGGCCACCATCGACGCCCAGATCGCCGTCTACGACGCGAAATACGTCTACGTTCGCTGGCGCCCCGTCACCGCCATCCGCGCGGCGGACACCGACGGCGACCCCACCACCGCGCCCGATCCCACGTGGACGCCGCTGACCACCACGCCGGCACACCCCGAATACCCCAGCGGGCACACCACCTACGCCGGCGCCGCGCAACGCGTGCTCGAAGCGTTCACCGGCCCCGGGCCCCGCCAGCCGATCACGGTGAACAGCGCAACCGCACCGGGCGTCAGCAGGACCTACACCTCGTGGCGGCAAGCGACCGACGACAACATCAACGCCCGGGTCTGGGAAGGCATCCACTTCCGCGGCACCGACATCACCGGCGCGGAACTCGGCCGAAGCGTCGCCTCCTACGACCTCCACCTGCTCGGACTTTCATGACGACCATGCCTGCGAGGGCAGCCACCGGTCTTCGACCAGCTCACCGCGCGCGAACCGGTGGCCCTGGCGCGATGCCGGCTCGGGCTTCCACGTCGCCGGCGGCCTGCGCACACTGACCGGGGCGAGGCCGCGCGGCGCGGGCGGCGCCGCCGGGCCCGGGCGGGGTGCGCCGGGTCGCGTGGGGCGTGGTGCGGCGGACTGGGAGGCGTGGGAGGCGTGGCCTTCGATGCGCGCGACGGCCCGGGTGTACTGGCGGCTGTTGCGGGCGGGGATTCGTCGCCAGTCGGCCTACCGGCTGGCGGCGTTCGGCGGGGTGGCCGCGAACGCGACATTCGGGCTGCTCAAGGTGGAGGTGCTGTTCGCGACGGTGCGCGCGGCGGGCGGCGAGCTGGCCGGATACGACGTCGGTCGGATGAGCACCTACATCTGGCTGTCCCAGGCGCTGCTCGGCTCGGTCAACCTCACCGGCCGGACCGACATCGCTGAGAGGATCAAGGACGGCCGGGTCGCCGTCGACTTCCTGCGCCCGCTGGACGTCCAGGCCGCCGAGATCACGACCGAGGTCGGGCGGGCACTGTTCGCGCTGATCCCGCGGGGGATCCCGATGCTCGTGATCGGCCTGTTCGTCGGGATGGCACAGCCCGGATCGGTCGCGGCGTACCCGCTCGGCGCGGTGAGCCTGCTGCTCGCTATCGTGATCTCCGTCGCGACCGCCTACCTGGTCGGGGTCGCCGGCTTCTGGCTGGTGGAGACCCATGGCGTGCAGGTCTTCTATCTGGTGGTCTCGGGGTTCCTGGCTGGGCTGTTCGTGCCCATCCGGCTGTTCCCGCGCTGGTTGTGGGTCGCTGCCCAGGCGACGCCGTTCCCGTCGATGTTGGCGTACCCGATCGACATCCTCGCCGGCCGCGTGGGCCTCGCCGGCGCGCTCACCCTGCTCGCGGCGCAGCTCGCGTGGCTGGCCGGCGTCGGCGGGCTCGGCCAGGCGCTGACCCGCGCCGGCCGGCGCCACCTCGAGGTGCAGGGTGGCTGAGGTACGGGGTGGCCTGAGGCGTGGGGTGGCTGAGGGGGTCACTGTTCGAGCTCGGCTGCGTCCCTACCGGGTGGTGCTCGCCGCTCGGGCCAGCTCCCAGACCGTCTACCGGGCGAACTTCGTCCTCGACCTAATCAGCTCCCTGCTGGCCGCCGTCGTCGAGCTGGCCGAGGTCTGGGTGCTGTTCCATGCCGTGACGCGGCTCGGCGGGCTGGAGTTCCACCAGATCCTGCTGGTGTTCGGCCTTGCCGACCTGGCCTTCTCCCTCGCCGACCTGGCCTTCGGGCACTGCGACAACCTGCCCACGTACCTGCGTGCCGGCACCCTCGACGTGTTCTACCTGCGGCCGCAACCGTTGCTGCTGCAGCTGGTGACCAGCGACATCAGCCTGCGGCGGCTGGCGCGCGCGGCCGTCGGGCTGGCGGCGCTCGGCGCCGGTCTGGCCGTCAACGACGTCGCCTGGGACGTGGGCGGTGTGGCGCTGCTGGTGGTCGCCCTGGTCAGCGGCTGCGCGACGTTCGCGGCGATGTTCGTCCTGGCGGGAGGCCTGCAGTTCTTCCTCGTCGACGGGGCGGAGATGACCAGTGCGTTCGTCTACGGCGGCCGCTACGCCGCCACCCAGCCGGCGTCGGTGTGGTCGCGACCTCTCCAGGTGGTGTTCGGATTTTTCTTCCCGATGGCCTTCACCGGTTTCCTGCCGACGCTGCGGCTGCTCGACCTGCCGGCACCCGCGTGGCTGCCGACGTGGCTGGGCTGGTGCGGACCGCTCGCCGCGCTCTGGGCGTGGGCGCTGGCGCTGCTGTGCTGGCACTGGGGTGTGCGGCACTACCGCGGCGGCGGCGGATGAGGCAGACGGCTGCGGCAGACGGCTGAGGCAGACAGCGGATGGAGGAGACGGCGGATGAGCGCGATCGTCGAGACCGCGGGGCTGACCCGGGAGTTCACCGTGCGCGACGGGCCGCGCCGGCGGCGGCTGACCGCCGTCGACGACCTGACCGTACGGATCGAACCCGGCGAGGCGGTCGGCTACATCGGTGCCAACGGGGCCGGTAAGTCCACCACGATCAAGATGCTGACCGGCATCCTCGTGCCCACCAGCGGCACGGTGACGACCTGCGGGCTGCGCCCTGTCAAGGACCGGCGCCGGCTCGCCCGCCAGATCGGGGTCGTGTTCGGGCAGCGCTCCCAGCTCTGGTGGGATCTGCCGGTGCGGGAGTCTTTCCGGATTCTGGCCGCGATCCACGCCCTGCCCGCCGCCGTCGAGCGTGCCCGCACCGATGAGCTGGTCGAGCGGCTCGAGATGGCCGACTTCCTGGCCACCCCGGTCCGTCAGCTGTCCCTGGGCCAACGGATGCGCGCCGAGGTCGCGGCCGCGCTGCTGCACGCTCCCCGACTGGTGATCCTCGATGAGCCCACGATCGGCCTCGATGTCCTGTCCAAGCAGCGGCTGCGGGAGTTCCTCATCGCTATGCGTCGCACCGACGGCACGACACTGTTGCTGACCACCCACGACATGGGTGATGTCGAACGTCTGTGTGACCGGGTCCTGGTCGTCGACCACGGCCGGCTGGCCTACGACGGCGACCTGGCCGGCCTCGGGCGGACCACCGGCGCAGAGCGGGTGCTCGTCGTCCACCTCGCCGCGCCGTCCCCGGACCTGATCGGGATCCCCGCGGCCCGCCACCTGTCCAGCGAGGCGCACGGCCTGAGCCAGCGCCTGGCGTTCGACGCGGAGACCACCACCGCCGCCCGCGTGTTCGCGGCGGTCGCGGAACGGGTCGAGGTCCTCGACTTCACCGTCGAGGAGCCCGACATCGAGGACGTCGTCCGCCGGATCTACGCGGCCCGCCGCTGACCGCCGCCGCCCGCCGCTGACCGCCGAAACCCCGAAACCCCGAAACCGCCGAAACCGCCGAAACCGCCGAAACCGCCGAAACCGCCGAGACATGGTCCGCCCACCCCGTGATCGGCCCGGGGACGGTCAGCCCAGGCGGACGGCGAGCAGGGCGGTGTCGTCCTCGGTGTCGGCGTCGCGGCCGAGCGCGGCCAGCGCCCGATCGCAGACCTCCTCGGGGGTGCCGAGCGCCGTGGCTCCCGCCCGGAGCAGCTCCATCCCCTCGTCGACCGGTCGGCGGCGGTCCTCGACCAGGCCGTCGGTGAAGAACAGCAGGGTGCTGCCCGGCTCCACCGTCAGCTCCGTCTCGGGGTAGTCGGGCAGGCCGGCGCTCAGCGGTGGCCCGGGTTCGAGGTGCAGGTAGCGGGCCGGCTGGTGCGGGGGGATCAGCAGCGGCGGCAGGTGCCCGGCGGAGGCGAGGACGAGCCGGCCGTCGCCGGGGTCGAGCAGCGCGAACGCCGCCGTCGCGATCCGGCCCTGCTCGAGGCGGTTGGCGGCCGCGTCGAGCAGGGTGAGCACGGCCCCGGGGCTGGTCTGGGCGACGGCGTGGGCGCGCACCGCGGCACGCAACTGGCCCATCGTCGCCGCCGCGTGGATCCCGTGGCCCATCACGTCGCCGATGACCAGCGCGATCCGGCCGTCGTCGAGGGGCAGGACGTCGTACCAGTCGCCGCCGACCAGGGCTCCGGCGCTGCCGGGCAGGTAACGCCAGGCGAAGGCGAGTCCGGGGATCTCCGGCAGGCGCTGGGGCAGCAGGCTGCGTTGCAGCGTGACCGCGGTCCGGCGTTCCTGCTCGTACTGGCGGGCGTTGCCGATCGCGACCGTCGCTCGGTCGACGAGCTCGGCGACCACGCGTTGCTCGTCGTCGGCGTAGGCGCGGCCCTCGGCGGCGGCCAAGCCGACCGCCGCCACCGGCCGACCGCCGAGCACCATCGGCAGGGCCAGCCGCGTGCCATCCGGGGAACGGGCCGGCCGGCCGGTGCGCAGCGCCTGTGTCATACCCCCGCCGTCCGGGACGCCCCGGCCGCCCAGCCGGCCGCGGATCGGGGCCGCGGTCGGGTCCTGAACCGAGACCGCGGTCGGGCGGTTGCCGGCGGTCGGGCGGTTGCCGGTGGTCGGCAGCGGGTCGGCGCGGTCGGCGACGGCGACGATCTCGACGCCGCCCTCCTCGTCGAACCGGCACGCCGCCGCCCGCCCCGCATGCCACGGCACGAGCAGGGAGACGAGGTGCTCCAGGATGCGTCGGGTGTCCAGAGTGGAGGTGAACAGGTCCGTCGCGGCGGCGAACAGGGCGGTGCGTTCCCGGGCCTCCCGCTCCACGGTGAACAGCCGGGCGCGTTCCAGCGCCAGCGCCGTCTGCGTCGCCAGCGCCTGGACGAAGGCCCGCTCGTCGTCGTCGAACAGGCGGGAGTGGTCGAAGGAGAATCGCAGCGCGCCGAGGGTGCGGTCGCCGACGAACAGGGGCAGCACGCACATCGCCACCGCCGTGGGCTCAAGCTCGGCGAGGTCGGGGTAGCGGGCGTCGCGCTCCCGACGTGACTCCAGCCAGATCGGCTCGCCGCTGCGCAGCGCGTCCGTGGCCGGCAGCCGGTCGTCGAGCCGCTCTGCCCGCAGCGCCGCGATCATGCTCTCCCCGTAGCCGACCGACCCGGGGATGGCCAGCCGGCCGGCGCCCTGCGGGATCATCAGTACCCCGCCGCTGGCGCCGAGCGCCTTCGCGCCCTGCGAGACGACGGCGGCCGCGACCTGCTCCGGGGTGGTCGCCCGGGCCAGGGCGGCGGTGACCCGCTGCAGGCGGGCGGAGCGTTCCGCCGTGCGCTGGGCGGCCACGACCACGTCGAGGGTGTCCAGCAGGTACTGCTCGAAGCCGCGGGTCTGCACGGCGCCCTCGCCGCGTTCGGCGGCGCGCAACTGTTCGACCAGGGAGCCGATGTACCAGCGCCGGAACGCGACATGCTGGGGCGGGGATTCGAGGGTGAGCAGCCTGGCGGCGCGGGCGTAGTCCTCGATCTCCTCCAGCGCCGCCAGGTACTGTTCGGCGTCGGCCGCCGTGCTCAGCGGGAGGACCAGCTCCAGCGGGGTGCGCGGCCGCCCGGCCGACGCGGCCGCCAGCGCCTGCCGTTTGATCGCCTGGCGGGGCCCGGCGAACCGGGTCGTGACCGTCCCGAGCAGTTCGGCCAGCCGCTCGGGCACGGCCGCGCTGGCCCCGGACGCCGCGCCGCCCGCGGCCAGCGCGAACTCGCGGACCAGTCCGTCGACGTGGTGCTTCGCCGCGAGCAGGAGATCGGTGGGCACGTCGCCGAGACGGACGAGATGCCCCGGCGCCGACGTGGGCTGCCCGCCGGCGGACAGGATGATCGTGCCGACGCCGCGCAGGCCGCTCATGCCCCTGATCCCGACCGCGTGCGTCCCGTCGCTGTCCGCGGAATCGCCGCTCTGCGCGGAATCGCCGCTCTGCGCCGAACCGCCGCTCTGCGCGGAACTGCCGGCCTTCGCCGAACTACCGCCCTGGGCCGAACCAGCGGGCCGCCGACGCGTGGGGGGAGTCCGTGGCGGGGGAGTCCGGCCGGTGTTCGAGGCGGCCGGTCTGCCCTCGCCGCCGCCGCTGCCCCCGCCGGTGCCGGCGACCGAGCCGTCGTCGTCCCCGGCGAACTCCGCCCATACGATCTTGCCCGCGGCCACCGGCTGGACTCCCCAGCGGGTGGCCGAGGCGGCGACCAGCGCCATGCCCCGCCCGGTCAGCCCGTCCCCGCCGGCCGGGGGGCGAAGCGGCATCGTCTGGCTGCTGTCGCTGACCTCCACCCGCAGCGCCGCGCCGCCGGTGAGGATCCGCACCTCGATCGGGGCGGCCCCGTGCAGCAGGGCGTTGGTCGTCAGCTCGCTCAGCACCAGTCGGACGTCGTCCACGACCGGCTCCCACCGGGTGCCGGCGAGCATCCGGACGGCCAGCTTGCGCACCTGGTCGGCTCCGCCGGAACGGCCGTCGAGACGCACCGTGGCACGATCGCTGCCGACGGCGGCATCCCCGCCCGCCACGCCGTCCTCGGGGTCACCCCTCTGCCCGGCTGCCCCGGCCGGCTCACCCTCGCCTGACCCGGGCTCGCCGGGCCCGGTGGCGACGGCGTCGCTCACCTCGCTGTGCCTGCCCATCCCGCCGGCCTCCCGTCCGACCGACCACTCCTGATGGCGGCCAACCCTAGATACCGGCCAACCCTGATGGCCCTGACGCGGCGCGACCCTTGACATGGCGCGACCCTTGACGCAACGCGGCCCGGCACCTTGCCTGCCGTTCACTTCTGTGGTTCGCCGCGTCCTTCGGCGAGGTCAAGCATGCCAGAAAAGTCGGTGATGCCCTGGGCGACGCCCCCCGAACCGGCTGCCGGCGGCCCGCCGCCGCCCGTCGGCCGCAGACGAATCGGACCAGGTCAGGATGTCTGACGCGCCGTCTCCGGCCGGGCGCGTCGGGATCGTCACGGCAACCGCCCGCGGAACCGGACGGCTGGTCGGCGGCGTCATCCCGGGCCGGCGAGCGGGGCAGGTTTCGGTCTCGTGACGAAGGTCTGCGGCAGGTTTCCGTCGGCGCGCGGGGGAATAGGCACTTCGTGCCGCGAGGCGCCATGTCCGTCGTTCGCCCGGATCGCCCCCGTCTCGGTCGGGTCGGGGCCGGATGGATCGGGGCCGGCGTGTCCGGCCGCCACCTGTCGGATCGCTTCACACCGGGAGAGGCCGCAACATGCCGGTATCAGCCTCCACGCACCGCACCTGGTCACCCACCGCCGACGTCCCCCCGCTCGCGTCCTGGCGCAGCGCGGGCGCCTGCGGAGCCGGTGATCTCGACCTGTTCTTCGCGCCCGACGGCGTGCCCCGCCGCGAGCGGGCCCGGCGGGAGGCGGCCGCGAAGGCGGTCTGCGCAGGGTGCCGGGTGCGACGGGAATGCCTGCGCTACGCCCTGCGCACGGGCGAGCGGTTCGGTGTCTGGGGCGGGCTGACGGAAGGGGAACGCGCCCGCATCGACCAGCCGTGACGCCGGCGCCTGGTGGGCGAGCGCAGCCGACCATGACGACCTCGGCGGCATGGCAGACTCGGCGGTGTGGCGGATGCGGCGGTGTGACGGACGCGGTGACGTGACGGACGCGGTGACGTGACGGACGCGGTGGTCGTCGGCGCGGGCGTGAACGGACTGGTGGCCGCGAACATGCTCGCCGACGCGGGGTGGGACGTCGTCGTCTGTGAGGCGGCCGGCGTCCCCGGCGGGGCCTGCCGGTCCGCGCAGGTCACCGCCCCGGGTTTCGTCAGCGACCTGTTCAGCGCCTTCCATCCGTTCGCCGCGGCGAGCCCTGCCCTGCGCCGCCTGGACCTGCCCGCTCACGGGCTGGAGTGGTGCCGGGCGCCGCAGGTGCTGGCCCATCCCACCCCCGACGGCCGCTGCGCGCTGCTGTCGATGGACCCGGCTCACACCGCGCGGTCGCTCGACGACTTCGCCGCGGGCGACGGTGCGGCCTGGCGGGCGCTGGTCGACCGGTGGGCGCCGCTGCGCGAACCCCTGCTCGACGCCCTGTTCGGCGCACCGTTCCCGCCGCTGCGCGCCGGGCTGCGCCTCGCCCGCCACCTTGGTGCCGCCGACGGGCTGCGCTTCGCCCGGTTCGCCGCGCTGGGCGTGCGCCGCTTCGCCGAGGAGGAGTTCACCGGCGAGGGCGCCGCCCTGCTGTTCGCCGGCAACGCCATGCACGCCGATCTCGGTCCGGAGACGGTCGGCTCGGCGCTGCTCGGCTGGCTGCTGACCATGCTCGGGCAGGACGTCGGCTTCCCCGCGCCGCGCGGCGGGGCCGGGCGGATCCCTGAGGCGCTGGTCAACCGCCTGCGCGAGCGCGGTGGCCGGCTGCGCACCGGAGCGGCGGTGCACGCCGTCGAGGTGCGCGGCGGGCGGGCCCGCGGCGTCCGGCTGGCCGACGGCAGCGTGCTGCCGGCGCGGCGCGCGGTCATCGCCGACGTCGACGCGGTGTCGCTGTACCGGAACCTGGTCGGCGCCGGGCACCTGCCCGCCCGGCTGCTCGACGACCTGACCCGCTTCCAGTGGGACCACGCCACCATCAAGATCAACTGGGCGCTGTCCGGGCCGATTCCCTGGGCGGACCCGCGGTGCGCCCAGGCCGGCACCGTCCATCTCGGCGGCACCCTGGACGATCTGAGCCGCACCGCGGCGCAGCTCGCCCGCGGCCTGGTGCCCGCCGACCCGTTCTGCGTGCTCGGGCAGATGACCACGACCGATCCCACCCGCTCGCCGCCGGGCACCGAGAGCGCCTGGGCCTACCTGCACGTCCCCCAGCTTCCGCGGGGCGACGCCGGGGGAGCGGGCATCGCCGGGCCGTGGAACGACGAGGCGGTGGCGCGCGTCGTCGAGCGGGCCGAGCGCACCGTCTCCGCGGCGGCCCCCGGGTTCGCCGCGCGGGTGCTGGCGCGCCACGTGCAGTCGCCGGCCGACCTGCAGGGCTCGGACGCGGTGCTGCGCGGCGGGGCCGTGCACGGCGGGACCGCCGCGCTGCACCAGCAACTCGTCTTCCGTCCGGTGCCGGGGCTCGGCCGACCCGAGACCCCCGTCACCGGGCTGTACCTGGGCTCGATGTCGGCCCATCCGGGCGGCGGCGTGCACGGCGGCCCGGGGGCGCTCGCCGCCCGCGCCGCGCTGCGGGCGGCCGGCCCGTTCGGCCCGGTGCAGCGCGCCACCGTCGCCGCGCTCAACCGACGCCTCTACGCCCCGTCCCGCCCGACGGCTCCCGCCGGCCCAGGCGCCCCTACTCGGCGGGAGCCGCCGACGGCGCCGAGCGGAGGAACAGCTCGCCCATCGCCCGGACGCGGTCGGTGAGCTCCGCCGGCTCGACGATCGTGAACGGCGCGCCGACGGCGCCAAGCACCATCGCGGGCCAGGCCAGCGAGTCCACCTCCATCCGCAGCCGGCACGAGCCGCCGTCGACCTCCGCCACGCTGCCCCACCCGCCGACCACCCGCGCGACCTCGGCGGCCGGCGCGGCGACATCGACCAGGACCTGCTGGCGGATCCCGGCGCCGGCGACGGCGCGCTGGACATACGCCGCCGCGTCCCCGCCGGGCGGCTGGCGCGGTCGCACTCGCCGGCCGGTGGCGGTGGGCTCGGCGAGCCGATCCACCCGGAAGGTGCGCCAGTCGTCCCGGTCGAGGTCGAAGGCGACCAGGTACCAGCGCCCGCCGAGCGCGACGAGGCGGTGCGGTTCGACGCGGCGCCGGCTGCGCTCCCCGGCCCGGTCGGTGTAGTCGAAGCGCAGCTCCTCCTCGGCCCGGCAGGCCAGCGCGATCGCCGTGAGCAGCCCGGCGTCGAGCGTCGGGCCGCCCCACGGCGCGGGCGTGGTGAAGGCGGCGACCGCGTCGACCTGTCGGCGCAGCCGCGGCGGCAGGAGCTGGACGATCTTCGCCAGGGCCCGTACCGACGTCTCGCCGACGCCCGTCACCGCCCCCGCGGCCGCGGTGCGCAGCCCCACGGCGACGGCGACGGCCTCGGCGTCGTCGAGCAGCAGCGGCGGCAGGGCCGCGCCGGCCCGCAACTGGTAGCCGCCGGCCACCCCGCGGGTGGCCTGGACCGGGTAGCCGAGCTCACGCAGCCGATCGACGTCGCGGCGCAGCGTGCGGGGGCTGACCGCGAGCCGTTCGGCGAGCTCGCCGCCCGGCCAGTACCGGTGCGTCTGCAGCAGGGACAGCAGCCGCAGCATCCGGGCGCTCGTGTCCGCCATCGCCTCGCCGCTCCCGCTCCCGCGCCGCTCCTGCGCCGCTCCGCCCGGCGTCAGGATGCCATGCCACCATCCGGGTGCGGGCGGGGACGGCGCACCGCGCGGTCGGTCCGGGCGCGGGTGGCGGCGAACTGGCGGCGCCA
Organism: Frankia torreyi; assembly: GCF_000948395.1. Lineage (GTDB taxonomy): Bacteria > Actinomycetota > Actinomycetes > Frankiales > Frankiaceae > Frankia > Frankia torreyi. The sequence goes on along the minus strand of NZ_JYFN01000020.1, from coordinate 38,565 downwards.
GCGGCCCAACGCCTCCTCGAACAGCTCCTGCGCGCCGCGGTAGTCACCGCTCGCCGACAGGCTGGCGGCCAGGCTGTGCGTCGAGGCCAGCGTGTCGGGATGGTCGTCGCCGAGCAGGCGCCGGCGGCGGGCCAGCACCTCCTCGGTGAGCCGCCGGGCGGACTGGAACTCGCCGAGATCGTCCAGGGTGCTCGCGAGCCGGCTGGCGAAGGCGAGGACGTCGGGATGGTCGTCGCCGAGCAGCCGGCGCAGCCGGGCGAGCACGTCCTCGTCGAGCGCGCGAGCCGTCCGGAACTGGCCGAGCCCGCGCAGGACGCCGGCCAGGTCGGTGGTCGTGTCGAGGGTCTCGGGATGGTCCTCGCCGAGCAGGCGGCGCCGGCGGGCGAGCACGTCGTCGAGGAGGGTCCGCGCGTTCCACCGGTCACCGAGGGCGCCGAGGCGCCCGGCGAGCTGGTGGGCGCGGGCCAGGGTGTCGGCGTGGTCCTCGCCAAGGGCCGCCCGGGACCGGGCGACCGTGTCGGCGAGCAGGCCGTGGGCGGCCTCGTGCTCGCCCAGCTCCCACAGCACGATCGCCAGGTTGGCGGCGGTCGCGAGGGTGTCCGGGTGGTTCTCGCCGAGGAAGCGCAGCCGTCGGGCGAGGGTGTCGCGCTCCAGCTCCCACGCGGCCTCCCGCTGCCCGACCGCGAGCAGGGCGACGGCGAGGTTGTTCGCGGTGGCCAACGTGTCGCGATGGTCCGGGCCGAACCGTCCGAGGTTGCGGCGATACAGGTCGCGGGCGAGGTGCTCGGCCGCGGCGTAGGCGCCCCGGGCGTACAGGTGGGAGCAGTGGACGTCCGCCCAGGCGTGGAGCTGGTGCGGGTCGTCGGGATCGTCGAGGGTGTCCAGCGCCGCCAGCAGGTGCGGGACGACAGGCGCCTGGGCCGACCAGGTCGGCCGGTCGGCCGGGCTCTGGGCATACGCCGCCGCGAGCAGCCGTCCGGCGAGGTCGCCGAGCTCGCGGCGCCGACGCGGGGTCAGTCCCGCGGCGACCGCGTCGCGCACCAGACCGGGCAGGGCGATGCTGTCCCCGGCGCGCCGGGCCAGGCCGTGGTCGACGGCGACCGCGACGATCCGATGCAGGTCACGCTCGCCGTCGCCGCGGCGCTGGCGGTGGGTGGGCCCGATCCGCCCTCGGCGGGACGGCGGCCTGCCCGCGCGTAACAGGGACAGGGGCACCGGTGCCGGCGCGAGCAGGGCGCACAGCTCCAGCAGCCGCACGGTCGCCGGTGCCGACTGGGCGTACCGCTGCTGGAACAGCGTCCAGCACAGCTCGACCGGGGCGTGGCCGTCCCGGCCGGTGAGGAGGTCCCGCGGGTCGCGATCATCCTGGGCGAGCAGTCGGGCGGCCAGCCCCACCGCCAGCGGCTGGCCGGCGAGCCGGGCGGCGATGGCGTCGGCGACACCGGGGTCCAGGTCGGGTCGCCGGACGGTCAGCAGGGCGACGGACCGCTCGCGGGGCAGGGGCCCGACCTCGACCGCCGGCACCGGATCGCCGCGCCGCGCCGTCCCGTCGGCGTCGACCAGCAGCAGGTGGCCCGATCGGGCCGGCAGCGACTGGTCCAACCACCGCCACAACCCCGATGCGTCGCGGGCGTCGTCGAACACCAGCAGCCAGCGGTCACGCCGGTTCAGCTCGGCCAGGACGGCACCGATCGTCGCATCGACGCCGGCGCGGGCCGGCAGTCCCAACGGCCCGGCGAGCGCGGCGAGCTGCTGGCCGAGCAGCGGAAGCTGCCCCGCGTCCAGCCACCGGACCAGTCCGTACCCCGAGGCGTGCCGGTGGGCGTAGTCGACCGCGAGCTGGGTGCGTCCGCTGCCGGCGGGGCCACGAAGCACGACGGCCGGCACCGGGCCGCCCGTCAGGGCCCGGCGGACCTGGCTCAGCAGCGTCCCGCGCTCGACGGCCCACCGATCCCGGCGCGGCACGTTCCACCCCGCGGGCAGTAGGGGCGGGAAGGGGGCGACGGGCGCGTCGGGACCGGGCTGCGCCGGGAAGGGGGCGACGGGTGTGGCGGGACCGGGCTGCGCCGGGCGGGGGGCGCCGGGCGGGGCGACGGCGTCCAGGAGCCGCCGGGTGGCGGCGGCCTCGTCGACGCCGAACAGGTCGACGCGATGGACGGTCGCCAGCATCTCGGGGACCGGGCCGTCGGCCACCCGGAGCAGCAGCAGGGGCCGCGTCGCCAGCACCGCGGCCCATTCCAGCGTGCACCAGGGGGCCTCGAACAGGGCCGGGGAACAAACGACCAGGACGCGTTCCGCCCGCGCCACCTCGGCGCCGATATCGGAAACGGCGTACTCCCCACCGGGCGATTCGGAAGGCTGTACCCGCACCGTGCGGCCGGCGGCCTCGAGAATGTCGGTGATCCAGGCGAACCAGTTCTCGTCCGGACCGGCGTGCGAAAGGAATAAGTCGGTGCCCGGCTGGGCGGTACCGGCGGCGTCGACCGCGAAAGGTCGGGTAGATCGCACGACGACAGAGCCTGCCAGAAAAGGACATGGCGATTCACCCCCCGCGGCTGTGACCTACGGCGGCCGAGGGTCGGCCGGCACAACGACGTAAAAACAAATTCCCGTCGCGCGCGATGCCCGGCCGGAAGTTTTCCGGAAGCCGGCTGATGGGAAATACACCGTAGGTGACGCCGCTCGGCGGCGGCGAATGGCAATGGGTGAAACCGTAACAAATTCCTACCCCTTCGGTCAGGTCCGGGGGAGGGGACGTGCCGCCCGCCTCGCCCGGCTCGGACCGTCAGGGCCACCGGGGCCGGCGCGGCGGTCGGGGGCGCTACCGGTGGTGGACCGTGATCCGGGTCCAGGAGCCGAGGTACACCCGGTCGCCGTCGTCGAGCGCGACGGCGCTGCCCGGCGTCAGGCGGACCAGGTGCCCCGGGTCCGGGCCGACCCAGGTGCCGTTCGACGAGCCCAGATCGGTGACGCGCAGGGAGCCGTCCGCCAGGAGTTCCAGCGCGGCGTGGGAGCGGGAGACCCCGGGATCCCCCGGGTCGCCGGACAGGTCGATGCCCGGCGGGGTGCGCTGGCTGCGGCTGCGCCGACCGACGACGGTCCGCGAGGCGGTCAGCTCGACGGTCGCCGGACGGGACCGCTCGGGAAAGGCGGGCGCCCCGGCGTCGTCACCCCGCTCGAAGAACGCACGGTCGACGGAGATCCGCGCGCTCCAGCTCCCGGCCCCGCCGCCGGGCGTGTTCGCACTCGGCGGCGGCGCGACGCGCAGGGGCACGGCCCTCGCCGGCAGCGGGCCGGTGCCCGTGGCGAAGTTGTGGTCGCAGGCCGGGCAGTGCGTCCCCGCTGCGCGGCGCGGGCACCCGCAGAGCGGGCAGGTCTCCCGCCTCACCGCTTCGCGGGAACCGTCAGCGTCGAACCGGCGTCGAGGTCCATCTCGTCGAGCTTCTCCACGTCGCGGCGCAGCCGCACCGAGCCGGTGACCGGGTCGTCGATCTCGACGACCTTGCCGAGTCGGTCCAGCGTCGCGCCGTCGTCGGCCGCGGCGGCGATCTGGGCCGCCCGGCCCAGCAGCGTCACGGCGCTGACCTCGTCCCCGGCGCGGCGCGCGGCGAGCCCGTCCTGCACCGCGCGGGCGAGTTCCGCCTGCCCGGTGTAATGGGCGACGACGCCGTCGATGCGGGTCGACAGCTCGGCGTCCTCGGTCCACACCGCGCGGACGCGGGCCTGCGTGACAACCTCGCCGCCGACGACCAGGCTCACCCGCGCGGCGAGCCGCTCGTCGCCGACGTCGGCCGGCGGCACGTCGACGCACAGGTGGTACTCGCGGGTGCCCGCCGCCCACGCGCCGGTCGGATGATCCCGGGTGAACGGGTTCACCTCGACCGCGCGCAGCATCAGGTCGTCGACCTCGGGGGAGACCTGGCGCAGGAAGCGGGTGGTGGAACCCTTCGGCGTCCACACCCGCAGCGCGACGTCGGCCACGCCGCGGGCGAGCGCCTTGGCGACGAGGGCGCGGAAGTCGTCGGCCATCTCGGCGGGCTCGCGCAGCAGCGACACGGTGCCGAGCAGCCGGGTGGAGATCTGGCGCAGCTCGTCGACCCGCCAGTCGGCGCCCACCCCGCGGCAGTCGCACTGGAAGGCGCCCTCGCACGCGGCCAGCGCCGCCTCCAGCGCCCGCGCGCTCTCGCCGTTCTGCCCGTCGGTGAGCAGGATGGCGTGGTGGATGGCATCCGGGCGCGACGCCATGAGCTGCGCGGTCAGCCGCAGCCAGCGGCCCATCGCGGTGCCGCCGTGCGGCCGCAGCCGGGCGACCGCCCGGCCCGCGGCCGCCCGCGTCTCGGCGCTCGCCGTCACCAGCTCCCGGCGCTCCGGATAGACCACCCGCGCCTGCTCGGTGCCCTCGACCACGGCGAACGCGACGCCGTCCGGCAGCGCGTCGATCGCCGCCCGCGCCGCCCGCCGCGCCTCGATGATCTTCGATTGCGGGTACTCCATGGACCCGGAGCAGTCCAAGATGATCACCTCGGCGGCGCCGGGGGCGTCGCCGGCGCCCACCGCGGCCGCCGGCCGGCCGGTGCTGGGGCCGGCATCGGCGACGACACCGGCGACGACACCGGGCGCGGCGGCGGCCTCGTCGCGGGCGGCCACGGTGATGACCGCGTGCACCTCGCCGGAACCCTCCGCGAGGAACTCGTTCTGGCTGACCTCACAGGTGAAGGTGATCATCCTTGCTCCCCGGGATATCGATGACGATCACGGTGATGTTGTCGCCTCCGCCGCGGGCGAGGGCCACGGTCGTCAGGTGGCGGGCGACCGCGAGCGCCGGCGCGTCGGTCGGCAGCTCGGCGATCCGATCGGCGAGGGCACCCGCGGCCGAGAGGTAGTTCCACAGCCCGTCGCTGCACAGCACCACCCGTCCCGGCCCGTTCAGGGCCGTCGCGGCGACGCGGGGGACCGCCGACGCGCTGCCCGTGCCGATCCAGTGGGTGATCGTGTGGGCGCCGGGGCCGGTCTCGGCCCGCTCCGGCGGCAGCAGGCCGGCCCGCACGGCCTCTGCGGCCAGCGTGTCGTCCGCGGTGAGCAGCCGCGCGCCGGACCGGTCGATCAGGTAGGCCCGGCTGTCGCCGAGCCAGCCGACCGTCAGCCGGCCCGGCGTCACGATGGCGGCCACGAAGGTGCACGCGGGCGCGTCGTCCGGACCGCTGATCGTCGCAACGGCGCTGCGCTGCGCGGTCGCGGCGGCCGCCCGCAGGGCGCTCGCCTGCCAGCGGGCGGTGTCCCCGCCGGGCGGCACCGGGCCGGGACGAGAACCGAGCGGGCGGGTGTCACCGCTGTCGCCGCTGTCGCCGGTGCTGTCGCTGCTGGTGCCGCCGGGGTGGGGCGGCGTGGCCGGCGGCGCCGTCAGCATGCCGGCAAGCTGCGCGAGCAGGTCGACGGCGTCGCGCGCCGCCCGCACCGCCGCCGGTCCCGACCCCGGGGCCGTCGACACCCCGTCGCAGACGACGGCGAGCGTCGCGGCCGGCCGGTCGTCGACGGGCCCGGCGAGGACACGCAGCGCGAAACCGTCCTCGTTGGTCCGGTGCACCAGGCCGCGGTCGGACACCCCCGCGGCGCTGCCGAGATCGAGATCGGCCCGGTCACCGGGCGGGTCTCCCGGACGCAGCCCGGTGCCGCAGCGTTCGCAGAACCGGTCGTGCGGGAAGACGACCGCCGCACACGCCGGGCACCGCCCGGCATCCGGGGTCCCCTCGACACCCGGGATTGCTCCGACACCCGGGATTGCTCCAGCGCCCGGGGTTCCCTCGACACCCGGGATTGCTCCGGCGCCCGGCGATCCCTCGGCATCCGGCGTTGCGCCGGCGGGCGTGGCGCCCGGCTGCGGGCGCTGCTCCGTGGTCACACCAGCGTCCGGGGACGGACGCCGTTGGCGAGATCGACCAGGGCGTACCGTTCGTCGGGCGTCGCGGCCAGACGGGCCAGCGTCCGGTAGGCGCGTTCCAGGCCGAGCCGCAGCGCGGCGGGCCGCAGCGCCGACCCTGCGACGTTCACCTGGGGGTCCGCCGCCACCGCGCCGGAGGTGACCAGGTCGAGCGCGCCGGCCAGCAGGTCTCGGGTGAGGGTCGCCCGGGCGGCCGGGGCGAGGTCCAGATCGTCGAGGATCGTCGACGCCGCCAGCAGGCCGGCCCGGTCCGGGGCACCCGCGGCGGTGACGGTGCCGAGCACCCGGGCCAGGCGCACCCGCGCCTCGACGTGGGCCGCCGACGCCGGCGGCACCCGCCGGTAGGCCTGCGCGGCGCCGTCGCGGTCACCGGCGGCGAGGCGGACCCGGGCCAGCCCGAACGCGGCGCTGGTGAACGTGTCGTCGGTGCGCGAGACCAGGTCGTAGAGCTCCTGCGCCCGGGGCAGGTCGCCGCCCGCCTCGGCCGCGCGGGCCAGCGCCAGTTTCGGCGCGAGCTCGCCGGGCACCTCGCCGTACACCCGCTCGAACGCCGCGACCGCCCCCGCCGCGTCACCCTCGGCGAGCAGCAGCAGGCCGCGTTGCCAGTGCGCCCGCCAGGCGAAGGGGTCCTCGGCGGCCACCGCGTCGAGCAGCGCCCGCGCCGCGTCGTGCTCGCCGAGCCGGGTCCGCAGGTCGGCCAGGCGCAGCCGGGCGCCGACGCTGCCCGCACCCATCGCACCGAGCAGCTCGGCGAGCTGGCCGGGGGCGACGTCGGGCAGCGCGGCGAGCGCCGCGGCCGCGGGATCGTCCGGATCGGGCAGCAACGCCGGGAGCAGAGTCGGCAGCAGCGCCGAGGGCACCGGGTCGGCCGGCTCCCCGGTGGGGTGGGCGTCACCGGTGAACCGTGCGCTGCGGGCCGGTATCGGGGTGCCCCGCTGCGCGGCGACGATCTCCCGCAGGACGCCGAGCAGTTCGCCGTGCATCTCCTCGGCGCTGGCGAAACGCTGGTCCGGGTCGAGCGCCGTGGCCTTGACCAGCAGGCGGTACAGCGACTCGTGCCGGGCGAGCACCGGATGGCCGGACGCCGGCGGCAGGGTGTGCCGGTAGGTCGAGGTGTTGCCGCGGAAGTCGAGGACGAGGGTGGCCAGCGTCCGGCCCACCGTGTACAGGTCCGAGGCCACCGACGGGCCCTCGGTGGGTACCTCCGGCGCCTGGTAGCCGAGCGTGCCGTAGACGGCGCCGTCGTGGTCGTCGATCCGCCGCACCGCGCCGAGGTCGATCAGCCGCACCGCGTCCCGGCCGACCATCATGTTGTCCGGCTTGAAGTCGCAGAACACCAGACCGTTGCGGTGCAGGTAGGCGAACGCGGGCAGCACCGCGAGCAGGTAGGCGACGGCCTCGGCCACCGGCAGCGGGTCGGGCCGGCCGGCGGCGGCCCGCCGTCGGCGCAGCACCTCGCGCAGCGACGTCCCGCCGACGTACTCCATCACGATGTAGCCGGTCCCGGCATGCTCGACGAACGTGTAGATCTTCACGATCGCCGGATGGTCGACCGCGGCCAGGAACCGGCGTTCGGCTATCGCCGCGGCCTGGGCGTGCCGGTCGCCGGAGTCGAGCAGCCCCTTGAACNCCNCCCAGAAGNCCCCGCCGACGCCGTGGTCGCGGGCCAGGTAGACCCAGCCCTGCCCGCCGTGGGCGAGGGCGCCGGCAATCTCGTACTGGCCGACGCGGTCGCCGGGCCGCAGCGCCGGGCGGAACGAGTACGGCTGCCCGCAGCCCGCGCAGAATCCCTCCGCCAACGGCGGCTGCCCCCCGCGCGAGCGGCCGACCGGCTCACCGCAGCGGGCGCACAGCCGTAGCCGCTGCGGCAGCTGGGGGTCGGCGAGCAGCAGCGACGTCGGATCGGGCAGCTCGATCTCGGGCACGCGCACCAGCCCGGCGCCCAGCCGGTCGGGCGCGCTGTGGCTCCCCGACCCGCGCCGGGACCGCCGCGAGGCGGAGGCCCCCGTCGACGCCGAGTCGCCGGTCCCGCCGGATGTGCCGGACGCGTGGGTTCCGCCGGACGCGCCGGTGCTGCCGGTTCCGCCGGTTCCGCCGGACGGGTGGCCGGACGGGTGGGTCGCACCGGTCACGCCGCCGGCCGTCGTCGCCGCGGCGGGACGGCCGTCGGCAACCGCGAGGCCGGGCGGCCGGTAGGCGAGGCCGGTGATCGTGCAGTAACCGTCCTCGATGACGCCCTCACAGTCCGGCTCGGGACACCGGATCGCCTCGGTCATGCATGCTCCTCGGATCGGGCGGGGTATCGGGCGGGCGCGGCTGCCAGCAGGGCGTCCGCGTAGGCGCGGACGAGCTTCTCGGCCCGGTCCAGGTCGATCGGGGCCGATCCCAGCGCGGCCAGCGCGGGGGCGTAGCGGGCCTCCACCGCGGCGGATTCACCCAGTCCGGTGCGCCCGGCCTTGGCTCGCAGCGCGCGCAGCAGCCCGCGCAGCTCGTCGCGGCGGCGCACCGGCGCCGCGTTCGCCTCGGCGATCGCCGTCGCCGTCGCCAGCGTCGCCTGGGCGGTGCGCCGCCAGGCCGGCAGGCCGTAGGCGACCAGCCGCCAGTCGCCGGCCTCGCCGGCAGCGGTCAGCCGGTCCAGCCACGGCCGCAGGCCGCGCCGCGGCGCGTCGAACCACCCGTCGGACAGCCGCAGCAGGCCGTCGGCGTGGCCGCTGACCCGCTCGACGACCTCCCGGGCACGGCGCTCGCCGACCTGCGCGGCCGCGACGACCTGCGCCAGCAGCGCGTCGGCCGCGGCAAGGTCCGCGGCGAGATGGTCGTGTGCCCGCGCGAGCGCGGCGACGGCGTCGAGGGCCGGGGCGAGCGCGTCGCCGACCGCGGCCAGCAGCTCCGCCGGCACGTCGAGCGGGTCGGCGGCCACCGCGACCTGGGCGAGCGCCAGCGCCGCGCGGGCCGTCGCGAGCGCCGGAACCTCGTCGTCCACGACCCAGTCGTCGGCCTCGGACCCGCTTGCGGCCTCGGACCCGCTTGCGGCCACGGACCCGCCGCCGTCCATGGACCCGCCGTCCACGGACCCGCCGTCCACGGACCCGCCGTCAGCTACGGACACGTCGTCGTCCACGGACCCGCCGTCGGCCTCGGCGCCGCCCGGGCCGGCGCTCCTCGGGCCGGCGCCGGCCAGGGTGAGCCCGAGGCGGTGCGCCGTTGCCTGAGCCTCGCCGAGTTGCCGGCCGAGCGGTGCCAGCGCCTCGCGGTGCGTGGCCCGTGCCGCGATGATCTCGTCGGCGGCGGCGCGTAGGGCGCGGACGTTGGCGAGCGCCTCGTCGAGACGGCGCTGGGCGGGAATCTGGGCGGGACTGTCGTGCCCCGCGGCCGCGTCCACGGCGCCGGTCGGGCGGTCACCGTCGGGCTCGGCGTCCAGCAGCGCGGCGAGCCGGGCGGTGCGCCGGGCGCCGAGCCGTGGGCCCTCTCCCCGTTCGGCTGCGGCGGCGGTGAGCAGGTCGTTGAGTGCGGCGTGGGTCTCCCAGAGGCCCACCAGGCGGCGGCGGGCGTCGGCGGCGATCTCGGCGGTGCGTCCGCGCAGCCGCGGCGGATCGCCGAGGTGCCGGTCGATGACGGCGTCGAGGTCCAGCAGCTCCGCGGCGAGCTGCGCGCTGCCGGAGCGCAGCCTGGTCAGGGCCGCGTCGACGTCCGAACGGGTGCGCATCGCCGGTCACGCCCCCCGCGTCGACGCGAGCGATCCCGCTGCCCGCCGCGGCCAGGGCCGGGCGGGTCGGGCGTGCCGGGCGGAACGTGGTGTGCGGGCGCCGGTGAGGCGCGCGGATCCGGCCGCCCGTGGCGCGCGACTCGCCCCCGCGGCATCAAGCATGCCCGCCATGCCCTGAGTACCACCGCCCCGATCGTCCGTTTCGCGACCGTCCCGGCCTCGCCGGGACGCCCGCGCCTGCACCGCCCTGAGCCGCGGCGGTCAGGGCGCCTGGGGCGGTCCGACTCCGCGGGATGGCTGATCGTAAATCGGCCGAGCACCTTCCGTGGGGCGATGTCGCCTTATCGTCACCTCGCCCGGCTCACGGTGCCGGCATGCTAGGCGGTCCGGACCCGGGAGCAGGGCGAATCCGGCCGGCCTGGGAAGAAGTAGTGAGGGCGACCCGCCTTCGGCGTCGCGGCGGGACCGGCACCGTCGGGGGNGGGCGCAGCCCCGGCAGCCGTCGCTGGACCAGCACGGCCGGCCCTGCCTCGCGCCGCCTGGAACACCGAGCCGAGCCGCCGCGTCACCCGCCGTCGGTGTAGCGGGGGACCGGCACCGCCGGGGGCGGGCGCAGGGCCGGCAGCCAGTGTTGGACCAGCGCGGCCCAGGTGCCGTCGCGCAGCACGTCGGCGAGCACGCCGTTGACGAAGCGGGTCAGCTCCGGATGGCCGCGGGCGACGCCGATCGCGTCCGGCTCGTTGGACAGTCCCGGGCCGACGAGGTGGACCCGGGGATCCTGCGCCGCCATGCCGGCGAGGACCGCGCTCGTCGTCGTGATCCCCGCGACCTGGCCGGACTGGAGCAGCACGAGGCAGTCGGCGATGTTCGGAACGGTCCGCACCAACGGGTGCGACGGCGCCCGGCGCAGGGTGTCCACCGTGGTGGTCCCCGCCGCGGTGCACACCGGCTGCCCCCCGAGGTCGTCGAGGCCGCGGGCGGGCGAGTCGAGGGGGACCAGCACCCGCTGCGTCTCGTACCAGTAGACGGTGGAGAAGTCGATCTGGCGGCGTCGCTCGCAGTTCGTCGTCATGGTCGCGACGACGATGTCGACGTCTCCACGTTGCAGCACCGGGATGCGCTCGGCGTAGGTCGTCGCGCGGAACCGCACGTGCCCGTCCGCGCCGAAGATCGCCCGGCCGATGCGGTTCGCCAGATCCACGTCGAAGCCCTCGAACTGCCCGGTGAACGCGTTGATCGAACCGAACGGGGGGACGTCGGCGAGCACCGCGGCCCGCAGGTAGCCGCGGTGCTGGATCGTCGCGAGGAACGTGCCGGCCGGCATCGCGCCGGGCGCCGGGGGCACGGGCGGTGGCCGCAGACTGGCCTGCGGATCGCCGCAGCCTGCAGCGCCGCCCGCCGGTGCCGGGGCGCCCGGTGCCGGGGCGCCCGGTGCCGGCGGGGACGCGGCGGCCGTCGTGACCAGCGGCCGTGCCTGCGCGGGAAGCCCCGCGTCGACGGTCGCGCAGCCGGCGCCGGCGAGGGCCAGCAGCACCGCGACGGCCACCGCGATGACCCGCGGCAGCATCATGGGGGTAATAGGGGTCATAGGGGTCATGGAGGTCGTGGTGATCGGGGTGATCGGGGTTTTCGGCATGACGGCGGCTACCGATAGTCGTTGATGCGGAGCTGGATACCGACGAGGGCGAGGGCGGCGGCGAACAGGAGGGCCGCGGTGACGGCCAGCGGCAGCGTGTCCAGGGCGTCGTCGGCGGCGGCGAGCCGCTGCTCGAACCGACCGCGGCTGGCGTCGAACACCACCGTCGACGCGGTGTCGAATCGTCGGAAGGCGTCGGTGCCGCCGCCCTGAGCCAGGGCGACGGCCTGCTGGAACCCGCCGACCTCGGCGACGAGCGCGCGGACCCGCGCCGCGCTGGCCTGGTAGGCCTGCCAGGCGGGCGCGAGCGCGTCGCGGGCGGGCCGGTCCGGGCCGGGCAGCGCCGCGGTCGTCGCGAGCAGCCCGGTGCGGGTCGGCCGGGCCTGGGGGTCGTAGCCCAGCCGGGCGCTGACGGCGTCGGCGTCGGCGTCGAGGTCCGCGCCGTTGCCCCGGGAGATCAGCGACAGGCTTTCGTCGCCCCAGGCGCGCAGCGCGAGTACCCGGGCCTGCGCGGTCATCGTCATCGGCACGTAGCCGTCGTCGCGGCTGTCGAGCAGGCGGGCGCGCTGCACCCCGAACGCGGCGATCGTCCACCCGAGGGCGATCGTGGCGAGCAGCGTCGCCGCCACCAGCGCCGGGTTGAGGATGCGGTTGGTCCGCCGGAACAGTCGGATCTGCAGGGCGATCAGCACGGCGAGCGTCGCCAGCCCGGCGACGGCGACCACCACCGGGTGGTAGGCGCGGCTGGCCTGCTGGTAGTCGCGGTCGATGCGGTCGGCGGCCGCGGCGGCGAGGCGGTCGGCGGCCGGCAGGATCGTGCCCTGCATCAGGCTGGACGCCGCCCGCTGGTAGGCGCCGCCGACGACGAGGCCGAGCCGGTTGTTCGCCCGGGCCCGTTCCACCTCGCCGGTGTAGACGGGCAGCCGCTCGGTGAGCACGGTCAGTGGCTCCCGCGGCCCGCCCGCGCGGGCGAGGTCGACGATCCGCTCGCTCGCGTCGGCGATGGCCCGCTGGTAGGCCGCGCGCTGGTCGGGGGGCTCGACGCCGCCGGCGAGGAAGGCCCGCGCCGCCGCGGCGTCGGCCGCCGAGAGGTCGGCGTGCAGGCTCTGCGCCGCGATGAGCGACGGACCGCTGTCAGTCCGCAGCGAGTGCAGCGCCTGCTGGCGGGCCCGCACGGTGGTGAAGGCCGCGACCCACAGGACGAGCAGGCCGACCGTCACGATGATCGACAACAGCCGCAGCCGGCCGGGCGGGGTGGCCGTGCGGCGCCGCAGCCCGCGGCGCCCGGGCGAGCCGCCCCTGCCGCCGCCCGTCCCCGGTCCGCCGGCCGATCCCGATCCGCTGGCCGCCCCCAAAGTGCCGCTCGTTCTCGGTCCGCCAGCCGTGCCCGATCCGCTGGCCGCCCCCAAGGTGCCCCCCGTTCTCGGTCCGCCGGCCGTGCCCAAGGTGCCGGCTGCGCCCCCGGCGGCCGTGCCCGTCGCGCCGCGAGCTGCGGTCGGAGACGGCGCGGTCGTGGCCGGCGGGGTGGAGGGAGGCGGGGTGGAGGGAGGCGACGGCGTGCCCACCGCGGTCATATTTGGTGATCTTAGGTGAATCACGGCGTTCCGTGGCCACGGTGTCAGCTTTGCGTCATCACAGTTGCGCCGTTTCGGCGGTCGGCGCTCCGGCGCGCGTATCGCAGAGCGATCTGCTCGTGGGATCCGGCTTCGCAGCAAGATCGTCCTGAACGCAGGGAGACGCTGGGCGCGGTTCCGCGGTTCCGCGGAACCGCGTGATCACCGAAGCCGGGGCTGGACGCGAAGATCCCGCGGTGCCCGCGAAGAGGTGGTGTGCATGGGAACGACGCCATCTGGCTCTTGTGTAGGGACAAATCGGACACGGAACCCTATAGAAGAACCATGGAGGCGCTCTCCCACGCACCCGCCGCGGCCGCCCAGGCCGGCCCGTCGCCCGCCGTCCGTTGCGTGGTGTCCGTCGCCCGTCCGCGCGTGCCGCGGACCTGGTCGGTCACGGGGTAACGGCCCGCCTGTGGGCCCCTGGGTGAGAGCTCCGCTCCATTAGTAATGAACGGGTTGCGACCCGCATCGGACAGCAGTATTTCATGAGCGTGACAAGTCAGGTGGTTCTACGCAGGTCAGCGCCGCTGTTCGCCGCGGCTACAACATTCGTCTTGGTCCTGACCGCATGTGGTTCGAGTGGAAGCTCCGGCGTAAGTGCGCCGGCCGCGACCCCCTCGGTATCAGCGAGCAGGACCCCAACCTCAGGTATGGCTGCGCCCCCGGGAATGGCCGCCTCCTCGGGCATAGCCGGCATGGGCGGCCACGGCATGAGCGGCATGGGCGGCATGGGCGGCATGGCGGCCGCCAGCACCGCGCCCGGATCCGTGCTCGTGCTCGCGCCGGGTACGCTCGCCACGGTGTTGCCGATGGTGGACAAGGAGTTCGTTCACGCGCATCCCGCCGCCTCGGTGTCGCCGAGTTTTGGCCACTCACCGGCCCAGGTCATCCAGGTGAAGCAGGGCTCGCCGGGCGACGTGCTGCTCACCGTGGGCGCCGAGTCGATGGCGGAGGCCAAGAAGGACGGCCTGCTCGCCGGTGACTCCACCGTGTTCGGGCGTAACCGGTTGGAGATCATTGTTCCGGCGGGGAACCGGAAGGGGGTCCACACCCTGGCCGACCTCGCCAAGCCCGGTCTGACCGTGGTGCTGCCGGACGAGTCGACGCCGGCCGGCGTGTACGCCGACCGCGCCCTGGCGAAGGCCGGGGTGACGGTGAAGCCGGCGTCGAAAGAACTTGGCAGTCCGGACGTCGCGCAGAAGGTGGCCACCGGGAACGCCGACGCGGGCATCGCGTTCGTCACCGACGTCAAGGCCGGTGGATCCAAGGTCACCGGCATCGACATCCCGGACGCCGATCAGGTGCCGGCGGAGTACCGCGCGGCCGTGCTGAAGAACGCCAAGCATGCGGCGGCCGCCGGAATGTTCGTCTCGTTCCTGTCGTCACCGACGGCGCAGCAGCAGTTTCGGCAGTTCGGATTCCTGGCCCCCTGAGCCCCCTTAGCCCTCTGAGACACCGCACCCGTATCCCCGCGTCGCCGGCCGGCACGCGATGACGCCGAACCCGATGACGCCGAACCCGATGACGCCGAACCCTCTGTAGCCGAACCCTCTGTAGCCGAAGGCGATGACGCCGAACCCTCTGTAGCCGAACCCTCTGTAGCCGAAGGCGATGACGCCGAACCTGATGACGCCTGATGCGACGACGCCGGATCCGCGTCGCTTGCCGTGGCGCCGTCGAGAGCGCGGCGGCCACCGTGGCGGGCACGGCCTGCCGCTGTGGACGGTCCCGCCGGCGCTGCTCGGTGTGATGTTCCTCGTGCTGCCACTGGTCGGACTGCTGGTGAACGTGCCCTGGACCGCGGTCCCGGTCCAGTTGCGCGCCCCCGACGTGCGCAGCGCCCTGTACCTGTCCCTGATCTGCCCGATCGGGTCGACTCTGATCGCGATCGTGCTCGGTGTGCCGCTCGCCTGGCTGCTCGCCCGCGGCCGTTTCCCCGGCCGCGGCCTGGTGCGGGGCCTCGTGACCCTGCCGATGATCCTTCCGCCGGTGGTCGGCGGGGTGGCCCTGCTGTACGCGTTCGGCCGCGGCGGCCTGGTCGGCCGCTGGGGGTACCGCGAGTTCGGGATCTCGCTGCCCTACACCACGCTCGGGGTCATGGTGGCCTCGGCGTTCGTCTCGATGCCGTTCCTCGTCCTGGCGGTGGAGGCCGGCATCGTCCAGACCGGCGTCCGCTACGAGGAGGCGGCGGAGACGCTCGGCGCCGGGCGGCTCATGGTGCTGCGCCGCATCACCCTGCCCATGCTGGCCCCCTCGCTCGGCGCGGGGGCCACGCTGTGCTGGGCCCGGGCACTCGGCGAGCTCGGCGCTACGCTCACCTTCGCCGGGAACCTGTCGGGCACGACGCAGACGACGCCGCTGGCCGTGTTCATCGCCCTGCAGACCAGGCCGCAGGACGCGGTGGTGCTCAGCCTGGTGCTGTTCGTGCTGTCACTCGGCGCCCTGCTGGCGTTGCGGGGCCGTCGGATGGTCGGCAACCCGTGACCGCCGAGCCAGCCGCAGAGTCTGCCGCCGAGCCAGCCGCCGGACCAGCCGCCGGACCAGCCGTGGGGCCAGCCGCCGGGCTGCAGGCCCGGCTGGGCGTCAGCCGAGGGGCGTTCACCCTCGACGCCCAGCTCGCCGCCGCACCGGGCACGGTGCTCGCCATCGTCGGCCCGAACGGGGCGGGCAAGTCCACGGCCCTGCGCTGCCTGGCCGGGCTGACCCGCCTGCGCGCCGGCCGGATCGTCCTGCACGGCAGCGTCCTCGACGACCCGGCCACGGGCGCCTTCCTCCCGCCGGCGAAACGGTCCGTGGGCGTGATGTTCCAGGATTATCGGCTCTTCCCGCGGCTGTCGGTCCTGGACAACGTCGCCTTCGGCCTGCGGGCGCGGGGAGTGCGCCGGCGGGCGGCCGGGGTCGCCGCCGCGGGCTGGCTGGACCGGGTGGGCCTGCGCGAACACGCCGGCGCCCGGCCGGAGACCCTGTCGGGCGGCCAGGCGCAGCGGGTGGCGCTGGCTCGTGCGCTCGCTGTCCGGCCGGAGCTGCTGCTGCTCGACGAGCCCTTCGCGGCGCTGGACGCCGAGTCACGCCTGGACCTGCGCGACGATCTCGCCGACCACCTGAGTTCCTACGCCGGCAGCACCGTGCTGGTCACCCACGACCCGAACGATGCCCTCGCCCTGGCCGACCGGCTCGTCGTCCTCGACGGCGGCCGGGTCGTCGACGAGGGCGCGACCGCGGACGTGGTCGCCCGTCCGCGGTCGCGTTTCGTGGCGAAGCTCGTGGGCGCGAACCTGCTGACCGGGCAGGTCAGCGGCGGCGTCGCCCGCTTCGGCGCGCTGCTCGCGCCGGCCCCGGGGTGCGCCGACGGGCCGGTCCTCGCCACGATCGCCCCGTCGGCGGTGCACCTGAGCATCACCGGCGCGGCGGGCGTCGGCGGCCCGGCGCAGGTCACCGGCGGCCCGACAGGGCTCACCGGCCAGGCCGAGCGCGCCGATCACGTCCGGCGCGTCGTCGCGCACCCCGGATTCGTCCGCGTCCACCTGGCCGGCGAGCCGGAGCTGATGGCGGATCTGCCGACCGGCCGCCTGCCGGGCCTGGCACCGGGCACCGCGGTGCGGGTGACCATCCCGCCAGACGCGTTCATCATCTACTCCGACGACGCCCGCTGCCCGACCTGACTCGATGCGTCCGGGTCCGGATCCGCGTGAGCCGCGGTTGCGGTGCCAGTCGCGGTTGCGGTGCCAGTTGTGGTTGCGGTGCCAGTCGCGGTTACGGTGCCAGTCGCGGTCGGGGCCGTAGACGCGGGGATTCGGTAGGAGGGGCTTCGCGGCGACGGACGTCGAAGGGTCCCGCGAGGTCGGTGAGAACGAACAGTCGGTAGGCCAGGGGGCGGGCCCCGATCACGACCAGGCGCTGCCCCGACATGATTGCGCGCTTGCGGGCGGAGACCAGGGCTCCCAGCCCCAGGGCGTCGAGGAAATCGACCTCGGCGAGGTCGACCACGACGGTGGGTGCCTCGGTGCGAACGGCCGCGAGCAGCGCCGAGCGAAACGCCCCGACGCTGGCCAGGTCGACCTCTCCACTCACCTCGACGCTGGTTTCGGCGGATCCGCGATGGACCGTCACCGCCAGCCTCTCGGCAACCCAGGTATGCCGCCGGGATCCGATTGGAGGGGGCTCGGCGTCGGCCTCGACTGATTCCCTCTTCACCGGGTGTTCCTCGGTAACGAGGAATCGCCGGATGTCATCCGCGGCCGGCTGGAGCCGCGAAAGCCGGCGCGACGGGGCCGCAGTGCCGATCGAAACCGACGCGGCTGGAGGGGATGGGTCTACGCCAGATGCAGTGCACAGGGATCCGAAAAAGGATTCCGCTGACCACCGTCGTCTCAGGGGAATCCGCTGAGACCCTCATGCCCGTGGACTCCCTTGCACGCTGAAGATCAACGCGTCACCGGGAGTCTGGAGCGACGTCGGCTCTCTGAAGCCACCGCGATTGTGGCATGTCGGACGTCTCACCGCAAGGCCGACCATCGGCCCCGGGGAGCCGAGGTAGTGGATCCACGATCCGACCGTCCGGTTCACCGCCGCGGCGGTGAACCGGACGGTTACCGGTGCGTCCGTCGCCCGTGGATCCCCGTACGCTGTAAATGTCCAGCGGGTGGTTGGCGGACCTTCGCCGGTGCATGGATGTGGGCAGTGCGGCCCGACGTTGGGGAGGGGCTATCGCCTCGAGTGAGCGTGTCCGGTCCGGTCTCGGTGCGGCGGTGGCGGCCGAGAGCGGCCTGGCGGCGGCCGATGGTCTGTGTCGGGCGTGCGTGCGGCTTCTCGGGGTCGACGGGGCAGCGGTCTCGGTGGTGCGTGACGGCGTCTCAACGGGGACGTTCGGTTCCAGTGGCGCGCTGAGTCGGCGACTGGACGAGCTCCAGTTCACCTTCGGGGAAGGCCCGTGTCTCGACGCGGTGCGCGACGGCCGCCCGGCGCTGGTCCCGGACCTCACGCTGACGACCGAGACCCCGTGGCCGGTGTTCGCCGGCGCGGTGATGGCCGTCGGAGTACGAGCGGTGTTCGCCCTGCCCGTGGTGCTCGCCGGAGCGCCCATCGGCGCCCTGGACCTGTTTCGCCACACTCCCGGCCCGCTCGGCGGAGAGAACCTGGCGGGTGGTCTGTTCGCCGCAAGGCTGGCCACGTTGCCGCTGCTGGATCTGGCGGGCGGGGATCTCGAGGGGGAGGCTGCCGGTGACAGCGGCGAGGGGACACGCGAGTTTGCCTCCCTCGAGCGGGTCGAGGTCTACCAGGCCACTGGGATGATCATGGCTCAGTGTGACGTCGATCCGGCCGAGGCGCTGGTACGACTGCGAGCCTACGCGTTCGCGCACGACCTGACCGCGAGCGAGGCGGCCTGGCGGGTGGTGCAGCGTCAGGTGGCTCTCGACGATGACAGTGCCTGGGCCTTCCCGGACGACGACCCGGGGATGATCTCGTGAGCGCCGAGCGGGAGCGTCAGGTCACCCGGGCCTTCGTGTCGCTGGCGAACAGTCTGGTGGACCGCTTCGACGTGGTGGACCTCCTGGACGGGCTGACCGCGGACTGTGCGCGGCTGCTCGACGTCGAGTCCGCGGGCCTGCTCCTGGCCGATCAGCACGGCACCCTGCACATGGTGGCGGCGTCCTCCGAACGCACCCGCAACCTGGAACTGCTCCAGCTCCAGCGTGACCAGGGCCCGTGCCTGGACTGCTACCGCGGGGGCGCGCCCGTCAGCGTCGCCGACCTGCGCACGGCCACGGCGCGCTGGCCGCGGTTCGTCGCCGCCGCCACGCAGGCCGGCTTCGTCTCGGTCCATGCCCTGCCGATGCGGTTGCGGGACACGGTCCTGGGCGCCCTCGGGCTGTTCGGCACGCAGGTCGGGACGCTCAACGAGGACGATCTGAGCCTCGGCCAGGCACTCGCGCACGTGGCGAGTGTGGCGATCGTGCAGGACAAGGCGGCCACGGATCAGATGGTGATCAACGAGCAGTTGAAGGGTGCGCTGAGC
Source organism: Frankia torreyi (assembly GCF_000948395.1). Classification (GTDB taxonomy): domain Bacteria; phylum Actinomycetota; class Actinomycetes; order Frankiales; family Frankiaceae; genus Frankia; species Frankia torreyi. The sequence goes on along the minus strand of NZ_JYFN01000020.1, from coordinate 19,653 downwards.
AGCAGGGTCGTCCTGGAACAGGCCAAGGGCTTTCTGGCGCAGCGCGGGGACCTCGAGATGGACGAGGCGTTCGGTCGGCTGCGGACCTATGCCCGCGACCACAATCTGCGACTCACCGATGTCGCTCGCGCGGTCGTCGCCCGGGAGATTCCCGCGCAGCGCCTGCTCGATCACGCCGCCACCAGGGCATCTCGACCGCGGCGCAGCAAGCCGAGTTGAGAACCCGAGGGCTGGGGTAGTCTGATCGTTGTCACTTCAGCGTGGCAGTGTTCTCGTCCTGGTCTGGTCCGTACGCCTGTTCCGGGTTCCCTCTCGCTGATGCATTCTCGGCTGAGAGGGATGACCATGGGCGTGGACGCCGTGGCCGGATTCAGTGCAGCAGAACTCACCCCGACGCCGGTGATGGGACCGGCTGCGGCGGTCCGTGGCAGCGAGTACGCCGAACTGCGGCGCCGGGTCACGGGCGCGGCGTTGCTGGATCGTCGGGCCGGCTGGTATTCCGGGCGGATCGCGGTGAACCTGAGCCTGCTGGCCGGCGGCTGGTGGGCGTTCGTCGTGCTGGGAGACTCGTGGTGGCAGGTGGCCACGGCGGCGTTTCTCGCGGTGATGTTCACCCAGGTGGCGTTCATCGGGCACGACGCGGGCCACCGCCAGATCTGCAGCGGCCGCCGTGGCAACGATCTCGTGGGCCTGCTATCGGGAAATGTGCTGGTGGGGCTGAGTTACGGCTGGTGGGTGGCCAAGCACAACCGTCACCATCGCCATCCCAACCAGGTGGGCCGCGACCCGGACATCGCTCCCGGCGCGTTCGTGTTCACCGCCGCCGAGGCCGGGCGGCGCCGCGGGTGGGCGCGCTGGCTGACGAGCCACCAGGCGTACCTGTTCTTCCCGATCCTCCTGCTGGAGGGGCTGAACCTGCACGTTGCCAGCGTGCGGGAGCTGGCCGGGCGGCGGGACCGGACCGGGCGGCGGGACCGGACCGGGCGGCGGGACCGGACCGCGGCCGCCGAAGTGGTCTTGCTGGTGGTTCACCTCGCCGGCTACCTGACCGCCGTCGCCCTGGTTCTCCCGCCGGTCAAGGCGGTGGTCTTCGTGCTGGTCCATCAGGCGCTGTTCGGCCTGTACATGGGATGCGCGTTCGCTCCGAACCACAAGGGAATGACGATTCTCCCCGGCGACGAGCCCGACTTCCTGCGCCGGCAGGTGGTGACCGCGCGCAACATCCGGGGCGGTCGGGCCACCGACGTCGTGTTCGGGGGGTTGAACTACCAGATCGAACACCACCTGTTCCCGAGCATGCCGCGACCGAGCCTGCGCCGGGCCCAGCCGCTGATCCGCGCGTTCTGCCAGGCGCACGGCGTCGGCTACCGGGAGACCGGCGCGCTGGCCTCCTACGGCGAGGCGCTGCGGCATCTGCACCGTCTCGGCGCGCCGCTGCGTCACCCGACCCCGGAAAAGCGGATGATCACCGCCCTGGATCTGGCTGCCGCCCAGGGTGGTCTCCGCCGCGCACAGCAAGCGCGTGAATAGCCGCGGCCGCCGGTCCGCTCGGTCCTCTGCTCGGCACCGTTCTGCCAGGTCGCCGTTCTGTCGATTCGCCGTTCTGTCGTGTCGCCGTTCTGTCAGGTCGCCGATCTGTGCGGCGGCCGGGGCGCGATGGAGGCGACGACGAACATCCGCAGGGTCGCCTCGACGGCGTCGCTGTCCTCGGGTGGATCGGTCATGAGCATGTTCTGGACGCGCAGCAGCCAGCGGGCCATCGCGGGGGCGCCGACATCGTCGCGTAGCTCGCCGTTCTCCTGAGCGGTGGCGATGTAGCCGGTGAGCGTGGGCAGGGTCCGCTGCTGGATCACGCCCGAGGCGTAGGCGGCACCGACCGTCTGGGCGGCGTTGTCGCGGTCGAACAGCAGGGACAGGAACGGCGACTGCGCGACCGCCCGCCGGGCGGCGAGGAACGCGTCGACCAACCTGTCCTCGAACCGGCCGTCACCGCTCATGATCCGGTCGGAGGCGGCCATGAGCCCGCGGGCCTCGAGGAGCACCACCCCGGCGAGCACCTCGTCGCGGCTTCTGAAGTAGGCGTACACGGTGGTTCGGTGGATCAGCGCCTCGCGGGCGATGTCCTCCACGGTCGTCCGGGCGACCCCGTGCCGCAGGTAGCAGCGCATCGCCGCGAGCAGGATGCGTTCGCGGGCCTCGTCCTCGGTGGTCGGGGCGTGGTCGCCCCACCGCGCCGGCCGGGTTCGGGCCATCTAGACGGGGAAGCTCACTGTCTTGATCTCCATGAGGTCCTCCAGGCCCTCGCGTCCGACCTCACGGCCGAGTCCGCTCTGCTTGTGGCCGCCGAACGGCGAGTCGACATCGAACCACGGGCTCGGCACCCGGTGCGACGCGCCGCTCACGCCGATCACCTGCCTCCGTCCGGGCGGCACCAGTCCACTCGGGATCTACACACGACAGTTCTCGAAGTTTGTCGTCTTTGTGGCTGGAAAACAAGTGTGATCTGTCGCGAGAGAAGGACTTTCTTGGACTTCAATCAACAGATCTTGTCGTCTGTTGACCAAGCCAGCGCGGGTGGGTAGCGTCCCGAGCTGACCGCGAGGCCGGGCACCGCCGAGGAGGAGGCCGCTGATGAGTCGTCTTGAGGGCAAGGTCGCGCTGGTCACAGGTGCGGCCCGCGGGCAGGGAAGGTCACATGCGGTGCGGCTGGCCGAGGAGGGTGCGGACCTGATCCTCGTGGACGTGCTCAAGGACCTGCCGACGCTCGAGTACGGGCTCGGGACCGACGCCGACCTCGCCGAGACGGTGGCGGCGGTCGAGGCCCTGGACCGCCGCGTCGTGTGGGGCCAGGCCGACGTCCGCGACGCCGACGCGCTCCAGGCGCTCGTGGACCGCGGGGTCGGCGAACTCGGCAGGTTGGACATCGTCTCCGCCAACGCCGGCATCTCCCCTCGGCTCGCGAAGCTCTGGGAGATCACGCCGGCCGAGTGGGACGAGCAGATCTCCGTCAACCTGACCGGCGTGTTCACCACGATCCGCGCGGTCGTGCCCCCGATGATCGCCGGTGGCCGTGGGGGAGCGATCGTGCTCACCAGCTCGGGGGCGGGCCTCGCCGGGATCCCGCATCTCGGCGCCTACAACGCGAGCAAGCACGGTGTCGTCGGCCTCGCGCTGACGCTGGCCAACGAGCTGGCCCGCCATGACATCCGGGTCAACGCCCTGTGTCCCGGGACCGTCGGCACCCCGATGGTCACCCAGAACCGCGCCCAGTACGGCGTCTTCCGGCCCGACCTCGACAACCCGAACCTGGCGGACACCATGGTGGCGCTGAAGAAGGTCTCCCCGCTGGGCCGGCCCTGGATCGAGCCGATCGACGTGACCAACGCCCTGCTCTGGCTGGTCAGCGACGAGGGACGCTACGTCACCGGCATCACGCTGCCGATCGATCAGGGCACCCGCAACCGGTCGTAGACGCCGGGATCAGCGGGAAGCGCCGGCGATCCGGCCGTTGTCGGACAGCAGCGCGGCTACCTCGGCGGCGGTGAGGCCGAGTTCCGCCCGGAGGATTTGTTCGGTGTGTTCACCGAGCAGGGGAGCGGGGTTGTCGGGCGGGTCGGGTAGCCGTTCGGACCGGACGGGTGCGTTCTCCAGGTAGAAGCTCTGCCTGATGTGTGGGTGTCCGGACAGCCGGAACAGGCCGCGCTCGGTGTAATAGGGGAACGCGGGCAGCTCGGAGACCCGCAGCATCGCTGCGGCGGGTACGCCGGCCGCCTGCAGCAGGGTCATGGCCTCGACGGCGCCGTGCTGGGCGAGCCAGCCGGTGAGGGCGGCGTCGATCCGATCGCGGGCCGCGGCGCGTCCGTTCGCGCTGGTGAGGGCAGGTTCGGTGGCGAGGGCAGGTTCGGTGGCGAGGTCGGGGCGGTCGAGGACGCGGCACAGCGCCTGCCAGTCGTCGTCCCCGCGGACGGTGACGACGCACCAGTCGTCGTCACCGGCGGTGGGAAACACGCCCCAGGGCGCGTCGGGTCCGGTGGGCCCGTCGACCGCGGCGCCGGCGCGGACGAGGGCCTTGTCGGCGGCTGTCGCGGCCGCGTGGCCGAGCATGACCTCGGTCTGGCTGACGCTGACGGTGCCGCCGGTGCCGGTGCGGCTGCGGCGGATCAGCAGCGCGAGGACGCCGGCGATGCCGATGCGGGCGGCGACGTGGTCCGGGTAGACGGTCAGCGCGTCGGAGAACCCGTCCGCTTCGCCGGGGTAGCGCCACTGCGCGGTCAGGCCCGCGCAGGCGCGGACCAGCGGTCCGTAGCCGAGCCGGCGGCTCCAGGGGCCGGTGGCACCGAACGCGGAGCTGTCCACGACGATGACGGCCGGGTTGGTGTTCCGGAGAACGTCGTAGCCGAGTCCGAGGGATTCCAGGGTGCCGGGACGGTAGTTGGTGAGCACGACGTCGGTGTCGGCGACCAGCCGTAGGAACAGGTCCTTGCCCTGTGGAGAACGCAGGTCGAGGCCGAGGCTGCGCTTGTTGCGGTGGCCGGCGGCGAAGGTCACCGTGATGGCGTTGCCGTCGCGGGCCTGGCGGCTGCCGTCGGGGAAGGCGTCGTTCTCGACCTTGATGACGTCGGCGCCCTGGTCGGCGAGCAGGCGTCCCTGTTCGGCGCCGACGACGATGACACCGAGGTCGAGGACGCGCAGCCCGGCGAGCGGCCGGCCGCCCGGATCGGCGGCGGCGTCCCCCGAACCCGGGGTCGGGCCCGATGTCGGGGCCTGTGCCTGTGCCTGGGGCGGGGCCTGGTCCTGGGTCGGTGCCTGGGTCGGTGCCTGGGCCGGGGCCGGTCGGGTGGCCCAGCTCGGCGGCGCTGCGGAGTCCGGGGGGAGGGCGGGCGCCGGGCCTCGGATTCCGGCGCGGTGTCCGTCCAGTTCGAGCACGCCGTTCGGGAAGGGGGCCGCTATCCCCGGGGCGAGTTCGACGGGGGTGAAGGCGCCTCGGGCGCGGATCTGCTCGGATTCCAGTGCTTCGTCGAGGTCGAGGACGGCGGCGGTGGGGACGCCGTGACGCTGCCCGGCCTGTTCGAGTTCCGCTCGTGTCCTGTCGGCGAAGAACCGTGCGATCGCGGGCAGGAGGGTGGTGGAGGCGAAGCGGGTGGTCAGCTTGTCGTAGGAGGGGTCGGCGAACTGCGCCGGGCTTCCCATCCACGCGAACATGGCGCGCCACTGCCGCGGGGCGAGGATGCACAGGCGGACGAAGCCGTCGGCGCAGGGGATGATCGGGTACTGGTGGCGGGCCTCGGGTCGGCCCCGGGGAAGTTTGCTGGCGGGTACTCCCGCGGTGGCGCTGCCGGCGATGCCGTAGCCGGGGTCGAGTGCGGCGACCGCGCCGTCGAGGACGGCGAAGTCGAGGTGGTCGCCCAGACCGGTGCGCAGGCGTTCGAGGTAGGCGAGGAGCACCACGAACACCGCCTGCGCCGCGGCGCAGTCGTAGGGCAGGTCGCCGGGAGGCAGCAGCGGCGCGCGGCCGGGGATACCCGAGCGGGACAGCTCCCCGGACAACGCGTGGAACACCGGGCCGGTGGCCTGCCAGCCGGCGTGGGGACCGGTCCGGCCGAACGGCGTGGCGGACAGGACGACCAGGGACGGATGCTCCCGCCGGATCTCCTCGACGTCGAGCGTCGCCGCCTCCGGCGCGGTGGGCGGGGTGCTCTCCAGCAGGATGTCGGCGCCGGCCAGCAGGGCGGTGAACCTGGTGCGGTCGGCGGGCCGGGTGAGGTCGAGCGTCACGGCGCGTTTGCCGAGGTTCGCGGCGGCGAAGCCCAGCGAGACCCCGGCGACCCGGCGGCCGGTGCGGCGGTCGGCGGCACCGCCGGGAGGCTCGACGCGCAGGACGTCGGCGCCCCATTCGGCGAGGTGACGGCCGATCGCGGCCAGCGGTCCGGTGGTCAGGTCGACGACCCGCACGCCGGTCAGGGGCAGATCGAGCGGTTCGCCGGTCGCGGCGGGCTCGGCGGTGGTCAACTGAACCGCCTGGTGGCCTGGGCCTTGCGGACCTCGCGGAACGGGACGTTCTTGTCGACCTCGGGTTCCCGGGGCAGGCCCAGGACCCGTTCGCCGATGATGTTCCGCTGGATCTGGTCGGTGCCGCCGCCGATGGAGGTGACGAACGCGGCGAACGACGAGCGGTTGACCTCCGCGGCGACTGGGTCGGTGTCGCCGTCGAGGACCGACGAGGCGCCGAGCAGGTTCGTGGTCACGTCCACGCCGGTGTGCACGATGCGGGACATGGCGAGTTTGCCGATGGACGCCAGCGGTGACGACGCGCCGCGCCCGGCGTCCGCCCGCGCCCGCAGGCCGTTCCAGGCGTTGACCTTCTCCAGCGTGTACAGCCGGGCGATCTCCTGGCGGGTGACGGGGTCGTCGGCCTTGCCGACCTTCTTCGCCAGCTCGACGTAGTCGGCGCCGCCGATCTGCCGGGTCCACGGCGACTGCCGGTCCGCCAGGGTCGTCTCGCCCCCGCCGGCCCGCCGGCGCTGGCGGGAGCTGCCGCCGGCGGCGGCTCCCATGATCAGCCGCTCGAAGCCGAGCGCGGTCTGCAGCACCCGCCAACCGTCGTTGACGTCGCCGAGGCGGTGGGTGTCCGCCACGACGGCGTCGGTGAGGAACACCTCGTTGAACTCCGACCCGCCCGTGACCTGGTGGATCGGCCGGATGTCGACTCCCGGCTGGTCCAGCGGCAGCCAGAAGAACGTCAGACCGCGGTGCTTGGGCACGTCCCAGTCGGTGCGCGCGACGAGGAAGCCGTGGGTGGCCTCGCGTGCTCCCGACGTCCACACCTTCTGACCGTTGACCACCCAGGTGTCGCCGTCGCGGTCGGCCCGGGTCTGCAGCGCCGCGAGGTCGGAGCCGGCGCCGGGCTCGCTGTAGAGCAGGCAGCCCTGCTGCTCACCGAGGGCCAGCGGTCGCACGAACGACCTCTTCTGTTCGTCGGTGCCGTGCGCCAGGATCGTGTTGGCGAACAACTGCGTCACATCCAGTGCGGCCGGTTTCGCGCCCACCCGGGTGAACTCCTCGGCGACGACCCGGCGCAGGTCGCGGTGCAGGCCGCGCCCGAACCACTCGACCGGCCAGGTCGGGGCCGCCCACCCCGAGTCGACGAGCCGCTCCCGCCACCGCGGGCCCCCGCCGCCGGGCTGCCAGTTCTCGGCCAGCCACGCCGCCACCTGCGCGCGCACCCGCTCCACCGACGCCTCCTCAGACGCCTCCTCAGACGCCTCCTCAGACGCCTCCTTCGACGCCTCCGGCGGCGTGCCCGGCCCTGTCGTCGCGGTCATCGGGTTCTCCTCCTCGTTCGCGTCACCCGCGGTGTCGATCACCATTTCGATCACAGACCGATTCGGGTGGCCAGCAGGTCACGGTTCGCGCGGGGACTGCCCCAGAGCTGCACGCCGGAGCGGGCGCGCCGGTAGTACAGGTGGGCCGGGTGCTCGTAGGTGAACGAGATGCCCCCGTGCACCTGCATGTTCGTCCGGGCCGTCGAGAAGAACGCCTCCGAGCAGAACGCCTTGGCCAACGGCGCGACCGTGGCGACCTCCGGGCTGTCCTGCGCGAGGGCCCACGCACCGTAGTAGGCGGCCGACCGGGCGGACTCGACGTCGACGAAGGCATCGGCGCACAGGTGCTTGACCGCCTGGAAGCTGCCGATCGCCCGGCCGAACTGCACCCGCTCCTTGGCGTAGCCGACGGCCATCGCGAGCGCGAAATCGGCGCCGCCGGCCTGCTCCGCGGCCACCGCGATCCGGGCGGCGTCGAGGAAGCGGTCGAACACGGCCGCATCCGCCGGGGCCGAAAGCGGGGTCGCGGCCACGCCGTCCAGTCGCACCCGGGCCAGCCGCCGGGTGAGGTCGAAGACCTCCAGCGCGCTGCGCGACACCCCGTCCGCGGCACCGTCGACGGCGAACAGGCCGACACCCGCCGGGGTGCGCGCCGCCACCACCAGAAGATCGGCGTCCAAGCCGTCGGGCACGAAGGACTTCGTCCCGGTCAGCCGCCACCCGCCCCCGTCCCCGTCGCCGCTGACCGCGGCGCAGTGTACCCCGGCCGCGTCCCAGCCGCCGCCGTCCTCGGCGAGGGCGACCGTGGCCACCACCCGTCCCTCGGCGACCGCCTCGAGGTAGCCCGCGGTCACCGCCCGGTCGCCGCCGACCAGCGCGATCGTGGCCAGCGCCGTCGACAGGAACGGCACCGGCACCAGCCGGCGTCCGAGCTCCTCCAGCACGATCGCCAGCTCGACCGGGCCGGCCCCCGCGCCGCCGTGCTCCTCGGGCACCACCAGCCCCTGAAGCCCCAGCTCGCGGGCCATCCGCTCCCAGCCGGGACGCTCCAGCGCCGACGGTGCCGCCATCAGCCGACGCACCTGCGCCTCGGGGAAGGTCTCCTCGACGAACGCCCGCACCGTCGACCGCAGGGCTTCGTGATCGTCGGTGAACTCGAACGTGCCCACGGCGGCCTCCAGACGACCCGTCACACCCCAAGTACTGACCAATGGTCAGCATCTTCGGGGCGGACGTTACTGACCAATGGTCAGGATGTCCAGGGAACGGCCGTGCCGGCTCGGCTCCGCCCGGCCCGGCCCGTCAGTCCGACGCCGGCAACCAGGCCCGCAGCCCCGCGATGATCACGGTGAGGCCGTTGTCGAAGTCGGCGTCGGTCGCGAACGTGTAGGACCAGCCGTGCGCCGTGACGTCCCGCAGGCTCGGGAACGGGTCGAGGTCACCGGGCAGGTTCACGGTCGACCCCGCCAGCGCCTCGCCCCGGTCCGAACCCAGGAACCGCGCGAACTGGTGCTCGCTCACCAGGCAGCCACGCGTGTAGGTCGAGAGCAGGTGGTAGGCGTACCCCGCCTGCTCGGGCGTGAAGCCCGCCCGCAACAGCACCCCGAGCTGCGCGTCGATCCGCCCGTAACTGGAATCGAGCGCCTGCTGGGAACGACCCATGATCGCCCACTGACCCACCACCAGCTCGAACAGCGCCGGATCGGACCGCAGCACCGCCCGGAAGCCCTCCCAGTAGCCGCGCAGGTGCGTCTCCCAGTCGTCGGAGTCGATCACCGGCAGGGCCTCGTTGAAGCGCCGCACCGCTCGCCCCAGCAGCGCGTCGACAAGATCGTGCCGTCGTGGGAAGTGGTAGTGCACCGCGGGATGCTGCACCCCGAGGGCCGCGGCCACCTTGCGGATGGTGACCTCGGCCAGGCCCGCCTCGGCAGCCAGCCGCTCCGCCGCCACCAGGATCACCTCGGCGTCGAGAGACCCCCGCGGCAACCGACCGTTCACCTGCGCCGGCACGACACCGCCTCGGCGCCACCACGACCGGCGGCGACCGACCTCCCGACGACTGACCTCCCGACGCCCGGCCTCCCGACGCCCGGCCTCCCGACGGCCGATCCCGCGATCATGCCCGACCGCGGCCGATCAGCCGACCCGAAGCACACCTCCCGCATCGCCCAAGGCTAACCGCGCGACGCGAATCCCCTCGAGGTGGAAGCAGCACGACCGCAGCGCCGAGCTGTCGCTACCACAGCGGATCGAGTGGTTTGGGTGACTGTGTCATGCTGTTCGGGTGACGGGCGGGGGCGATGGTCGCGCTCTCGACATCTTCGTGTCCTGCGCCGCGGACGGGCTCGGCTGGGCTGAGTGGATCACGACAACGTTGGAGGACGCCGGGCATCACGTCGCATTCGGCGCCTGGGACGCGGTGCCCGGGACCCATCGGGCCTCCTGGCTGGACGGGGTGACGCGGCAGGCACGCCACACCATCGCGGTGGTCTCGGACGGCTACCTGGATTCGCCGACGGCGCCGACGGAGTGGGGCGCGGCCTGGTCCCCGCGGATCATGGACGGTGAACGCCGGCTGCTGGTCGCGCGGGTGACGGACCGGCCGATCCCCGGCCTGCTCGGCCAGCTCGTCCCGATCGACCTGGTCGGCCGCAGCCCGCTGGCCGCGCGGACGATGCTGCTCGCGGCGGTGCGCGGCGAGGCAGAGCGAGTCGGGGCCGGGCATCCCGGGGCCGGGCATCCCGGGGCCGGGCATCCCGAGGCTGGGCGTCCCGAGGCTGGGGACGCTGGGGAGGGGCGGCCCGAGGCCGGGCGAGTGGGGACCGCCCGGCGGGCGGAGACGGTGTCCGGTGGCCCTGGGGCGGTGTTTCCGGGGGAGCTGCCGGCGGTGTGGAACGTGCCGCGGCCCTCGGCACGGTTCGTCGGCCGGACGGCGACGCTCGGCCAGCTCGACGACGCGATGTCCGCCGGCCGGCTGGTCGCGGTGACGGGCCTGGCGGGCATCGGGAAGACCAGCCTGGCCATCGAGTACGTCCGTCAGCAGCGGATGGACCTCGACGCGGTGTGGTGGGTGCCGGCGGGACGTCCGGAACTGGTCGGGGAGCGGGTGCGGGCACTCGCACCGGCGCTGGGTCTGCCGGCGCACGCGGAGCCCGCCGCGGTGCTCGCCCGCCTGGACGCCGCCGACGGCCGATGGCTGCTCGTCCTCGACGACGCCGCCAGCCCCGGTGAGCTGCCCGGCTGGCTGCGGCCGTCGACCGGCGCAGGCAGGATCCTGGTGACCTCCCGCTCGGACGCCTGGGATGGCGCCGGCATGGTGGTGCCCGTCGGCCCGTTCACGCGGGCGGAATCGGTGGCGTTGCTCAGCGAGCGGCTGCCGGCGGTCGACCGGACGGTCGCGGAGCGGATCGCCCACCAGCTCGGGAATCATCCGCTGGCCCTCGACCAGGCGGCGCACCGCATCGGCCACGCCCGAGTCCCCGCCGAGACCTACCTGACGGCGCTGATCGACCGGCCCGCCGTCGTGCTCGGCCAGGGGGAGGTGCCCGGACGGCCCGGAATCACCGCCGCGAACCTGTGGACCGAGCCGATCCGCCGGCTCGACGCGGACGCGCCGGCCGCAGGCGAGCTCCTGCACCTCGCCGCGCACGGCGACGCCTCCGCCCCGCTGCCGCTGCGGCTGCTCACGGCCGCGCCGGAGGCGATCGGCGACGCGGAGCTACGCGCGGTGGCCGGCGATCCGCTGGAGCTGGCCGACACGGTCGCCACCCTGGAACGCGCCGGCCTCGCCCACCGCGACGGCGCCGCCCTGGCCCTGCACCCCCTGGTCCGCACCGCCGTCCGCACCGCCACCAGCCCCGAGGACGCCGACCGGCACGTCGACACCCTCGGCCGGATGCTCCACGCCGCCCTGCCCGAGCAGATCGCCGCCACCCCGGACGCCTGGCCGCCCTGGCGCGACCTCCTCCCGCACACCCTGGCCACCCTCGAGGCCACCGACCCCGCCACCGACACCCCGCACACCGCCTGGCTGGCCGAACACGCCGCCGCCTACCTCACCGAACAGGGCCACCCCGAGCAGGCCGAACCGCTCGCCGCCCGCGCGGTCGCCGCCCGCGAACGCCTCGACGGCCCCGACCACCCCGACACCCTCACCGCCCGCGAAACCCACATCCGCGCCGCCCTCAACGCCGACCACCTCGCCGAAGCCGGCCCGCTGGCCGAACGCAACGCCACCGACCGCGAACGCATCCTCGGCCCCGACCACCCCGATACCCTCACCAGCCGCGAAACCCTCGCCCGCGCCTACCAACAGGCCGGCCACCTCGACCACGCCACCGACCTGTTCGCCCAGAACCTCACCGACCGCCGCCGCATCCTCGGCCCCGACCACCCCGCCACCCTGGAAAGCCGCCATGATCTCGCCGTGGCCCACGCCGACGCCGGCCACGATGACAGGGCGGCGGGAGTACTGCGGGCGACCCTCACCGATCGCGGCCGCATTCTCGGTGCCGACCATCCGGACACCCTCGACTCCCGCCACCATCTCGCCGTCACCTACGAGCGAATCGGTGCGACCGGAGACGCCCTCGCCCACGCCGAACCCACTCTCATGGCTCGTGAACGCGTCCTCGGCGCCCACCACCCCCAAACGCTGGACAGTCGCCACCAGCTCGGCGTCACCTACCACCAGGCCGGCCGTCTCGACGAAGCCGCCCGCGACCTCGACCAGGCCCTAACCGGTCGCGAACAAGTTCTCGGGCCTACTCNCCCCCACNCCCTCGACAGCGCGCAGGCTCTTGCCCGCACGCACCTCACAGTCGGACGGCCTGAAACCGCCGTGCCCCTGTTCGATCGAGCACTGACTGGCCGCGAACGCGTCCTCGGGCCCGATCATCCGAAGACCGCGCAAAGCCGAGAACAGCTTGCCGCCGCCCACGTCGCGGAAGGCCGGCCAGGTGAGGCCGTGCCGCACCTCGAACGCCTCCTCGACCGTCACGAACGGCTCCTCGGCCGCGCGCACCCAAGGGCCATGGAAGCCCGCGACGACCTTGCGGCCCACTATCGCGACTCAGACCAACCCGAGGCGGCTCGCTACCACCTCGAACGGCAGCTCACTGCACGCGCACAAGCCCACGGCGTCGCCGACGCCCGTACTCTGCGCACGGCCACCGGGCTCGCCGAAGTGTGCCGAGAGACCGGCCGGACGCCCCAGGCCGTGGAGCTCACCGAACGCGTCCACGCCATCCGGACCCACACCCTCGGCGCAGACCATCCCGACACCCGTGCCAGCCGCACCACTCTCGCCGACACCTACCGCCAGGCCGGCCGGCACGCCGACGCCGCACCCCTCTACCGCGACGCCCTCACCGACGCCCTGCGCGATCACGGCCCCTACCACCCGGACACCATTCGCGCCCGCCGCGTGCTCACCGACACCACCCGCCAGTCGGACGCCGACAAACCGCCCTCACCCGAACGGCCACCGACCTCCGAAACCGGATATTCCCGCCTCGGCCCGTAACCGAGTTGGCCTGTCTTCCGCCAATCGCGGTGGTCCGTCAACGTGTGTCCGGGGACCCGCCGCCATCTTCATGCGGGGAGGCGTCCGCGTCGTCGGACGGCCGGCCGAACCTCTCCAGCTTGTCGAACAGACGCGACCTCGCATCATCGGCAGGCCCCGACTGCTCGGCGGCACGCTCCCGCTTCTCACGGGCCCGCGCGTCCGCCGCCTCGTTCGCCTTGTCTCGAAACTCCCGCATCATCTGGTCAAGCTCTCGCTGAGCGGACTCGAACTCGTGCTCGTCGGCGAGGCGGTTCATCACCTCGTTGCGGTCGCGGGACTGCCAGGTGCGGGTGAACGAGCCGTCCCAGTCGACCGGGCGCAGCGGCGGGCGGCCCCCGGATGGCGCCTCCGGCGGTTCCGCGGAACCGCCCCGCGGCGGTTCGGCCGGCTTCGGACCAGCGTTGGCGTGGGCGTCCGGTGGAGGTGGGGCTGCGTCCCGATCGGCGTCGGGGGCCTGGTCGGGGCCGGGGTCGGTCGGGGAACTGGACACGGTCATCCTCCCTGTGGCTGGCACCGCCGGTAATGATCCCACTGCGGCCGGTCCGTCGGGCGGCCGAGGGTCAGACTGCCGAGGGGCGGTCGGCGTCGGCCTGGACTGGCGGGAGGGCCCGGGGTTGCGGGCGGGCAGTGCTGCGGGCGGGGAGTGCTGCGGGCGGGGCGAGTGCTTCGGGGTGCGGGAGGAGTGCTGCGGGCGGGGAAGTGCTGTGGGTCGGGGGAGTGTAGGGCCGGGATCGGCACGTGGCTGCGGCGCGGCTGCTGGCTGGGTCCTCGTCGTGGCCGGCGACCTGCGGGACCCCGCGATGGTTCGATGGGACGCGTGACATCTTCACAATTCACCCCGCCCGGCCCGTTGCTGATGAGCGGGGCCTTTCTGGTCAGCGGGGTGACGCACCTGGTGCGTCCCGCCGTGTTCGAGCCGCTGATCCCGCGGGCGCTGCCCGGTCCCCGGGCGGTCGTCTACGTCAGCGGCGTCGCCGAACTGGTCTGCGCGGCCGGGTTGCTGACGAAGGCCCGGTGGGCGGGACCGGCCAGCGCCGCCCTGCTCGTCGGGGTGTGGCCAGGGAACCTGCACTCGGCGCTCGACGCGACGGCCAAGGCCCGCCGCAGCGGCGGCCGGCCCCGCGACGTCGCTCGGGCCGCCGCCATGTGGGCTCGCCTGCCGCTGCAGATCCCGATGATCCGCGCAGTTCTGTCCAGCTCCCGCCGCGCCGCCTAACGAACCGTCGCAACCCTCCGATCCCGACCCCGACCCCACCACAGCCCCGGCCCCGGCCCCGATCACAGCCCCGGCCCGGAGGATCGATCACGTCGAGTCCGGCTCCGGGAGACCCGGCCTTGACGATCGTGGCGGTCCCTACAGGCTGGGCTGCGGGACGTCGCGGTGCTGGGTGATCCACGAGCCCGCCGGGCCGTTGAGCATGCGGGCCCGGTGGAGGCGACGGTGGAACAGCGCGACGAGCTCGGCGTCGTGGCGGCCATCGTCGGCGAGGACGAAGTCCTCCAGCTCGCGCTCGCCGTCCGCCCACGACCGTGGGCGTCGTCCCACCAGGGCGGCGGTGTCGTCGAGGTCCGCGGCGACGACCGCCGCCCCGATCTCGTCGATCCGCTGCAGGTGTCGGGCGAGCCGCACGGACATGCGGTTGTGGTACCGCTGCGCGCCGGCGCCGAGGTCCTGCCCCTCGAGGGAGCGGGTCAGATGCCGGTGCGCCGGCCCGTACGCCGACCCGACCGGCTCGGGTTCCGCGACCTCCACCAGCTCGACCCCGACGACGGTGGCGATTCCTTCGAGCGCCATCAGGTTGGTCTCGATGCACCAGTGCAGGTTGAGCATGTAGTCCGTGCCGGGCACCGGATCGGCGAGCACGGAGTGGAACTCGAGCTGGTTCGACAGGGCCCACAGAATGTAGTGGTAATGNGCTCGCCGTCCGCCCACGACCGTGGGCGTCGTCCCACCAGGGCGGCGGTGTCGTCGAGGTCCGCGGCGACGACCGCCGCCCCGATCTCGTCGATCCGCTGCAGGTGTCGGGCGAGCCGCACGGACATGCGGTTGTGGTACCGCTGCGCGCCGGCGCCGANGTCCTGCCCCTCGAGGGAGCGGGTCAGNTGCNGGTGNGCCGGCCCGTACGCCGACCCGACCGGCTCGGGTTCCGCGACCTCCNCCAGCTCGACCCCGACGNCGGTGGCGATTCCTTCGAGCGCCATCAGGTTGGTCTCGATGCACCAGTGCAGGTTGAGCATGTAGTCCGTGCCGGGCACCGGATCGGCGAGCACGGAGTGGAACTCGAGCTGGTTCGACAGGGCCCACAGAATGTAGTGGTAATGNACGGCCTGGAGGTCCACCGCGGTGCCGCTGCGTTCCTCATAGCGGCGCATGAGAGGGGCGAGGTCGCCCAGGGCGACGAACGGGCTGCGGACCCACATTCCCCCGAGATCCTGCAGGGGGTCGCCGACGTGCCCGAACTCCAGATCGAGCAGCGCGGTGATGCGTCCGCCGGAGTGCAGGAGCTGCCCGGCGTCCCAGACGATGGCCGACTCGCGGCCGCGCGAGTCGGGACGGTGCCGCGACAGCCACCCCAGCACGAACTCCTGGAAGGGGTCGGGCCGCTTCTTCAACTTCCGGTAGGCGGACTCCTCGAAGTGCCGCAGACCCACCGCGCCGGGATCCTCGCCGGCACCGGTTCGACATCGACCCACCAGGCCGGGCGCCACCGCGCCTGCCGCTCGACGCGCACGACCTTCCCGCCCACCTCACGTTCCAACCAGCCGGTTATCCACTCGCCGTGCCCGTCGCCGGATGCAGACAACCCGACCTCCCCGCTTCATCGCGAAAGGTCATCATGAGCGTCCTGGCACCGGATGTCACGCCGGATGCGCGCATCACGGATGGACCTGTCCGAGTGCGCAGGGGGTTCAGGCCCCCCGCCGAAGAGGGTGTCCAGGCCCCTCGTGGCGGTGGCCGGGCGCCATGAGTCTGAGGGTCATGACGCAGACGCCTCCCGCGACGGCCGCCCCGCCCGGACCCCGGCACTCCCCGCAGCGCGCGCTGGCCCCCGACCTGGCCCGCGGCGCGATGCTGCTGTTCATCGCGCTCGCCAACGCCGGGAACTGCGCCTTCGCCGGCCAGCCCGGCATCGACAGCACGCCGCACGGCGCGGAGCGGGTCGTGGACTTCCTGATGATCACGCTGGTGAACAGCCGGGCGTACCCGGTGTTCGCGGTCATGTTCGGCTACAGCCTCGTCCAACTGGCCCGCCGCCGGGCAACCGACCCCGACGGCGGGCGCGGTGTCCTGCTGCGCCGCAACGCCTGCCTCATCGGATTCGGCTTCGTGCACGCGACGCTGCTCTACTTCGGCGACTTCCTCGGTGCCTACGGCATCGTCGGCATCGTCGCGACACTCGTCCTGCTCCCGCGAGGCGACCGCTTCCACCGGCTCGTGCTCTGGCTCTGGGGGCTCCAGACGCTGGAGGCGGCGGCCGTCGCGGTGGCGGTCGTCCTGCGGTGGCGACGGGGACCTGCGACGCTGACCAACGCGGCCGACCCGTCGCTGGCGGCGTCGTCCTACGGGCGCTCGGTCCTCGACCGGCTCGCCGAGTGGCCCGTCCACACCGCGACCGTGATTCCCTTCATCGTCATCGTCTGGCTGGGCATCTGGGCGGCGCGGCGGCGCATCCTCGAAGACCCGGCCGCGCACCGGCCGCTCCTGCGTCGGGTCGCCTGCGCCGGCCTGGGTGTCGCCATCGTCGGCGCGCTGCCGTACGCCTTCGTTTCGGCCGGTATCGCGCATGTCGACGCGGGTACAGTGCACCGCATGTCGTGGCTCCACGCGGTCACGGGCGAGTATGCCGGCCCCGGTTACGTGGCCCTGTTCGGCCTCGCGGCGGCACGACTGGCCCGGCCGCGGCACCCACGCTCGGATCGGGCCGTGCGCTGCGTGGACGCCGTGGCGGCCCTGGGACGGCAGTCGCTGACGTCCTACCTGGCCCAGTCGGTAGTGTGGCTGGCACTGTTCTCCCGGTGGGCGCTCGACCTCGGCGGTTCCACCTACGTCGCCACCCTCGCCGGCCTGCTCGTCTGGACCGGGTCGGTGGGGTGGGCCTGGGCGATGGATCGGCGCGGCCGCCGGGGGCCGGCCGAGACGGTGCTGCGCCGCATCGCCTATGGCGTCCGCGCGCGCCCCGCCCGTCCCGCGCACCGGGCGGTGTGAGGTGAGCGGGACGGCAAGGCGGTCGACGGCCGACCCGCGGGTCCCGACCGCCCCGGCGGTGGCCGCGGTGTCCGTGGTCGCCGTTGTCGCCGTGGTCGCCGCGGTGGTGTGCGCGGCGGTCGCGATCGCGTGGGCGGTGGCCGGCGGCGGCTACTTCTGGCCTCGATGGGTCTGGTTCGGGGTCGCCACCACCGCTGCCGCCGCGTTCCTCCTGGGTTGGACACGGCGCCACCCGCCGGGCCGGCGGCGCCGACTCGCGGCCGGGCGAGCAGTGTTGGCGCTCATCGTGCCGGTCGACGTGACGGTGTGGGCGCTGTCCGGGGGTGGGTACTTCTGGCCGCTGTGGAGCATCACCGCGTGGTCGATCCTCTTCGGCGGGTATGTCTGGGTGGTCAGCCGCCTGCCGGACAGGCGGGAGCAGGAGCTCACCACCAGGGTCGCCGTCCTGGCGCACACCAGGCGCGCGGTGCTGGACGGGCAGGCCGCCGAACTCGCAAGGGTCGAACGGGATCTGCATGACGGTGCCCAGGCACGCATGGTCTCCCTCGCGCTCAGCCTCGGCATGGCGGAGGACCTGGTCCGCGCGGACCCCGAGGCGACCGCGCGGCTGCTGCGAGAGGCGCGGTCCACCGCGGTCAGCGCCCTGGACGACCTGCGTACCGTCATGCACAGCATCCACCCCGCGGTGCTCGCCGACCGCGGCCTTGCCGGCGCGCTTCGGGCCCTCGCCCTGGACCTCGCGCTGCCGGTGACCGTCGACGGCGACGCCCCGGCGCAGTTGCCCGCGGCGGTGCAGTCGGCCGCCTACTTCGCCACCGCCGAGTGTCTCGCCAACGCCGTCAAGCACAGCCAGGCCACGGCCGGCGGGATCAGCCTGCGGCATGACGGGGCCGTTCTGCGGATCGTCGTCACCGACGACGGGATCGGCGGCGCCGACCCCGCGGCGGGGCTGGGGCTACGCGGCGTCAGGCGTCGGCTCGAGACGTTCGACGGCCGTCTCGACCTCGACAGCCCGCCGGGCGGGCCCACCGTCATCACGATCACCGTGCCCCACGGTCCGGGCCGCCTGCAGTGAGCCGGCTGCGCATCGTGCTCGCCGAGGATCTGACCCTGCTGCGCGACGGGCTCATCCGGCTGTTCCAGGCGCACGACTTCGAGGTCGTCGCGGCGGTCGACAACGGTCCGCAGCTCGTCCGGGATCTCGTCGCGCTGCGCCCGGACGTCGCGGTGGTCGACGTCCGCCTGCCACCCGGTCACACCGACGAGGGCCTGCGGGCGGCGCTCGCCGCCCGCCAGCAGCTTCCCGGCCTGCCGGTGCTCGTGCTGTCCCAGTACGTCGAGCAGCTCTACGCCCGGGAGCTGCTGGCCGACGGGCTCGGCGGCATCGGCTACCTGCTCAAGGACCGGGTCTCGGATGTCGGGCAGTTCATCGCGGCGGTGCGGCGCGTCGCCGCCGGCGGCACGGCGCTCGACCCGAGCGTCGTGGCGAAGCTGCTCGACAGCCGCCGCCGGCCGCTGGACCGGCTCAGCCCGCGGGAGCGCGAGGTGCTCGCCCACATGGCCCAGGGCCGCTCGAACGCGGCGATCGCGGCCAGCCTGGTGATCACCGAGAAGGCGGTCGGCAAGCACACGGCCAGCATCTTCACCAAGCTCGGACTGCAGCCGTCCGAGGACGACAACCGGCGGGTGCTCGCCGTCCTCGCCTACCTGGAGGGGTAGCGCCTGCCCGCGCCGGGATGCACGGGCCGAGGTTCGGGCTCGTGCGCGCCGCCGAACCGCCCATCCGCAGTGGTCGTGCCGGGGTGTAACCCTGCCGTCTATCTGTACGGGTGAGGCGGTGGCGACCGGTGGCGGGTGGTCGGGCGTGGATCCGACGACGCACCGTGGCGGGAGAGGAGGCGGTCGGCGGCACCGGCGGCGGCGCGTCGGGCGACGGCTGTGACGGCTGTGACGGCGGTGACCTGGGTGGCGAGGGTGGCCGAGCCGGAGCCGGCGTCGGAACCGGCCGGGGCGGCGGCGCTGGCGTCGGCGTGTTGTCGCGTCCTGACCCGCCGCGGTTGCGGGTGGTGTCCGATGACGTCTATCCGGGCTGGGAGGAGATCTATCGCGACAACGTGGAGCGGGTGTACAGGATCATGTTTGCGAAGGTGGGGAANCGTCCGGACGCCGAGGACCTGACGGCCGAGGTGTTCATGGCGGCGCTGCGTCCCCTGCGGGTGTCGGCTAGCGTCGGTGAGGTGCGGGCGTACCTGGTCGCGACGGCCCGCACGGTGCTTGCCGCGCACTGGCGGCGCACCCTGGGAGTCGCCGTCACCACGCTCGACGAGGATTCCGCCCAGACGATGTTCACCACCGTCGGCGCCCCGGCCGGCCCGTCGGCGCTGGACAGTCCCGCTCGCGCGGAGGCGATCCTGGCCGCGTTGCCGGACCGGTATGCCCGCATTCTGCGGCTGCGGTTTCTGGAGGCGTGCACGCTGCGGGAGGCCGCCGACGAGCTCGGGATCACGGTAGGGAACGCGAAGGTTCTCCAGCACCGCGCGCTGCGCCAGGCGGCCCGG
>NZ_JYFN01000019.1 GCF_000948395.1 Frankia torreyi | reverse complement strand
CCTGACCTGCTCGAGGGCTGCCTGGCGGGCACCGGGTTGACCTTGACACCATCCCATGATCAATCAGCCGACCTCGCGCATTAAAGGTCGGTAAGTAGCCGTCTGCCTTCTCGCGGGCTTCGGATGATCGAGACGTTATCGTGACGGCGTGCCCACGTACGAGCAGGTGGCCCGCTTCGTGGCAGAGTACGCGCGGCTGACCACCGAGCAGCGGCGAGCGTTTCGCCGGGCTGTCGCGCTGTTCCGTGAGGGCTTGGAGACGGGCCAGTTCCACTCGAGTCTCGGAGTGAAGAGCTTCCGCTCCGATCCCGGTGTGTTCGAGCTGCGATAGGCGAAGGATGACCGGGCGCTGTGGGAGTACGGCGACCCCGTTCCGGGCCGCGACGGCCCCCATATCCGCTGGCTGCGGATCGGCACCCATGACATCGACAAGAGCCGGTAGCTGTGAGGACGACCGCCGACGTGGCGGGCGGACCGCGCGAGCATCGGCATCCCGCCACCTCAGAACCGCAGCGTGCGCAACGCGCGCTCGCCAGCTCCGACCCCCGCCGGCCAGGTCAGCCGGGGCGACGCGTCTCCCGGCCGGCTCCTCGACCCGCTCCGGGCATCCGCCCCCGGCGGCGGCAGCCACGGCGTCGTGCCTCGCACGGCTGCGGCCCGCCACCGACGCCACCAAGGACGGCTACGGCTTACGACCGACCCCGCCGAAGATGTGGAGTGGCTGCGGCACCGGCCCGGGCGCGGGCCGCCAGAGGGGGGTCGAGACCACGCCAGGCTCGACGAGTTCAAGGCCGTCGAAGAAGGACGCGACCTGCTCGGGGGTGCGCAGGTTGTAGGGGTGCCCGTCCGCCTGGGTGATCGCGATGGCCTTGTCCACGGCCTCGCCGTGGGTGCCGTCGTTGAGAGCGAGGTAGCTGCCCGGCCGCACCCCGTCGAGCAGCCGCTTCACGATCGCGGTCGCCTCGTCGTTGTCGGCGACGTTCCCGACGATGCCGAACATCACGAGAGCGATCGGCTGGGTGAAGTCCAGGAGCTCGGCGGCCTCCGCGAGAATCGTCTCTGGGTCACGCACATCGGCGTCGACGTAGGCGGTCGCGCCGCCGGAGGCGCTGGTCAGCAGCGCGCGGGCGTGCACCAGCACCAGCGGATCGTTGTCGACGTAGACGATGCGGGAGTCCGGGGCGATCCGTTGCGCGACCTCATGGGTGTTGTCGGCGGTCGGCAGGCCGGTGCCGATGTCCAGGAACTGGCGGATACCCACCTCGCCGGCGAGGAAGGTGATCGCTCGGACCAGGAACTCCCGCTGCGCACGGGCGACGTGCACGATGTCCGGGTAGACCTCGAAGACCTTGTCTCCCAGCTCCCGGTCGGCGGGAAAGTTGTCCTTGCCCCCGAGCCAGTAGTTCCAGACCCGAGCGGAGTGCGGCACGCTCGTGTCCACCCGCGACCATGCGCTCTGCGCCGGCTTGTCAGCACCCATATCGCCCATCATGTACCACCGGTTGCACCCCGCAACGAACAGACCCGGTCGGCTACCTGCCGGGAACGCCGGTGAGGAGCGCCCGCGCCCCGTCACAGCTGATGCCGCGACGAGCGAGCACGTCACGCGTGGGTCTCTGCGTGGCGAGCAGCGCCAACACCAGATGCTCGCCACCGGCGTGGTCATCGAGAAGGGCCCGCGCCTCGCGGTCCGCGGCCTCCAGCACCACCCGCACCCGGTGCGAGAACGACGTCGTGGAAGGCGTCCGCAGGCGTCCGAAACGCCAGCGGGTCGGGGCCCGGCGAGCGAGCGCCGCCGGCCCGAACTGGCGACTGACAGCGGCGGCGACCTCAGCCAGGTCGATGCCGATCGTATGGAGGGCGTCACTTTCGACGCCCTCCGGTGCTTGTTGTGGGCTGACTGCCGGCTGACCCCGAGCGCTTCGACGATCTGCTGCCACGACCAATCCTCCGCGTGGGTCCGATCCAGGTGGAGGGCCTCAAGTTGTCAACCGAGGATGACGGATCGGGCGCCACGCGGCCAGCTCGTGCCGAGGCCTCGGCACGATCCCGGACTGACAAATGGCCGTGCCCTCGACACGATTCCATGCGCGGGCAAGCACAGCAGGACACGGAGGAGGAGAAGCCGCGGTCGACCACCGTGATCACTCGGCCGAGTTTCCAGATCCGCAGGTCGTCCTTGACCTGTTCCAGCACACTTTGGTCGTTGGTGTTGCCTAGCCAGCACCAGACCCGCACCGGGATGCCCTCTCGGGTGATGGCCAGGCCGATCACGACCTGCGGCAGGTCGTCGCGATGGTCTTTGCTCTTGCCGAACTTCCGGAATCCCGGCGTCGGCTCCCCGCCGCCGTCTCCGTCCTCGGCGGGCTGGTCGGCGTCGGGCGTATCGGTCTCGAAGTAGGTCGAGGTCGTGTCGAAGAACAGCAGATCTACTTCGAGGTTGAGCAGGTGCGCGACGGAGAAGAACACCGCTTCCGGCACCGCCCCGGCCACGTCGGTCTCCACCAGCAGGTCCATCGCCCGGTAGGCATGGTCCTCATCCATCGACACCAGGCCCTGCACGACGACGTCCTCGCCGGCCCATTCGGCCGCGGACAGGTTCGACATCGGCGCCAGTGCCCGGTTCGCGACCAAGGCGAACAGCACCCGTTCCACCGCGGTGGTGAACCGCCGGTCGGCCACCGCCTTCTCGATCGCCGCGGCGATGCCGAGCTCGTGCCACAGCCCGTCGACGTCGACTGCCTCGATCCGGCCCAGGTTCATCGGTACCCGCGGCTTCGTCGTCCCGCCGAGCCGATGGTTGTACGCCAGCGCGACGTAGCAGACCATCGAGCCGTCGGCGTTCCATCGCCGCGTGAACCGCAGGTACATACTCACACCAAACCATGTCGACCCAGGTGCAGCGACCACGAACAGGCCCGTCGTGTTACCACACCTTCCGCTTCGCAAGCCCGATTTCCATGGTCGACAGCCCCGCTACCTGCACCTTCATGTCAGCGATCTTCACCGTGTGCCCACGAACCGCGGAACCCGGGTCTAACGGACAGTGGATCGAAGCCAAGAGCAAGTGACATATAGGGCATCCACCACATTAAGCGCAGACTCAAACATTCACCAACAGAGGCAAAAAGGAAGCTTGACCCCGAATTCTCCCTGCAGTTAGCATCAAAGAAATTTGATCTTCTCGCTTACAGTATGTGGACGCTAGACTCCGGAGGAACTCGTGGGCGCCCTACTTCTCCGTCGAGGATCAATTACATTCAGCCTGCCAGAGGGCGACGATAAGGATACAGATACCGCCGTCTCCGTCTTCATCCGCGCACCCTATGCGGCAAAATTCAAGATTACAGTTGCCAGGAAGCAGCACTTCGCCAACACCGACACCTGGGAGGACACCGGCGATAAATCCTACACCTATCAGCTCGATACCACTCCGGTCGATATCGAAAAGCTGACTGGAGACATACAAACAGAGATAGACATCTTTCCCGTGGGGAACGATACAGTCAAGTTCGGTTACGATTTGGAACTAGTCTTTATTGACACAGAAGACCCGGAAAATATAGTCCCGCTCGGTCAGAGCTACGGCGGCATCACTTTGAGTCAAGATCGCAGGCAATGGCTTAGTCCGTGACGGCTACACTCGGCTCCGACATCCGGGCGCGGAAAATGCTCAACAAGGCAGTCTTCACCCGGCTGTACCTCGGCAAGGTCCACGCCGGACCTGTCGTGACCGCTGACGATCTCAACGAGCCGTTTGCTACCACCGTTGGCGGCAGGGCGGGCTTGGAGCCTTGGGGGGACTATTGACGACGTGCCGGTGGAGCGCGCTACGCGCGTGGCCCCGGCACGCGAAAGCGGCGTCTCCCTGACGGGTGACGCCGCTTTGCTGGGATTTACTACCACGGCATCGCCGAGCACCGTCTCTGCGGACGAGTGTTCGAGTAAGGCCGTAGTGGTGGACCTTCAGTTGACTGGCAGGGTGCTGATATCCGAACCCTGCGATATTCGACGATCTTGGTGCTGCGTGACGCCGGCATCGGGTCTCATCTCCTGGAGCCCGCCGGTCCGGAGCGAGCTGTCGCGGGCGCGGCGTGACCATCTTCCTGATTGCACACCAGCTGGCCAGGGCGGAGAGGCTGTCGACCGGGTCTCCATCCTGACACCACGCTGTGCCCGATCGGCCCGCCGGCGGAGTTGCGCACCCAGCCGTTCGCCCGCACGCTAGAGATCTGCATCCGCACCGCGCCGCCTGACCCGGACTTCATCGGTGGCGGTGGATGGCACCGCGATCTGTCCGGCGTTTCCTGCTGACCCTGCGGGTGGGCGGCTTGGCAATCGACTGTGTTGTCATGTCCGGTCGTGCCCAACTGGGTGAGATCTTCCGGCGGGCACGGAATGGGCGGCTGTGGACGAACATCGGCAGCATCGCAAACTCTCGACGATGCCGTCGCGACCTTCGGTCCGACCGAGCGGATCGGCGGGCAGACGGTCATCCGTGTTCGTCCGTGAGCGACACGCACCCATCACTGCGCCTAAGTGCTTGTTTTAGATATTGATGGTCTTCGCTCCCGGTAGCTCTCGATCGCCCTTGCGGAAACGATCATCGTCTGCTTCATGGTGACGAGCGAGTCGCCGAGCCATGATCCCGATCATGGCCCAGTAGACGAACGACTCGGAACTGTCCGGCCGGCGCTCATAATCCCGGGCCAGCCGCCGCCAGGAGGTGACCCACGCCAACGTCC
Organism: Frankia torreyi; assembly: GCF_000948395.1. Classification (GTDB taxonomy): domain Bacteria; phylum Actinomycetota; class Actinomycetes; order Frankiales; family Frankiaceae; genus Frankia; species Frankia torreyi. The sequence continues at coordinate 112,869 of NZ_JYFN01000019.1, read as the reverse complement.
GTTCCACCACCCACCGTTTCGGCAACGGGGAGAACCCCCTCTGCCCGGCAGGCTTACGGACGATGTCCACCGTGGTGCGCAGCACGGTACCGGCCCAGTCGGCGAACCCCCCGGCGAACCCGCCGTCAGCAAAGACATACCGGGTACTCGGGCAGTCGAAATACAGGTCCACCAGCAGCGGCCGGCCGCCGTCACGGTCCTGCACCGACGCCGGGCGCACCAGCACCGCCAGCAGCAGACCCAACGTGTCCACGGCCACGAATCGCTTGCGGCCGTTGACCTTCTTCCCCGCGTCGTAGCCACGGCTGTCCCGCCCGACCGTGGGCGCACCCTTCACCGACTGGGAGTCGACCACCCCCGCCGACGGCTCGGGATCCCGGCCTTCGAACAGACGGACCTTCCGGCGAAGAGCGGCGTTGATCCGTACGGCGGTGCCGTCCTTCCGCCAGCGGCGGAAGAACCCGTACACCGTCTCCCACGGCGGGAAGTCCGACGGCAACGCTCGCCACGAACAGCTGTTCCGCGCCACGTACAGGATCGCGTTCACGATCTCTCGGCGGGGATGGGCCTCATGACGCCCGTCCTTCGACGGAGCCGGCAGTTCGGGTTCGATCTGCGCCCACTCGGCATCGGTCAGATCCGAGGGATAGTGGTGTGTCCGTGCCATGACCAGCCCCTGCCGCCAGCACCCCCACCCAAACCCCACCATCAACATCCACACCAGTATTCGGTCACGGTCCGCACACAAAAGAAGATCTAAAACAAGCACTAAGACAAATGACCGGGAGGCAGTTGCCCATGAAGGCGATCGTCGTGACAGACCAGGCTGCGGGAACGGCCGGGATGAGGCTGGTGGAGCGGCCCGAGCCGTCGGCGGCGATAAACGATGTCGTCGTTGAGGTCCATGCGTCGGGATTCGTTCCGACTGAGATGGCGTGGCCCTCGACCTGGACCGATCGCGTCGACCGTGACCGAACACCGTCGATCCCCGGGCATGAGCTGGCCGGAGTGGTCACCGCCCTCGGCTATGGCACGACGGGGCTGTCGGTGGGACAGCGGGTGTTCGGCCTCTCGGACTGGCATCGCGACGGCACCCTGGCGCAGTATGTGGCCGTCGAGGCACGCAACCTCGCACCGCTCCCGGGCGACGTCGACTTCACGGTGGGCGCGAGCTTGCCGATTTCGGGGCTGACCGCGTGGCAGGGGCTGTTCGAGCACGGCCGCCTTCAGACGGGGCAGAGCGTGCTCGTGCATGGCGCGGCCGGCGCAGTCGGGACGATGGTGACGCAGCTCGCGCGCGAGTTCGGTGCGTACGTCATCGGCACCGGACGCGCCGCCGACCGGCAGAAGGCGCTCGACTTCGGCGCACAGGAATTCGTCGACCTTGAGAACGACGCGCTGGAAGACGTAGGCGGAGTCGATCTGGTCTTCGATGTCATCGGCGGCGATATCCAGAAGTGGTCCGCGGGTCTGGTTCGAGCCGGGGGAACGCTGGTGTCCGTCGTCGGACCGACCGAGGCGCGGCCCGCCGACGGCCTGGCAGTCGACTTCGTTGTCGAGTCCGATCGCGCTCAACTGGGTGAGGTCGTACAGCGGGTGCGCGACGGGCGGCTGCGAACGAACATCGGCAACGTCGCGACCATCGACAATGCCGTCGCCGCCCTCAATCCGACCGAGCGACGCAAGGGAAAGACGATCATCAACCTTCGTCCGTGAGGACTTCGGGGACAGCGACCGCGGTCCTGCCCTCCTCATGGATCAGCGTCAGCCGCGTGGCCAGGCGGCGAGGGGCCGATTGGTCCGCCACCCGAAGGGCAGGCGGGCTATCTATCGCAACGGGTGGCCACGGCGATACTTACGTTGTCTACGGTCACCGCCTCGTCCACAGATTATCGACCCCAACATTCGCGAATAGAGCTCATTTAACTGGTGGAATGCTGTTATTCGCAGTGTGCAGCGGGAGCGACAGGTCGCGGCGCTACACCGGGCCATCGCCGACACCGAGGCCCGTAGCAAACGCCTGCTACGCAGCTTCGAGCTGGTAGACGACCCGGACCAGGACATGGGCCGCGACATCGCCGAGCGGCGGATCGAACTGAGATCCGAACGAGTGGCTCTTCAGCAGAAGCTGGCCGCGCTTGAGGACGAGAAAGCCGCGGCACCCAATCCCGGCCTACTGCGGGCGCTGCCGGTGGGACCCGTCGAACTCGACGAGCTGCCCGAGGACCTGTCCCGCCGCCTCTTCGAGGCGCTTCGGCTCGAAGTCCGCTACAAGCGCGCGACTAACATCGCAACTTGCCGGATAACTCTGACAGGCGAGACCATCCCGGCCACCGCCCGCGTCGGCGTCGATGCGGTCAAGGCTATGCAAGACGTCCCAAGAAAGATCAACAGGGAGGAAGCAGTCATGCCCGTGCAGATCTCGGAAGGGATCATGCACGGGTCTGCTTGGTGCCCCCAACGGGATTCGAACCCGTGCTACCGCCTTGAAAGGGCGACGTCCTGGGCCGCTAGACGATGGGGGCGCGGTGACGATCACAGGCGGGGCAGAGCCGGCGCTCAGCCACGTCGTCGATCGTCTGAAGCACTGCAAGCATAGGGGATGGCCAGGGTGGCCGACAAACCCGTCCGCGCTGGGTCCGGTCAGTGGCTGCCGGCGGCGTGGGCACGCAGGGCCGGGCGCGGGTCGGCCCACCGGTAGCGAGAGTGGAAGAACGCGCGCACCGGCCGGCCGCCGATCGCGATCGAGTGGGAGATGCGCACCCTGCCGGGGGCACCGCCTGCGCTGGCGAGATCGAAGGACATCGTGACGTCGTCGGCCCGCTCGAGCGGGGTGTTCGGGTCGTAGACGCGCAGGGTCACCGCCATGTCGACCTGGTCGTAGGCGTAGGCCAGGACCTGATGGTTCAGGCCGAGTTGCAGGGGATCCGCCGAGTGGACGGTGATGACGCCGACCGGGGCGAGCCGCCCGGAGTCGAGGTCGAGCCGGATCCGCGGCCATTCGTCCGCGAGACTGCGCAGCCCCACGCCGAGGCGGCCCAGCGCGCTGCCGGGCCGTCCCGGAGCAGAGCCGGGACGATTGGGGACGGAGCCGGGACCGTCAGCGGTGGAGCCGCGGGGGTCAGCGGCAGAGCCGCAAGAGGCAGAGGCAGAACTGCGGCGGTCCGGCCGGCTCGCGCCGGGCCACCACGCGCCCCCGCGGCGCGGCTGGGGGTAGGCGTCGGCCGCTCGCATGAGGCCGTAGTAGCGGGCGACGCCGCGGGGCAGGTCGAAGCTCGCCAGCAGGCGGCGCACGAGGTAGCCGTACAGCGGGGAGCCCCGCCGGGGCGGCTCGACGTCGGGCGGCACGGCGAGGCCGGCCTCGAACAGGTCGCGCACCGCGAAGATCATGCCGCCGCACAGGCCGCGGCTGGCGTCCCCGATCCCGAGGCCCCAGGGCAGGCCGGGCAGCCGCAGGGCCAGCAGGGGCTGGACGTCGAAGCTGTTCGTGAACCGGAACGCGCTGACGCTGGGCAGGAACCCGGGCACGGCAGAGCGAACCACCCAGCTTTGGGGGCGGTCACGGTCCATGGTGCTGCCCCTCGCCCGACCCCACACCGCCTGGCAAGACCAGACGGCGGGTGCCGGTCATCAATCGGTGCACGACGCCGCCAGGCCGCGGTGGCCCCGTCCGACGTCGCCACCGCGTGCGAGGCCGGCGGACGGCCCACCGGGCCGTCCGCCGGTTCCCCAACAGGTCCACCCTGCGCCCTCCCGGTGCTCAGGTGGCCCTTGATGCGGACGTCGACGCGAACCGGACCCCGCCCGGCGGCCTCCCCGCCGGCCGGGCAGCCCGGCGTTCGGATCTTCACACTTCCTTTACGCCAGGTGGCCCGAAGGTGGGGGCCCAGACCGGCCGGCTTGTCCGGTTCTCAACCGAACGGACAGCCTTCCGAGCCTTCGGCCCTGTTCCACAAGGTCAGACCACCGACACCCTCGCACTGGCGGCGGCTGCCGCCCGGACGAGGGAAAGGAGGTGCTTCCGGCTACGCGCCAGGTCAGCGCGATCTAGATGTCGCCTCCGATGCTCGGGACCCCCTTCAGCAGGGCACGCACCTCGGCCTCCCGGTACCGGCGGTGCCCACCAAGGGTCCGAATCGACGTCAGCTTGCCGGCCTTCGCCCACCGGGTCACGGTCTTCGGGTCAACCCGAAACATCGTGGCTACCTCGGCGGGCGTCAGCAGCGGCTCGGCGTCCGGCGTTCGTGTCGTCATTGTGTTGGCCTCCCGTCACAGAGCGTCGCTCCGTCCCATACAGATCGTGCATCCTTCGGGGGCATTTCGGACATGGCACGTCAGGACCATCTGCTGACTAGTCACAGCTCGTCCGAAGCGGACGGCGACTCTCGGTTAACGGAATGCGTCGATCAGCTTGCGGATTCCCGCGCCTGCAAGGGTCTCCACCTCATCAGGACCCGTTCGTAGGCTTCGACCGCTAGGTCTGTTCGCCCACGGCGTAACGCGCTGACAGCCTCGACGATGTCCTCTACCGAGCTGTCGCGCCGAAGCATGTCATCGTCGAGCAGGTCAACTAGCCCGTCGTAGTCCAGTTCGACCCTGCTCTGCGGATGGAAGGACCCCAGCCAACGGGCCAGATCGCCGATGCCCTCGACCGCGGGGGCTTCACTCGAACCCCCCCGCAGCGTCTCCACCGCCTCCACCGCGCGGTTCGCCCGGCGCCGGGCCAGGCTCATCGTCGTCCGGTAGATCATCGACCGCTCGGCGGTGTCTCCGGTCACCAGCGACCGCTCGGCCGGGTCGAACAGCAGGAACCACGGCGGCGGGACCATCCAGGTGCACGTCTGGACGTGGACCTTCAGGCTCGGCCGGCGGGCCTTCCAACGGTCCAGCTCGATCTCGGCCGGCTCGGTGATCCGCCGCGGCAGGAACGCCTCGGCGACCCGCTCGGGCATCAGGCCGCGGAACTCCAGCGCCGCCTGCCACACCCGCAACTGGGTCGACCACGGGCAGACGAACATCAGCCCGTCGATCCACTGCACGAACGCCGACTCGTCGGCCACGTCGAGGGTCGGCCGGATGGTCGCGACCAGGGCGACGACGCGCTCCCGGCGCGAGCCGGCCCGCCGGGACGGCGGCCCCGCGGCCGCGTACCGCTGCCAGCGCCCGCGCTCGGCGGCCGGAAACGCCGCAAGCGGCTCATACACACGCAGGTACGCCGCGGGCGACACGACAGCCATCTCAGCTCCCACAGACCGCGTCCGGCCCGGGCCCCGGCCACGCGTGAGCGGCGTGCCACCCACCCCGCGGGGCGAACCCCGTCACACGCCGCAGCGCCGCGAACGACACCCACGCGGATGCCCTGGAACCTGGCATGGCTCGATCCTGGCACGTCCGCACGCAAGCCGTGCGCGCTACCGGGGCCATAGGGTTCGCCAGGACCCGGCCTACCCCGCCGCCCGCGCCCAGCCGGCCACCGACCCGCAGGTCCGCCTGGCGGACGGCGCCGCGACGGTCCAGGTCCCACGCCGGGTCCGTCCCCCAGGAGGTGCACGATGACATCGTTGTTCGGTGCCGTTCGCGACCACGAACAGGTGCTGCTGTGCTCGGACCAGCGGGCCGGGCTGCGCGCGATCATCGCGGTCTACTCGACCGCGCTGGGCCCCTCCCTCGGAGGCACCCGCTTCCACCCCTACGCCGCCGACGACGACGCGCTCGCCGACGCCCTGGCGCTGTCCCGGGCGATGGCCTACAAGGCCGCCTGCGCGGGTCTGGACCTAGGCGGCGGCAAGGCGGTCATCATCGGCGACCCCGCCCGCGACAAGTCCGAGCCGCTGCTGCGCGCCTTCGGCCGCCACATCGCCTCGCTGGGCGGGCGCTACATCACCGCCTGCGACGTCGGTACCTACGTCGACGACATGGACGTCATCGCTCGCGAGACGCGCTGGGTGACCGGGCGCTCGCCGGCCCACGGCGGGTCGGGCGACTCCGGCGTGCTGACCGCCTACGGGGTCTTCGAGGGCATGCGCGCCGCCGCCCGGCACCGGTGGGGGACGACGGACCTCGCCGGGCGCCGGGTGGGGATCAGCGGCGTCGGCAAGGTCGGCCGCCGCCTCGTCGGGCACCTGTTGGCGGATGGCGCCTCGGTGATCGCCGCGGACGTCGACCCGGCGGCCCTGGCCCGACTGCGCGCCGAGTTCCCCGCCGCGCTGACCGTGGCCGACCCCGACGAGCTGTTCGACCTTGACCTCGACGTCTACTCGCCCTGCGCGCTCGGGGGGGTGCTGGACGCCGAGACGATCGGCCGGCTGCGCGCGGAGATCGTCTGCGGCGGGGCCAACAACCAGCTCGCCACGCCCGAGATCGGCGGGCGGCTCGCCGACGCCGGGGTGCTCTACGCGCCCGACTTCGTCGTCAACGCCGGCGGACTCATCCAGGTGGCCGACGAGATCGAGGGGTACTCGCCAGAACGGGCCCGGGCCCGGGCGGCGCGGATCTTCGACACCACCGTCGAGGTCCTCCGCCTCGCCGAGGACGAGGACGTGACGCCGACGAAGGCGGCCGAACGGCTCGCCGAGCGCCGGATGGCCGAGGTGGGCCGGCTGCGGGGGCTCCTGCTGCGCTGAGTCGGACGCGCTGCGCCGGGTCATCTGTGCCGCGCCGGGTCACGTGCGCCTGCAGTGGGTGACACGGCCCGACCCCGGGCGCCGGGTCACGGCACGTCCGCGCAGGTCAGGCGATCGAGAGAATGTGACGGTGCGCACACCACGGCGTGGCGGGTCGGGTCGCCCGCGAGCCGGTGAGCGGCCCCGATTCCCCGATCGAACCCGCCGGACAGCAGGCTTCACGGAGCGCTTCCGATCGTGGACATCTTGTCCGAGGACAGGCAACTGTCGGGTTGGCGTGCCGAGAAGCCTCCGGTCCCTGTAGTCTCGGGAAGCACGAGACAGTGAGAGCACCGGGGCGGGTCCCCGTCGTCATGTTCGAGGGGGTCGAGCCATGGGGCGCGGCCGAGCTAAGGCCAAGCAGACGAAAGTCGCCCGCGAGCTCAAGTACAACTCGCCCAATATGGATCTCGACCGATTGAAGGCGGATCTGGGCGCGGGCTCGACGCGCGAGAACAACAGCGACGACGCGTATGTAGATGACGATTACGGATACGACGCTTACGCAGACGACGAGGACGACCGCCGTTCCTCCCGCTGACATAGCGTCACGTCGGTAGCCGTCCCGCCGCGGCAGGCTCACCCCGGCGGTCGTCGCCGATGGTGGCGGCCCGGGCTTCGGTCCGGGCATCCACCGCCATGTCGTGCTGCCTCCGTGCACGCGCGATGACGCTGACTGCCGTGCCCATCCTTGGGACGCGGCCGATAAGTGCAGCGTCGCCCTCGCATGCGCCCCGTCGTCGTGGCGCGCCCCGCGTTGGGCACGCAGTCGTCGGCCCGCGGCCCGTCCTCGCCTGGGCGGGCGTATCCCGCGCAGACCGATGGCTGTAGACCGGCCGCGCCGCGGCCCGATGGCCTCGCAGACCAGTGGCGCCGAGGTGGTGCTCCGGCAGTCCGCGCTGCCCGCGCGCCTCGCCCGCAGCGACACGCGCGGGCAGCCCTGGCCGGCGGACACCCGCCGGCCACTCGCTCCGGCGGGGGGCGCGCCCCGGGCCGGGCACCGGCCCGCCTCCGCCGACCGGCTCAGGCCGGGCGACGCCCGGCCGCGAGCGGCTCAGGCCGGGTGCCGGCCAACCAGCCGGGCCCGGGGCGTGGCGTCCGCCCCCGGCTCGCCGGCCTCCGCCGTCTCCCGCACCCTGGCCGCCCTGCCCTCGCCGGGCTCACCGCCGGGATAGGTCTCGTCGGCCACGGCACCGATCTCGCCGACGATCCACGAGGGCACCTCTCGCTCCGCGAGCAACGCGAGCGCCTCGGGGACGACGTCGGCCGGCAGTATCGCGACCATGCCGATGCCCTGGTTGAAGGTGCTCTCCATGTCCGTCTGGTCCACCGCGCCGCGCTCGGCGAGCAGGCCGAAGATCGCCGGGACCGCCCAGGACGCGCGGTCGAGGGTCGCCACCAGGCCGGCGGGAATCACCCGGGCGATGTTCGCGGCGAGGCCGCCGCCGGTGATGTGGGCGAAGGCGTGCACCTCCACCGCTGCGGCCAGGGCCAGACAGTCCCTCGCGTAGATGCGGGTCGGGGTAAGCAGGGACCGGCCGAGTGTGTCCCCCAGGGAGGGGACGTATGACCTCAGACCCGCCGCAGCGGTTTCGGAGACGCCACCGGGCTGGCCAGAATCGACAGGACCGAACAAGATGTGCCGTACGAGCGAAAAGCCGTTGGAGTGGATGCCGGATGATGCCATCGCGACCACCACGTCCCCGGGCCGGACCCGCTCCGGCCCGAGCACGCCGTCGGCCTCCACGACCCCGACCCCCGTCGCGGCCAGGTCGTAGTCGTCGCTACCCATGAGCCCGGGATGCTCCGCGGTCTCGCCGCCGACCAGCGCCGCGCCGGCCTGCTCGCACCCGGCCGCGATTCCCGAGACGATCTCGGCGATCCGCGCGGGCACCAGGGCGCCGCAGGCGATGTAGTCGAGCAGGAACAGCGGCTCGGCGCCGCAGACGACAAGATCGTCGACCACCATGGCGACCAGGTCGATGCCGACCGTGTCGTGCGTGTCGAGAGCGCGAGCGAGGGCGATCTTGGTGCCCACACCGTCCGTGGACGAGGCGAGCAGCGGCCGCCGGTAGCGCGTCGTGTCCAGGGCGAACAGGCCGGCGAACCCGCCCAGCGAGCCGACCACCTCGGGCCGCGTCGCCCGCGAGACGTGCCCGCGCATCAGCTCGACGGCCCGGTCCCCCGCGGCCACGTCGACCCCCGCGGCCCGGTACGAGGCGCCCGCGGGCGTCGAAGTGCCCGCCGACGTCGGAACGCCCGACGCTGCCGGAACGCCCGACGCTGCCGGGGCGTTCGTCGTCGCCGGGGTGGCCGGCTCGGCCGTGATCCGCTCGGCGCCGTTCATGCCGGCCTCGCCCCGGCCGGCTCGGGCCGGTGCGCGCCGCGGCGCTCCGCCGCCGACGGCGGGTCCAGGCCGGGCACGGGCGCCCGACCGTTCTCCCCTCGGGTCGGCGGCCCGTCGACCGCGCGGGACACGGGATCAGCGCCGTCGGCCAGGCCAGCGCCGTCGGCCAGGCCGACGTCATCGGCCAGGTCGACGTCATCGTGGCCGTCCGGGGACGGATCGCCCCCGTTCATGCCGAGCGTCACCTCCCGGCGCATCGCCTCGGCGATCATGTCTGCGGTCGTCTGCGCGCCGGCCATCGGCTCCAGGCGGTGCTTGCCGAGCTTGTCGGACTCGGTCAGCGGCACCGGGTAGACGCCGTCGAAGCAGGCTCGGCAGAGGGACTCGGCCGGCTGGTGGGACGCGGCGACCAGGCCCTCCAGCGAGACGTAGGCCAGTGAGTCCGCGCCGAGCGAGGCACGGATCTCCTCGACGCCGGCGTCGCTGGCGATGAGTTCGTCGCGGGTGGCGAAGTCGATGCCGTAGAAGCAGGGCCAGCGCACCGGGGGTGAGGAGATCCGGATGTGGACCTCGGCGGCGCCGGCCTCGCGCAGCATCCGGACCAGCGCCCGCTGCGTGTTCCCGCGCACGATCGAGTCGTCCACGACGACCAGGCGGCGGCCCTCGATGACGTCGCGCAGCGGGTTCAGCTTGAGCCGGATCCCGCGCTGGCGGATCGTCTGCGACGGCTGGATGAAGGTGCGGCCCACGTAGGAGTTCTTGACCAGCCCCTCCCCGAACGGGATGCCGGACTGCTCCGCGTAGCCGACGGCGGCAGGCACGCCGGACTGCGGCACCGGGATGACGAGATCCGCCTCGACGGGCGCCTCGCGGGCGAGCTGGCGGCCCACGTCGACCCGGGTGGCGTGCACCGAACGGCCGGCGATCGCCGTGTCCGGGCGGGCGAGGTAGACGTACTCGAACAGGCAGCCGTGCGGATCGGCCTGGGCGAAGGTGCGCGACCGCACGCCGGCGGCGTCGATGACGATCATCTCGCCGGGCTGGACCTCGCGGACGAAGGTCGCGCCGACGATGTCGAGCGCGGCCGTCTCGCTGGCGACGATCCACGCCCCGTCCGGGTGGTCGTCGAGCCGGCCAAGGACGAGGGGATGGATGCCGTGCGGGTCGCGGGCCGCGTAGAGGGTCGAGGCGTCCGAGAAGACCAGCGAGAAGGCGCCGGCGAGCCGGGGCAGCACGGCCATCGCCGCGTCGGCGAGGGTGGGCCCGGGATGGTCGGCGAGCATCGCGGTGATGAGGTCGGAGTCGGTGGTCGCGCGCAGCCGATCCCGCCCGGCACCGAGCCCCCGCGCAAGTTCGACGATGTTGGTGAGGTTGCCGTTGTGGCCGAGCGCGATCGGGCCGCCGAAGCTGGCCGTGCGGTAGGACGGCTGGGCGTTCTCCCAGGTGGAGGAGCCGGTCGTCGAGTACCGGGTGTGCCCCACCGCGACGTGGCCGCTCAGGCTGGACAGGGTGATCTCGTCGAAGACCTGGGCGACGAGCCCGAGCTCCTTGAACACCACGACCGTCCGGCCGTCGCCGACCGCGATGCCGGCCGCCTCCTGGCCGCGGTGCTGCAGGGCGTACAACCCGTAGTAGGCCAGGTTCGCCACGTCCTCACCGGGCGCCCAGACGCCGAAGACACCGCAGGCATCCCGGGGGCCGGGATCATCGGATAGCTCGGACCCCGCTGTGGGGATGGCGCCAATGCGGGCGGCGACGTCTGGCACCAGGACTCCTCGACTGGTCAGGGACACCGGAGAAATGCGGAGGGTTACGCGCGGGACCGCGTCCACGCCGGCCCGTCCTCACTCGTGACGAGACGTGGCGGACCGGTTCCGGCCACCGCCTCGACCGGCAGCTACCTCTCTCCACGCTAGCAGCGACGACGCACATCGGCCCTTGCCTCGCGTGCCGGCCCTTTGCCCCGCAGCCTCCCCCGCAGCCCACCCCTCCGTCACAACAGCGGCAGGTAACCGCTCAGATCGGCCCGCTCGCCGCTGGCGGAGATCCGCCCGTCGGCCACGGCGTCGCCCCACGCCAGCCGCCCCGCGCAGAGCAGGACGAACGCGACCGGCCCGGCCTCGACGACGTTCGGCGGGGTGCCGCGGGTGTGCCGGGGCCCCTCGACCACCTGGACGGCGGCGAAGGGGGGCACGCGCAGCTCCACCGTGTGCCCGGGCACCCGGTGGACGAACAACTCGGCGAACAGCCTCGTCACCACCTTCAACGCCGGCCGCAGCGGCTCGACGCCGAGGTCGAGCCCGTGCACCACCGCCTCCACCGCCCGGGTGCGCAGGAACTCGGTCAGCAGCATCGGGCCACCCGGAGTCGCGACCACCGGGTCGCCGTCGGTGACCCGCGCCAGCGCGGCCGCTGCCGCCGATACCTCGCCCGCCAGCCCCGCGCGCGTCCCGGCCGGTCCGGTCTGCGCCGCCAGGGCCCGGGCGGTGTCCGCGATGGCCTCCGCCTGTGCCCCGGTGCCGCTGAGATAGTCGACCGCCGAGACCAGCCGCGGCGCGGTTGCGGGCGCCGTGGCCGGCCCGTCCGCGGCGAACGGGGCGAGGGCCAGCGACAGCGCGGTCGCGGACCGGCCGACGTGCAGAACCAGCTCTCCGACCGTCCAACCGGGTAACACGCTCGGCGCGGCGAACGCGCCGTCCGGCAGATCGGCCACGGCGCCGGCGACACGCTCCCACTGGGGCACGACGGCCGCGGCGAGCTCGGGCAGCGCCGCCGAGGCGTCCCGGCGGCGGGTGCGGGAGGGCATCGCCCCATCCTGCCCGGTCGGCGCCGGCCCGAGCGAGGCCAGCCTGAGCGAGGCCAGCCCGAGCGGTGCCAGCCCGAGCGGTGACAGCCCGGCCACTGCGCCGCGCGCGATCCGGGCCAACCCGCTCCCGCCGTGGGCGGCGCGGGAAGACGAGGATGGGCGGGTGTCAGTGACCGCCGCACATGCTGCGGCAGACGTGTACGGGACCGCGGCGATCCGGCGGCGGGTGCTGGACGCCTGGGTCGCCTCGCCGGCCCGCTTCCGGGAGGACGCCAACGCGGAGGAGGACGCCGCCCTCGGCGCCTACCACGACCGTCTCGTGGTGGAGCTGCTGCAGAACGCGGTCGACGCCGCGGGCGAGGCCGGCGTGCCGGCACGGGTGCTCCTCCGGCTGAGCACCGACGCCACCGCGCCGGAGGCCGGGCCCGGCGGCCTGCTGGAGATCGCCAACACCGGGGCGGCGCTGTCGGCCGCCGGTGTCGAGGCGCTGTCGACCCTCCGGGCCTCGACCAAACGTGACAGTGCCTCCGTGGGCCGGTTCGGTGCCGGCTTCGCCGCGGTCCTCGCGGTGACGGACGAGCCCGCAATCGTCTCCCGCGGCGGCCCGGACCCGCTGGCGACCGGCGTGGCCTGGTCGAGGACCCGGGTGATCGAGGCGGTGACGGCCCTCGCCACGCCGGCCACCGCACCGAACGGTGGTGACGTAATCGGTGGCGACGTAACGAATCGCGACGCAACGAATCCCGGCTCATCCCTCGACGTTCCCGGCGGCGTCGGCAGCACTCAGGCGGTGCGCCTGAGCGAGGAGCTCGCCCGGCGCGAGGGCGCCGTGCCGATCCTGCGGCTGCCGTTCACGATCACTGCCGGACCGCCGCCCGAGGGCTACGACACCGTCGTCCGGCTCCCACTGCGCGACGGCGCCGCGGTGGCGCTCGCGCGGGAGCTGCTGGCCGGGCTCGATCCCACCCTGCCGCTGGTGCTCGGCGGCCCGGGCGAGATCGTTGTCGACGTGGACGGCGCCGTGCGGACCGTCACCTGTCACTGGCTGCGCGGCGGCCGGGACGGCGGGTGGGACGGCGGGTGGGACGGCGGGTGGGATGCGGCACCGGCGGGCAGCGCCGGGCCGGCCGGCGATCCGGTCATCGAACGCGTCGAGATAGCCGACCTGAACGGCGAGCGGTGGCGCGGGATCGCGCGCAGCGGCGTGATCCCCGCCGCCCTGCTCGCCGACCGCCCGGTCGAGGAGCGGGGACGGACCGGTTTCACCGCCCGGGTGATGGTCCGCGACGGCGGGTGGCCGGACGGCGTGGCCCGGGTGCTGCGGGCGCCGCAGCCCACCGACGAGCCGCTCTCGCTGCCGGTCCTGGCCAGCGTCGAGCTGCCGCTGGATCCATCCCGACGGCACACCGTCGGCGGCCCGTTGCGTGATCGGCTCACCGACGAGCTGGCAGCGGCCGCCGTCCTCCTGGCCGAATACCTGGGCACCGGGCTGGAGCCGGGCGACCAGGCGCAGGCCGGCGGCGGCCCCGGCGCGCAGGCCGCACCGGTCGGGCAGCCGCCCGATCCGCTGGCCGCCCTGACCCTGATCCCGACGGGGCTCCCCCTCGGCGCGGTCGACGGGCGGCTGCGCGAGTCCCTGCTACGGCTACTCCCCGACTCGGCGCTGTTCCCTGGCGCCCTGCGCGGCCGGGACTGCTCCGTGGCCGACCTCGGCCCCGCCACCGACGCCGTGACCGAGCTGCTGCGTGCCCCCGGCCCCCCGGCCGACCCCGCCGGCCAGATCTATCCCGCCAACCCGGCCGACATCGCCAGCCCGCCCGACATCGCCAGCCCGGCCGATCCGATCGCCACGGGCGGTCCGCCGGGTGCGGGCACAGATCCGGGTGCGGGCGGGGCGGAGCTGGTGGCAGGCCTGCTCCCGGCGACGTACGCCGCCCGGCGGTGGCGCACCGCGCTGGACCTGCTCGGCGTCCGGCGGGTGGACAGCGCCGCGCTGGTCGAGCTGCTGTCCGGAGTCTCCCGCCCGCCGGACTGGTGGGGACGGCTCTACCCCCTGCTGGTCGCAGCGCCGGACCGGGACGCCCTGGGGGCGCTGCCGGTGCCGCTCGCCGAGATCGGCGCGGACGGGTCCGACGCGGCCGACGCGCTCACCGCCCCCGCGGCAGCGGGGCCGACCGACGATGGCGGCCTGCGGACCCGCATGGTCACCGGCCCGCGCGGCACCCTGCTGCCCACCGCTGATCTGGACATCGTCGCCCTGGTGCGCTCGGGGCTGCCGCTGCGGGTGGTCCATCCCGACGCCTGCGCCGGCGGCGCTCGGGACGCGCTGCGCACCCTGGGCGCCCTGGAGGGCACGCCGGCCGGGGTGCTGCGCGATCCGGCGGTGCGCGAGGCGGTGCTCGACGCCGAGCCGGACGACCATCCCGACGACCTGCTGGCGCTGGCCGCAGCCGTGCTCGCCCTGGTCCGCGACGCGGGCGAGGAGCACCCGGCGGAGCTCGGCTGGCTGGAGGACCTGCTGCTACCGGCCGCCGACGGCGAGTTCACCCCCGCCGGGGAGCTGCTCGTCGAGGGGGGCCCGCTGGACCGGGTGCTGGCGCAGGACGCTCCGTTCTCGACCCTTTCGCCCGAGGTCGCCCGGGCATGGCCCGCGCAGGTGCTGGAGCGGGTCGGCGTGCTGCACTCCTTCGGCGTGCTACGCACCTATGACCTGCCGCTCGACGCCGACGAGCAGATCCTGCTCGATCTCGACGACAGCGACATCTGGGTCGACGACGTCACAGCGGACGATCATGGCGGCGCGCCGGGAGGCTCGGCGAACCTGCGCCTCCCGCCGGCCGGCGGGCCGCCCGCGCCGGCCATGATCGGGGTGTTCGTCGCGGTGCGCGACCTCGAACTCGTCGACCCGGCGGCCTGGCCAGAGGCGCTCGCCGAGCTGGCCCGCCCGCCGCTGCGCGAGGCCGTGTTCGCCCCGGAACCGTCGTACACCCGGTGGTGGCTGGCGCGGCACGCGGTGCTGCCCGTGGCGGGCACCGACCGGGTGCTGCCGCCGCGCGAGCTGCTGCTTCCCGCCGCCGATCCGCTGCTCGCCGGCCTGTTCGCCCCCGCTGCCCCGCTGGCCGGCGTCGATGACGAGTTCCTGCGCCACCTCGGCGCCCGGCTCACCCTCGACGACGTCCTCGGCGACCTCGGTGCGGTCATGGACCTGCTCGACCGGCTGGGCGACGCCGACCGGGACGTCCCCTGGCCGGCGGCGCGGACGCTCTACATCGCCGCGGTCGACGCCGTGGCCCGGGTGCTCGCGGCACCGGACCGATCCGCGGGCGGCGAGCGGTTCGACCCGCCGCTGACCGTACGGACACCCGAGGGGGTCGTGCCGAGCGGGCAGGCCGTCGTCGTGGACGCGCCCGACCTGCTGGACCTGCTGGGAACCGGTCGGGGCGCGCTGCGGCTGCCGCTGGACCGCGCCGCCGAGGTCGCCCACGTCCTCGGGGTGCCGCTGGCCGCGGAGATCGCGCCCTGCGAGATCGCGGCGGGCGGGGCCGGGGCCGCCACCACCGAGTGGGCCCCGGACGGCCCGGACGGCCCGGAGGGCGAGCCGCGGCGGGCGCCGGACGGCACCCCGTACCGCGTGCACCGCCCGCTGCTGGTCGAGGACCTGACCGGACGGCCGACGCGGGTGCCGTGGCGGGTGCTCGGCGGGATCGGCGGTGAGGTGCACGTCGATGCCGACGCCGGCCCGGACGCGCTGGCCCGGGCGCTGGCCTGGCGGGGCGGGCAGTGGGACCGGCGGCACGCGCTCGCCGCGGAGCTGCGCGACCCGGCGGGCGCGGCCTTCCGCGCGGCGGAGGACGATCTCGACGAGACGTGAGCCGGCGAGAGCCGGCTACCCCTGCCGGCCCCGCAGCCGGTTGCGGCGACGGATCACGATCCACAGCCCGGCGAGCCCGAGCCCGAAGCCACAGATCGCGGTGGCCAGCCACCACAGGTGGCCGTCGTCGCGCAGGTCGTCCAGGAACACCAGCATGACCAGCGCGGCGACGGCCCACAGCACCGTGCCGACGGCGACGGAGACGACGCCGTCGTAGGGCAGCGGCTGGAGCGCCGGCGGGTCGGTCGAGGCCGACCCGCCGGCGACGCCCCCGGCGGGGTCGCTGTTCGCTGACGCACTCATCCCGCCAGACGGTACCCGCCGCCCGCGGGCCGGGATCGCCGGGACGCCCCCACTCGACCGGAACGCGGCACACGATCCCGGTCCGGGGCTTTCCGCGGAAAACTCCATAAACGACTCGGGCGAGTTTCGGAAAATCATTGCGGAAGCCATCGGCTTCCCGTTTTTAGGGAATGCAAACCAAGAGGTCCGACGCTACCGTTACACCATGACTCAGAGCAAAGTAGCGCCGCGGCACGGTACGGTCTCCGAGCCGGCCTCCCGCGCGCACATATACCTCGCCGAATGGCAGTCCGCAGGCCTGGAATCAGGGAAGTTCTTCCCGGAGACGCAGGCCGGGCTGGCCGATCCGTCCGCGCCGGACGATGTCCGGAACGATGCCCCGCCCACCGACGGAAAGATTGCCAGTGCCGGCCAGGATTTTGCCGCCGAACTGGACAAGCCGGGCTCGGACTGGCAGAAGCACTCCGTCGCCGCCGGCCAGCGGCTCACCATCACCTGGAGTTTCCACGCCCCGCACAAGACGCGGCGGTGGAACTACTTCCTGACCCGGGAGGGCTGGGATCCGAACGCCCCACTGAGCCGAGCCCAGTTCGAGCCGGACCCCATCCATCAGGTCCAGAACAGCGGGCAGCCCTACTGGTCGGCCGACGACCTCCTGCCGGAGAACCCGACCCGGCACACGATCGTGCTGCCGCAGCGGCAGGGCTACCACGTCCTGCTCAGCGTCTGGGAGGTCGCCGACACCGCCAAGGGCTTCTACCAGGTCATCGATCTCAATTTCACCGGGTGACGCCAGGTCCCGTCCGCCGGCCGGCTCCGGTCGGCGGATGGGGCGGCCCCGGTCACGACCACGGACGACCACCAGGCACCAGACGAGTACCAGTCACCAGACGACGACGAGGGCAGGTGGGTCACCATGCGCGACGCCGACCGCGGCGTACGAGCTCGGCCGGCTGGGCTACCGGTGCACCGTGCTGGAGGCGTCGGACCGCGCGGGCGGTCGTAACCGCACCGCCCGCGGCGGCGACGTGCTCCGCGAGCTCGGCCCGACCGGCGAGCCGGTCACCACCCACCGGTGCTCCTTCGACGACGGGCTCTACCTCGACCTGGGCCCCGGCCGCATCCCCTACCACCACCGCCGGGTGCTCGACTACTGCCGCGCGTTCGGCGTCGACCTCGAGCCGTACATGACGAAGACGACGGCGAACGTCGTTCACCTCGCCGACGGCCGGGGCGTCCGGTGGCGCAACCGGCAGGTCGCCAACGACACCCGCGGGCGCCTCGCGGCCATGCTCGCCGGGACGCTCGAGCAACGGGACGCCGGGGCCGGGGAGCTGCTGGAGTCGGGATTCTGGCGGCACAGCTTCTACCAGCCGGTGGATTATCTTTGGCAGGCCACGATGTTCCAGCCAGTCGGCGGCATGGATCGCATCGTAACCGCCTTCGAGCGGGAACTTGGCAGTGAATTCGGCGAGGTCGTCGAGCTGAACTCCGAGGTCACCACGATTCGGCTGCTCGATGAGGGTAAGGCGGCCGTCGACTACCGGCGCGACGGCCTACCGCGGACGCTGGTCGCGGACTACTGCGTGAGCAGTATCCCGCTGCCGGTACTGCGGGGAATCTCGACAAACTTCTCCGCCGAGTTCGATGCGGCGATCAGGGCTGTCGAGTTCGCGAGCACCTGCAAGGTCGGCTGGCAGGCCGAGGAGCGTTTCTGGGAGGGCGACGCCGACCAGATCTACGGCGGGATCGGCTGGACGAATCATCCGATCACCCAGCTCTGGTATCCGAGCAACGACTACTTCTCGGCGGCGGGCCTACAAGCAGCTCCTCCAGCCCGCGAGCAACGGGCGTTTCTACGTGCTGGGTGATCAGAGCTCCCCGCTGCCCGGCTGGCAGGAGGGGGCGATGATGCCGGCCCACTACGTCATCGGGCAGATCCAGGGCATCATCCCCCTCACCGTGCCCGAGGCTGTCCGGGTGCCCGATTCGGTCGCCCTCACCCAGGGATCCCGCTGACCCGGCGGCGGCGCTGGGCGTCGAGCCGCCTCGGCCGCGGACAGGTCCGTGCGGGGATTCAGTCCGGGGTCGGACCGAGCGCCCAGCGCCGTCCCGTCACCTGGTCGAGCAGGTCGAGATCGGCGCCGAAACCGGCGCGCAGCCGCGCGGCCACAGCCGGATCGAGCCGCCGCGCCGCGGCCACCACCGCCGGATCGGCGCACCGCGCGCCGACCGGGTCGCCGCACCGCTCGACCAGGACCTCGGCGGGAGGGCCCGCGCGATCGACACCGGCGGGGCCGCGGTGGCGGCCGAGACCGAGGAAGCGGTGGACACGACCCAGCGCGATCGCCGGATCCGCGCTCAGCTCGGGGTAGGGCACGAGGAGCACCTGCTGACGCGGGAAGAGGGTGTACAGGCGCTGCACCTGGGCGCCGTACCGGCCCAGGGCCAGATACCGCCACGGCCAGGACGAGGGGGTGCAGGCCCGCGCCGACTCCGCCGCCAGGGCGCCCTCGAAGTCGGCGATGGGCTCCAGGCCGGACGCACGCATCCGCAGCCAGTGCGCGTGGGCCCGCGCTGCCGGATCCCGCAGCAGGGCGATGAGCCGCACGTAGGGCAGCATCTCGTGCAGGTGCCGCAGCGCCGTGAAGTCCGCCAGGTGGTACGGGGCACTCACGCCGCGCAGGACGCCCGCGGGCGCCGGGTCGACCAGGGCCTCGAACCGCGCCCGGCGACGCGCCGCATCCAGCCCCCACACCCCTGCGCCGCCTTGTGCCGTTTCCCCGGCACCTGACGCGGCACCGGAGTCCGGATCGCCGGGCGGACCGAGAGCGAGAGGCGGACCGAGAGCGGTGATCGGCGGGAAAGTGGTGATCGGCGGGAAAGTGGTAGGCGGGGTGAGAGCGGTGGCGGGCAGGAAGACGGCCGGGCAGCGGCGCAGGTCGGCGAGGAGGATCTCCATGCCCGCGTCCGGCGCACCGATCACGAGGAAATCAGGCAGCGCCATGAGATCTCCTGTTCTCGGCTGCTTCGCGTCCCCGAGCAGCGGATGCCGAACGATCCGCCAGTATATTCCGGCTTCCCCACCGGAAAAATCGACTTTGCTCGACCATCCGCGCGACTCGCGAGCTTCCGAACGAAACCTCCCTAATCGGATAAATAAGGACACGATCCGTCCGTCCGGANCCCCTGNCCCNCCCGCCGATCGACCGCGCGGACCTGGAGTCCCAGGCCCCCGCTGCCGCCCGTTCGGTACATCTCATAGCGCCATGTGAAGCAAGTCACACTTTTATTCTCTTGGCGGCGACCGGAGCAGTGTGCTTCCGTTGCTCTTGTGTTGAAGCGGCTGATCCTGGTCACCCGGAGCCATATCGATCTGCTCCGCGTCGCCTCGGCTGCCTGTCCGGCTGTCTGACGGGCGGCCGCCAGCCGCACCACCGGCGCCCGCGCCTGCGGGCCGGCCGGAGCCGCCGCACGGGCTCCGGATTCCCGGCCCAGTGAGGTCCGGCCCCGGCCTGCCGAGGCCCGCCGTCATCGCCACGGGCCCGTAGTCGATCAGGCGCACCCCGTCGTCGCGGTGGCCACCACGTCCCTCCACGCCACCGGCGAAGACGGCCGACACCGTCGACGTCGCGCCCCGGTCCACACCAGCTCGGCCGCCCCATCGTCGCGGTGCCCGAGCGCTGTCCGGCCCCTGGCCCGCGCCCGCCGAAACCGGGACCGGGACCAGCCCCGCCGCCACCGCCCGCTCAGGATTCCCGCCCAGGCCAGGGACCGCCCGACGCCAAGGCCCCGCCAAGGCTCCAAAGCCTGCCAAGACTCCAGGTTCCAAGGCCCACCCGGCTCCACAAACCCACCCGGCCCCGCGCCCACAGCTCCCGGCGACCGGGAGAACCACTGACCGAAAGGCCAGCGATGCCCCCGCAGACGACCACCCTCCCGTACCGGCCGCGCCTGGTGACCACGCCGCCGCGCACGCCCGTCGGGACGGCGGCGACCCTCCCCCGCCAGCCCGCGCCCGCCCCGGCTCACACGCGGGCGACCACGGCACCGGCCCGGCCCGACCACCGCCCGACCACCCAGACCCCGCCCCGCTCGGGGGTCTGGATCGACCGGACCGCCTGGCTCGCGACCGTGGACGGCCGGGCGCTGCAGTTGACCTACCTCGAGTTCGAGGTGCTGGACTTCTTCGTTCACCACCCCGGGCAGGCGCACAGCCGGCAGGCGCTGCTGTCATCGGTGTGGGGGCACCAGGCCGACGACGCCACGTCCCCGGACGTGCGCACGGTCGACGTCCTCGTGACCCGGCTGCGGCGCAAGCTCGGCCCCGAGCACCGGTACCGGATCGAGACGGTCCGCCGGGTGGGTTACCGCTACCGCCCGATCATCGACCCGGCCGTGGCGTCCTGAGGGCGGCCGTCACCGGCCGGTGAGCGGCCAGGACGCCTCCTGCCGGTAGACCGGGGCGGCGCCCGGGCCGCCGTCGACGCTGCGCATCAGGACCAGCCGGTCGACGGTCCACGGCAGCGGTTCCACGTCGGCCCGCAGCAGCTCGACGAGCGGGCCGAGCCCGCGGTGGCCGCGGTGGCCGCGGTCGGGCACCCGGGCGAGCGTCAGGTGCGCTCGCAGCGGCCGGTCGTCCGCCCCGGCGGCGGCGCCGGCCCGCTCGGCCGCCCGCCGCACGCCGGCCGCGAGCGCCCCAAGCGCCCCGGCCGGCGCCGCCGCGGCCCCAGGCCGTGCCGCTGCGGCCCCAGACAGTGCCGCCGTGCGCCCAGGCTGTGCCGCCGTCGGCCCAGGCTGTGCCGCCGTGCGCCCAGGCTGTGCCGTCACGGACCGGGGCCGCACCGCCGTCCACAGCACCCGGTCACCGAAGTGACCGCCGCCGACGGTCTCGACGGCGATCGGGCCGTGCCGCCGCGCCACCCGCGCGAGCCGGGCGTCCAGGTCGCCGCGCCGCTCGTCCGGCACCTGGCCGAGGAAGGCGAGGGTGACGTGCCACCGGTCGGGCGCCGACCAGCGCAGATCGGGGGCGGCTGCCCGGGCCCGGTGCACCGCGGTGCACAACGCGTCGGTCACCGCGGCCGGCGGCACGGCCGCCACGAACAGCCGCGCGGTCAGCTTCGCGCTCCCGGGCGGGCACGCTCGAACACCGCCTACCTCCCCTTTCCGAACCGGCGCCCGTACTTCTTGTGCGCGGCCTGCCGGCTCACGCCGAGCACGTCGGCGATCTCCTGCCAGGACCAGCCCTTGTGCCGGGCGCTGGCGACCTGGAGCTCCTCAAGTGATCCCAACAGGGCTCGCAACGAGGCGACGGCGGCGAGACCCACCCGCGGGTCGTCGTCGCAGGACGCCCCGGCGAGCTTCGTGGCGGTCATGTTCATGGCCGTCAACCCACGTTGACACAGGCAGGTGTGTCAACCCTGATGGACACGACGGCGCGCTGTCCGCTCTGCGCGACAATCGGGGCCATCACCGACCACCGCGGGCGGCCCGGGGGGTGGAACTGCCGTCGGTTTAGCGCCAGGTAACGCCAGTGAGCGCCGTATAGTGGTGGTGTGAACCTGAAGGAATGGGCGGCTGCGAACGGGGTCGGGTACTCCACTGCCCGTCAGTGGTTCCTTGACGGCAAGCTCCCGGTCCCCGCGCGTCGGGTGGGTGGGTTGATCCTCGTCGATCAGCCCGCGCGACCGGTCCCGTCGGGGACGGTGGCGGTGTATGCCCGGGTCTCGTCCGCCAACCAGATGCCGAACCTTGACCGGCAGGTCGCCCGGATCGTCGCCTGGACTGCCAGCCAGAACTTGGCGGTCGGCAGGGTCGTCACCGAGGTCGGGTCCGCGCTTGACGGGCATCGGCGGAAGTTCCTCGCACTGTTGCGCGACCCGGACGTGACGACGATCGTCGTCGAACACCGCGGCCGGTTCGCCCGGTTCGGCGCAGAAGACGTTCAGGCCGCATTGGAGGCGTCGGGCCGGCGGCTGCTGGTGGTCGACCCGGCTGAGGTCGACGACGACCTGGTCCGTGACATCACGGAGATCCTGACGTCGATGTGCGCCCGGCTGTACGGCCGGGGGGCGGCGGCGAACCGGGCCGCCCGCGCGGTCGCCGCCGCCACCGAGGACCGCCCGTGAAGACGCTCCAGGCGTACCGGTTCGCCCTCGACCCGAACGACGCCCAGCTGGCCGGCCTGCGCAGGCATGCCGGAGCGGCCCGGTTCACGTTCAACTGGGGTCTGGCGCGGGTGAAGGCGGCACTGTCGCAGCGCGCCGCCGAGGAGACCTACGGCGTTACCGGCGGCGGGCTGACTCCGGTGCCGTGGACGCTTCCCGCGCTGCGCCTCGCGTGGAACGCGGCCAAGCGGGAGATCGCGCCGTGGTGGGACGAGTGCTCGAAGGAGGCGTTCTCCGCCGGCCTGGACCAGCTTGCCCGCGCGTTGAAGAACTTCACCGACTCCCGCAAGGGACAACGCAAGGGCCGGCGGGTCGGCTTCCCCCGGTTCAAGAAACGCGGGAAGGCCCGCGACTCGTTCCGCTACACCACCGGCGCCTACGGCCCGGCGAGCGACCTGTACGTGAAGCTGCCCCGGATCGGCCGGGTGAAGGTCCACGAGCCGATGGGCGCGCTCACCGGCCGTCTGGCCGATGGCCGGGCCCGGCTGCTCGGCGCGACCGTGTCCCGCACGGCAGGCCGCTGGTTCGTGTCGTTCACCGCCGAGGCCGACCGGGACGTTCCCGCCGAGCCATCGCGCCGGCAGCGGGCGGGCGGGACAGTCGGGGTCGACCTGGGCGTGCGACACCTCGCTGTCCTGTCCACTGGCGAGATGGTTCCCAACCCGAAGCACTACCAGCGCGCCGAGCGGAAACTGCGCCGGGCGTCCCGGGCCTACGCCCGGTCGAAGCCCGGCAGCGCTGGCCGCCGCCAGTGCGCCGCCGAACTGGCTCGTGTCCACGGCCGGATCGCCAACCAGCGGCGCGACGGACTCCACAAGATCGCGACCCGGCTGGCGAAGACCCACGACGTTGTGGTCGTGGAAGACCTCAACGTCACCGGAATGGTCCGCAACCGGCGCCTCGCGAAAGCCGTCGCCACCGCCGGCTTCGCAGAGATCCGCCGCCAGCTTGCCTACAAGACCGGCTGGTACGGATCGGCACTGCACGTCGCGGACCGCTGGTACCCAAGCTCGAAGACCTGCTCCGGCTGCGGCTGGCGAAACCCAAGCCTGACCCTGGCCAACCGCACCTTCCACTGCCAGTCCTGCAGGCTGGTCCTCGACCGTGACCTGAACGCCGCGATCAACCTGCGTATCCTTGTCGCCGCCAGTACGTCGGAGACACAAAACGCCCGTGGAGCCGACCGTAAGACCCACTCCGGTGGGCAGGTGGCTGCGAAACGGGAACCCGGCACGGCTCGCGCCGGTCAGACCGGGAGTGCCGCCCCGCAAGGGACGGCGGCATGAAGCGCCCTATCCTGCGCCCTCATGCAACGGCACTATCAGAGCCGTGACGACGCTCCCCGAGCTGGTGCCACCGCGTGATCCGGCACTGTCCGCGAGCTGGCGGGAACTGCGGCGGCTCGTCCGCCGCCGCCAGCCCGACCTGCCGCTCGCAATGGCGCTGGTCACCGATGGCTCCGACAGCACGACGGCCGAGGTCCTGCGCGACGCCGGGGTCGCGGTCGTCGGCCTGCTCGCCCCGGAGCCGCTGGAGTCGCTGGCCTGGGCGGCCGAGGCGGGGGTTCCCCGCGCCTACGCCGACCTGCTCGCCCTGCTCTCGGACGACATCGAGGCGGTCTGCGTGGAGACCCCGCCGCCCGGCTCGGACATCGTCGCCCGGCGGGCGGCCGAGATCGGCCTGCACGTGCTGCTCGCCGGCCCCGCCACCGCCGAGGCGGAGACACTGCGTGCCGTCGCCGACCTGGCCGAGGAGGCCGATCTCGCCCACGTGGTGGCCCTGGACGGGCGGGCCTGGCCGGCGGCGATCCACGTCGCGGCCACGGTCCCGTCGCTGGGTCGGCTCACCCAGATGACCGTGGTCGGCGCGCCGACCGGCCCGGCCGGCCGGGTCGAGATCATCGATCTCGCGATGCGCTGGTGCGGGGAGATCCTGGCGGTCTGCGCCGATCCCGCCGCGATGCCCGCCGCCACGCTGACCCCCGATGCGCCCGTGACGCTGGCCCTGCTCTCCGCCAGCGGCGCCACCGTGCTGATCAACGAGCGGATGGGCGGCAACCTGGACACCGCCACCATCACAGTGTGTGGGGACGCCGGCCGCATCGTCGTCCAAGGCCGCCGCGTCCGCCGCCAGGACGACGCCGGCGTGCGCGACCTGCTGATGCCCACCCCGCCGACCGCCCGACCCGGACTGATGGAGGCCACCTACGACGTCGTGCGGGCCACCGAACTCGACGACGCGCGGCTGGTGCGGGGCGCCACCTTCCACGACCTGCTCACCGCGAACCGGCTCATCGCCGCCGCCGGCACCTCCCACCAGCGAGGCGGCTGGGTCGAGCTGTGAGGCGGCAGTGCCGTCGCAGTACTACGAGCCGGCGAGGGCGTCCAGGATCGGCGCCGCCCGGGTCAGGGCGGCGATCTCCTCGGCCGACAGCGCGGCGAGCCGGTCGGTCAGCCACTCGTCCCGGCGCCGACGATCGTCGCTGAGCAACGTCCGCCCCTTCGCGGTGACCTCGGCGATCACCTGCCGCCCATCGGTGGGGTGCGGGCGGCGCTCGACCAGCCCGGCGACCGCGAGATGCGCGATGACCCGCGTCATCGACGGCGGCTGGACGCGCTCGTGCGCCGCGATCTCCCCGAGCGTCATCGGGCCGTGGCGCTCCAGCGACGCCAGCGCGGACGTCTGCGTGGGGGTGAGTTGACTCGACCGCTCCTGGCGCATTCGTCGGGAAAGACGCATCACCGACAGCCGCAGCGCGGACGCGAGTTCGGCGTCGCTCGCCGTCTCGGTCTCCATCTTCTGACGGTACTCGTCCGGGGGACCGGAGAAAGGGTGATTTCGGGGGATGCATCGCCAAGAGGACGAAAAGGGGTCGGCCGCCCCCCGGCGGCAGCCGACCCCCCGCACGGCGCGATGTCCTGCGTACGGATGCGACCACCGACGACACCGATCCCGTGCCACCCAGGTTCCACCGCCGCGCACTCGCTGACTTCGGGGAGAGCTCCACAGTTCGCCGGGGGATCTCCTGGCGGGAAGTGGGGGGTAACCCGCAATCCGACAATCGGCGTGTGCGACGCTTGCCGGGTGAGATCCTGGCTACATAACGTCGCCTGACGTGCCGCATCCGCGTCTGCCCGGTCGACTGTCCGCGTGCGCCGCCCGCCACCGCCCGTGGTGTCTGGCAATCGGCGGCTCCGCCACCACCGCTGGTGCGATTGCGTGCCAGTGGCCCGTCTTCGGGCACAGCCCGCTCTTCGCGACCCTCAACGTCGTCGTGGCGCTCGCGTTCGTGCTCACCGCCGCCATGCTCAACGGCGAGGAGTCGCTGGGCAGCGTCACCGCGGCGCTGGTCCTGGGCGGGCTGCTGTGGCCACTGTCGTGGACGTCGAGCTGGGATGCGGGCCCCTCCGCCCTCGTGTCGACGTTCGCCTACACCCATTTCTGGGTCTGCCTCGGGTGGGGCGTGCTGCGTTACCCGGCCGGGCGGCTGCAGAACAACGGTGAACGGGTGCTGCTGGGCAGCGCGGTGCTCGTCATTCCACTGGCAAACCTCGGGCTGATCGGTATCGGCCGACCGGAATGGTTCGGCTACTCCGGGCACCCCGACCTGTGGTGGTACGGCAAGCCGATCGGCCACGGAGCGTTCGACACCGTGGTCTGGATCCTCGACAGCGTGACCCTCGTGCTCGCCGTCGCCTTCCTGCTCGTCGTCCGCGGGCGGCTGCGGCGGTACTCCGAGCTGGACCGGCGGGTCTTCCGGCCGGTGGCGCTCGCGTTGCTGTTGGCGTTCGTCCTCGCGGCGACGGTGAACTTCTTCGTCTACAACCCGAGCGACGGCGACATCGGGCCCGAGTTCGTCGTCATCTCCCTCACCCTGCTGGCGATCCCCCTGGCGTTCGCTGCGGCGGTGCTGCGCCGGGTGTTCGTCCGGGCCCGCATCGCGCAGCTCCTCGCGACGCTGCCCACCCCGCCGGACGTGCGGGCGGTCCGTGCGGCGCTGCAGGCGGCACTGCACGACGGATCCGCCGAGATCCACCTGTGGCTACCCGGGGAGGACCACCACGTCGACGCCGACGGGGCGGTCCGGCCCCCGCCGCCGTCCGGCGCGCCGGAGCTGGTCATGGCGGTGCGGACCGCGGCCGGGGCGCCGCTGGCGGTGATCACCGCCGCACCGGCCATGCGGCGCAACCGCGACCTGGTCGAGGCGGCCGTGCGCGCGAGCGCCATGGCCCTGGAGAACGCCCAGTTGCACGCCACGGTGGCCGCGCAGCTCGACGCCGTACGCGCCTCCCGGGCCCGGCTGGTCGAGGCCGGCCTGCACGAGCGGCGCCGGCTGGAGCGCGACCTGCACGACGGCGCCCAGCAGCGGCTGCTGGCGCTGGCCACCAGACTGGGTCTCGCCCGGACGAAGGCCACCGATCCCGATACGATCTCCGCCATCGAGGCCGCCCGGGAGGACCTGCGCCACGCCCTCGCGGACCTGCGCAGCCTCGCGCGGGGGATTCATCCGGCCGTGCTCAGCCAGGGTGGGCTGCTGCCGGCTCTGGAGGTCGTCACGGCCGCGCTGCCGGTGGAGGTCGAGTTGGACATCCCCGCGGCGCGGTTCGAGGCGGTCCTCGAGGCGGGCGCCTACTACACGATCTGCGAGGCGCTCACGAACACGGTCAAGCACGCCGGGGCCAGCCGGGCCCGGGTCGCGGTGCGCCACGACGGCGACGTCGTCCGCATCGACGTCACCGACGACGGCAAGGGCGGCGCCACCGCGGTCGAGGGTGGGGGGCTGGCCGGCCTCATCGACCGCGTCCGGGCACTCGACGGCGCCCTGGTGATCGTCAGCCCGTCGGGCGGCGGGACCCGGCTGACGGCGAGTATCCCATGCTGACCGTCCCGGCCAGCATCGTCCCGGCCAGCATCGAGCAGAGGAGAACGGACCTGTGCGGGTAGCGATCGCGGACGACTCGACCCTGTTCCGCGAGGGGCTGGCGATGCTGCTGACCGCCGCGGGCGCCGAGGTCGTGGCGCAGGCCGCCACCGCCGAGGACCTCATCCGCGGGCTCGGGCGCAGCCGGCCGGACGCGGTGATCCTGGACATCCGGATGCCGCCCACGTACACCGACGAGGGTCTGGTCGCGGCCGAGCGGATCCGCGCCCAGCACCGCGCGATCGCCGTACTCGTCCTGTCGACCTACGCCGAGACGCCCTACGCGCTGCGTCTGCTCGGCGACGGCAGCGGCGGTCTCGGCTACCTGCTCAAGGACCGGGTCGACGACGTCGGGGCGCTACAGGACGCGCTGCGGCGGGTGATCGACGGACGCCTCGTGCTCGACGAGGAGATCGTCGCGGGCCTGCTGGCCCACCGACGGCGCGCCGACGAGCTGGCCCGGCTCACCCCGCGGGAGCGCACGGTGCTCGCGCACATGGCCGAGGGACGGTCCAACCAGGGCATCGGTGCCCGCCTGCATCTGGCGCCCAAGACCGTGGAGAACCACATCGCCGGGGTCTTCAGCAAGCTCGGGATGCCGGCGTCCGCGGACGACAACCGTCGGGTGCTCGCCGTGCTCACCTGGCTGCGCAACGCCGCCGAGGCGGGCGAGCCGGGTGCCGTCACGGGAACCCCCGCCGGCGCATCTTTCGGTATCACACCGGGAACCCGCTCGACGAGTGGCTCCGGGCACCGGAGTGACCTCTCCCCGTTCGGGTAGGTGCAGGCCGCCCGCCCGGTGGATGGCCGCATGCTCACCGAGCGTGCCACGCACCATCACCGCAGCCAGGGGATGTGTTCTCCGACAAGGGGTGGCGCAGCACACGTGGGATGAGGCTCACCGATCACGCGCATGTGCAGCCGCGAACGGCCAGACTTGGGAAGAACCATGTGAGCCAGCAAACCGGCGTGAGCGCTCCGTACCCGGATGCGCGCCCCGGCTGGGGCCAGAGCCGTCACCAGCGGCATCGCCACCGCGAGAGGAGCCCGGCGTGTCCGAGCAGGTCAGCACACTGACCGTCACCGACAACCGAACCGGTAAGACGTACGAGATCCCGGTCACGGACGGCACGGTACGCGCGAGTGCGTTGCGTTCGATCAAGACGAACGACGACGACTTCGGGTTGATGGCGTACGACCCGGCGTTCACGAACACCGCGAGCTGCCGCAGCGCCATCACCTACATCGACGGCGACGCCGGCATCCTGCGCTACCGCGGCTACCCGATCCAGGAGCTCGCCGAGAAGAGCAGCTTCCTCGAGGTCGCCTACCTGTTGCTGGCGGGCGAGCTTCCCTCCACCGACGAGCTGTCGACCTGGGAAGACGAGATCACGCACCACACCCTGGTGCACGAGTCGATCAAGAAGTTCATCGACGGGTTCCACCACGACGCCCACCCCATGGGCATGCTCGTGTCCACCGTCGGCGCGCTGTCGACCTTCTACCCGGACGCCAAGACGATCGACGACCCGGGCCTGCGCCGGCTCCAGATCGTCCGCCTGATCGCCAAGATCACGACGCTGGCGGCGTACTCCTACCGGCACTCGGTCGGCTTCCCGTACGTCTACCCGGACAACGACCTGTCGTACGCCGGCAACTTCCTCAACATGATGTGGAAGGCCACCGAGCTCAAGTACGAGCCGGACCCGAACCTGGAGCACGCCCTCGACGTGCTGTTCATCCTGCACGCCGACCACGAGCAGAACTGTTCGGCGAACGCGATGCGCGCCGTCGGCAGCTCGCAGGCGGACCCGTTCTCCGCGGCCGCCGCCGCGATCGCCGCGCTGTACGGCCCGCTGCACGGTGGGGCGAACGAGCAGGTGCTGCGGATGCTCGCCGAGATCGGCTCGGTCGAGAACATCCCCTCCTTCATCGCCCAGGTGAAGGACGGCAAGAAGAAGCTGATGGGCTTCGGCCACCGGGTCTACAAGAACTACGACCCGCGCGCCCGGGTGATCCGCCAGGTCGCCGACGAGGTCTTCAAGGTCACCGGCACGAACCCGCTGTTGGACCTGGCCATGGAGCTGGAGCGGATCGCGCTGGAGGACGAGTACTTCATCGCCCGCAAGCTCTACCCGAACGTCGACTTCTACACCGGCATCATCTACCAGGCCATGGGCTTCCCCGTGGAGATGTTCCCGGTGCTGTTCGCCATCGGCCGGATGCCCGGCTGGCTGGCCCAGTGGGAGGAGGGCCTGCTCGACCCCGAGCAGAAGATCGCCCGCCCGCGCCAGCTCTACGTCGGCTACGACCAGCGCCCGTACGTCCCGATGGACGACCGCGGCGCGATCGCCGACACCGAGGCCGACCCGATCGCCGCCCAGGCCGCCCAGGCCGCCCCGGAGCGCCCCCTGCGCTGAACGGCGGATGCCGCCGCCGGCGAACCCGGTCCCCGTCGGCTGCCGCGCCGACGACGACGGCCCGCGGGAGAGTCTCTCCCCGCGGGCCGTCGTCGTCTCCGGCTGCGGACCCGCCGCTACAGGCGCTCGACCACGTAGTCGATGCTGGCGACCAGGGCCTCGACGTCGGCCGGTTCGATCGCCGGGAAGCAGGCGACACGGAGCTGGTTGCGGCCGAGCTTGCGGTACGGCTCGACGTCGACGACGCCGTTGGCGCGCAGCACCTTGGCCACCGCCGCGGCGTCGACCCCGTCGAAGTCGATCGTCACGACGACCTGGGAGCGCTGCGCCGGGTCGGCGACGAACGGCGTCGTGTACGCCGTCTTCTCGGCCCAGGTGTAGAGGATCGACGAGGACTCGGCGGTGCGGCGCACGCACCACTCCAGGCCGCCCTGGGCGAGCATCCACTCGATCTGGTCGGCGAACAGGAACAGCGTCGCCACCGCCGGGGTGTTGTACGTCTGGTCCTTGGAACTGTTGTCGCGGGCCGTGGTGAGGTCGAGGAACGGCGGGATCCACCGGTCGGTCGCGGCGATCTCGGCGAGCCGCTCGATCGCCGCCGGCGAGAACAGCGCCGTCCACAGGCCTCCGTCGGAGGCGAAGCACTTCTGCGGCGCGAAGTAGTAGACGTCGGCCTCGGTCACGTCGACCGGCAGGCCGCCCGCGCCGGAGGTGGCGTCGACCAGGTGCAGGGCGCCGGCGTCGGCGCCGACCGGGCGGCGCACCGGGCGGGCGACGCCGGTGGAGGTCTCGTTGTGCGGGCTGGCGTAGACGTCGATGCCGGCCTCGGGCGCCCAGTCCGGGTGCGTGCCCGGGGCCGAGGACACCACGGAGGGCTCCGCCAGGAACGGCGCGCCCTTTGTCGTGTCCGCGAACTTTCCGCCGAACTCGCCGAAGACGAGATGCTGCGACCGGGTACGGACCAGGTTGAACGCGGCGGCGTCCCAGAACGCGGTGGCGCCGCCGATGCCGAGCACGACCTCGTAGCCCGCGGGCAGCGAGAACAGCTCCGCGAGCCCCGCGCGCACCCGGCCGACCAGGCCCTTGACCGGCTTCTGCCGGTGCGAGGTGCCGAGGTAGGTCGCACCGCTGGCGGCCAGGGCGGCGACGGCGTCCGGGCGGATCTTCGACGGGCCGCAGCCGAAGCGGCCGTCGGCCGGGCGCAGGGTCGGTGGCAGTTCGATCGCGGCGGCGTCAGCCACGGGGCACCCCCGGCGAGACGTCGCCGAGCGGACGCGGGTCCGGGCCGACGTAACGGGCGGACGGGCGGATCAGCCGGCCGGTGCGCTGCTGCTCGAGGATATGGGCGCTCCAGCCCGCGGTGCGGGCGCAGGTGAACATGGACGTGAACATATGGGCGGGCACCTGTGCGAAGTCCAGTACCACGGCCGACCAGAACTCCACATTCGTGCGCAGCGGGCGGTCGGGGAAGCGGTTGGTCAGCTCCTCGNTCGCCGCCGCCTCCAGCGCCTCGGCCACCTCGTAGCGGTCGGAGCCGAGGTCGCGCGCGGTGCGGCGCAGCACCCGGGCGCGCGGGTCCTCCGCGCGGTACACCCGGTGGCCGAAGCCCATCAGCCGCTCCTTGCGGTCCAGGGCACGGCGGACGTAGCCGAGCGGGTCCCCGGTGCGCTCGACCTCGTCGAGCATCGCGAGCACCCGGGAGGGGGCGCCGCCGTGCAGCGGCCCGGACAGCGCGCCGACGGCGGCGGACAGCGCGGCCGAGGCGTCGGCGCCGGTCGAGGCGACCACCCGGGCGGTGAACGTCGAGGCGTTCATGCCGTGCTCGGCGGCCGACACCCAGTAGGCGTCGACGGCCTGGACGTGCTTCGGGTCCGGCTCGCCACGCCAGCGGATCATGAACCGTTCCGTTATCGTCCGCGCGCGGTCCACCTCCTTCTGCGGGACCGCGGGCTGCCCCAGGCCCCGGGCGGACTGGGCGACGAAGGACAGCGCCACCACCGACGCGCGGGCGAGGTCGTCGCGGGCCTGCTCGGGGGTGATGTCGATGAGCTGGCCCAGGCCCCAGTAGGGGGCGAGCATCGCCAGCGCGCTCTGCACGTCCACTCTTATGTCACCGGAGTGCACCGGCACCGGGAACGGCTCGGCCGGCGGCAGCCCGGGCTCGAACGCACCATCGACCAGCAGCCCCCAGACGTGGCCGTAGTCCACCTTGCCGACGAGGTCCTCGATGTCGACCCCGCGGTAGCGCAGCGCGCTGCCCTCCTTGTCCGGCTCGGCGATCTCCGTCTCAAAGGCGATCACGCCCTCCAGACCTGGCTTGAAATCGCTCGTCTTCTCGGCCATCGAGTCCGGATCTCCGCTTCTGTCTGTTGGTTCGACCGGCGATCTGTTGCTTCGACCGGCGGCCCGCCGTGCCTGCCTCGTCGGTCCTGCTCCATCCGATCCTGCCCCGCGGCATCCGGACGCGCCAGAGCGCCGCCGCTTCGCGCCGTTCCCGCCGGCCCGCCGACGGACGCAGCAGCCTCACACTTCGCCAACCCCGACACACTCACCTGACAATTTATGAGATACCTCACAACCACTTTGTCCGTTTGTGAGGCTATTTGCAGCAACCTGCCGGAAGCGACGTCAGGGACGGCCGACCAGCGGCGATCTCGCCGCGCTACGGTCGGCAGGAGGAAAGGGCCCGCCTGACCGGCGGTCACGCTGCGCAAAAACTGGATCAGGAGCTCGGGAGATCATGGCGTTCGTCTTCATCAGTCATCGCGCGGCGGACATCGCCAGCGCCGAACGGCTGGGGCGGGCGGTCAACGCGGTGGGCCATGCGGTGCACCTGGACCGTTGGGAGGTACGCATCGGCGATACCGTGCCCATGTTCATGAATGACACACTCGCCACCGCGGATTTTCTCGTGCTGGGCCACTCCACCCTGGGAATTCACGCGCCATGGATAGCGCAGGAATTTCTGCCAGCGCTCGCCGCGGACCTCTCGTCTCGCGGGATCATCATGCTGCCCGTGATCCTTTCCGGCGCCGAGGCCCCCACCCGACTCGGCGGGCGGCCCTGCCTCGACCTGACCACCAACTGGGATCGCGGGGTAGCCGCGGTCCTGCGCGAGCTCGGCTGAGCGCGGGGGCGCGGCTGGCACGATTCTCCGATGGCCTCCCTCCCGCCGTCCGACGCCTCCCCCCGCCGCACAGCCGTCCCCACCGGCACAGCCTCCCCCGCCAGCACAGACTTCTCCGCCAGCACAGACTTCTCCGCCAGCGCAGACTCCCCCGCCAGGACGGATTCTCCCGCCGGCGGAGACTTCCCGGACGGGCCCGACCCGGCCGGCCAGCGGCAGAGCTACCACACCGGTCGGTTGGAACCGGAGCAGCTTGCGGCGACCTGGGTCGACCAGTTCGCCCGCTGGTTCGCCGACGCGAGCACCGCGGGCGCGGGCGTCCCCGAGGCCAACGCGGCAGTCTTCGCCACCGCGTCCGCGGACGGCCGGCCGAGCGCGCGCACGGTACTGCTCAAGGGTTTCGACCACCGCGGCTTCGTGATCTACACGAACTACACCTCCCGCAAGGGTCGGGAGAGCGCCGAGAATCCCTTCGGCTCGCTGGTCTTCCCCTGGTACGCGCTGGAACGGCAGGTCGTGGCCATCGGCGCGGTGGAGCGCGTCAGCAGGACCGAGACCGAGCACTACTTCGCCTCCCGGCCCCGCGGGTCCCAGCTCGGTGCCTGGGCCAGTCACCAGTCGCAGATCATCGAGTCCAGGGACGTCCTGGACGCCCGCGCCGCCGAGCTCGCGGCCCGCTGGCCCGCGGGGACCCCGGTGCCCACTCCGCCGTTCTGGGGCGGGCTGCGCCTCGTGCCCGACACCGTCGAGTTCTGGCAGGGACGGACGAACCGGCTGCACGACCGGCTGCGCTACCGCCGCGCCTCCACCACGGACCGCTGGGCCGTCGAGCGCCTGTCCCCCTGACACCCAGCCCTCACCCGGCCCTCGCCCGGCCCTCGCCCGGCCCAGGCCGATCCCGGCTAACGCCCTGTCGTCCACGCTCTCGGCGGGGGNGCCGGCGACGTCCTCGCCGACCGGTGTGATTGCGGAGGCTCGGGTCCGGCGGCAACCGGTGTACCGGCACCTGGTGTTCACGCCGTCGCCCACCTGAATCGCCGCCCCGAACCCGGCCGGTTTTCCGGATCCGGTTGTCCGGACGACATTGTTCGGAACCGTCCGTCCGCGGCCGGATTCCCGTCGCGCGGATCCGACGGACAACCCGCCGATGACGCTCTGCGTGGTAGTGCGGCCGTGACTCCGTCGCCGTCCCGCGGGCTGAACTCGACCGGCCGAACCCAAGGGGACGCCGCCGAGATGAAAACACGCACAGTCCGTCGGGTTCAGCCGGTTCCCCCACCGCGAAACCTGCCGTGCCGGAATCCGCGGCGGCCACGGGCCGGGCCAGCGCGCCAACCCACGCCGACGGAAAGAGCGCCAACCCACGCCGACGGGGTAGGACGGACGGCCGCAACGGGCCAGCCCACGTGGGGCGCCGCAGACAGGGGCGACGCGGACGGGGGCAGCCGGGAGTGGGACGGAGCCGTCAGGAACCTCGCCGCCGACGCAACCACCGGCCGAGCGGACCGCGGTGGCGACCGGCGGGGCACCGAACCGCCCCGCCTTCCTCCGAACGCGGATACCGCCGGCGAACGCGCGGCGAACGGCGTCGTTCAGCGCCGGCGTTCATCCGGACGCCACTCGGCTGCGGCGAACACCACCGGATGACCACGAATCACCGCGCCGTTCACCCAACGGTCCCGCTACGACCGACCCGGACGTAGCGGGACGTCCGCCGCGTTGCTACCTTCTTCCCGATAAAAGCTTCCCGTCGAGGTTTTCCTGACCCGGCAGATGTCGAGGGAGACGGATTCATGCGCAGCACCAGAATGCGGGTCGTGGTGGCCGGCGTTCTCGGCGTGGCGGCGATCGCACTGGCCTCGCCAGCGTCCGCCGCGACGCCGCCACCCGCGCCGACCGAGACCGCCGCCGTCAGCTCACCCACTCCGACCGCCCCCGCGGCCGCCGGCGCGTCTTCCAGCGCATCGCCGACCCCGACCCCGACCGCCACTGCGCTTGCCGCGACCAGTCCGTCCGCCGGCCCGAGCGCGACCCCGAGTGTCGACCCGAGCGCCACGCCGAGCCCGGTGGCCGGCGCCACGGCGAGCAGCGACCCGAGCGCCTCGGCCTCGGCCTCGGCCACCCCGGCCGCCGCGGCGGCCTCGACCGGCGGCACCGGTGACCCGACCCTCGACGGGTTCCTCGACCTGTTGCCGTTCAAGGTGCCGCTGGACAAGGAGATCAACGGCGTCGAGGACATCGACGTCAACCCCCTCGTCCTCACCTTCACCTGCAACGGCAGCGAGCCGGCCTGGAAGCTGAAGAACACCGGCGACAAGAGCTTCGGCTTCGGCTGGTTCGACACCAACCTCGGCGGCGGCATCCTCGACATCGGTCCGAAGCAGTCCGTGGACATCCCGTCGAAGGCCCTCGCCGTCGTCGGCTCGCCCTGGGACGCCGAGACGAAGCTCCTGCTCGTGACCGTGCCCACCGTCGGCGTGTCGAACTGCGGCGGCGCGACGAGCGCACCGCCGGCGATCGCGGCGCCCGCGGCGCTGCCGATCGCCGCACCCGCCGCCAGCAGCTCCGTCACGGCCGAGCCGTACTACACCGGATGACCATCAGCCGGTTCAGCTCCAGGACGGCCGCGGGAATCCTTGCGGCCGTCCTCGGCGGCGTGGTGCTCACCGGGTGCGGCGGCGGCGACGGCAGCCACGACGCCGCCACCAACCTCTCACCGCAGATCCGTAACCAGCTCGCCGCGATCGCGGGCCTCGGGCAGAGCAAGAGCACGGTGGTCACCGCCGTCGGCACGAGCGTCGACATCTACAGCGCCCCCACGGACACCCAGCCATCGTCCACGCTGGCGAGTCCGAACGAGAACGGCGTCAGGCGGGTCTTCCTGGTCCAGGCCAAGATGCCCGGCTGGTGGCAGGTGATGCTGCCCGTCCAGCCCAACGGCAGCACCGGCTGGGTCAAGGCCGACCAGGTCAGCGCGTCGGAGACGCCCTACCGCCTGGTCGTGTCCCGCGGTCACCACCTTCTGCAGGTGTTCAGCGACGGCAAGCAGATCGCGCAGGAGCCGGTGGCCATCGGCACCACGGACACGCCGACCCCGGGCGGCCGCTTCTACCTGATGGAGCTGCTTCGGCCGCGCAACCCGAACGGCCCGTATGGCCCGTACGCATTCGGCCTGAACGGCTTCTCCACGTCGCTGAGCTCGTTCGACGGCCGCAAGCCGGTGATCGGCCTGCACGGCACCAACGAACCGAAGATGATCGGTAAGGATGTCAGCCACGGCTGCATCCGGCTGAGCAATGACGCGATCACCCGCCTCGCCCAGACCGTCCCGCTGGGCACTCCGGTCGACATCGTCGCCTGACCACGCCGGCCGTCTCGGCTCGTCGAGATGGCGGCTCGTCGAGATGGCGGGTCCGGGCGGCGGGTCCAGCCAGGCCGCCGTCCGATCAGGCGGGCGGGGAGCCCCGCTCGCCGCCGACCGGGGCAGGCCGGGCCGCGGCGGCGATCCGCAAGTCGGCGACGAACCCTCCGTACACCTCGTCCCGGCTTGCCGGGTCCGCCCGCAGCACGGCGCTGGGATGCAGCGTGGCGAGCAGCTGGGCGTTCGACCCGGGCGGCCCGGGCAGCAGCCGTCCGCGCATCCGCGTCACCCGGAACGACGGCCCGAGCAGGGAGGCACCCGCCGTCGCGCCCAGCACGACGACCAGCGACGGCCGGATGACGTTCAGCTCGGCGGCAAGCCAGGGACGGCAGGCGGTGATGTGCCGCGCCTGCGGCGTCTGGTGGATGCGCCGGGGTCCGTTGCCGGTGCGGTAGCCGAAGTGCTTCACGGCGTTCGTCGCGTACAGCTCGGCCCGATCCAGCCCCGCCTCGCCGAGCGCCCGGTCGAGCAGCTTGCCGGCAGGGCCGACGAAGGGCTGGCCACGGCGGTCCTCGACGTCTCCGGGCTGCTCGCCGACCACCACCAGCCACGTGCGCGCGGGGCCGGCGCCGAAGACGGTTCGGGTGCCGGGCAACTCGGCGAGGTCACAGCCCCGGCAGTCCGCGGCGGCCGCGGAAAGCGCCGGCAGGTCCGCGCCGGGAGGCACCACGACGGGCTGCATGCTCATCCTCAAGATTCAAGCGGACGCGCCGGTCTGCGGCCCCGCCGGGGTGGGCGTGGCGCGCCACGCGTGGGTTGCCCTCCACACCCCACGCGGGCGCGACCACCTCCGGCGGAGCCCGTCACTTCTCCACCGGGCTTCGAGCGGGAGATCCCTGCCCACACACTCCCTGCCCTGGAACAAGGGTGGCCAATCCCCGCCCGCCGTACCCATCGGACCGCACAACCCGCGTGTCGGATTCACGACACGTGTCGCGCTTGCGGGCAAGCCATCCATCCGCTAGATGATCCCGACGATGACCGGCTCCGTTTCCCGAGTTCGGAGCTGTCCGAGCCGGCTCAGCCGCGGCGGCGGGCCGCCTCGTAACGGGCCAGCGCCTCCCGCCGCTCGGTGGCATGGTCGACCACCGGCGCCGGATACCCCGCGGGCGGGCCGCCGGGCAGCGTCCACGGCTCGTGCACCTTCGCCCCCGGCACGTCACGCAACTGCGGTATCCACCGGCGCACGTAGATCCCGTCCGGGTCGTAGGTGCGCCCCTGCGACACCGGGTTGAACACCCGGAAGTACGGTGCCGCGTCTGTACCCGTACCGGCCGTCCACTGCCAGCCGTGATGGTTCGACGCCAGGTCGCCGTCGACGAGATGGTCGAGGAACCACCGCGCCCCGTGGGTCCAGTGGACGTGCAGGTCCTTGCACACGAACGACGCCTCGATCATGCGCACCCGGTTGGGTACCCAGCCCTCGGCGAGCAACTGGCGCATGCCCGCGTCGACGATGGGGAACCCCGTCTGCCCCCACTTCCAGGCCTCGAATCCGGCCTCCGGCGGGTCATATGCCATGTCGGCCAGCGCGCCGGTCAGATCCGTCCGCGCGGATGCGGGATTCGCCGCGAGCACCTCGGCGTAGAACTCCCGCCACGCGAGCTCCGACCGGAACTTCTCCGCGTCACGCTCCCGGCCGGCCGCCTGCTCCCTCCCGCCGGACCCCGCCGACGCAGGGGAGGCCGTCGACACAGGGGAGGCCGTCGACACAGGGGAGGTGGCTCGGTTCAGCTCGGCGAGGATGGTCCGCGGATGGATGCAGCCGTACTTCAGGTAGGGCGACAGCCGCGAGGTGGTGTCCAGCCCGGGCAGGTCGCGCCGCTCGGCGTAGCCGGTCAGCGATCCGTGCAGGAACTCGGCCAGCCGCTCGCGCGCGGCGGACTCGCCCGCCGCGGGCAGCCGGACATCCCCGAGGTCCGGATCGGCCGGGATGCCGTCCGAGGCCAACCGCGCCCAGCACGCGCCGGCCGGCTCGGCGATCGGGCGGCGCCAGCCGTGCTCCTTCCACGCCCGGTAGAACGGCGTGTAGACGCGGAACGGCGTTCCGCCCGCCGTGGCCAGCCGGCCCGGCGCGACCGCGTACGGCGACCCGGTCCGGACGAGCTCCCGGCCGTCGGTGCGCAGCGCCTGCTCGACCTCGCCGTCGCGACGCCGCCCGTAGGGCCCGTAGTCCGCGGCGATGTGCACCCGGCGCGCGTCGACGGCCCGCGCGACCGCGGGGACGACGTCCACCGGATCGCCGCGGCGCACGCACAGCCGGCCGCTCAGCCGGTCGTCCAACTCCCGCAGGCAGCGGTACAGGAACGCGAGCCGGACCGGCCCGGCCGGGCGGCACAGCACGTCGTCGAGGACGAACAGCACCAGTACCTCGTCGCCCCCGTCTGCCGCCGCGTGCAGCGCCGGGTTGTCGCTCAGTCGCAGATCCCGCCGCAGCCAGCAGACCGACACCGTCATGCGACCGGACGTTAGACCGGCACCCGGACCGCGCCGTGGCAGCGCGGGACGACGCCCGGAGGACCCGCCGATCTATAGCTGTGCGTCATCAAAAGATTACCGTGAGCTTATAATCGGTGGGTGCAGGTGACCGTCGCCATCGCGTGGGATCGCGGCTTCTCGGACGCCTGGTCCCGCATCGCGGAGACCGGGCCGAAAATCGGGGTCTTCCTCGCGATCTGCCTGTTCGGCGGCCTGCTGGTCCGGGCCGGGGCGCGGCTGCTGACCGCCCTGGCGACCCGGCTGGGAGTCGATGGGGTCCTCGACCGGGGCGGCCTGCCGGCCCTGCTGCGTCGGCCGGCCGCGGACGTTCGCACGGGCGCGGTGCGGATGCTCACCGGCCTCGGCCTGCTCGCGGTGCTGCGCGTCGCCGTGGGGGTCTTCGGCCCGAGCGCCGCCGAGGACACCGTCACCGACCTGCTCGCGCTGCTGCTGCACACCATGCTCGCCGCCGTGATCATCGCGATCGGGGTCAGCCTCGCCCGGCTCGCCCGGACCTTCGTGCGCGAGGCACTGCGGGAACTCAGCTACGCGCGCGCGGCCGGCAACACGGTGGCCGCCGTGCTCGTGATCGCGTTCGGCAAGGCCGGTCTCGACGAGGTGGGCATCGCGACGTCGGTCACGACCCCCGTGCTCTGGGCCGTCCTCGCCACCCTGACCGGGGTGATCGTGGTCGGGGTCGGCGGGGGCCTCGTCCGCCCCATGCAGTTGCGCTGGGAGGAGATCCTCGAACATGCCGAGGACACCGCCGCCCAGGCTCGGCTGACCTGGCGCGCACGCCACCCCGACCCCCATCCCGCCGACCCCCATCCCGCCGACCCAGGCCCCGGCGCCGTCGACCCCGGCGACCCGAATCCCGGCGACCCGAATCCCGGCGACCCGAATCCCGGCGACCCGAATCCCGGCGACCCGGACCTGATTGGCGCGGACCCCGCCGATGTGCGCCCCGCCGACGGGGAAGGCTCGTACGTCGACCCCGCCGATGCGCGCGCCGCCGACGGGGAAGGCTCGTACGTCGACACCGCCGGGCCGGGAGGCAGCGGGCCGGGGCTCGCGGAGCTGGCCGCCGACCCGGACGTGCCGGTCGAACCCGATCCGACCGCCGGCCCGGTGACGCCGTCAATCCCGGCCCCGGCGTCGGGAGCGGTCGCCGCCACCGCGCCCCGCCCGTCGATCCCGCCGCCGAGTGAACAGGTCCCCTTCGAACCCGCCGCGCCCGACCGGACCTCGGCATCCGCCTCGCCGCCACGGCTGAACGACCCGTCCCGGCCCGCCGACCGGCCCCGACCGGAGGGACCCCCGTAGCCTGTGGCTCGCTCCCGCCTCTACCGTCACGCAGGGACCAGTGGATGTGCGTTAGGCGAACTACGGCGCGTTCGGCCCCTGGGTGGGGCACTCTGGGAGAGGACGGGATGTCAACGCCGGTCGTGGACCTGAACCGCCCATACCGCCCGGACCCGGATACCTGATCCAGACACCTGACCCAGCCAGGAGACCCGCCGATCGATCTCCACATGACCGATCTTCGCGGCAGGAACCTCATCAACGTCACGAGTGGCGAGCGGAGGGACATCTCGGTGGAGGAGCTTTCGGACATGGAGCGTTCCCGGCTGCTCCTCGGCTGGCTGGCGGCGCGGCGCGCGGTGGACAACTGTCTGTCGGACCTGCTCGCCGCCGGTCCCGCGGGAGAACGTCGGGTGCGCGAGTCGCTGGCGCTCGTCGACGACCTGGAAAGTCGCGCCCAGGAGGCATTCGACCGCTACCGCACCGCCGCGGAGAGCACCCCGGCTCCCCCGCCGCGTCCGGCCGGCCGCTGGGCGCCGCCGGTTGGTGCGGAGCGCCCCCGCCTCAATGTGGTCCGCGCCCCGGAGGGCGACCTCGCGCGTAGTAGTTCCAACACGAAGAGTAATCACCGACACCGGTGACGCCCAGCCCGCGCCCGGCGGGTCAGAATGGCCACCGTGCCGGCCGTTCGTCGCCGCCGCGTCACCGCGGTCTGGCTCCTCACCTTCCTGCTTCCCGTGATACTGATCGTAACTGGCTGTAGCGGGTTGAGTGGAACCCGCCGCGGCGGTGTGGTCCCCGGGGGCACCCCGACCGCGACGCCGACCACCGGGCCGGACGCATTCGAGCGGTCCGGCCGCGGCATGCCGATCCGCATCACGCTGCCGCCACCCGGCACGCCCCGGCCGTACCCGCTGATCGTGGCGCTGCACAGCCTGCACTACGACGGCACCGACCCCAAGGCGCACTGGGATCTCGACGGCCTCGCCCGCACCGCGGGCCTCGCCGTCGTCTACCCGGACGGCATCGGCAAGGCCTGGAACGCCGGGACCTGCTGCGACACCGCCAAGATCAACAATACGGACGACGTCGGTTGGCTGCGCGCCCTGATCGCCCACCTGAGTGAGAACTACCCGATCGACCGCACGCGCGTCAGCCTCATCGGCCTGTCCAACGGCGGGATGCTCGCCTACCGGTACGCCTGCGAGCACGGCGACGAACTCGCCGGCATCGCCGTAGTAGCGGCGAGCCGGCAGGTGGCGCAGTGCCAGCCGGCAGCTCCGCTGACCGTCGTCGTCGTGCACGGCGGAGCAGACGGTCACGTCCCCTACCTGGGCTCGCAGTGGTCACCGGTGCTGCAGACCGCGATCACGCCGGTCGAGGAGAGCATGGCGCCGTTCCGCGTGGTGGACCAGTGCCCGCTGCCCAGCCAGCCCGGCGACACGATCCTCACCGACTCCACCGGGGTGCCCTGGCACGCCGCGCAATCGCCCACCGCCCTGTCCGCCGGGCAGCAGCCCGCAGTGGCCATCGGCTCGTCCGCAGCGCCGACGCCGCCCTCCGGGACGCCGACACCGCTGCCCGACGGTCTGACCGCCCCCGCCGGCCCGCCGGCCGTGCCCGTGACGACCGCACCGGTGGCCGTCCGCCGCGAGACCCGGTGCGCATCCTCGGCCCGGGTCGTCCAGTACCTGCTGCCCTCGATGGCCCACGGCTGGCCGCCTGCCACCGGACCGAACTCCTTCGCCACCACCGGGGTGATCTGGAACCTGCTGGCGCCGGCCCGGTCGGCCCGTCCCGGGCCCCGGCTGTGACGGTGAACGCCGGTCAGGCCGCCGGGGAGAACGACGCGCGCAAGGCGCCCATCAGCGTGTTCAGCGTGGCGGCCGCGCTGGTCGAGACCCTCGCGATGAGCACGTAGACGGCGCCATTCGTGGCGACCGTCCGCATCAGGTAGGACACGCGCTGGCCCTCGCGGTCATAGGAACCAGCCAGCTCCTGGGTCGGCTGGCCGCTGGTGTCCGTCGCCGCGCCGGAACGCTCCTTCGTCAGCCCCGAGACCGCGTCGAACTCGCCCGCCTGGACGTGTGTGAGCGCCGCCGTCTGGTCAGCACCGGCGATCCGGGCGACCCCGATCATCTGCGGGCCGTAGTCCGAGACGGTGCCGGGCTCACCGTAGAAGATGCCGGTGTTGTCGCGACGCTGCTTCCACACCGGCGGGTGGGAGAAGGTCGCCTTCTGCAACGGGTCCGTGTACGGGGCCCAGTCCGCCGGCACGGCGATCTGCCCCGCGGCCGATTGGCCGGTGCTCGCGGCGGCAGACGCGCCCGGCCCAGTCGCCGCCGGCGCGCTGGCGGCGGCGGAGGCTGACGGGGACGG
The DNA here is from genome assembly GCF_000948395.1 of Frankia torreyi. GTDB lineage: Bacteria > Actinomycetota > Actinomycetes > Frankiales > Frankiaceae > Frankia > Frankia torreyi. The sequence continues at coordinate 70,665 of NZ_JYFN01000019.1, read as the reverse complement.
CACCGCGGGCGCGTCCATGGCGGTGCGGCCGCTGGGGCGCACCTTCTCCCACACGACGCCGGCACCGNCCCCCNCCCCGAGTGCGACCGCCAGCACCACCAGCGCGACGCCGAGACGGTGCAGGAAGGACATGGAGTCGGCACCGCCACCATCGCGGCGACCGTCGAGCTCGTCGGCCTCGTCGAGGTCGTTGACGTCGTCGGGCTCGGGAAAGTCGCGCTCCATCGCCGCAGTGAGGGGACCACCCGAGCGGCGCTGCGCGGGCGTCCGATCGCCGCCAGCGCGATGCGGCCCCGTGCGCTTCCTGATCATGGTGGGTGGCGAGTCCGATGGCCGCTCGCCCTCCCGGCCGGCGGTGGGGCCGCCGGCGCCGGCCCGTCCCGGGCCGCCCGAGCGCTGCGCCCGGGACGGGCGTGCCGCGCCCGTGGGCCGGTCGAAACGACCAGGATCGGTGTGGTCGCCGCCGGAACCCGGCCCCGGCGGGCCGGGGCGCGACCGGTCGAGGCGGGTGTCCTCGACGCCTTCGGGTGCCGCGAAGCGTGCCCGCGCGCCGGTGCCTCCTGGCCTGCCCCCGCTCCCGGGGCGGCCTGACCGCCTACCAGCGCCGGGCGGCGGGCCGTCGTCGGCCGGGCCGCCGCCGGGCCCGAACCCCGGCGGGGTCGTCCGATCCCGCGGGCCGGCGTGGCCCGAGCGGCCTGGCCGCCCAGCCGGTTCCCCGTCGAGGGCCGGATCATCCGCTCCGGCCGCGGGGGCCGGCCGCGACCGCACGACCGCGTGTCGGCCCGTCGTCCCGGTGGGGGCACCCGACCGCGCCGTCAGGCCGCCGCCGGGCTCGCCCGCCACGCGCCGATCGCCGACCGGCGGGACGAGCGCCCTGCGCATGGAGGTTCCGGCGCCGGCCGGACCCGGACCGCCGTCTCGGCCCTGCGGGCGGCGGCCTCGACCGTACGGATCGTCTCCCGCGTCGTGCGCGGGCCCGAATTCGCCGCCCGCCCCCCCAGGGAGAGAGGAACCGGTCGGCAGGCCGCCGGGATCGTAGGAGCCGGTGTCCGTCCCATAGCTCGCGGCCGGCGGCCGATGGCCATAACCACCGTCGGCCGGCGGACCGCCATAGCCACCGGAAGCAGGCCGATCCCCATAGCCACTGGAAGCGGGCCGACCGCCATAGCCGCCGGGAGCGGGCCGATCCCCATAACCATCGGCGGCGGGCCGATCCCCATAGCCGCCGGCGGCGGGCCGATCCCCATAGCCGCCGGCGGCGGGCGCGCTGCCATAGCTGCCGGCGGCGGGCGGGCCGCCATAGCCGTCAGGGGCGGGTTGACCGCCATAGCCGGCGGCCGCGGCCGGGTGGGGTGCTGCATCGGCCGGAGGGTAAGGCCCGCGCGGCGGGAGGTTTTCCCCGGGCCGACGGTAGGCGGGCTGGCGGTGGTCGTCGTCCCACTCGGCCCGTCGCGCACCGTCCGTCACCAGACGACCTCCGATCCCGAGCCCCCACACACGTTCGTTCGTCCCACCGGTGTACCACGGAGTTGCCGACACATAGCGCGCGCCTAGTTGACAACATCCCGCCAGAGGCATAGAGGCCGGGTCGGATACCACCGACCTGGGGCGGTATCCTCCCATGGCGCACCGGGCGCTTGATGGGGGGATCATCGTTGAAGGGCTTCAAGCAGTTTCTGATGCGTGGGAACGTGGTCGACCTCGCGGTCGCCGTGGTGGTCGGCACCGCCTTCACCGCAGTCGTGACGTCCCTGGTGAAGACCATCTTCACCCCACTGATCGCGGCGATCTTCGGCAAACCGGACTTCTCGGCCCTCACGTTCACGGTTAACGGCAGCATGTTTCGCTACGGAGAGTTCATCAACAGTGTCATCGCCTTCCTCTCCGTGGCGACTGTGATCTACTTCGTCGTGGTGCTCCCCCTGAAGACCATCAACGACCGGCGCGTCCGGGGCCAGATCCCGCCCGAGGAGGACGTGGCGCTGACCGATGAGGCGCGCCTGCTCACCGAGATTCGTGATCTACTGGCGGAACGCCGCACCACCTCCTGATCCGGTCGATCGCGGAGGGACTCCGCACCGATCCATCCCGTCGATCGCTTACCCGAACGTTGGTCGGCATTCAGGAATCGCTCAGGCTCGCAAGGGAAAGTGCCTACCATGACACCGCGTCTCCCCTTCAGCAGCGGCGCCGAGGACGCTCAGGCGGACAGCGGCCGGGAGGAGTCCGGCGCCGGGCACGACTCGCCGTCCCCCTGGGCCCCGCCCGCCGAAGGCGCATTCGGATCCCGGGCCGAACAGCCCCACCCGGCCGGCCCCGGCAGCTCCGCGCCCGACCGTCCCGTGCCGTCGTCGCCCCCCGGGACGCCCTATGGCACTCCCACGCCGATCCACCCAGCCACCGGCCCCGGTCAGACGGCGCCGTTCAACACGGGCGGTCTCGCGTCCGGGTCCTGGGGCCAGCCCGGCCCGGGTCCGGGGCAGGGTGGCCCGGGGCAGAGCGTGGTCAGGGCGAACGCCGGTCCCGGCGGGGTGAGCGGTCCCTACGGCCCGGGCACTCCGGGCGCTCCGGGAGCCGGCGGTCCGGGCGGGCCGCACGGTCCTGGTCTGCCGCCCGGTCCACCGGCGGGGGGGNAACCGTGGGGNGGCCAGTGGGGNGCTCCCGGNGGGGGTGTTCCTCCTACCACGTATGACATTCACGGCAGCCGGCTCACGACGGCGACGGCCTCCCCGCTGCCCTGGCGGCGGCGGCGGCTGGTGGCCGCGGGGCTCGCCATCGCCCTCGTCTCCGCCGGCATCGGGGGTGGCGTCGGCGCTCTGGTCGCCGACAACGACGGCGGAAACACGGTCGTCACCACCGCCGGGCTCGAACGCAGCAGCGACAGCTCCGGCGGAACATCCCCAGCGGCCTCCGGCACCGTCGCCGCGGCGGCGCAGAAGATCCTCCCCAGCGTGGTGACGATCTCCGAGGAGTCGAGCAGCGAGGCGGGCACCGGTTCCGGAACGATCATCCGCTCGGACGGCCACATCCTGACGAACAACCACGTCGTGTCGGGCGCCTCGGACGGCGGCACCCTCACGGTCACCCTGCAGGACGGCCGCACCTTCGATGCGCAGGTCGTGGGGACCGACCCGAGCTCCGACCTCGCCATCATCAAGATCAACGCTTCGGGGCTGACCGCGGCGACCTTCGGCAACTCCGACTCGTTGAGCATTGGCGAGCTGGTGGTGGCGGTCGGCAGCCCACTCGGCCTGAACGGCACGGTGACCTCCGGCATCGTCAGCGCCGTGCACCGACCGGTCCGCACCGGCGACTCGACCGTGCAGGACCAGCAGAACACCGTCCTCGACGCGATCCAGACCGACGCGCCGATCAACCCGGGTAACTCCGGTGGCCCCCTGGTCAACAGCCGCGGCGAGATCATCGGGGTGAACAGCGCGATCGCAACCGTCGGCGGCGGCGGGGGCAGTCCGTTCGGCGGCAGCCAGCAGTCCGGCAACATCGGCGTCGGTTTCGCGATCCCCGGCAACTACGCCGAATCAGTGGCCACGCAGCTCATCACCACCGGGCGTGCGCAGCATCCCTACCTGGGCGTCACCGCGTCGACCGCGGCGGAGAACACGCGCTCGACGGCGTCCAGCGGGACCGGCGCCCAGATCCGGTCGATGGTCTCCGGCGGCCCCGCGGAGGGCGCCGGCCTGCGCACCGGAGACGTGATCACCAAGGTCGGCAACCGGGCCGTCAGCGACGTCGACTCCCTGATCGCGGCGGTGCGCTCGCACGCCATCGGGGACGAGGTCGAGGTGACGTACACCCGCAACGGCCAGACCGGCACCGTGAAGACCCGGCTCGCCCAGCAGCCACCGACCTCCTGAGCACGGCCCTGAGCACGGCCACGAGCAACGCCCTGATCGTCGCCGTCGTACCGCTTCGGAGCCGACATACCGACCCCGCAATAATCGTGGGCCAATCCGGCGGACGGTCGCGAATGGCCGGGCCGGCGCGGAAGGCCCGCTGGGCCCGATCGGTCGTGGAATTCGGGGCATGGCCGTCGGCGGGCTATTCGTCCGCCCGTCTTTCTAACTAGTCCGCCGGCGGGACATGGCGACTTCGGCCACGCACCATCGCCAAACAAAGTAACTACAAGTAGGCAAAAGCTATCAAAGCGCTACCGACGTGCGGGTCAAGCGATTCCGGCTGTCGAATCGACGACAACAAAATCCGCACAACGTTCACCCGTTAGGGAGGCCCACCTCCTAGCATTGACCCCACCATCCGTTCCGGGCTCGCGGTTAGTCGACCGGGGAGAAGCTAAAGTATGGACGACGACGCGGACCTGGCGGCCCGTGTCCGACGCGGTGATCGGCAGGCGTTCGACGACCTCTACGATCTCTACGCGGACGATGTCTTCTCCATGTGTCTGCTGATCCTGGGTGATCCCACGGTGGCCCGGGCAGCCGCCGGTACGGNGTTCGCCCTGGTCGCCCGCACCCGTCTCAACCCGCTGAGCGACCCGGCCCGGCTGCGGTCCTGGCTGCTGGAACTCGCCCGCGGCAGCGCCCTGGCCTGGTCGGGATCCCCGCAGGCCCGCAGCATCCCGGTGCCCCACGGCGTGCCGCCCGAGGAACTCCTGGTCGGCTCCGTGGTGCCGGCGCCCGCCAGCCTGCGGGTGGGTCTCGCCCGCACCTTCGACCGCGCCGCCGCCGTCGCAGAGGCCGCTGCTGCCAGCCGCCGAGTCGCCCCACCCGCCGCCCCCGCGGCGCCCCGAGAGATCAGCCTCGTCAAGGCGCCGGCTGGGCCCCCAGCTACCCCCGTGTCCGACGCCGCGGAGACATTGATCGCCCCCGCCACCGTGCGCGCGCTGCCGCTGATGCGGATGGACGCCGAGGTCGAAGCCACCAACACCGCTCCGGCGTTCGGCCGAGGGACCCTGGCCTGGCGCAGCCGGCCTGCGATGGCTGCCGCGGCGGCGGTCGTCGTCGCCGCGGTCGGTCTCACCGCGGCGATGAACTGGCCGTCGTCCGATCCCCGCCTGATGTCCGAGAACGGCGTGGCGGTGGTGAGTCCGCCGCGGTCTCTCGACGTGGTTCGCCCCGCCACCGCGCCCGCCGCCCCCAGTGGGGGCACCGCGGCTGCCCCCACCGTCGTCCCGACGGTGGCCGGCGCCTTCACCAGCCGGGCCGCGGCGCCCAGGGAAGTACGGCCCCGCCTCGTGGAGCCAATCGCTCGAGACGTGCACAGGTCCGAGCCGTCCGCCGCGCCAAGCATCGACCNCCCCCGCGCAACCTCGGCAGCGCCCTCGACCACGGCGCCGCGCACCACTCCGCCGAAGCTCCCGGCCAGCACCGCTCCGGCCACGACGGCTGCGACCTCTCCGGCCTCTGGGACCCCTGGGACCTCCGCATCGACGACCCCGCCGAGGGCACAGGCGCCACAGCCGACAGCCACCGTCCCATCGCCGGGGAGCGCGCCACCAACCAGCGCCGCGTCGCCCCCCACGACGCCGCCGGGCGGAAATGTTCCGTCCGCGCCAGTCGCCCCGTCCAGCCCTCAACAACAATCCGCCCGGCCGCCGGCGGGCCAGAGCACCGGCAGTACTGGCGGCACTGGCAGTACTGCCGGCACTGGCGGCACTGGCGGCACTGGCAGTACCGAAGGCACCAGCCCGACCGGTGCCGGCCCGTCCGAATCCGACGAGCGCATCGTCGGCCCCGTCACCGCACCGGCACCGGTCTCCGTCTAGCCGACGCCCGTCAGCGGACGGTGTAGAACAGCGTCGTCACGTACTGGTCGAAGTCGTTGATCCGCAGGGTCAGCCGGAGCTGCCACTTCCCCGCCAGGGGCGCCTGCACCCGGTCGCTGCGTGCGTGCCCCGGCGCGGCCAGGTCTAGCGGTACCTCGAACGGCCCAAGATCCGCGGTCGGCAGGGATAGTGCCGCGCTTGCCTGCACCAGCTTCTGCGGCTTACCGCTGGGCGCCCAGGTGTACACGTCAAGCGATTCGGCTCCGATCCTGGTCGGGGCGACCCGCACCTTCACCGTCATCGGGCCGGCGAACGCCGTCCCGGTGAACGGCGGTGCATAGCTGGTGCGCGCGGGAACCATGTTCACCAGCGTCGCGGTAAGCCCCAGTACCACCGCCCCGACGACCAGCTCCGAAGCGACACCACGCCGCAGCCCGGTCAGCGCGCCGACGCTGGGCGCCGTCCCCGTCCCATCCGGACCGGAGCGGACATCGACATGATCATCTGCATAGTGACGACGCACCCACCGCTGGGCGAGGGCGCCGAGAGCGATCATGCCAAGGACAAACCACACCTTGTAGAGCAGCAATCGCCCGTAACCGGTGTCGATGACCGCTCGGAGCGTTCCGATCTCCCGCCAGCTCTGGAACAGGCCGCTGATCACGATCACGGCCACGGCCACGGCTGCCACGCGTGACCAACGCGGAAGCACCTCCGCCAGCTCCACCGCCGCCGCCCGGCGGACCAGGAAGAGCGCGATGACCACCAGCCCGCCGATCCACACGGACATGCCAAGCACATGCACCGTCAAGCTGGCCGTCGCGAGCCACACCAGATCCCCTGCACTGCCGTGGCCGATCGCCGCCAGGGTCACCGCCACCACGAGTCCGAGACCCGCCAGCTCGCAGGTGCGCCACACATCCAGCGAGCCGATACGGAACATCCGGCGCAGCAGCGGAACCGCAAGGCAGAGCGCAAGCAGTCGGATCAGTAACAGGTGACCGAACCGCTCCTCCAGGGTCGCCGACAGTACCGACCAGCGGCCCAGTCCGCTCATTCCCAGGCCGGCGGTGTACGGCCCCTGGAGGAGTAGCTGCCCCAGCCCCGCGAGCGCCGACAGTCCCCATGCCCCCGCCACCAGTTGGCTCGCACCGCTCAACCGCAGGCCCTGCGGCCACAGCATCAGCAGAAAGAAGCAGGCCCCCAGCAGAACGCCGATACCTGCGTATCCAGCGAACCGCGCGACACCGAACAGGAATCCGACCGTCCGCGAACCGGAGGTGTCCGCCTCCGCGCTGGCAGCCCCGGCCTCCGGCGGTCCGCCCACACCGAAGGCGAAGGCACCCGAGATCGGGTGACTGTCCGCAGAGATGACCCGCCAGCTGGCCACGTAGGTGCCCCTGGGCAGATCGGGTCGCAGCGCAACCATCGCCTGGGACGCCTTCTGCCCCGAATGCGCCTGTCCGTCGTCGACCCGGGCACCGGCCGAATCGAGCACTCGGATGGAATCCCGCGAGACCCGAACCGACTCGCTGTAACTGATCACAACTCGAGTCGGCGCCGCAGCAAGCGCCGCGCCGTCCGCCGGACTGGTGCCCGTCATCAGGGCGTGAGCAGACGCCGGCGCAACGCCGAGCCCAAGCCCGATCGAGGTGGTGACCATGGCCAGAACGGCCATGGTCACCACCATCACTCTTCGCATGGAGTTACGCCCGCCGCCGCGAGGTCACCAGTGCGAAGGCACCGGCCAGCAGACCGAGCGCGCCCAGGACCACTCCGACTATCCCGAGCCAGCGAGCGGTCCCGTCGCTGCCATCCGGCTGCGAGGTTTCCGCGGCGTTCTGCGTCGACACCGAATCGTGGGCGCCGGTGGATGAACCCGCGGCCGCTCCGGCTGCGGTTACCGTCAGCGACGGCGCTGGCTTCTCCGGTTCCCCGGCTCCAGGCTGCGCCACATCGACCCACCGCACCACGTCCCCGTTCGAATAGGTCTGCAGCGTCTTGAACGTGAGCTGTCCGGCCTTGTCCGGCAACGGACCGGCGGAGACGGTGAACGTGTCAAACTCCCCCGGCTTGATCCCCTGACTCCCCTGCGCCGTCCAGGTGATGCGGGTGACCACCTCGCTCACCTGGCCGTCGTCTGTACTCAGAGGCTTCGCTGGCGCCGCCTTCGCGACCTTGTAGGTCCAGCCGGCCTTGGGCTGCACCGACACCGACGCGAGCGGTGTGTCCACGGGGAACTGAACATCGATACCAGTGGTGGACGCGTTGTCCTCCTCGGTCGGCACCTTGAACGAGAGCGTGGCGTAGCTACCTGCGGACGCCGTGGACGGTTGAAGGGTGACGTGCGCGGAGGCCGGCACTGTCATGGCGAGTACGGCCGCGCCGGCAACCACGCCGAGTACGCCCGCACGACTAAAGAGGCGAATCATATAAATCCTTCCAAACGGTCCCACAGCGCAGCGGGAACACAGAGATTCCGTGTCTCTCGGGCGCCGGAGTGTCGTTCGTCAGGCCATGGCAAAAAGCAGCGATGAGCAATCTGTGGCACACCGCTCCATCCGACCGATCTCCGGCTGGCCCTGCGGCGGACCACGCCTACGGGCGGATGGCCCGAGCGGTCGGGTATGGGGGCGGGGGGCCCGTCGGCGGACGTCGACGCGTGGCACCGGCGGGACCGAGGGCACGGCCCGATCCGCCACCGGCCGGAACAGACGGAACAGGACCGCATGGGGACGGAGCCCGGACGCCGACCACAGCACACGCTCCGCGCGGCGCAGCAGCACCGCGACGCACACCGCCGCCAGACCGTGCGCGAACACCATCCGCGCCTCGATCGAGCAGCCGCCCGCCCGATGCGTGTGCGGGTGCGCGAGAGCAAAGGTGATGTGGAGCAGAACCTGGGTCCCCGCGACGCCTGCCACGAGCATCGGAAGGCGCCGCTCCCGGCCACCGAGGCCATAGGCGATCCGGGTGAGCAGGAGAAAGGCAATGATCATCGTTGTGGCCGGCGACCGCTGGGCACCACCGACCACGTGCGCCGCCCACGCCAGGCACACGGAGGACGACGCGAAGGTGGCAGCTCGTCCAAGGCGAGCCGTCCCTCCACCCGCCGACCAACCTGTGCTCACAGGGACCAAGACTGCCATGTCCGACCCGCTCATCGCCACACCCCCTCCCGCAACGTCGTCAAGCCGTCAGTTGTCCTGCTGGCAGCTCCCCCCGAAATCCGTCAACCTCGGACGGTCAACACCCATCCACGGGTAGCGTCGGCCTTCTCCGACGCCGGAGCCCAGGATCCCGAAGAAGGGCTGATGCATCGTGCGGGTGGTCATCGCCGAGGATTCGGTACTGCTCCGTGAGGGGTTGCGTCGCCTTCTCACCGACGCCGGTTGCGAAGTAGTCGCCACGGTCGGAGACGGGCCCGGCCTGGTCGATGCGGTGGTGGCGCACCAGCCCGACGTCTCCGTCGTGGACGTCCGAATGCCTCCGTCCCACCGCGACGAAGGGCTGCGAGCCGCGATCAGGGCCCGCTCCGAGGTCACCGGCTCACCGGTTCTCGTCCTGAGCCAGTACGTCGAGAAACAGTACGCGGCGGAGCTTCTCGCTGACGGCGCTGGCGCCGTCGGCTATCTCTTGAAGGACCGCGTCGCCGACGTGCGTGAGTTCGTTGACGCGGTACGTCGGGTCGCCGCAGGCGGCACCGTCATGGATCCGGAAGTGGTGGCACAGCTTCTCGTCCGGAATCGTCGTAACGACCCCATGTCCGCATTGACCCCTCGGGAACGAGAGGTCCTCACTCTCATGGCAGAAGGCCGATCGAACACCGCGATCGCCGCACACCTGGTCGTGAGCAGTGGCGCGGTCGAGAAACACATATCAAACGTCTTCTCGAAACTCGGACTCGAGCCGACCACGAAGGACCACCGTCGGGTCCTGGCGGTCCTCGCCTATCTGCGGAGCTGAGCGACTCGATCGGCAGCTCACCCCCTCCAGCAATTCGAACATGTGATCGATTATGTAACTCGCGCGCACGCTTGTCAAGCGGACCCGGCGTTCACCCCACAACAGCATGGCCATCCACGGCCGCTCCCGTGGACGCGCCGGCGATCACAAGAACGAGATGTGCACCGCGGAGCAGAGAAGCGTTGACATTGGCAGCCACAACCCCAAGAGAGGCAACCGCGACCGACCGCGATGCTGGATGACCTCCTCGACGTGAATTGCGGTGATGCGCGGCACTTGACGAGGAGGCCGACGTGACGCAAAATCGAACACATGTTCGACGATGATCTGAACGCCCTCCCCCTCCCCGACCTTGAGGTGGAAGTCTGCAGCTGGGCTGGTCGCATCTCGGCAGCGACCTGCCGCTGGCTGACTCTGATCGCCGCCTTCGACCGCCGGAAGGGATGGTCCGCAACCGGGCTGCCGACCTGTGCGCACTGGTTGGCCTGGCGCTGCGGGATCGGCCTGCGCGCGAGCTACGAGTATCTGCGCGTCGCTCGCGCACTCCAGACACTTCCACAGATCAGTGCGACCTTCGCCCGAGGCGAGATCTCCTACTCCAAGGTCCGAGCCGTCACGCGCGTCGCAACCCCGGACACGGATGCCGCGTGGGCTCACGAGGCGGCGCGATGCTCAGCCCGCGAGCTCGAACGACTCGTCTCCCTCCAGTCGAAGATCGATTCAGACGGCCAGGACGACCGCGAGAAGAACAGCGGCAAGAAGGACTCCGTGCGCTGTTCCTGGCATTGGAACGAGGACGGCACCTTCTTTCTGATCGCCCATCTCGATTCGGAACGTGGCGCGGTGGTCGCCAAGGCCCTCGCGATGGCCGCGACAAGTCTCGACCAGTCGGCCGGACCACGTGACGACGAGAAGATGTCTATCGATTCAGCAGACGACCCGGAAAAGGTGGTGCCACAAGCCCTGCGAGTCGACGCGCTCGCGGGAGTCGCGGAGTCCTTCCTTACCCACGGCGCGCCGGGACTGACTGATCCGACTTCATACACCGTCAACGTACATGTCGATGTCGACACTTTGATAGGCGGGGCCGAAACTCGTCGGGACGACCGAACCCAAAAGGCCGAGAAGAAGGATCCTAGCGGTCGGACCTGCGAGATCGAGGGCGGTGCCACGCTCGCGCCGAGTGTCGTCCGCCGGCTGTCCTGCGACAGCCTTCTCCGTGCGGTTCTGACCGACCCGAAGGGAAACCCGCTCGCGCTCGGACGCACCCGACGGAGCCCATCCACCAAGCTGCGGAGGGCTATCTATGCGCGAGATAAGGGCGTCTGCCGGTATCCCGGCTGCCGACACACCCAATGGCTTCAGGTTCATCACTTGCAGGAATGGGGCATCGAGAGCGGGCCGACGGATCCCGTGAATCTGGTTCTGCTCTGTTCACTCCATCACCGGCTGATTCACGACAGAGGCCTGGTTCTCGAACGGCGACCGGCCGGAGACCTCCTGGTCTTCCATCCGGATGGTACGGTCACGCAGGAGGCGCCAACGATCAGCAGCGATCCTGACCCGCTGCGCTTCTTCCGCTCTGCCACGCCCCGTGGGCCTGGCCACGGATCCTCGGTCGGACAGGCGGCGTGAGCGCCTCCGCCCAAGCCGAGTGCCGGTCGATCCGCACACGTCGCACTCGACCAGATGCCCCGTCTCGTGACCCAGTCTGGCGTGACACGAGGTCGGTTGCCTGGCTACGTGAGGCGATGCCCGTAGGCTCCCGGTCTTGTGAGCCCCATCCTCGCGTCCGGACGAGCTGGGAACTTCCTCNGATCTGTGTTGATCATTCTTCTGCTCGTTCTGATGATGCGGACGGCCTACCTCCTGTGGTTCTTCCACACCCCGGCCTGGACGTCGCGACCGCACGACGTCCGCTACTGCGGCGGATGGTACGAGCGAGCCGACGCGCCGGATGTCACTGGCCGGCAGGCCAGGAGGACCGCTGGCGGCGACCTCAAGCCAGTGATGCGGTCACCGGTCTTTCGGCCGATCACCGCCTACCGTCCGTCCTCGACCTGCCCGCAGTATCTGTTCGCCAAGGTCGGCAGGGACGTCTACGTGACCTACCGCGCCACCGAAGACTGAGCGGAGTCACTCAAAGCCGGTCCGGTGAGCACGTAGACCCGGGCGTGTATCGAGGTGCGCTGCTGCAGCGCCGCGCGGACCGCCCGATGCAGCCCATCCTCGAGGTAGAGAGCACCCCCCCATTCGATCACGTGCGGGAAGAGGTCTCCATAGAAGGTCGAGTCCTCATCGAGCAGCACATCCAGCGCCAGTACCCGTTTCGTCGTGACGAGCTGATCGAGCCGGACCTGGCGAGGGGGAATGGCCGCCCAGTCCCGCTGGCCAAGGCCGTGCTCGGGGTACGGGCGACCGTCTCCGACCAACTTGAAGATCACCGGCACCTCCTCCTCGAGGGCGAGACATCCGTCGACTACGACAGCCTAGAATCCCCGCCCCGTCCATAAGACCCCGGTCGGCCCAGAGCGGGAACCGGGTGGACATCAGGACCACGGCCGTGTGGCGGATGCCCACATCGGGCCGGCGTATCCCTTGACCTCTGCATCCAGCCTGGCTTAAGTAAGCCTTACCTGAATACATGGAGGTCTCGGTGACGTCGCCAGCCCACACCCAAGACATGATCACTATGGCTCGACAGGCGAGGACGGTCCTTGCCGGTGGCCGCACGGCACTGCTGACCCTCCCCTGTGAGCAGGCACGGGGCTGGGTGGGAGTGATCGATGACGGGGGTGAGCCGGTGCTGATGGCGAGCGCCGTCGGCCGGCTGGCCAGCGCTGCCAGGAATGGGAGGCGAAGCTGGGTCGAGGTGCCAGGGCACTCTGGCGAGCGGCTGATCCTGACCGGTCCGCTGCGGGTGGTGCCCGGTACCACAGAGCAGATCCTGAGCCGGCTCGACGATCTGGGTCGCATGGTCAGCACGGAGGACGGCGTCACCGATGGCCTTTCCGTGCTGGCGCTATCGGTCGAGGACGTGGTGCTCTGCCTACCCACTGTGGCCAGGGACGGCCGTCCACGCCGGTGGCCCTCCGCCACGGTGGGTCGGCGCATCGACCTGGCCTCCTATGCGTTTGCCGAGCCGGACCTGATCAGCGCCTACGCGGCGGAGCTCATCGAGCATCTCAACGTCGGACATGCGGATCAGATGCGCCAGCTCGCCCGACACGCTCTGCCGGCGACGATCGAGGGCGACATCGCCGGCGTCCAGGTCAGCGGCCTGGATCGGTACGGCATGGACCTGTGGCGGGTGGACGGCGCCGGAGCCGAGCAGGTACGGGTCGCCTTCCGGCAGCCGCTCGTCGAACCGCGCTCCCTCGGACGCGAACTGCGTCGATTGCTCGACCAGTCGGCCAACGCCTCGGAATGACGCCCATAATCGGCGCCGGACGTTCCTGCCCCACGCCCGGAGGCTCAGATGCCGCGATCACATCACCGTCTGAGCCTTGCAGTCACGGCACTCGTCACGCTTGCGACGCTGACTACCGCAGCCTGTTCCGGCGGATCGGACGGTCCCGACGCTTCCGGTCCAGCCGCCGGATCCGCGCGGCCGGCGAGCCCGGCGTCGCCGAGAAACGAGAACCCGGCGGTCACCCGAACCACTCGGCTCACTGCCGGCAAGGATGGCCCCGTCGAGATCGGGCTCGTCGACCTGCATGTCAGCGGCAGACTCGCCGTCCTGCGGCTGATCTTCACACCGCACCTGCGCACAGACCGGCCCGGCGGCGTCTCCCTGTTGGACATGGCGGGTGGTCGAGGCGCCAGCGTGAGCCTGGTCGATACCGAGCACCTGCGCCGCTACCTGGTCGTCCGCGACAGCCACAATGAGCCGCTCGGTCCGAACCCGGTCCTGGCTCGCACCGCCAACGACAGTCCACTGGCTGCGACCTTCACGTTCGCCGCGCCGCCGGCCGAGGTCAAGAAGATCGACGTCTATCTGGACGATCAGATCGTCTTCGACGGTGTGGACGTCGCCTCGTGAGTGGACGTCGCCTCGTGAGTGGGACGGCCCGAGCGATGTTGGCGTTGGTCGCCGTGCTGGCGCTCGTCGCTGCGGCCCCCGTGCCGGACGACGAGCTGCGTACCGCGGTGCACGAGCTGCGGACCGATGAGGCGGTCCGCCCGATCGACCTCGCCAGGAGCGTCGTCGAGCTTCGCACCGAGGAACATCGTGGCACCGAGACCACGCTCACCCTGAGCGCGGACGTGCTGTTCGCCTTCGACTCAGCCGAGCTCACCGCGATCGCGCGCCGCCAGATCGCCGACGTGGCGGGCCGGCTCGCCGACTCCGTCACGCCGGTCCGGGTAGACGGGTACACCGACAGCTTCGGCACCCTGGCCTACAACGTGATCCTGTCCCAACGGCGCGCCAGCGCCGTCGCCGATCTTCTGCGTCCCGCGGCGCCAGCGGGGGTGCTCGTCTCCGCCAGGGGACATGGATCCGCCGATCCGATCGCCCGCAACACCCTGCCCGACGGCTCGGACGACCCGGCCGGACGAGCGATCAACCGCCGAGTGACCATCACCTTCGGCGACCAGTGAGTCCAATTTGACATCGGCATCGAAAATCGTTTCCAATTAGGTCATGTCCCGACCCGCCGCGATCGTCTTCGACCAGGCGAGCATCGCCTATGGGCGGGTGCCTGCGTTGGAGCAGGTCCACGGCACGGTGCGCCGAGGGGAGATCGTCGCGCTCGTCGGGCCCAACGGCGCCGGCAAGTCAACCCTGATCAAGGCGCTGCTTGGCCTGGTGCCGGTCGCGTCGGGTTCGATCACCGTCCTCGGCCAGGCGCCCGCGCAGGCGCGCCGGCTGGTCGCCTACGTGCCGCAGGCGGACACGCTCGACCCGGACTTCCCGATCTCGGTGGCACAGGTCGTCCTGATGGGCCGCTACCGGCGGATCGGCTGGCTGCGGCCACCCGGGCGGGCTGATCGAGATGCGGCCGCCGAAGCACTGGCGGCAGTGGGCCTCGCGCACCGGGCGGCAGACCGGTTCGGCACGCTGTCCGGGGGGCAGCGGCAGCGGGTGCTGCTCGCGCGGGCGATCGCGGCGCAACCGGAGGCTCTACTGCTCGACGAGCCCTTCAACGGGGTCGACGCGGTCTCCCAGGAGGCTCTGCTGGACACGATCAAGACTCTCGCCGCCGGCGGCGCCGCGGTCGTCGTGTCCACCCATGACCTGGGCCTGGCGCAGTTGACGTGCGACGGTATCTGCCTGCTCAACCGGCATCAGTTCGGTTTCGGCCCGCCTGCCGACGTGCTCACCCCCGACCTGCTGCGGGCCGCCTACGGCGGGGCGGCGTTGGAGCTGGGCGATCGCGGGCTGATCGTCGCTCGCTCATGATTGACATCCTGGTCACGCCGTTCGACCGGCCGTACATGACACGGGCTCTCGTCGAGGCACTGCTCCTCGGTGCGCTCTGCGGCGCGGTCGGCGTGTATGTGCTGCTACGACGGCTGGCGTTCCTGACGGACGCCGTCACCCACACCGTCTTTCCCGGGGTCGTCGTCGGGTTTCTGGTCTCGGGCCGGTCCGGCATCGTGCCGGGCGCGCTCGTCTGCGCGGTGGCCGCCGCAGCCCTGTTCACGGCGATCGCGGCGACCCGGCGGGTGAACGAGGACGCGACCCTGGCCGTGCTGCTGACGGCCTTCTTCGCGGTGGGGGTGATCCTCATCTCGCGGCAGCATTCCTACACCGCCGATCTCACCGCCTTCCTGTTCGGGCACGTGCTGACCATCGACACGACGGACATCGTGGTCACCGCGGCGGTGACCGTCCTGGCCGGCCTGGTTCTGCTCGGGCTGGGCAAGGAGCTGCTGCTGCGGGCCTTCGATCCGGAGTGGGCCCGGGCGACGGGCTACCGGATCACCGCGCTCGATCTGGTCAGCAACATGCTGATCGCGCTGGTCGTGGTCGCCTCGGTCCAGGCTGTCGGGACCGTGCTCGTGATCGCGATGCTCGTCGTGCCGGCTGCGGCGGCGCGGCTGCTGTCCGAGCGGCTCGGCGTCATCGTCGCCGTGGCGGTGCTCGTCGGCATGGTCGGCGCCTGGCTGGGTCTCGCCACCAGCTACGAGGCGTCGGTCGGTCACGACCTGCGGCTCGCCGCCGGGGCCACGATCGTGCTCGTCCTCGTCGCCTTCTACGCCCTGGTGACGCTCGGCCAGGCCACCCGCCGGCTGGTGCGGCGGTGATTCTGCTCACCTCGCTCGGCGACGGCTACGTGCGGCGCGCGCTGCTGGAGGTCGTGATCGTCGGGGTGCTCTGCGGTGCGGTCGGCGTCCATGTCGTGCTGCGTCGGCTGAGCTTCCTGACCACGGCGTTGACCCACGCGACCTTCCCCGGAGTGGTGATCGCGACGCTGCTCGGCCTGGGCCTCGTCCTCGGCGCGGGGGTGTTCGGCGTGCTTCTCGTGGCTGTCGTGGCGGCGCTGACCGGCCCGCGCGGCGCTGAGCACGGGCGGGAGACGACCAGCGTCACCGCCGTGGTGCTCTCCGGCGGCTTCGCCCTGGGGATGGCGCTGATGTCGACACAGGAGGGCTTCAGCCGGGACCTCACCGCCTTCCTGGTCGGTTCGGTGCTCACCGTCCAGCCGAGCGATCTCGTCGTCAGCGCGGTGACGGCGGCGGTCGTGCTGGGGATGCTGGCGGCGCTGCGCAAGGAGCTGCACCTCGCCGCCTTCGATCCGGACGCCCTCGCCGCCGCGGGCTATCCGGCCCGCCGGCTCGATCTCGTCCTGCTGCTGGCACTCGAGGCGACGGTGGTGACCTCCCTGCCCGCTGTCGGCACGATCATGGCTGTCGCCCTGATCGTGGGTCCGGCGGCAACCGCCCGGCTCTGGTGCTCCCGGACATCCACGATGACCGCCGTGGCCATCGGCGTCGGCGTCGCCTCAGGGGTGATCGGACTCGCTGTCAGCGAGCAGTGGAATGTCGCGGCCGGCGGTGCAATCGTCCTCTCCGTCGCCGCATTCTTCATGACCTCGCTGGTGTTGCGGTCACTCCCGTGGGGTGAACTGGCCGTCGCGGTCGTGGGCCGCCGGAAATCCGCTGGACGCCCCACCTACTCTGGGTAGATGGAGTTCACCCAGTCCGACAAGCTCGCCGACGTCTGCTACGACGTCCGCGGGCCTGTCCTCGACGAAGCGACCCGGCTGGAAGCCGCGGGCGCGCGCATCCTCAAGCTGAACATCGGCAACCCGGCGCCGTTCGGCTTCTCCGCACCGCCGGAGGTACTTGAGGCCGTCGTGGCAAACCTGGCGGACGCACAGGGGTACAGCGACTCCAAGGGTCTGCGCGCCGCGCGCGAGGCGGTCGTGGGCTACCACAACCGCAAGGGCATCACCGGAATCACGTCCGACAGCGTGTACCTGGGCAACGGCGTCTCCGAGATGATCATGATGTCGTTGCAGGCGCTGCTCAACAACGGCGACGAGGTGCTGCTGCCGGCGCCGGACTACCCGCTGTGGACGGCCGTGGTGAGCCTCTGCGGCGGGCGGCCGGTGCACTACCTCTGCGACGAGACCGCCGGCTGGGCGCCGGACGTGGCGGACATCGCTCGCAAGGTCACCCCGCGGACCAGGGCGATCGTCATCATCAACCCGAACAACCCCACCGGCGCCGTCTACGACCGGCGGGTGCTGGAGGACATCGTCGAGGTCGCGCGGCGCCACCATCTGATGCTGCTGTCCGACGAGATCTACGATCGGATCCTCTACGACGACGCTGAGCACATCGCGACCGCGTCGCTGGCTCCGGACCTGGTCTGCATGACCTTCAACGGGCTGTCGAAGGCGTACCGGCTGGCTGGGTTCCGCTCCGGCTGGATGGTGCTGTCGGGCCCGCGTGGACACGCCTCGTCCTACATCGAGGGGCTGAACATCCTCGCGAACATGCGGCTGTGCGCGAATGTGCCCGGGCAGTTCGCCACGCTCGCCGCACTCGCCGAGAACGGCGGTGCGGGNGATCTCGTCCTGCCCGGCGGCCGGCTGCGGGA
Organism: Frankia torreyi; assembly: GCF_000948395.1. GTDB lineage: Bacteria > Actinomycetota > Actinomycetes > Frankiales > Frankiaceae > Frankia > Frankia torreyi. Next base: position 52,903 of record NZ_JYFN01000019.1, on the reverse strand, counting down.
GCAGCGGGACACGGTCGTGAAGCTGCTCAACGACATCCCGGGCGTGTCCTGCGTGCCGCCGCGAGGCGCGCTGTACGCGTTCCCGAGGCTCGACCCCGAGGTCTATCCGATCGAGGACGACGAGCGGTTCGTCTTTGACCTGCTGGCGGCCGAGAAGATTCTTCTTGTGCAGGGAACCGGCTTCAACTGGCCACATCCCGACCATGTCCGGATCGTGACGCTGCCCTCGGTGGACGATCTCACCGACGCCGTCGGGCGGATCGACCGGTTCCTGGCCCGGTACAAGCAGAACTAGTCCTATCGACACCATCGACGAGGTTGTCCACAGGCAGGCGGCGGCTTGTGGACAACCTGTGGACAACTCGCGCCGCGACCTGCGGGTCGCGCTTCTGCTCGCCGTCGCCGTCATCGCGGTGGAGATCACGCTGCACGCCCGGATCGGGCGTCCGCTCTGGTACGACGAGCTCTGGCGCCCGCACTTCGCCGGCGAGCCGTGGCCGACGTTCTGGCCGGAGCTCAAGTCGGCAAACGCGCCGTCGTCGCTGGGATCGATCGCGCTGACCCGGCTGACCGGCAACGTTCTCGGCTGGCATGCCTGGACGCTGCGCACCGTCACGGCCGGCATCTGGCTGCCGGTGCTGGCGGTGGCGACATTCCTGTCCGCGCGGCGCTTCACCGGCGTCCTCCCGGCCGCGGGCGGCGCGGTCGCGGTGGCGCTGAGCGGCACCGTCGTCGACTCCGGCACCCAGCTCAAGCCGTATGTCCTCGAGGCCGTCGTCTCCCTCGCGGTGTTCGCCCTGTGGACGGCGCCCGGCGCGCCGCTGCGGAACCGAACTGCCGCCGGCGCCCTGGCCGCGGTCTCGCTGCCCGCCGTGTTCCTGCTGGTACCGCTGGCCGTGGGCGACCTCGTCCGCGACCGCCGAACCGGCTGGCGCGCCGCGCCGGCGCTGCTGCTGGCCGGCGGGCACACGCTGCTGTTCGTCTCCCACCAGTCCAGCCAGCGCGCGAGCCACTTCTGGGACGATCAGTTCCTCGCCGGGCGAGGCGTTCTCGGCGGGCTGCGCTTCACCGCCGACCAGGCACTCGCGGTGCTGGGCGGCGCGCCACCCGGCATCGACCGCTACGACCCCAACCTGGTGCATTCCCTGCTCGAGGGCCACCGACTCGCCACGGCCCTCGTGGGAACCGCGACGGCCGTCGCCATGCTCGCGGGCGCCCGGGCGCTGCGCCGCCGGACGGACGGCGCGACCCTGCTGTGGAGCCTGGTCGGCGCCGAGCTCCTTCAGCTCGCGGCGAGCGGCGGACGTTACTGGCCCTTCGGGGCCTGCCGGCCGAACCTGTTCCTCGTCCCGTTGCTGACCATCGTCGCGGCGGTCGGCGCGGGCGAGCTGGCGGCCGCGGCCTGTCGGCGCCGCGGTCACGTCATCAGGGCGGCCAGCGTGCTCTGCCTCGCGGGCGTCGCGGCGACGCCGGTCTGCGCGGCCGCCGGGATCGGCACCATGTGGCGGGAGCGCCACGATGTGCGCCCGATCGAGGGCATGGTGGACGCCACTCTGGCAGTGCGCGACCAGTACCGCCCGGGTGACGCCGTCATCGTCGGCGGCCGCCTCGCTCGGGCGGGCTGGCTGTACGGGATGGAGCTCAGCGCCGACGGCCCGCGGCGACCAGGTGCACGGGTGCCGCGCTCGGCGACGACGTTCCTGACCGCCATCGGTCGCGGTGGGGCGGAGCGGGCCGTGCGGACCCGCCAGCATCCCCCGCGGCGCGTCCTGCTGTTCGTCCTCGCCTACGACCGCCGGGGCACGGCCGCAGAGCTCGCCACCCTGCGCCGCGGCGGATGGTGCAACCGCGGCGTCCGCTCGTTCCCGCTGACCGGGACGTTGCACGAGCTGGACCGCTGCGCGGTCACGGGGCGGCGGGGGCCGCCGTCGCCATCGGCTGGCCGATGATCGCCGCCAACGCCGCCCACTCCCGGTCACCGTCGGCCAGCGAGGTGCGGATGCGCTGCTGCAGAACGCCGACCTCGATGCGGGTGCCGTCGAACAACTGGGCGCAGGAGGCCGTCGCCGCGGTATAGCCACGGCCTCCTGCGTCGTAACGGGCCCGTGCCCCGGCGGTGGGTGGCACCGGCGCGGTGATCGCCGCCGAGATGTCGGTTCCAAGGGTGGCGCACGCGGGTTTCAGGGCGGCGCCGTTCTGCGCGGCGAGCTGGGAACGGACGGTGGCCACGTCGGTGGCCACCCGGATCCGTAGTCCCTCGCTCCCGTGGTACCAGGACGCCAGCTCCGCGGCGTCGTTCTCGGCGGACACCGGGACGGCCGAGACGGGGGCCGTCGAGACGGGGGCGGGGGTACTCGCGTGCGTGCCACCGGCGGGCAGGCCGGATGCGGGCTGCTCGCCCCCGGTCACGATGGCCACGGCGCCACCGATGATCAGCGCGATCATGCCGAGAATGGCGAGCCGGCTCCCGATCGGATTCTGCAACGGGTCCGGCTCACGCAGCCAACCCGGCCGGCCGCCCTGCCGCGCCATGCCGATCCTCCTCCGCCCATCCGGCCCTGACACCCGACGCAGGGCAAAGGTTATGCCGCGGGGAGGGGCCGGCCGGCGCCGGGGGAGCTCAGCAGTTGACGAGCTCGGGCTTCTGATTGAGGATCTGCGCCTCGCGGGACACGAACTGCCGGTACTGCTCCCCACCGATCGCGTCGAGGCCGAACATCCCGACCCGGTGGCAGTTCTGAAACACGAGGGCCACGCCGAAACGCCGCTCCAACGCTGAGCGGATGGAGGTGCTGGCCATCGCGCGCAGTAGCTGGCCCCCCTCCGCGTCGGTGGGCGGCGTGCCGTCGAAGGCGGTGAAGTCCGACCCGGCGGCTTGGGCCGGCCCGAGCTCGGCCGCGAGCCGCTCGACCAGCTCATAGGCGAACGGCAGCGAGGTGCGGACGCAGTCCAGGAACGCCTCGTCGGTCAGTTCGCCGACACGGGCGGCCTCAACGAGCTGCGGAGTGACTGTGAGTGACATCGGAACCTCCGGGAGTGGTGGCGAGCCTGTTCCCGCCGCGATCCACCTTTTCAGAAATGAATTCCATTGTCAATAACGTTGCCATCGGAGTGCCATCCGGGTCGGCCGAACGGCCCTGACAGCGCGCGAAGGTGAGAAAATGAGATCGTGAAGCACCCCGAGCCGCGACCCGAGCCGCGAGGACGTCGCGGCCCGGCCGGGGTCGACGGCACCTCGGATCTCTGGGGCGTCTCGGACCTCCGGGGCGTCTCGGACCACAGCACGGACGCGGCGAAGGGAGTGACGGTGAGCATCGCGAGGAACGAGCCCAGATCGCCCGATGCGGACCCGTCCCCTCGGCCGGTCCCCGGCGCGGCGGCGCGCGGCGCACCCGGCCGCGGCACGACGGTGCGCGCCACCCGGCAGGGCGACGCGGTGTGCGCCGCCCTCGCCGAGACCGACGCCTTCACCAGCGCTCAGGACCTGCACGCCCTGCTGCGCTCACGGGGCGCCGGGGTCGGGCTGACCACCGTGTACCGCCATCTCCAGGTGCTGGTGGACCGGGGTGAGGTCGACATGATCCGCCGCGACGACGGCGAGACGGTCTACCGACGCTGCGCCACCGCGGCGCACCACCACCACCTCGTCTGCCGGGTCTGCGGGCGGACCGTGGAGATCGCCGGCCCGGAGATCGAGGCGTGGACCGCCGCCATCGCCGACGCCGAGGGCTTCGTCGACGTCGAGCACACCGTGGAGATCTACGGCACGTGCGCCGACTGCGCGGCAGCGTCCGCCGCCTCCTGAACCATCACGGACCAAACCAGCACGGATCAAACCATCACGGGGCGGTGGCCGCGAGGCCGGTGCAGCCACGCAGGGCGTTCCAGGCGGCGAGCGCCTGGCTGCCGGCGGCGCCGCTCAGCGGCCGCGGTGCGCCCCCCACGATCCGGGCGGGCACCCAGGTGGCGTCGGTGACCGCCCTGCCGGCCACGGTCAGGCGCAGCACCCCGGACTCGGTGTTGCGTCCGGTCCCGGAGGAATAGAAGACGAAGTTCCCCAGGCCGTAGTCGACGTAGACGCCGTCGCTGGTCCAACCCGCCCCGAGCAGGACGTGGGCGTGGCTGCCGACGACGACGTCCGCCCCGGCTGCGGCGAGCCGGGGGACCAGGGATCGCTGCGTGTCGCTCGGGCACTGCTGCTGCTCGACCCCCCAGTGCAGGAACACGACAACGGTGTCGGCCCGCGCCCGCGCGCCCCGCACAGCGGCGACCAGCTTGTCGACCTCCTTCGCCGAGGCGAGGCCAGGCTTGTGCGGCCCGGCGGTCCAGGCGGCGATGAGCTGGTCGTCGAGGACCTGGGTCGCCCCGATGACGGCGATGCGCTGCCCCTTCACCGTCGTCGTGTACGGGGCGAAGGCGCTGGTGTCGTCCTCGCCGATGCCGATGACCGGGAAGTGGGCGTCGCGGGCGTGGCGCAGCGAGTCCTGCAGCCCGGTCAGGCCGTAGTCCATGCCGTGATTGTTCGCCATGGTCACGACATCGATGCCGGCGGCGCGCACCGCGTCGAACGCGGTGGGCGGGGCACGGAAGGTGAACTCCTTCGGCGCCGGGGTGCCGCCGTCGGTCACCGCGGTCTCCAGGTTCGCGACGGCGAGGTCCGCGGCGGCCAGGGTCGCCGAGATCGGCCCGATCGCCGTGGCGGGATCGGCCGCGAGGCGCTGGCCGGGCGTGCCGGCAAAGTGGATGTCACCGCCGAACGCGATCGTGACGGGCTGCCCCGTCGGCCGTCTCGGACCGTTCCCGACCGGGCTGGAACCGTCGGCCGAACCGGTGCCCCCGGCGGCCGCACCCGGGGTGGCCGGGGAACCGGTCCCGCCCCGGCTGGCCGCTGTGGCGGTCGCACCGGTCGGCGCGGGAGTCGGATCCGCGTCGTCGCCGTAGGGCATCGAACAGGCGACGAGCCCGACCAGCAGGACTCCGGCCGTGCCGAGGGCCAACCCCGCGACTGCCGACCGACGCCCGGTCAACCGCCGCGCGAACCCCCCGCCCCCGCCCATGCCGCGTTCCTCCGTCCGACGTCCCCGTCCGGCAAGCCTCGCCGACCCGGCCGCGCCGGGCCAGTGGACGTCACCGGACCGACAGCCGGGACAGGGTAACCAGCCGAGACCGCGCTGACGGCCACCCGGCCGACAGCGGCCACCCGGCCGACAGCGGCCACCCGGCTGACAGCGGCCACCCGGCTGACAGCAGTTACAGGGCCGACAGCGCCGACAGCGCCGGTGCCAGTTCGCGCCACTGCCGGCGGGGCAGCCCGCGGCGGTCGAAGTCCAGGACCTGTACGGCGACCTGGTCGGCCCCGGCGTCGAGATGCTCCTTGATCCGGCCGAGCAGGACGTCGGGGTCGCCCCAGGGGACGATCGTGTCGACCAGGCGGTCGGAGCCCGCGCCGGCGAGGTCGTCGTCGTCGAACCCGAACCGGCGCAGGTTGGACGTGTAGTTCGGCAGCCGCAGGTAGGACCCGGTGTGCCGGCGCGCCAGCTCCCGAGCCTGCTCGGGGTCGTCGTGCAGGACGAACGCCTGTTCGGGGACGAGCAGCTTGTCCGGGCCGAGGATCTCGCGGGCCGCCGCGGTGTGCTCGGGCGGGACGAAGTAGGTGTGCGCGCCGTCGGCGCGATCGCGGGCAAGACCCAGCATCTTCGGCCCGAGCGCGGCGAGGACCCGCGGCGGCGGCTCGGCCGGCGCCACCGCCCGGTACTGCTCGGCGGCCATCCGGTCCATCTCGTCGAGGTAGGCCGCCATCTGCGCGAGCGGGCGGGTGTAGGCGGCGCCCCGGATGTGCATCAGCTCGGCATGGGAGACGCCCAGCCCGAGCAGGAAACGGCCGGGGAACGCTTCCGCGAGGGCGAGCTGCGCGGCGGTCATCGTCAGCGGGTTGCGGGCGAGGATCTGCGCGATCCCGGTCGCGATCGTGATCCGTGAGGTGGCCGCGAGGGCGAGGCTCGCGGTGACAAGGACCTCCCGGCCCTTGACCTCACCCGTCCACAGGGTGGGGTAGCCGAGCTCGTCAAGCTCGGCGATGGCCTCCCGGACGACGCCGGCCGGGGAGAAGTCGAACTGCCCGCTCCAGATGCCGACCTTCCCGATGTCGCGGCGGGCCGGCGGGCGGGGCACGTCCTGCGCACTCGTCACCGCGACACCGTACCGACCCGCGGCCCCGGCACCGAGCGGGGAGGCGTGACCACCCGCGCGGCGGACTCGCAGATCGGGTTGCCGGCCTCCGTCTGAGGTCTATCGTTGCCGAGTGTGACGGAGCTCATGCAGCTACTCACTCCGACCGGTCATCGGATCACCGTCGCGTCCCGGGCCAGGACGCCCGAACCGGACGCGCCGCCCGCCGCGCCGCCCGACCGGCCGGCAGACACACCGCCGACCCCTGGCCGTCCGACGCCCGGCCGACCGACCCCCGGCCATCCGAAGGCTGGTCCGGACGCCGGACCGCCGAGTGGAGAACTCACCGCCGTCGACATCGACCTGCCCGCGTACGTCGCCGACCTCACCGACGACGAGCTGTTCGGTCTGTACCGGGACATGGTGCTGGTCCGACGCATGGACGAGGAGGCGACCAGCCTGCAGCGGCAGGGCGAGCTCGGGCTGTGGGCGAGCCTGCGCGGCCAGGAGGCGGCGCAGGTCGGATCCGGGCGGGCGCTCGGGCCCGACGACATGGCGTTCCCGTCCTACCGCGAGCACGGGGTGGCCTGGTGTCGCGGCGTCGACCCGGCGGCGGTCCTGGCCATCTTCCGCGGCGTCAACCTAGGCGGTTGGGATCCGGCCACGCACGGCTTCGCCCTCTACTCGATCGTCGTCGGTTCGCAGACGCTGCACGCCGCCGGCTACGCGATGGGGATGACCTGGGACCGCTCGGCCGGGGCCGCGATCGTCTACTTCGGGGACGGCGCGTCCAGCGAGGGCGACGTCAACGAGGCGTTCGGCTGGGCGAGCGTGTTCTCCGTCCCCCTGGTGTTCTTCTGCCAGAACAACCAGTGGGCCATCTCGGAGCCGACCCGCCGGCAGAGCCGGACCGAGATCTTCCACCGGGCGGCCGGATTCGGCTTCCCCAGCGTGCGCGTCGACGGTAACGACGTGCTGGCCTGCCTCGCCGTGTCCCGGTGGGCGCTGGCGATCGCCCGGGCCGGTCGGGGGCCGGTGCTCGTCGAGGCGGTGACCTACCGGATGGGCGCGCACACGACGGCCGACGACCCCACCCGCTACCGGTCGCCGGTCGAGCTCGAGGTGTGGCGTCGGCGGGATCCGCTGGACCGGATGCGCGCCCATCTTGCGGCCCGTGGCCTGCTCGGTGAGGAGCGTGACCGGCACCTGGCCCTCGAGGCCGACACCTTCGCCCACGAGCTGCGCGCCCGCTGCACGGCGATGCTCGACCCGGACCCGACCAGCCTGTTCGACCATGTGCAGGTCACCGAGAATGGGCTGGTGGCGGAGCAGCGTTCGGCGTTCGCCGCCACGCTCGATCCGGGTGACGGCGGGACGGACGACCGGCTCGACCGGGAGGATCGACCCGGCACCGGGGATCGACCCGGCACCGAGGATCGACTCGGCGTGAGGAATGGGCTCGGCGTGAAGGGTGGACTCGTGGCGGGCGAGACGCACGTACCAGGCGAAACGCAGCTACCAGGGGAGGCGTGGTGACCAGCGGAGCCGTCATCACCGGCGAGCAGCCCGCCGAGGTCGGCGGGGAGCGAACCGGCGAGCCCGCCACCCCCGTGCCGATCACCCTCGCGAAGGCGTTGAACCTGGGCCTGCGCTCGGCGATGGCGGCCGATCCCAAGGTGATCGTGATGGGCGAGGACGTGGGCACCCTCGGCGGCGTGTTCCGGGTGACCGACGGCCTGCAGAAGGAGTTCGGCGAGGCCCGGGTGATCGACACGCCGCTGGCCGAGTCGGCGATCATTGGAACCGCGATCGGGTTGGCCATGCGCGGCTACCGGCCCGTCTGCGAGATCCAGTTCGACGGCTTCGTCTACCCCGCGTTCGACCAGATCGTCAGCCAGCTCGCGAAGCTGCACTACCGCTCCGGCGGGCGGATCAGGCTGCCGGTGACGATCCGCATCCCGTTCGGCGGGGGCATCGGCGCCGTCGAGCACCACAGCGAGTCCCCGGAGGCGTACTTCTGCCACACCGCGGGGCTGAAGGTCGTCGCCTGCTCGCACCCGGTCGATGCCCACCAGATGATCCAGCAGGCGATCCGCTCCGACGACCCGGTCATCTTCCTGGAGCCGAAGCGGCGGTACTGGGAGAAGGCGGTGGTGGACCCCCGTCCGCTGGGCGAGGTGTCCCCGGATGGGACCACCGGCCTGCACAGCAGCGCGGTGGTGCGGGCGGGCACCGACGCGACCCTGGTCGGCTACGGCCCGACGGTGCGGACCTGCCTGGATGCCGCCGAGGTCAGCGCGGCCGACGACGGCCGGTCGTTGGAGGTCGTCGACCTGCGCTCGTTGTCCCCCCTCGACCTCGAGCCGGTGCTCGCCTCCGTGCGGCGGACCGGACGGCTGGTCGTGGTGCACGAGGCGCCGTCGAACGTCTCGGTCTCCGCCGAGGTCGCCGCCCGCGTCGCCGAGCAGGCGTTCTACTCGCTGGAAGCGCCGGTGCTGCGGGTCACCGGGTTCGACACCCCTTACCCTCCCGCCCGTCTCGAGGACCACTACCTGCCCGACGTCGACCGCATCCTCGACGCGGTGGACCGGTCCTTCGGCTACTGACCCGCCCGCACTATCCGAACTGGGGTTCCCCGTGGCGCAGCGACAGTTCCGGCTCCCTGACCTGGGCGAGGGTCTGACCGACGCGGACATCGTCCGCTGGCTCGTCCAGGTCGGCGACTCCGTCACGGTGAACCAGCCGCTCGTGGAGGTCGAGACCGCCAAGGCGGTCGTCGAGATCCCGAGTCCGTTCGCCGGGGTGCTGGTGGAGATCCACGGCGAAGCGGGCAGCACCCTGGCCGTCGGCGAACCGCTGCTGACGGTCCGGACGGCCGATGCCGGGCAGCCCGAGCCCGCGGACGCGGCCCCCGCACCGGCGACGGCCGCGTTCGGGTCCGCCGGCGGCGCGGCGGGCGGGGGGCGGCTGCCGGCCTCCCGCGACGGTGGTGCCGGCGAGCGCGTGCCCGTGCTCGTCGGCTACGGGCCGCGCCAGGGTCAGCAACGTCGCCGCAGTCCCCGCCGTCAGGCTGCCCCGGGACCCGCCCGCGGGAGCGGACCGGCGCGGGTGGACGGCGCGGGGCTCGACAAGCCCGCGGTGCTCGCCAAGTCCGCGGTGCTCGCCAAGCCACCCGTCCGCAAGCTGGCTCGCGACCTCGGTGTCGACCTCGCCGGGATCGCCGGTACCGGCCCCGACGGCACGATCAGCCGGGACGATGTCCAGGCCGCCGTGCACACCGTCGCCCGAGCGGCGCCCGCGGCGACTCCGGCGTCGCAGCCGACCGCACCGGAGGCGACGGCTACGCCCACCGCACCGGAGGCGACGCCGCCCGCCAACCGGCGGATCGGCGCGGTCCCGGCCGACGCGGCTTTCTCCTCCGCGACCGGGGCCTGGCACGTGCCCGTCGTCGGGGTACGGCGGTCGATGGCTCAGGCCATGGTCGCCAGCGTCACCGCCGCGCCGCACGTCACCGAGTTCCTCAGCGTCGACGTGACCGCCACCATGGCCGCGCGCGAGCGCGTGGCGGCGCTGCCGGAGTTCGGCGGCATCAAGGTCACGCCGCTGCTGTTCGTCGCCAAGGCCCTGCTCGTCGCCGTGCGCCGGCATCCGATGATCAATTCTCGCTGGGTCGAGGACGGGGGCGCGGGGCGGGCGGAAATCCAGGTCCCCGACCGGGTGAACCTCGGCATCGCCGTGGCGGGGCCGCGCGGCCTCGTCGTGCCGAACATCCCCGACGCGGGCCGGCTCGATCTCGTCGGCCTCGCGCGGGCACTCGCGGGGCTCACCGCATCGGCCCGGGCGGACCGGCTCGACCCGACGGATCTTCGTAGCGGGACCATCACCATCACCAACGTGGGGGTGCTCGGCGTCGACGTCGGAACGCCGATCCTGAACCCGCCGGAGGCCGCCATACTTGCTCTGGGCTCGATCCGTCCCACTCCCTGGGTGCACGACGGTCAGCTCACGGTACGTACGGTGGTGCAGCTCGCCCTGTCCTTCGATCACCGCATCGTCGACGGGGAACTGGGTGCGGCGGTGCTCGCGGATGTGGGTGCAGTGCTGACGGATCCCACGCTCGCCCTCGCCTGGTCGTGATCGACTCATCGGATCCACCAGCACGCCACAAAGCACACGAGAGGGGCGCACAACGGCGCACAGTCGGCCCCCTGGTACGGTTGCGCCTCTGACCGGCTTCCGGCACAAAGAGGTGGAACCATGACGCGAGTGGAGGCACTTCAGGCCGCGGACGAGTTCGTCGCCAAGGTTCTGACCTCCGCCAACTCCAGCGGCCGGTTCACCGGCACGCTGAACCTGGCCGAACGGGTCGACCTCACGCTCCGGGTGGCCCGGTTCCTCCTGGAGGGGCAGTCCTCCTCGGACACCGACGACCTGCTGAAGCGGGACATGCGCAACGAGCTGGACCAGGCCTTCCCGCCGCTGCGCACGTCCTGACGCCGACCCCGGACGAACAAGCCGCCCGGAGCCCGGTTCCCCGGACCCGGATCACGGGTCGTTCGGGGAGCCGGGTCGTTCGGGGAGCTGGGCCGGGCGGCGGCGGGCAGGCGGACGGGCCCGGCAGGAGACAGGAGACAGGAGCTCACCGCCGCGACGCGGAGCGCTCCTCGCTGCCGACGTGCACGACGGGCTGCGGCTCGGGGTTCGCCTCCGGGTGGCGCGCGGAGTTCAGCTTGCGGTCCTCCTCGGGCGTGAGGTCCGGCTCACGCCGACGCGGTGCCTCGACCGGGGTGACCGGGTCGACCAGGATCGTGTCGTCGACCGAGATCGGCGTCGGCACGCCGCTCTCCACCGACTCCTCGACGATCTTGCGGCGCCACTGGTTCTGGTACAGCGTGATGCCGAGACCGACTGCGCTGACGAGCATCATGATGAGGCCGACCATGTCGAGGCTGAGGCCGGAGGGATCGGAGCGGACGGCGAAGGCGAGGATGGCGCCGAGGGCGAAGAAGGCGAGGCTCAACGGGATTCCCATGCCGCCCCATCTACCCGCGGAACCGCCCAATACAACCCCGCCGGGCCGGCAATTGCCACGGACCGCGCGAGACCTTCCGCGATCCGTGGCAACCCTCGCGGACCCACCGCGACTCGTGGATCATCGAGCTCAGAACGCATCCTCGGGGAGATCCATGAGTCCGAGCCCGGTCGACTCGACCACGGCCCGGCGCGCCTTCAGCTCGGGCAGCACGTTCGCCGCGAACCAGCGGCCCGCGGCCACCTTGCCCTGGTAGAAGGCCGTGCCCTGGTGCCCGGCCCGGGCCGGGCCGGTGCCCGCCTCGTCGAGGGCGCGCAGTGCCGCCTCGGCGCCCCGCAGCAGCAGCCAGCCGATGAGCACATCACCGATGCTGAGTAGCAGGCGGGTGGAGTTCAGGCCCACCTTGTAGACCTGCCGGGCGTCGTCGGCGGCACCGGTGAGGTAGCCGACCAGCGAACCCACCATCGCCTGGACGTCGTCCAGCGCGGCTCCCAGCGCCTCCCGCTCGTACTGCAAGGCGCCGTTGCCGGCCTCCGCCTTCACGAAGGTCTGGATCTCCCCCAGCACGGCGGTCAGCGCCTGCCCGCGATCCCGGACGATCTTCCGGAAGAACAGGTCCTGGCCCTGGATCGAGGTGGTGCCCTCGTAGAGGGTGTCGATCTTGGCGTCCCGGATGTACTGCTCGATCGGGTAGTCCTGCAGGTAGCCGGAGCCGCCGAAGATCTGCAACGAGGTCGAGAGCAGCTCGTAGGACCGCTCGGAGCCGACCCCCTTGACGATCGGCAACAGCAGGTCGTTGATCCGGACCGCGAGTTCGTCGTTCTCGCCGCGTGCCGCCGCCTGGGCCACCCGGTCCTGGAACGTCGCGGTGTACAGCACCAGTGAACGCATGCCCTCGGCATACGCCTTCTGCAGCATGAGCATCCGGCGGACGTCGGGATGGTTGATGATCGCCACCCGGGGCGCGGTCTTGTCGGCGGACCGGGTGAGATCGGCGCCCTGTACCCGGGTGCGGGCGAAGTCGAGCGCGTTGAGGTAGCCCGACGACAGCGTGGCGATGGCCTTCGTACCGACCATCATCCGGGCGTACTCGATGACCTGGAACATCTGCGCGATGCCCTCATGCACGTCGCCGACCAGCCAGCCGACCGCCGGCGCCCGCTCGCCGAAGTTCAGCTCGCAGGTCGCGGAGACCTTCAGGCCCATCTTCTTCTCGATGTTGGTGACGTACACGCCGTTGCGCTCCCCGGGCGCTCCGGTCGCCGGATCCGGCATGAACTTCGGCACGACGAACATCGACAGGCCCTTCGTGCCCGGGCCGTGCCCCTCCGGCCGGGCGAGGACAAGGTGGAAGATGTTCTCCGGAACATCCCAGTCGCCGCTGGTGATGAACCGCTTGACGCCCTCGATGTGCCAGGTCCCGTCGGTCTGCTCGACCGCCCGGGTCCGGCCGGCGCCGACGTCGGATCCGGCGTCCGGCTCGGTGAGCACCATCGTCGCGCCCCAGTGCCGCTCGATGGCGTAGCCGGCGAGTGTGCGCTGCCACTCGTTGCCCAGCCGGTGCAGGATCGCCGCGAAGGTCGGACCGGCCATGTACATGAACACGGCCGGGTTCGCCCCGAGCAGCAGCTCCGCGGCAGCCCAGGCAACCGTCGGCGACGCGCCGAGGCCCCCGAGGTCCGTCGGGACGAACAGCCGCCACCACTCGCCGTCCTGGACCGTCCGGTAGGAGCGTTTGAAGGACTCGGGCAGGGTGACCGAGCCGGTGGCCGGGTCGAGCGTCGGCGGGTTGCGGTCGGCATCGGCAAACGACTCCGCGACCGGGCCGGTGGCCAGATGCTCCAGCTCGGCGAGCACCTCGTGCGCGGTCTCGGCGTCCATCTCCTCGAACGGAGCGGTGCCGAGCGTGCGATCGACGCCGAACACCTCGAACAGATTGAACTCGAGATCCCGCAGGTTGCTCCGGTAGTGGCCCATGAACGGCTCCTTTCCGGGAGCGCCGGGCGGCGCGCACGGCCGGGACCGGCTTGCTACTCGTGAGTACGGTGTTCCCATGCTACCCACGAGTAACCCGTTGACAAGTAGGGCGACGCAGTAAACAGCTCCACCAATCCGCACCGACCGCGACAAGCGCGGATCGGGCGATGTCCGGCACGTCTACCCTTGCCACCATGCGTGACGAGACGACCCAGGAAGTGCGGCTTGCGGTCGTCATGACCGGTGGCGCCAGCCTCGCCGTGTGGATGGGCGGAGTCGCCACCGAGATCAACCTGGCCACCAGCCCCGGGCACACCCGCGCCGACGATGCCGACGCCGCGGTCGCCGCCCGGTACGCGCGGCTCGCGGCCATCCTCGACGTCGAGCTCAGCGTGGACGTGCTCGCCGGGGCCTCCGCCGGCGGGATCAACGCGACCATGCTCGGCTTCGCGAACGCCCGTCACGGCGACCTCGCCCCGCTGCGCGAGCTGTGGCTGTCCCTGGGCTCGCTGGACACGCTCATGCGCACCCCGGACGAGAAGGCGTACCCGTCGCTGCTGCGGGGGGACGCCGCCGTGCTGCCCGCCCTGCACACCGCCCTCGGCGCCGTGGCCGGGACGACCGCACCGCAGCAGGCCGCCGCCCGGCCGACCTCGGTGTTCGTCACGACGACGATCCTTCGGGGCGAGGTCGCCGAACACTCCGACTCGCTCGGCGGCACGATGTACGACGTCGACTACCGGGGCCTGTTCGTGTTCGGCACACCGGACCTCACCGATCCCGCGGCGATCCCACGCCTGGCGCTCTCCGCCCGGGCCAGCTCCGCGTTCCCTGGGGCGTTCGAGCCGGCCTACGTGCCGGTCGGTCACGCCCTCGACGACACCCACCCGGACATGGCGCGCTTCGTCAACGCCGCCCGTTCCTTCCACGCCTCCGACGGCGGGATCCTCGTCAACCGGCCGATCGGCCCGGCGCTGGCGGCCATCTTCGACCGCCCCGCCGAACGCCAGGTCCGCCGGGTGCTGACCTACGTCGTGCCCTCTCCCCGTCCGACCCCGGCGACGCGCGACGCGCAACCCAGTGACCGGCAGACCCCCGGAACGCACCAGCTCCCCGAAACGCACCAGACACACGGGCCTGGGCTGTTCCGCGGAACCCGGCTGTTCCGCGGAACACAGCCCGAGCCGGGGCGGGCGACCGATGCGCCGCCAGCGCCACCAGCGCCGCCGCTGCCGTCGGTGAGCGGCACCCTGCTGGGGGCGCTCGGCGCGGCCCTGAACCAGTCGATCGGCACGGACCTCGCCGCGCTGCGCGAGCACAACGAGGCCGTCCGCGGAGCCCGGGCCGGCCGCCGGCGTCTGCTGCGGCTGGCTCCGGCGGGCTCGGCCCGGCTGGCCGACGACAGCGTCTACGACGCCTACCGGCGCGCGGTGGCCGAACAGATCGCGACGCCGGTCATCGAGGCGCTGCTGCACGTGCTCACCGACCGCGCGGACCTGCCGCGCCCACCGGACGCCGATGCGCTGCGCACCGATGCCGCGGGCCGCGCCCGGATGACCAACGCCGCCGTCGGCGCCGTCCTGGAGACGTTGCCCGGCCGGTTACCGGGCGTCGGAGACCTCGACGAGCTGTGGCGGCTCGGTCAGCCCGCCCTCGACGGTGTCCGGGGCATCCTCGTCTCCATGATCAACGAGGGGTACGTGCTGTGCCCCGAGCCGGTCGAGCGGGCCCGCCTCGCCCGGCTCGCCGCCGCCGTGCACGACGCCGCCCTGGCCGGATCCGGCAGCCCGCCGCACCCCACCGGATCCGGCCGCGCAGGGGGGTGCGCGGCCGGGTCGGAAACCGCGGACGCGCGCGGGCCCGCTTCGCTCTACACCTCGTCGCCGCGGCCGGGGGTGTTCACGACAGTCAGCGAGACCCTCGCCGCGATGCCCGGAGCCCCGCTGCTCGACGTCCTCAAGGAGGCGACCCGCCGGTGGCTGCGCTCCGATCCCGCGGGGGCGGCGGATTCAGCGGGTCCCAGCGTTCCAGCGGGTCCCAGCGTTCCAGCGGGTCCCAGCGTTCCAGCGGGCCCCGGCAGCCCAGCGGGGCCCGACGACCCGGCGGGGCCCGACGACCCGGCGCAGCCGGGGTCCGGGTGGGCGTCCCTCGCGCCGGTCGTCGGCGAGCTGCGCGGTGAGATCGCCGCCCTCGTCCGCCGCTGGACCCCGCCCACACCACCCCCCACGGGGCCCGGGATCCAGCCGGCGGGGCTCAGCGTCGGGCAGCGCCGGGCGCTCGCCGCCCGCACGCTCACCGACTTCGTCCACTACCTGCCGACGACCGGTGCGGACGCATTGATCGCCCTGCTCGATCTGCACCTGGTCGAACGCGCCACGACCGGCGGCGTGCTGGACCAGCCGGTCGAGCTCGTTCAGATCAGCGCCGACCTTCCGACCGCCCTCGACCCCGCCCGCCGCCTCGCCGAAGACAAGATCACGGGCCTGCAACTGGGCAACTTCGGCGCCTTCGCGAAGTCCTCCTGGCGGGCCAACGACTGGATGTGGGGGCGGCTCGACGGCGCTGGCTGGCTCGTGCGCATCCTGCTCGACCCGCGCCGGCTCGTGCTGCGGCGGGACCTCGCCGTGCCCACCGGCCCCCCGGCCGGCCCAGGCGGTGCTGCCGACGACGGGCGGGTCGCCGGCACCGCGGCGCTGGCCCGGCGGGGCTGGCTGGTCGCGCTCGTCGACGACCTCGCCGAGGTCGCGGGCACCCCCGTCTCGCAGGACGCGCTCGACGAACTCGCCTTCCTCGCCGATCCGGAGGCGCCGGTGCCGCCCAGCCTGCCGGTCACGGCCACCTGGGTGGCCGCCGGAATTCAGCGGGACATCGCGGCCAAGGAGCTCGTCGGCCTTGCCCGGGCCGTCCGCCAGGACAACGACTCCGGCCTCGATCCGCGACCCACCGCCGACTTCCTCGCCGCCGTCGACCGAGCCCTCGCCCCCGAGCCGGCCAGCACCCCACCGGCCAGCACCAAGCCGCCGACCAGCACCTCCCCGGCCGGGAACGCTGACGGGACGATGGCGGGTGCTTCCACCGGTGCGGAGGTGATCTCGCTGGCGGCTGCCGCAGCCGCCCGGGTCGCAGCATCGCAGCGGGCCGCGGGAGCGCCGGCGACCGCGCAGGAGCCGCCACCCGCCACGACCGCCACCTCACAACCGTCAACCCCGCCACGACCGCCGGGCCTCAGCGGGGTGCCGGTGGCACCGGGAATGCTCGCGCCGCGAGCCGTGGACGACGTGCTGCGGGCCTGCCAGGTCCCGGCGGAACGCATCACCGACCGGGCGCAGGGCCCGATCCTCGTCACCGACCTGGTCCAGATCGTCGCCGTGGTCGCCGCCTGGATTGCCACGATGCGGATCCTGCCGCGGCCCCTGCGACCGGCGGCGTTCGTGGTGCGCACGGCGGCGCGGCTGGCCTGGGAGCTGGTCCGGGACGTGTCCCATGGCCGGCGGCGGGTGGTGATCGGGCTGGGGGCGGCGCTGGTGGTCCTGGGGATCGTCGGTGGTGTGGTCAGTTCCGGCGTGGTCGGGGGACTCGGCATCCTCGTCGCCCTGCTCGGCCTGCTGATGATCGGGCTGACGAGCTGGCGACGGGTGCCCGGCGGGCTGGCCGTGCTCGCCGCCGGGCTGATCGCGGTGATCGCGGCGGCGGGAGTGTTCCCGGTGCTGCACGACCGGCTGTTCGACTGGTTGGAGGACGACGCGGTTCCCTACCTCGCCGACCATCCCTGGGCCTGGGCGACCGTGTTCGGCGCGCTCGTGCTGCCCGGTGCCTGGTCGCTCGCGGAGGCCCTCACCACCCGCCGGGCCCGCCGCCGGGGCTGAGCGCGGGCTGGCCGACCCCTCCGCGGTCGCTCAGGAGACGTCCGACCAGCTCAGCAGGCCGTTCGGGTCCCGCAGACAGGACACCGGCCGCCCGGCGGAGTCCCGCAGGACCCGGCCGACGTCCGCCGGCTGGCACGACCCGCCCTCTTCCGGCCGCGACTGGGCGGAGGACGTCGGCGGCTCGGTGGACCACCGGCCGTCGGCGGAGGACACACCACCGACGGCGGAGGACGCACCACCGTCGGCCGGGACGCAGTACAGCACCAGGCCGTTGACGGCCATCGCCGGGGCTTTGCTGCGGTCAGGCGCGCACGCCTCGCCGAGGAACACCGCCGACGGCTGCGGGGTCGGCACCGCAGTGGTCGCGGCGGCCCCGCCGGCACCGGCACCCCCGCTGGTCGCGCCGGGGGCGGGGCTCGCCCCGGGAGCCGCCGGCGCCGCGCCCGCACCCGACCCGGCCGACCCAGCCGCGCCCCCCGACCCAGCCGCGCCCCCCGACCCAGCCGCGCCCCCGGACCCGGAGGCGCCGGACGAACCACCGCCGGCCGTGGCGCCGTCGGGCGCGGCGCTCGCCGACCCGGTGGCACCCCCGGCGGCCGGCGGGGTCGCCGCGGGCGCGGCCGAGGTGCCCTGGTCCGGCGGGAAGGGGCTGGTTGTGACCGAGGTGTCCGACCGGGCGGCGACGTCCTCGCCCGTCGAGCCGGACTCCGAGCAGCCGACCAGAACCGCGAGCAACAGTCCGCCCGTCATGGCCAGACCGAGCCGCCCCGGGCCCGAACGGGCGGCCGGCCGGCCGTTCCCCGGACGCGGGCGGGCGGACCCGTGCCGTCCCGGTGCTTGCGCACCACTCACGGCGAACCTCCCGTCGCAGGTCGGGAGCCGAGTCATACCCGGTTTCGGGCCCGGCCGACCAAGGCCCCCGGTCCAGCTTAGGTAGCCTCCTGCTCCCGCCGGGGCAACTTGCCGGGAACTGGGCCGTCCGGGCTCGTTCCCGGCGATGTGGGGACCCGTTGGGCAACGCTGCGCATTGTCGCGGCCGCCTCCACGTCACGAACGCACAACGCAAGCACCGTCACCACCAATGCAAGTTCCGCCACCACCAATGCAAGCTCCACGGGGACGAGGAGGGCCCAACGTCTCGCGAGCGCGTCGGCCGCGCCGAAGCCCGCGGCCGGCAGCGCCAGAACGGTGGCCACGAGCGCGACGCCGAACGCGGAGGCGAGCTGCCGCTGGGCGGTGGACAGCGCCGAGGCGTCGCCGGTGCGAGCCGGGGTGACGGTCGCGAAAGCCGCAGTCTGGGTCAGCAGGAAGACGAAGGACTTGAGACGGGCCGGTCGACAGGGCGTACCGGATGCCGGCCAGCCCACCCCCGGCGAGCAGGTAGCCGACGAGGTCGAATCCACGCGCCGCCGTCGTGGACGTCGGCGGGGCGCAGCACGCGAATCGCGGCCACCTACCCGACCGGGCCCGAGCGCGCCGAACCGACCGGCTGCACGGCCCCGGCGGTCGTCGCGACCTGGTCCGGGACGGCTGCGGCGACGGGCCGCAGCGTGCCGTCCACGGCCAGCTCGGCGGCGACCCGGTCGAGCGGGACCGCGGGCCGCGGCGGCAGCGGCGCGGCCTGGGCCTGCGTGCCGAGCTCGACCCAGCCGACCAGCTCCTCGCCGTCGGCCAGCCCGAAGGCAGCCCGGACCTGCGCGCTGTCCGGCAGCGGCACCGACTTCCAGGCCGAGGCCAGGCCGAGGGCGTGGGCGGCCAGGCAGATGTTCTGCGCCGCGGCGGCGGCGGAGGCGTCCTGCTCGGCGACGGGCACCTTCGACTCGACGCGGGCCGCGACGACGGCGATGAGCGCCGGGGAGCGGGTGGCCTTGCCGGCGGCCTTGCGCACGACCGGCTCGGGCAGGGTGCCGACGGCCTGCGCGGCCGCGGCGATGGCGCCCGCGAGGGTCGCCCGCGCGTCGCCGCGGACGACGACGAACCGCCACGGCCGCAGCATCTTGTGGTCGGGCGCCGTGGTGGCGGCGCCGAGGAGGACGGCGAGCTGCTCGGTCGTCGGCCCGGGCTCGACGAGTCGGGTCGCGGTGCGACGCGTCATGAGGCAGGCGAGGGCATCCACGTGGGACTCCTTCATTGGCGAGGTACCCTCACTATGAGGAATACCATCCTAAGATAACGCCATCACCACCGTAGACGAGGAGGGCGCCCGGATGCCGCCACCGGACACCGGCGACGAGGTCGTGAACCTGCTGCTCGCCGCCGGCCACCAGGTGCGGAACGCGGTCGACGAGGCGTTGCGGGCCAGCGTCGGGCTGACCCTGCGCCGGTTCAAGGTCCTGCAGTTGCTCGCGGACAGCGGGCCCTGCCGGCTGCGCGACCTCGCGGACGCGGTCGCGGTGGCGCCCCGGACGATGACCGAGACGGTGGACGACCTGGAGTCCGACGGCCTGGTGGCGCGCCGCTCGCATCCCACCGACCGGCGTGCGGTGCTGCTGGCGCTCACCCCGGCGGGCCGGGAGGCGCTCGCCGTCGGCCGCCGTCGGCGGGCGGCGACGGTGGCCGGCTTCACCCGCCATCTCACCGCGGCGCAGCGGGCCCAGCTCATCGAGCTGCTGGCGTCCATCCCGCGGCACGTACCCGCCGCGCCCGGACCCACCCCTTCCGGGGCAGCCCAACGGGAGACCGCGGGGAGCGAGCCGCTACCGTAGAGGTCGCCCCGATCGGACGATCCGCCGGGAGGCTCCCGTCACCGCCGTCGTCCAGGTAGACCGCCTGACCAAGCGATACGGGTCGCATCACGCCGTGCGGACCATCAGCTTCGCGGTTCGCGAGGGCGACGTCACCGGGTTCCTCGGCCCGAACGGCTCCGGGAAGACGACGACGCTGCGCGCCATGCTGGGCCTGGTGGCCCCGACCTCCGGAGCGGCCCTGGTGTTCGGTCACGCCTACCGTGACCTCGATCATCCCGCCCGCAGGGTCGGCGCGGTGCTGGACAGCGCGTCCCATCCCGGCCGCAGCGCCCGTGACCACCTGCGCGCCCTGGCGCTGCCGCTGCGCGTCGGCCGGCGCCGGGTGGACGAGGTCCTGTCGACGGTCGGGCTGGACGCCGCCGCGGACCGCCCGACCGGCGGGTTCTCCCTCGGCATGCGGGGCCGCCTGGCGCTCGCCGCGGCCCTGCTCGGCGATCCCGCGCTGCTCATCCTCGACGAGCCGACCGGCGGCCTGGACCCGCAGGGCATCCGGTGGCTACGGGGTTTCCTGCGGTCGTGGGCGGCCGAGGGACGCACCGCGCTGCTGTCCAGCCACGTCCTCGCCGAGGTCGGCCAGACCGTCGACCACATCGTGATCATCAGTCGGGGTCGCGTCGTGCTCGACGCGCCCGCGGACCGGCTGGGAGGCGGCCACGTCGAGGTGCGCACGGCCGACGCGGCGCGGCTGGCCGGCCTGCTCGCGGAGCAGGGTCTGGTCCCCACCATCGTCGGACGCGACGGGCTGCGGCTGCCGGCCGGAACGGCCGAGCGGGTCGGCCGGGTCGCCGCCCGGCACGGGATCGCGCTCGTCGAACTGCACACCCACGGCCAGGACCTGGAGGAGATCTACTTCGCACTGACCAACCCCGGCGCCGCCGGCCCAGACGGTCTGGACGGTCTGGACGGCCCAGACGGCCCAGCCGGGCCGGACGGCCCAGACGGGCGACCCGGTCCGGGCGGCCCAGCCGGCCGGGCGGGGCCACCGCAGGGTGCCCGCTGAGATGCCCGGACGACAGGCCGGAACAGGCCTGCTGGTGCGTACCGAGCTGTTCAAGATCGCCAGCAGTCGCTGGCAGCCGGTCGCCCTGACGGCGGTCCTGATCCTGCACGTGCCACCGATGCTGTGGGCCGGCCAGGACGCGGCGGCGAGCTGGAACGGGCTGCGGTCGCGCTCGGGGTTGTTCACCGGCTACGCCATGATGGCGTTCGGTGTCCTCGTTGTCGCGCAGGAGTACCGTCACCGAACGGCGGCTCTGGCGTTCCTCGCCGTTCCGGGGCGCCGTCGGATCACGATCGCCCAGTACCTCGCCGTCGCCGCCGTCGGCCTGGTGCTGAGTGCGGCGCTGTTCGCCGGGTGGCTCGCCGTCGGGGCCGTCCGCTACGGCAGACCCGGAATGCACCTCGACCGCCCGGCCGACGTCGCCGCGGCCTACGGGATCGTCGCCGTCACCGTGTGCGCGGCGGGCGCCGTTGGCGTGGGAGCCGGCACCCTGCTGCGCGGATCGACGGGCGCGCTGCTCGCCCTGGGCTGCTGCGGCGCGTTCGAGCCGCTGCTGGACGCGACCCGCTTCCGCGGACCGGTCACCGCACCGTTGGGCGTGCTGGCCTGGCCGACGTCCGAACTTGACACCGCCTCTCTGGCGAGTGCCGTCGGCTGGGGGATTCTTGCCCTGGTCGCCGGGCTGTTCGCGGTGGGACGGGACCTGTCCTCGTGATCGAGGCATCTCGCCCGGCAGCCGGCGGCCCACGCGGTCCGGACCGATCGCCCCGCCCCGCGGGCCCACCGTACGGACGGGGCAGAAATGTGGCACCAGTGTGGGACGGATCACCTCCGACGCGTCGGGTAGGCGCATCCCCCACCGCGCCGGCCCGAGATCGGCCTACCATCCGGCACATGGTGCCGTGCCCGACATGCGCGGAGGACAACCCCGAGCGGGCGCGCTTCTGCTCCGGGTGTGGGAACCCCCTGCCCACCGCGGGAAGCGGGGCGCGCAAGACTGTAACGATCATGTTCGTGGACATCGCCCGGTCGACGGACATCGGCGAGAAGATCGACTCCGAACCGCTGCAGCAGGTGATGTGGCGGTTCTTCACCACGGTGCGCGAGGTGATCTACAACCACGGCGGCTCGGTCGAGAAGTTCATCGGCGACGCCGTCTTCGCCGTCTTCGGCATCCCGGTGCTGCACGAGGACGACGCGCTGCGCGCCGTGCGCTCGGCACTGGACATCCGGGCCGCCATGGAGGCGCTCAACGCCGACCTGCAGGAGAAGTGGGGCCTGCGGCTGCGGGTGCGGATCGGGATCAACACCGGTGAGGTCACCGTCGCCGGCGGCGGCGTCACCGGGGACGCGGTCAACGTCGCCGCCCGGCTGGAGAGCGCCGCACCGCCGGACGAGATCCTCATCGGTGACACCACCCACCGGTTCATCCGCCACAGCGTCACGGTGACCCCGGTCGGCCCGCTGGTCGTGCAGGGCAAACGTGACCCACTGCGGGTGCACCGGCTCACCGGCCTGGTCGACCCGACGGCGGGCCCGGGCAGCCGGGCGCAGATCCACGGCTTCACCGCGCCGGTGATCGGCCGCAACCGGGAGCGCCGCCGCCTGCAGGACGCGTTCGAGGCGGTCGTCGAGGAGCGCGCCTGCCACCTGTTCACCGTGCTCGGCTCGGCGGGCATCGGCAAGTCTCGGATGGTCGGCGAGTTCTGCACGTCCATGGCCACCAGGGCCACGGTGCTCACCGGCCGTTGCCTGTCCTACGGCGAGGGCATCGCCTACTGGCCCCTGATGGAGATGGTGCGCCAGGCCACCGGGCTGACCGCCGACGAGGCCGCCCCGGACGGCCGGCGCCGGCTGCGCGAGCTGCTCGACGGCGTCGGGCAGGCCGCCGAGATCGTCGAGGCGCTCGCCCCGCTGGTGGGGCTCGGCGGCGCCGAACTCGGCCCGCAGGAGAGCTTCTGGGCGGTCCGCTCGTTCTTCCAGGCCCTGGCGGCGCGCCGGCCACTGATCCTGTGGTTCGACGACGTCCACTGGGCCGAGCCGACGCTGCTCGACCTGATCGAGAACATCGCCGACTGGTCGCGCGACGCACCGATCATGCTGCTCTGCCTGGCCCGCCAGGAGTTGCTGGAGGACCGACGGGACTGGGGCGGCGGCAAGTTCAACGCCACCTCGATGCTGCTCGCCCCGCTGACGGAGGCCCGCTGCCAGCGCCTGATCCGTAGCCTCATGGGCTCCGACGACCTCGATCCGGCGCTGGTCACCCGGATCACCACCTCGGCCGCCGGCAACCCGTTGTTCGTCGAGCAGATGGTCGCCGCCCTCGTCGACGACGGGCTGCTACGCCGGGAGGGCAGCCGCTGGATCGCCACCGGCAGCCTGCGCAACGTGACGGTACCGCCGACGATCTCCTCGCTGCTCGCCGCCCGGCTCGACCGCCTCGACCCGCCCGAGCGCCGCGTGCTGGAACGCGCCGCCGTCGTCGGGGAGCGCTTCTACCTCGACGCCGTCATCGACCTGTCCGATCCGGCCGAGCGGGCAATGGTCGCCGTGCACTGCCTGAACCTGGTCCGCAAGGAGCTGGTCCACCCCGACCGCTCGGACCTGCCCGGCGTCGAGGCCTTCCGGTTCCTGCACGTCCTGCTGCGCGACTGCGCGTACGAGTCCACCGCCAAGCGCCGCCGGGCCGATCTGCACCAGCAGTTCGCCCACTGGCTGCAGGCCCGACTTGTCGGCGGCCCGGGCGAACACGACGAACTCGTCGGCTACCACCTGGAGCAGGCGTTCCGCTACCGGGTGGAGATCGGCCAGCGCGACGCGGAGACCGTCGAGCTGGGCAGGTCCGCGGCGACCTGCCTCATCGAGGCCGCCGACCGGGTGCGTCAGGGCGACGAGACGGGCGCCGCCCAGCTCCTCAAGCGTGCCATCACCCTGCTGCCCGAGACCGACCCGCTGCGGCTGCGCGCCGAGATCGACCTCGGCTGGGCGCTGCACTCGTTCGGCCGGTTCTCCGACGCCGAACGCATCCTTCGCCAGGTCACCGAGCGGGCCCGGCGCGCCGGTGAGGATGGGCTGCGGGCGCACGCCCGGCTCGCCCATCTGCGGGTGCTGTTCTCCACCGACCCGGAGGGCCTGGTCGCGACCACCCTGACCGAGGCCGCAGCGTCGCTGGCCAACTTCGTCCGCTCCGGCGACGACGTCGGCGCGGCACTGGCCTGCCGCAGCCAGGCCAACGCCTACCTGGCCGCCGGCCAGTTCGCCGCGTCCGAGCGGGCGATGGAGAACGCCGTGCGCCACGCCGAGGAGTCCGGTGTGCCGCGGGCGGCGCAGTCATTGCGCCGCGAACTCACGCTGCTGATGAGCTGGGGGCCGCGGCCGGTCGCGAGCAGCCTGGCGCGCGCCGGCGAGGCCCTCGACGCGGCCGGGGACGACCGGGCCCTGCGCCGCGCCCTGCTCGCCCAGCTCGCCGTCCTCACCGCGATGTCGGGCGACCTGGAGGGCGCGCGCATCCACCTCAAGGCCGCCGAGGAGATCGTCCACGACCTGCGGGCCCCGCGGGCCGATCCGTTCCACGGCGGGTTCATCGTCGCCCGGGTGGCCCTGCTCGCCGACGAGCTGATCGTCGCCGAGCGGGAGCTGCGCCGCAGTTGCCGGGCCCTGTCCCGGATGGGGGAGCGGGCGCTGCTGGCCAACCGCGCCGCGGCGCTGGCGGACGTGCTGGTGCGCCTCGGCAAGGTCGACGACGCCGGCAAGTACGTGACCCGCTGCCGGGACGCCGCCGCGGCCGACCAGCTACCCGCCCAGGCCGGCTGGTGCGGGGTGCACGCCAGGCTGCTGTCTCTGCGCGGCCGGGACGCGGAGGCGCTGCGCTTCGCCGACACCGCCGTCGACCTCGCCGGGCGCACCGACGACGTCGACGGGCAGGGCCACGCGTTGCTGTCGCGGGCGGAGGTGCTCTACCGGGCCGGGCGCAAGGACGACGCCGCGGAGAGCATGGAGGCCGGCATCACCCGGTACCTGCAACGCGGCAACATCGCGGCGGCGAATCTCGGGCGCCGGCTGTTCGAGACCCTCGACCGGCCATCGTCGCTGTCCGGCTGAGCTCGCCACCGGCCTGGGTCGCTACCGGCCTGGGTCGCCACCGGGCCTGGAACCCGGGCCGTCAGCGCAGCAGGCCGCGCAGCCGGGCCTGCTCCTGCAGCCAGTGCAGCTCCTGGGCCCACAGCCGCAGCCGCTCGACCGCGGCGAGCTGCCGGGCGAGCGCCTCGGCGACCGCCGGCCGGCTCAGCGCCTCGACCCCGGACGGCGACCACTGCCAGTCGGCCTCCTCCTCGCAGGCCCGGCGGTAGGCGGCGCGCCGCAGGACGATCTCGGCGAGGGCGTAGTCGACCTGCTCGGTAAGCAGATGAAGCCGCGCCAGCAGGTCCGCATCACCGACCCCGGGACGGCCGCTGTAGGCGGGCAACGGTACGGGCCGCACAGACATGTTGTTCGAAGCGTACGAGCGAACCGCCCGCGGGAACAGTACCGGGGGTGGACAGATCGGTGACCTTCCACCCCACCCCGGGGGATACCCGGGTCGGGTGAGATGGCCGCCCGGATGTGAGCAACCGGGGTAGGAGGGAAGGCATACGGTACGGCGCCGGCGGCGTCGATCGGATCCGTAAGTCGGCCTGGGGGTCTTTCGGTGAGTCTCACACCACCCGTCCTGCTGATGGTGCTTGGATTTCCGCTTCTCGTCATGGCTGGAATGCTGATGATGGGTGGGATCGAGAAAAAACTGATCGGTTCACGCAGCATGCTGTCCCGGGTCGCCGAGGAGGCCGCCGCCGCGGTCGGGTCCGCGGCCGCGGGCGGCACCGAGAACCCCGCCGGTGGCGGGTTCCCGCCGTATCCGGCACTTATGGGCCCCTTCCGGACAGACGACGTCCCGACCGCCCCGCTCCGCTTCACGCTACGGACAGTGATGTCGGACGACGGCGTCCGCGCTCCGCGGAACACCACCGCGCCCAGCCTCGCGCCCAGCCTGGCGGCCGCGGTGGCGAGCTCCGCCGCGGTCTCCGCCGCCCACACCCACCCGCTGGACCGCTCCCAGCCGGCTCCCGCCGCCAGCCCCCCACCACTCGCGGGCTGACGGCGGCAGTCAGCGTCGGCGAGCGCCCTCGCCGACGCGGAGGCGACCGTCGAGGCCGGTCTCGTGCACCAGGGCGGCGAACGCCGGGGTCGGCGAGGAGATCCGCAGCTCGCAGTGCACGCGGCGGAGCAGCAGATCGGCCCGGAGCAGGGCGGCGAGCCCCGGGATGTCGATCGAGCGCAGGCCCGCGACGTCCACGGTCACCGTCCCCCCGCCCCGGCCCAGCAGCTCGCCGATCTGCTCCCGGAACCGCAGCCGGCCGGCGGTGTCGAGCTCACCGGCGAGCTCGATGACCACATCCTCGCCCGACCGCCGCACGGACATGGTCAGGGCTCCGGCGTCGACCCGCATGCTGCCCCCGCCCCCCGAAGTCCTCGTCACCGTGCGGGGCCGCCCCCCCGAACTGTTTACGGAGAGTAACATGACGAGGTCGGCCCGATGCCTGTCCGGCGGCCCTCAGGCGCCGCGCAGGCGCCTGATCAACGCGTTCGTCGAGCTGTCGTGGCGCGGCTGCGAGTCCGGGGCCGTCAGCTCCGGCACGATCCGCCCGGCGAGCACCTTGCCGAGTTCGACGCCCCACTGGTCGAAGCTGTTGATGCCCCAGACGGTCCCCTGGGTGAACACCTTGTGCTCGTACAGCGCGATGAGCTGCCCGAGCACGAACGGGGTCAGCTTCGGGGCGAGCAGGGTGTTGGTCGGCCGGTTACCCGGGAACGTCCGGTGTGGGACGAGTTCCGGCGCGACCCCCTCCGCCGCCACCTCCTCGGCGGTCTTGCCGAAGGCGAGAGCCTCGGTCTGTGCGAGGAAGTTGGCCAGCAGCAGCGCGTGCTGATCCGGCCCGTCCGCCGGTCCCACGCCAGGATGGTTCGGCTGGGCGAAGCCGAGGAAATCGGCCGGGACGATCGTCGTCCCCTGGTGCAGGAGCTGGTAGTAGGCGTGCTGGCCGTTCGTCCCGGGCGTTCCCCAGACAATCGGGCCGGTCTGTGCCCCCACCGGCCGGCCGGCGAGATCGACGCTCTTGCCGTTGCTCTCCATGTCGAGCTGCTGGAGATAGGCGGGAAAACGGTTGAGGTACTGGCTGTAGGGCAGCACGGCGTGCGCGGTGAATCCGTGGAAGTCGCGGTACCACACGCCGATCAGCCCGAGCAGCACGGGCAGGTTCCGCTCGAACGGCGCGGTCCGGAAGTGCGTGTCCATCGCGGCGAACCCGGCCAGGAACTCACGGAAGGCCGCCGACCCGATCGCGATCATCACGGACAGGCCGATCGCCGAGCCGACCGAGTAACGGCCGCCCACCCAGTCCCAGAACTCGAACATGTTCTCGGTGTCGATGCCGAACGCCGCAACCTTCTCCGCATTCGTCGAGACCGCGACGAAATGCCGGGAAACCGCCTCCTCACCGAGGGCCGCCGTCAGCCAGGAACGGGCGGCCCGCGCGTTGGCGAGCGTCTCCAGGGTGGTGAACGTCTTCGACGCGACGATGAACAGGGTCCGCGCCGGGTCGAGGTCGACCGTCGCCTCCCAGACGTCGGTCGGGTCGACGTTGGAGACGAACCGGACCGCGATCCCGCGGTCGGAGTAGTCGCGCAGCGCGTCGTACGCCATGGCCGGACCCAGATCGGAGCCGCCGATGCCGATGTTGACGACGGTGGTGATCCGCTCGCCGGTCGCCCCGCGCCACTCCCCCGAACGCACCTTGTCCGCGAACGCGGACATCCGGTCGAGCACCCGGTGCACCTCGGGCACCACGTCCACGCCGTCGACCTCGATGCGGGTTCCCGCCGGGGCCCGCAGCGCCACGTGCAACACCGGCCGGTTCTCGGTGACGTTGATCCGCTCGCCGCGGAACATGGCCTCGATGCGCTCGGTGAGCCGGGCGCGGCGCGCGAGCGCCACGAGCAGCTCGACGGTGCGTGCCGTCAGCCGGTTCTTGGAGTAGTCGAGGTAGAGGCCGTCCGTTTCGGCGGTGAACGCCTCACCCCGGGCGGGATCGGCGTCGAACAGACCTCGCAGCGACACCTCGGACATCTCACGCAGATGCGCCCTCAGCGCCGTCCATTCCTCCGTCGCGGTGATGTCGGGCGGAGCCGCCAGGGCGGCGGACTCGGTTGTCGACATGACGTGGGACGCCCTTCCTCGCAGGTTCAACACGTTGCCGCCACAACCACCATCGGTGTCCGTGGCACGTCATCCGGACTCCTGCCCGTCATCCCGACACCTGTCGCATCATCCCGACACCTGTCGCATCATCCGGACCGTGGCGGCGCCGACACTCGTCGGCCCCAGCAGCATGCACATGTCGCCGATCCGACGTCACAGGGCGCCCCCGGACGGGCGGCGGAATGGGAAGGTCGTGGTCGTAGGATCGCCAGGAACCCGACGAAGGCGTCATTGCAGGCCAGGATGCCGCGGTCGGGACGGGGACGGCGGTGCGGCGGGCTGCCCGACGGCGTTAACGGACGGATCTGAACCTTGTTGATTGACAGATCACTCGTGGAGGCGGCGCTTCCGGGTTACACCGTCGAGGGCGACCTGGGCCGGGGTGGCTACGGGCTCGTGCTCGCCGGGCAGCACCGACTCATCGGACGCAAGGTCGCCATCAAGATCCTGCTGGACACCTCCGACGACGCCGATCTGCGCGCCCGCTTCCTGGCCGAGGCCCGGGTGCTGGCCGAACTGGACCACCCGCACATCGTGCGCATCCACGACTACGTGGAGCACGAGGGCACCTGCCTGCTGGTGATGGAACTGCTCTCCGGCGGCACCCTCAAGCAGCGGATCAGCACGGGTCCGGTGTCCCCGGAGACGACCTGCTCGATCGGCCTGGCGGCCGCCGCGGCCCTGGCCAACGCGCACACGCAGGGCGTGCTGCACCGCGACGTCAAGCCGGACAACATCATGTTCGCCGGGGACGGCCTGCTCAAGGTCACCGACTTCGGCATCGCCAAGATCTTCGACGGGGCGGAGACGACCGCCAGCGCGATCCTCGGCACCCCGCGGTACATGGCCCCCGAACAGATCATGGGCGTGCGACTGTTCCCGTCGACCGACCTCTACGCCCTCGCCGGGGTGCTCTACGAGATGATCGCCGGCCGGCCCCTGTTCGGCCGCCAGATGGCGGTGNAGCCGCTCACCCACCACCACCTGACCGTCATGCCGGAGCCGCTCACCACGGTTCCGCCGCCGATCTCCACCGTGATCATGCGGGCGCTGGCGAAGGACCCGAACGCCCGGTTCGCGGACGCGACCGACTTCGCCCTCGAACTCGCCCGGGCCGGCAGCCGGGCCTTCGGGCCGAACTGGCTGTCCCGGTCGGAGATCAAGGTCCGGGTGGACGACGAGATCCGCGAGGCGGCGCTCGGCGTCTCGACCACCCCGCGGCCGCCGCTCTCGGGCGCGCCGGGCTACCCGGCCGGACCCGCCCACGGATCCGGCCCGGCCCGCCCCGGCTACCCGGCGGGTCCGGGCGCGTTCGGCAACCCCGCCGGCGCCGGTGGCCCGGGCCGGGCCAGCGGTCCCGGCGGACCAGGCGGTCCCGGCGGACCAGGCGGGCCAGGCGGACCCGGAGCCCGGAGTGGGCCTGGGCCCGCCGGATCTGGGGCTGGGCCTTCCGGACCTGGGGCTGGTGGACCGGGGGCTGGTGGCTACCCGCCGCCCGGCGGCTACCAGAGGCTTCCCGGCACGCCGGCCGGCCTCGGCGGCCAGCCGGGTTCCGGCGGCGGCCCCGGAGGGCTCGGTGGCCCCGGCGGCCCCGGGTTCACCGGCGCCCCCACGGTGCGGGGCAACCAGGGGCCCGGACCGAGCGGGTGGGGCGGATACCCGCCGGGAAACACGCCTGCGCCGTACACGCCGCCGCCACGCCCCCTGGGCGGTGGTTACGGCGGCGCGCCCGGGGCCGGCGGACCGGGCGGCGCGCAGTTCGGCCCGCGTCCGGGCGGCGTGCCGCTCGACCCGACCCGGCAGGCCGGGCACCACCAGACCGCGGGCACGCGCATCCGCGCCTCCTGGATCATCGGCGGCATCGTCTTCGCCTTCGTCGTGGCGGCCACCGTCGGCATCGTCCTGGCCGTGGCGACCTCCGGCGGCGGAGGCGACGACCGCGCCGCCTCGGCCGCCCCTCGGGTCGCCACCGCGTACCGCGGGCAGGCGCTGACCGTGCAGGGGCTGAGCCCGTACAGCCTCGCCCTCGACCCCGACGGGTCGCTGCTCGTGTCCAGCCTGGCGACCGACCGAATCCAGAAGATCCCCCCGACCGGTGCCGAGAACGACTTCGCGGGCACCGGCGCGGGCGGGAGCGCCGGCGACGGCGGCCCGGCCACCGCGGCCCAGCTTGACGGCCCGGGTTCCACCACCCGGGACAAGGCCGGAAACATCTACATCGGGGACGCGAAGAACAACCGCATCCGCAAGGTCACGCCCGCGGGGGTGATCTCCACGGTCGCCGGCACCGGCACCGCGGGTTACAGCGGCGACGGCGGCCCGGCCACCGCGGCCCAGCTCAACAGCGCCGAGAAGGTGACCACCGGACCCGACGGCAGCGTGTACTTCTCCGACTACGAGAACCACCGCATCCGGAAGATCGACCCGGCGGGGATCATCACGACGTACGTGGGCACCGGCGTCGCCGGCTACACCGGTGCCGGCGGCGCGGCGACCCAGGCGAAGATCAACGGCCCGAACGACATCACGATGACCGACGACGGCACGCTCTACTTCGCCGATCTCGGCAGCGACACCATCCAGAAGGTCACCCCGGACGGCATCATCAGCACGATCGCCGGCACCGGGGAGGCCGGCTACGCCGGCGACGGCGGCCCGGCCCGGTCGGCCAAGCTGAACGTGCCATCCCTGTCGATCGGACCGGACGGGAAGACCTTCTATATCGCCGACTACCGCAACAACCGGGTTCGGAAGATCGACCCGAACGGCATCATCACCACCATCGCGGGCACCGGCACCGAGGGCTCCGGCGGCGACGGCGGTCCGGCGACGGCGGCCCAGTTCAAGAACCCGAGTTCGGTGGTGGTCGACGGCAGCGGCGCCGTGTACGTCGCGGACAACGGCAACGACCGGGTCCGGCGCATCGACCCGGCCGGCACGATCGCGACGATCGCCCAGCCGGGCTGAGCCGACCGTCCGGGTCCGAGTTTCCGGTCGTGGGCGCCCGGCTCGGTGTCCTCGCGTGGGCCTCGACCGGCCACCGGCAGCCCACTCGTGCCGCCAAGGCGCCGTCGCCGCCTGAATTGGCATACCTTCGCCGTGAGACCTGCCTGCCGGTCAGGCCTGCCTGCCGGTCAGTCTCGCCCTCCGGTCAGACCGCAGGCCCGGTCAGACCTGCAGGCCCGGTCAGTCACGCAGGCCCGGTCAGTCACGGTCAGTGCCGCAGGCCCGATCGGTGCCGCAGGCCCGATCGGTGCCGCCCGCCGGACGCTGCCGCTCCCGGTCGGTTCCACGGGCCGGAGGTCGATGCTGCCCCGGCCGGTCGGAGCGCCCGTGGCACACAGTGGCGAGCGGGTGGTGGGTTGCGGACGGCTCTCTGGGAGGACGCGTGGGCGGACCCGACCGCCGGTCGGTGTTACGGGCCGCGGGCGGCGGGCTGGCGCTCGCCGGCGCCGGGCTGGGCAGCACGCTGCTCGCCGGGTGCCGCGGGGATACCCGTCCCGCACCCTCCGCCGTCGACTGGCAGGCCCTCGACGCGCGCCTGACCGGCCCGCTGCTGCGCCCGGCGGACCCGCGATACGCCGCGGCCAGCACGCTGTTCGACCCGGCCTTCGACGCGATCCGACCGCAGGCGGTCGCCCGGGCCACGTCCACCGCCGACGTCCAGGCCTGCGTCGAGTTCGCCCGCCGGACGGGGCTGCCACTGGCCGCCCGCGCCGGCGGGCACAGCTACGGCGGCTATTCGACGACGACCGGCCTGGTCGTGGACGTCACCCCGATGGCCGAGGTGGCCGCGGCGCCCGGCCAGGTCGCGCGGATCGGGGCGGGCGCCCTGCTCGTCGACGTGTACTCCGGTCTCGCGCGCGGGGGGCTGGCGCTGCCGGCGGGTTCATGCCCGACCGTGGGCATCGCCGGACTCGCCATGGGCGGTGGGATCGGCGTGCTCGGCCGGCGCTACGGCCTGACCTGCGACCGGATGGTCTCCGCCGAGGTGGTGCTCGCCTCCGGGGAGGTGGTGCACACCGACGCGGACCACGAGCCGGATCTGTTCTGGGCGCTGCGCGGCGCGGGCGGCGGCAACGTCGGCATCGTCACCTCGTTCGCCTTCGCCCCCCACCGGGCGACGCCGTTGGTGCTGTTCACCTATCGCTGGGCCTGGGATGGCGCCGCCGACGTGGTGGCCGCGTGGCAGGACTGGATCTCCGCTCCCGGCGGCGCACCGGAGAGCCTGTGGTCGACATGCGTCGCCTTTTCGGCGCCCTCGGCCGGTGTCGGCGGCACCCCGACGCTGCGGGTGAGCGGGGTGCTGTCGGGCGGTGCCGGTGACGACGCGATGGCCGGCCTGCGCGCGCGGCTCGCCGACCTGGTCGATGCGGCCGGCCACCGGCCCACCGGGACCTACGTCACCACCCGGGGTCACCTGGAGGCGATGCTCATCGAGGGCGGCTGCGCGGGCCGCGCGGTCGAGACCTGCCATCTGCGCGGCCGGACGCCGGGCGGCACACTGCCACGGGTCGCCCAGCGGGCCGCGTCGGCGTTCCTGCACAGGCCGATGCCGTCGCGCGGCGTCGAGGTGCTACTGGGCGCGGTCGAGGAGCGCCAGCGGACCGCCGGGGCGGGCTCGGGCGGGGTGATCCTGGATTCCTGGGGCGGAGCGATCAACCGGGTCGCCCCGGGCGACACGGCGTTCGTCCACCGCGGCGCGATCGCCAGCGCCCAGTACGTCGCCGGCTACGCCCCGAACGCCACGCCGGCCGCGCAGGAGGCCAACCGCCGCTGGCTGCGTTCCACCGTCGAGGCGACGGCGCCGTTCGTCTCCCAGTCCGCCTACCAGAACTACATCGACCCCGAGCTCGCCGGCTGGGCGCAGGCGTACTACGGGACGAACCTGGATCGGCTGCGGCAGGTGAAGCGGGCCTACGACCCCGACGACCTGTTCCGCTTCGCCCAGGGCATCACGCCGGCCTGATCGCGGCGGCCGGGTGATCCGGCCGGTCCACGCCCGGCTTCACCCCGCCAGGCGGGAGGCGACGCCTCAAGCCGCCGGCCCGCAGCGATGATCAGTCACCTCTGGTAGCCACCCCGTGCCAGGAGTCGACGTCAGCCGGCCCGGGGTGGCTTGAACTATTAGAGCCTGTCGCTTCCACGTCGCCAAGTGGCTACCAATGGTCAACTCGCTGTCCGTTCGGTGTCCCGGCGAGGGGTACGCCGTGTCCGCGACGGTGTCCGCCGGCGCGTCCGAGGACGGGCGGGGCTGCGGGTCACCCAGGCCGGGTGGAGAGGCGGCCGTCCGTGGGGGTGCCACCCGCCCCTCGGCGATTCCCCTTGCGACGACTACTCAAGGTGAGTACACACATGCTGTCGGTGACTTATCGACGTTGGTGTCCGTCCGGCCTTATCGGCTGGCTGTGCTGCGAGGTCCTGCATGAAGAGACTGATCTGGCCGTGGGGTATCGGGTTGTTCATCCTGTTCTTCGCGGTGACCGCCCCGAGTGACGCCGCTGACGTGGTGCACAACACCGTGGGCGTGCTGGGCGGGGTGGCCAACGGGCTGTCGGACTTCGTGTCCGAGGCGACCGCCTGAACCGTCGCCGATCCGGCCGGCCGCCCGCGACACCAGTCGGACCGGCCGGGCGGACCGGCCGGTCTAACGGAGTTCCTTGGCCAACGGCCTGGTCACCGCGACCGTGCCGGTCCAGTCCGAGATGTCGGACTCCACGACACCCCAGCGCGCTCCCTTGGCCGCGATGACCCGGCCGTCACCGATGTACATGCCGACGTGGCCGGGTGCGTCCGCGGTGCCGTCGGTGCCTGGCGTGAACAGCAGGTCCCCGGGTTGCGGGTCGACCCCGGCGACCACCGGGCCGAACCGAAGCTGGTCGGTGGTCACCCGGGGCAGCTCGATGCCGATGTTCCGGTAAGCGGCCTGCACGAGCGAGGAACAGTCCCAGGCGTCCGGCCCGATCGCCCCCCAGACGTAGGGCTTACCGATCTGTGACTCCATGAACGCGACCACGGGGGCGATCGTGCCGGCGGGGATCTCCACGCCGAACTCGAGCGAGTCCCCGTAGACCTGTGTCTGGGCGAGGATCGTGCGCACGTAGTTGCGGGTCTCGGTGTAGGGAGGGATGCCCGCGAAGGCGAGCACCGCCCCGGCGCCGGCGTTGTAGGCGGCCAGCATCTTCTCCTGCCCGTCGCCGGGCACGGAGGCGACCGACGCCGCCACCGCGCAGTCGTAACGGGCTGCGGCCGGGATCGCGTCGGTGGGGTTCCACACGTCGCCCTGGCCGTGGCTGGCCCAGGTCGCGGGCATGAACTGGGCGATCCCCATCGCCCCGACGGGCGAGCGGGCCTGCGGGTTGAACCCGGATTCCTGATGGAGCTGGGCGGCCAGCAGGGCCGGCGTCACCTCTTCGCAGCCGGCACCGTTCGCCGCGTCCGTGATCAGTTGCACGTACTCCGCCGGGATGCCGTCGGCGTTCTCGATCGACTTGTTGCCCCGGCCGTGGTCACCGACGAACGGCCCGGCGAGGGACATGATCAGGATCGAGATCAACAGGATGATCCCACCGATGACGATCGCCGAGCCGGTGCCCAACCACACCAGCCACCCGGTTCGCTTGGGCGGGAAGCGGCGGGCCATCCGACCTCACCGCCCCGGCGCGTCGCCGGCGACGCTCGCGAGATCCGCCCCGGCGACCCGCCACGTCCCGTCGGCCTGACGCAGCAGCGTCAGGGCGGGGGTGGACAACGTCGCTACCGGAGCCTCGTTGCCCGTCGTGCTCTCGCGACGCACGTTGAGCTGGAGCACGACGCGGCCCGTGGCGGTGGTGTCGACGCCGCCCAGGGGTGTGGTCGCCAACACCGACACCTGCGAGCGGGCGCCGTGGGCCCGTAGATCCTCCCAGGCCTGTCCGTCAGCGCCACCATCAGCGGCGCTGGTGGAGCCCGCGCCGAGCGAGGCGGCGAAGTCCTCGGTGAGGCAGTCCCGGGCCCGCCCGACGCCGGCCGATGGTCCCGAATCGGTCCGGGCGTCGAACGACTGCCAGCGGGTGAAGCAGTCGGCCGCGACCGCGGCCGGGTTCGTGCGGTCGACCTCGCCGGTCGCCGGGGCGGTCGCGGTGGCCAGCGGGGGCCCCGGAGCCTGGCTGGCACCCGGCGGCGGGCCGGTGGTCACCGGCGGACTCGGGGTGGGGTCCGCGGCCCGGCCCAACGTCCCACAGCCCGCCAGCACCGCCAGCACCGCCAGCGGGATCAGCAGGGCACGCAGCGGCGCCGACCCGCCCTGGATCACTAGCACGTCCGGGCGCCGCTACGCCGAGCCGCCGTGGCGCCCGATCATCGGCACGCCGCCGCATTCGGGGGCGCCGGCATCGGCGATCCTCGTGGCCGCCCTTGCCACGCCGCCGGTCATTCCCGGCCGTCCAGCCAGTCCCGCACGCGGCCGCGGCGCACCCGCCACTGGTGGCCGACCTTGCGGGCCGGGATCGCCCGTTCGGACAGAAGCTTGAGGACCGTGCTCTCGGACAGGCGGAGCCAGGCGACCAGCTCGTCGACGGTGAGCACGTCGTCGTCGTCGGCGGGCCGGGCCGCCGGTCCACCAGCCGTGGGCGTCGTGCCCGCGCCGCTCGTGGGAGCGCCGACGGCCCCCAGCCTGGTGGCCCCGCCGGTGCCGCCGGACACCGAGGTCCTGGTCCCCGGCGGGGACAGCGGCGGCGCGAGCGGCGCGACCGGAGGCGCCGCAGCGGCGGGCGCGCCGGGCGGCGTGCCCGGGGCGGTCGCGGACGGCATGCCCGCCGGCCCGCCGGAGCTCGCCCGGGGCCGACTCGCCCCGGTGAGCGTGGAGCGCGCAGGAGACGATCCGATCGGCGCGGTCCGGCCGGACAGCGGCGCACCCTGCGGGGCGCCCGAGCGCCCCGGACGGGCGGAGGGCCGGGGCGTCGCCATCGAGAAGCCGTCCTGCGCCACCGACGCTCCTTTCGCTCTGCCGCACGATTCGCGCCGCGTGAACCTGGCCGCCCCCGCCGGCCCCCGGCGCGGATCTTCCACCGGACCCGCCACCGGTTCGCCTCGGTAATGGCGGATCGCACATCTCCGGTTCCGGAAGGTACACCGACCCATCCGTTGTGGGTAGCCTCAACCAGAGCTTGTCATACTCGAATGGCTCGTGTTACATCGATCCGACCGCAGCCAAAGGCAAGTAACCGTAAGTAACCTTAACTGGCACTAGCTAACCTGTAGAGAGCCGGGAGGGCGACGGCGCGTGAGCGATGTGCCACAGGCACCGTACGGTGAGGAAGGCGACGCGCGGCCCGTTTCGCTCATAGGAGCCCGCATCCCCACGTCGGCCTCCCGTTCCAACCGGCTGCCTGACCGAGACGACCAGTACGGGCGCGACGAGTCACCGAGCACCGAGGACGCCGAGTCACCTCCCTACGCGCGCTCCGGGCGCCGGCGGCATCGGCGGCGGAGCGGGTCCGACT
The DNA here is from genome assembly GCF_000948395.1 of Frankia torreyi. Lineage (GTDB taxonomy): Bacteria > Actinomycetota > Actinomycetes > Frankiales > Frankiaceae > Frankia > Frankia torreyi. The sequence continues at coordinate 16,336 of NZ_JYFN01000019.1, read as the reverse complement.
CGCCGCAGCCACCCGACGAGGCGTGGCAGAGCGAGGCGTTCCACCTCGATGATGCGACATCGGCGACCGAACCGGGTGCGGACCGTGCAACCGCCGCGGAGGCCACATCCCCGACGGATCCGCCGGGTGCCGGGCGCGGCGTCCAGACGACGCCGGGCGCCGAGCCGGCCGAGGACCTCCGGCAGACGCGCGGCAGCCGGACGCGCCGCGCCGGCCGGCCGGCCGCGATCGCGCCACGCAACCAGGCAGACCCTTCCCGCCGCCCGGCGCCGCCCGGCGGCGCCGACGCCTCGGCCCCGGGATCGTCGCGGGACGTGATGGTCCCGTCCCGAGCGGACGGCTCCGACCATGCCGCCGGCACCGGAGTAGGCACCGGCACAGGCACGACCGCACAGACCGCGGGCTCCGGTCCCGGGGCCGATCACGGCCCCGCAGCCGCCCCCGCCGAAGCAGTCGCCGCAGGTCCCGGGCCTACCGCGATCCCCCCGCACGCCTCCGGGCCGCTGCCCGTCCCTGATCCCCCCGCCGCCGCGACGCCCCCGCGCAGCCGGCCGCCCAGGGCATCGGCTCCACCCCGGGCGGCGGCCACCCGGCCGGTCCCGGCCGGGGGACCCCCGGGGGCCCCCGGTGCGGCTGCCACGGAGCGGGGCGACCGGCCCGTCACCGCCGTTCCGACGCCCGCGACCGGCCCGATCGTGGTGACCGATTCGATCGCTGTGGGCGACTCCATCCCCATGACCGACTCCGTCGCCGTGACCGATTCCATCGCCGTGACCGGCCCGATCGAGGTGACCGGCCCCACCGGAGTGCCCGGTTCCGGCACGGCGGCCCCGCCCGCCCCCGTCACCGGGCCGGCCCCGGCGGAGCGGACCACCGCCGCCACCGGACCCATCGCCCGCTCGGCCCCGCCGACGCCGAGCCGCACGCCCACCCCCAGCCGCACGGCCACCCCCAGCCGCACGCCCACCCCCGGCCGCACGGCCTCACCGACCCCGAGCCACACGGCCTCACCGACCCCGAGCCACACGGCCTCACCGACCCCGAGCCACGCGCCGACCGCGCCCCGCCCGACCTCGCCGCCCACCCCGCCCCGGGCGCGCGCGGCGGCGGGCGGGCCCGCGGCCCCCGCCACGCCGACGGGCCACCGCGGTGCGAAGCCGGACCCGTCCACCTCGCCCGCCCGGACAGCGGCGCTAGCGCCGGCACCCGGCGCGGAGCCGGCGCCGCGGACCGCTCGCCCGTCCCGCCCCTCCCGTAAGGCGACCGTGCCGGTTCCGGACCGGCCGGGCTCTGCGCGCCGGCCGGAATCGGACAGCCAGCTCAGGCCGTGGCAGGAATCGCGCCGGGAAGCGGGCGGTCTGCAGCCATGGGAGGAGATCCCGGTCCGGCTCTCGGTTCGCGACCGGGCCCGCATCCCGCTGCCGGGCTCCTGGCGGGTCACCGTGACGTCGCTGTTCCCGTACTCCGGGACGACGACGCTCGCCGGCGTGATCGGCCTGACCCTGACGGGGGTGCGTGCGCATCCGGTGCTCGCCGTCGACCTGTGGCCCGGGGAGTTTCCGGCCGGGGGCACGGCACCGGCCTCGGGCGGCGACGAGGACGAGCCCCGCGGCGACCCGCTGACCAGTCGGGTCGGCTCCGCCGGCACGACCACGGTCGCGGACGTCGTCCGCTACCAGTCCGCCGACGGGTCAGCCGCGGAGCTGCGCCTGATGATCAGCGGCCACCGTTCCGGGGGCGCCCGGGACCTCGATGTCCTGCCGGTCCGGCCGGACGCCGGCCAGATCACCGCGGACTCGCCGTCCGCCGACGACGGCCCTGAGGGCCAGGACGCGCCCGCGGTCCCGTCCGGCGCCCAGCCGGTCACACCGACCGGGCTGCGCTCGGCGTTGGGCCTGCTCGCGCACTCCTATCCGCTGGTACTGGTCGACGCGCCGACCGGGGCTCCACTCACCGAGGCCGCGGTAGAAGCCGCGGATCTCGTCGTCCTGACGACGCTCGCCACGGCGGCCGATCTCGAAGCGACTCTCATGCGGTTGCGGGCGTTCCGCGAGGCGCCGGGCCGCCGGCCGGCCCGCGACGGGGGGCCGCCGATCGTCGCGGCGATCGTCGCGCCGCGGCGCGGTCGGCCGTCACCCCGTACCCGAGCGGCCGCGGCACGGCTCGGGCGGCAGGTGGACTCCCTCGTGCGTATCCCCTACGACGCCCGACTGGACCCAAGCCGGCATACGCCGGTCCGTATCCCACGGCTGCGCCGACGTACTCGCCGTGCCTACATGCGACTGGCCGCAGCCACCGTGGAAAGCCTGTTCGCATTGGCAAAGGCCGAGGTAGCGGCCCCTCCGGCGGCCAGCGAGCGGCCGACAGGGACCTCACACGACGCCATCGGACCGGTCACCCCACGCAAGGAGGCCGGCGCGACCAGCGGCCCCACGAGCACTACCGGGGATCACCCCACGCCGCCAGGCGTATCATTCGGCGACCTACGGTCACCAACGGCACCCTCAAGGATCGCCGGACCGGATCGTCCGGGCGGACCCCGCCCGTGAGAAAGGAACCCCGATGATCCTGGACGCCGCCGCCAAGGCGACCGTCATCCTGGCCGACGTGAAGGTGAACCCGGACGACACCAAAGCGCCCGGCATCAACGCGCTGAAAGACCTGGTCAACGGCCTGGCCGCCTATGCGGTGATCGCTGCCGTCGCCGCCGTGCTACTCGGCGGGATCGCCTGGGCACTCGGCGAACGGATGGGACTCGAGCGAGCTTCCACGGTCGGAAAGAGCGGCGTCATCGCCGGCTTCGGTCTGGCATTCCTCGTCGGCGCCGCCGCAGCCTTCATCAACTTCTTCCTGGCCACCGGCGCAACGGCCACCGCCCCCGCGCCCAACCCAGGGGGACAGCGCCCACCCGCCGTCGTTGTCACTGTCGCCGTTGACCCCGGCGTGGTCCATGACCCATCGTCAACGCTCTTCTGACCGGTTCCCCGGGTACCGGCGGGCGGACATTGCGATGATGACCGTGCCGTCTTGTGAGGGGAGTGGGCGTTGCCGGGCCTGATGGAGAGTGTGGCCAGACGCCTGATCATCATCATCGTAGCCACCGGCGCGGTGAGTGTGATCGGCGGAGTGGTGATCGGACGCTATGTCATCCCAGACAAGGGCGCGAGTCCAGACACCGCCTCAGTCGCGCCCGCCCCCGCTCCTAGTACAGCTCCGGCCACTAGTCCGGCGGCCATATCACCCACGCCCACTCTGGTCCCGAAACCAGATTCCGCCGAAGGGAAACCACTAGACTCCGCGAGTGGTAGCCAGGTCCCCGGCCTTCCCGCGCGGATCAACGAGTTCGGCATCCCAGTTGGTTACCCTCATACCGAAGCCGGTGCAGTGAGCGCCTGCGCAAACTACGATGCCATCACCGGGACACTGCGAAATCGCGAGCCTTCCCGGATTAGAAAGATGTACGAGTCGATTGCGCTACCTGAATCTTCTAAGCGGATCGCTGACCTGATCATCAAGAATGATGAAGACAGCGCTAAGGCATACGACGTCCCGTCGATTCAGAGTCCCAACTTTAGCCTAATCGGGCGAGGAACGGGATATGCGGTCCGCTCTTACAATGAAAATGAAGCGAATGTAACCATCTGGGGCACTATCGCATTCGGAATTTATGGGAATCCAAACCCCAACCTAGCACCTAGGCAGGGCTGGGGTACGGACTTCTGTCAGATCGTATGGAATGAGGGGGACTGGAAGCTTAAGGACGCGAGCGACGGTCCAGCACAGCCGGATATTACTGAGCGCGCTGCCGAAGGTTTCAAGGAATTTCTATTGGTCGGAGCCGGTACGTGACCGAAGGTAACGAAGTTCTTGCCGCACCCTTCAGTTCCCTGAATCCCCTAAGCGCAATTAAGGGCGCTATTTCGGGGAGCGTGGATGCCTACTTCAATTCGATGGGGACTGCGTTCTGTGGGATGGCCGCGGACCTGTCGAGTTCCGTGTTCAGTTTCGCGGCGCAGAAGACGACCATCGATCTGAAGGCCGACTACGTCGTCGAGAACTACAACATCGCGTTCGGGATCGCGGTGTTGATCGTCACCGGCCTCTTCCTCTGTGCCTGCATCATGGGGGCGGTGCGGGGTGACCCGCACATCTTCGTTCGGGCGCTCACGGCGACCGGCACCTCGATCCTGGGCTCCTTCATCGCGCTTGCCCTGCTTCAGATGATTCTGACCGCCTCGGACGGAATCGCCGACGCCTTCGGCAACGGGAAACCGCTGGGATCCGATCTCGTGGCTCAGGTACGCGCGCTACCGGAACAGGGCAACTTCGCCCTCGATCTCGTGCTGTCGCTGCTCGTCGCGATGTTCTCGTTCGCGCTGTTCGTGGTGCTCTACATCCGCAAGGTCGCGATCATCGTGATGGCGGTCTTCATCCCGCTCTACCTCGCCGGGCAGCCGACGATGTCGACGAGCGCCTGGCTCAAGCGTGCCACCGAACTCCTCCTGGCCCTGATCTTCGCGAAGCCAGTCATATATGCCATTTTCACGCTCGGCGCCGGGATGGCCAGCGACTCGACCGGGTCTACGGTCGATCAGACCCTGACGATCCTCGGCGGGACCGTGGTCATGATTGCCGCGGTGTTCGCCCCGTTCGTCCTCATGCATCTGATGGGATTCGCCGACGTCCATCTGATGCGGGCCGTCGGCTCGGCGGGCCGGCGCAGCGCCGCATCCTTCGGCCAGGGTGCGGGCGCGCTGCTCGGATCGACGTCCCGGGAGACCTTCCGCGGAATTGGTGCCCGGCTCCAGACGCGTAATCGCGGCGTCCTCGGAGACACCGGCGGCATTGGTATGGAGCCCGGACTCGCTCGGCCGGCCGCGCTACGGACCGGACGCAGTGGAATCGGCGCGCCCGTGGGTGGGTCCTCCCGGGCCGGTGCCGCGACCGCGTCGGTGCGGGGCTCCGGCGGCAGACCCCGGACCGGCGGCTCCGGCGCGGGCGGCGCCGTGCGGCAGCCAGCCCGGTCCGGCGGCCCCAGCCGGACGGCCGTCCCGGTCGGCGCCAGTGCCCGGCCGAACGGTGCGACCCCCCGGACGGCCGCCCGCGTAGCACCGGCCAGGAACGGCGCGTCCCCGCGGACGAGTCAGGCCCGACCGCCGGTCGCTCCGGCGGCCCGACCGGCCACGGTCGCGGCACCAAAACTGCCACCGTCCCGCACCGGCGGTCAGTGAGCACGACATGCGAGCTGGCCGCAGCGTGCGGGCGGCCGGCACCGCGCAGAGGATCAACCGGCGAGTGAGGTAGTAGATGGTCGCGGAACGCAGCTATCGGTTCGGACCGCTCGAACGCGGCGGCGTCATGCTCGGCATGCGCTGGCCACAGCTCGCTCTGATGATCGGCGTGATGCTCTGCGTCCTCGGCGCCCTCCGGTCACCGTTGGTAACCATTCCGATCTGGGTGCTGCTCGCGGTGGCCCTGCTGTTCGTCGCCTTCGTCCGGGTGGAGGATCGTAACCTCGACCAGTGGGTGCCGATCCTTTTCGGCTTCACGATGCAGAAGGTGACGGGCGAGACGGTGTTCCGTGGCGCGTTCTTCCGGCTCGGCGCCGGGGAGGACCAGCTCAGCCGCACGGTCCTTCCCGGGCCGCTGTCCTCCCTGGTGATGTTGTCCGTCCCGGTCGGTGGCGGCCGGTACGTGGCGGTGGTCAAGGACGCCAAGAAGCAGACCTACACCGCCGTCCTGCAGGTGCAGGGCAGCCAGTTCGCTCTGCTGGAGTCCGGTGACCAGCAGGCCCGGGTCGACGCCTGGGGTGAGCTGCTGGCCGGGTTGACGGCCGGCGGCGGCAAGCTGTCCCGCATCCAGTGGCTGGAGCGCACCCTGCCCGATTCCGGGGACCAGCTCCAGCGCCATTGGCGGGTGCGCGGCCACCATGACGACTCCTGGGCCGCGGATGCCTACCAGCAGGTCATCGACGCCGCCGGTCCCGTCGCCCAGCGGCACGAGACGTACCTGTCGTTCCAACTGCGCGCCAAGGACGCCCGTCGGGCGATCCAGCGGGCGGGCGGCGGCGACCAGGCAGCCTGCGCGGTCCTGCTCGGCGAGCTGCGCACGATGGAGGCGGCGCTCGCCCGGGCGTCGATCAACACGGTCGGCTGGCTGCCCCCGCGGGCGCTGGCTGCGGTCATCCGCACGACCTACGATCCGTACTCGATCGAGATGATCGACGCTCGCGGCGGCGCGAGCACCGACCTCGCCGGCGGGTTGAAGGGCCTGGCGTCCGGAATCGACCCCGCGGTGGCCGGACCGGTACGGACCGTCACCGCATGGGATCACTACCGTACGGACTCGGGCTTCCACACCACCTACTGGATCAACGGCTGGCCCCGGGTGCCCTCGCCCGCCGCCTTCCTCGCCCCGCTGCTGATGGAGACGACCTGTCGGCGCACGGTGTCGCTGGTCGTCGAGCCGCTGCCCGGCCGGAAGGCGGAGAAGGCGGTGAACCGGCGGCGGATGGCGCACCTCGGCGAACAGCAGATGCGGGACAAGGTCGGCAAGGTCACGACACAGCGGGACGTGGCCGAGGCCGACGAGGTGGAACGGCGCGAGCAGGAGCTGATCGCCGGTTTCGGGGCGTTCCGCTTCCACGGGTTCGTCACCGTCTCCGCCGACGATCTCGATGGCCTCGCCGACGCCTGCGGCGAGGCCGAAACGCTGGCGTCACGCAGCCGGCTGGAGATGGTGCGCCTCGTCGGGGAACAGGACCAGGGCTTCAGCGTCGGGGCCCTACCGTTGGCGGTGGGAGTGGCGTGATGAACGGCAACGGCAACGGAGCGGTCGACGGCAACGGAGTGAGCCCCGATCCGGCGAGTTCGGCCGGCGGTCGGGGCGGCTTCATACCGATCCCGGCCGCGTACCCGACGGGTGACCTCGCCTCCGCGGTGGCCGGCCCCAACGGGGCCACCCCCGAGGCCGCCTACCAGGCGAACGGGTATGGCGGCGCCGGCGACGAGGTCGGATACGACGGCCAGCCCGGATACGACGACAGGCCCGGGTACGACGGCCAGCCCGGGCACGAGGACGAGGCGGGCTTCGAGGATGCCGGCTTCGACGACCTCGACCCGCCCAGCTACGACGAGGCCGGCTACGACCCGGACGGCTACCAGGCCGCGGCCTACGAGGCGGCCGGGCACGACCCGGGACGTGACGCCGAGGGTTTCGTCGACCTGGGTGGCGGTCCCCGCCGGCGCCGGTCGACTCCCCCGGCGGCCCCGTCGCCCCGCCGCGGCCGCCGGGCGGAACGGGCAGCCGCCGCCGCGGAGAAGGCCGCGATGCGTCGCGCCCAGGCGGCGTTGCGCCGCGGGGCGCAGCCCTCGAAGCTGCTCGGCCCCTTCGCCGGGCGTGCGTACCACAAAATGCGGCTGCCCGCGCATATGGAGACGACCGCGCAGATCGCCGGGATCTACCCGTTCGTGGTCGACTCCGGGCTGGCCGCACCCGGGATGTACATCGGCCGGCACGTCTGGTCGGGGAACTCGTTCGACTTCGACGTCTTCGAGCTGTACCGCCAGCAGGTCATCGAGAACCCGAACTTCGCCGTGTTCGGCGCGGTCGGTTCCCGCAAGTCGGCGCTGCTCAAGACGCTGATCTCCCGCGGCGCGGCGTTCGGCTACCAGGCGGCGGTGCCCTGTGATCCCAAGGGCGAGTACACCCGGCTGGCTCGCCGGCTCGGCTGTGAGCCCACCTACATCGGTCCGGGCATGGCGACCCGGCTCAACCCGCTGGACGCCCCGCCGCGCCCGATGGGCATCGCCGACGCGGACTGGGCCCGGGAGGTCAAGCGGGCCAGGTCGTCGCTGCTGTCGTCGCTGATCGAGACGGCGAAGGGCGTGCCGCTCACCCCGGCCGAGCACACCGCCGTGGACCTCGCTCTCGACGTCGTCACCCGGCAGATCAGCGGGGCGTCGCCGGAACGCTGGGCGACCCCGCTGCTCCCGCACGTCCTGGAGGCGATGACCGATCCCGCCGAGGAGGACTGCGTCAACCTTCCGATGACGGCCACCGAGCTGCGCGACGCCTCCCGGGACGCCACCCTGACGCTGCGCCGGCTCACCCACGGCGCGCTCGGCGGACTGTTCGACGGGCCGACGACCTCCCCGCTGGACTTCGACCGGCCGATCGCGGTACTCAACCTGGAGCGGGTCCAGGGCAGCGACGAGATGATCGCGCTGATCATGACCTGTGCGCAGGCGTGGATGGAAGCGGCCCTGATGCGCCAGGACGGCGTCCAGCGCTATGTCGTCTACGACGAGTGCTGGCGGCTGATGCGCTTCGCCGGGCTCGTCCGCCGGCTCTCGGCGCAGCAGAAGCTCGCCCGCCAGTGGGGCTGTGCCAACGCGATCGTCGCCCATCGCATCTCCGACCTGCTGTCCGCCTCCCCGGACTCGGTGGAGATCGCCAAGGGGCTGCTCGCGGAGACGGCGATCCGCATCCTGTACAAGCAGGCGTCCGACCAGATCGCCGACACCCAGGAGGCGCTCGGGCTCACCGACGTCGCCGCCGACCTGCTGCCGCGGCTCGATCCGGGCTTCGCGCTGTGGCTCATCGGCGCCCGCGCCTTCTACGTCGAGCACGTGGTCGGCGACCTGGAGATCCCGGTGGTCCTGAACGGGTCGAAGATGCACGGCGAGGTCGACGACACCAACCTGACCCCGGACGACCTCGATCCGGCGGAGCTGGACCCGCCGGATCTCGGTCCGGCTCGGCCGCGCCGCAGCGGCGCCGAAGGCGTCGCCGACGACGCAGGGTTCGACGGCGACGCGTTCGGCGAGGAGCCGTTCACCGGAGGCTACGGCTACCCCTCGGTCGAGCCCAGCTCCACCGGCTGACGCAGCTCCACCGGCGGACGCAGGTCCGCCATCGCCCGCTCGGAGGACGGCGGCCAGTCCAACCCGATGGGGTTGGGCCAGGTGAACCCGCCACCCAGCGCCACCCGCTCGGCGAGCCCGTACAGCGTTGCGTACAGGTCACCGAGCTCCGCCGCGCTCAGGGCCAGGTAGGGAGTCGAGGCCAACTGGTCGGTGGCGTCCTCGATCCCGGCCCGGGCCTGGGCGCCGAGCTCGGTCAGCGCGCCGTCGGCGGTGAGCCAGCCCCGCGCGGCAAGGTTGTGGACCGCGTCCGCCCACTCCCGCTCGCTCCAGCCGCGCGAGATCCGTAGCTGCTCACCGGGGCTGCGCCCGGTGGCCGCGGCGAGGACCAGCGCCTCGCAGGGGCCGACCTCGGCGTGCACGAGGGCGGCGATGTGCCCGTCGCCGCGATGCTCCCGCAGCGTCGTCAGCGCCTGCCAGAGCGCCAGGTGCGGCTCGGCGGGCAGGGGCAGGGCGGCGTTGGCGGCGGCGAGCGGCCGCCCCGCGGTGACCGCGGCCGCCGCCGCCCGGGCGGCGAGCGCCGCGGCGCGCCGCACCGCCACGCCCGTCGTGTCCAACCCCCACAGCTCGCGCAGGACGGCGTCGATCGCCGCGAGGCGGGCGTCGAGCAGCCGGGCCGGCGAGGAGTAGGCCCAGACGTCGGGCACCGAGCGCGCGATCCGGCGCGGCGCGAAGTTGTAGAAGGCCGAAGTAATCATCGCCGCGGACGCGGCCCCGAGCGGGGCGGCCCGCATGCCGATGTACCCCATCCAGAAGCCGTGGGAGCCGGCCTCCTCCCCGAAGCGGCGGACCGCGGGGTGGAAGTAGATGATCGCGTGGATCGGCTCCCCCACCTCCCAGATCCGGCGGGCGTCATAGGCGCCGGCCGCGCCGACACCGCTCACATCCGTCTGTCTACCGTCGCCCATGCAGTTCCTCCCGAGCGTGAGTCGGTTCCAGACTCCCCCCGTGCGGGGGCGGTATGCCAGGAAAAGACGTCATGACCGACCGTCGGCCGGGGCCGACACCCCGGCCAACGGTCCGCTTCCAGCGGGAACGCGGTGGAAACGCGACGGAAATGACGGTGCTTCGGTTCCCACCGTGGTGCCGGGGGGGTCGCCCGCCNCCGCCTGCCGCCGCCCGCCGCAACGGCGGGGGGNGCGGCCGGCCGGCTGATACTCAGTGCTGGTAGGTCACCCGCAGCACGGCCCGGGCGAGGGTGTGGAAGGCGAGGTTGAAGCCGACGACCGCCGGCGAGACCTCGTCGTTGATCTCCAGCTTGGGCACGTCGACCGCGTGCACGGTGAACACGTAGCGGTGCGGCACGTCGCCCTGCGGGGGCGCGGCGCCGCCGTACTCCTTGGTACCCCAGTCGTTGCGGACGTGATACGCCCCGGGCGGCAGGCCGGCGGACGCACCCCCGCCGGCACCGCGCGGCAGCTCCGTCGCCGAGCCGGGAAGGTCGACCAGCACCCAGTGCCAGAAACCGCTGCCGGTCGGCGCGTCCGGGTCATAGGCGGTGACGACGAAGCTCTCCGTCCCGGCGGGATGACCGGACCACGACAACTGCGGGGAGAGGTTCGCGCCGCCGGCGTCCTTGTACACCTGGTCAAGCGGCATGACTCCGCCGTCGACGAGATCCGTGCTGGTCACGTCGAATGACGGGCGCACGGGGAGCACGTCATACGGGTCGGGGGGAGTTCCGCGGTCGAGCAGGGACATCTACTATTCCTTTCGTTGCACCATCCGATGACGTTCCCGATCCGATGACGTTCCCGAGACGAAACCGTCACCTGTCGGCTCTACGCTTCCCCGCGATGAAACCTCACCCTGGAAGCGAGGACGAGAAAACGCCGTGAAACTGGTCACCGCGATCCTGCGCCCCCATCGCGTCGACGACGTCCGGGCCGCCCTCGGCACCTACAGCATCCATGGTATGACCCTCAGTCAGGTGACCGGATTCGGCACCGAGCTGTGGCGCACCGAGACATACCGTGGACGGACGTTTCATGACGAGTCGGTGAGCGCCGCGCGGATCGAGTGTGTCGTCGCCGATTCCGACGTCGAGGACGTGGTGAGCGTGATCCTGCGCTCGGCCGGGTCGACGGCGAGCGGGGCCGGGAAGATCTGGGTGCTGCCCGTCGAGACGTTGACGCGGGTGCGCACGGGCGAGCGCGGGCTCGACGCGTTGTGATCAGGACCGCGGCCTGCTTCGGGGCCCGGTCTGAACGGCGCGGCGGGGCGCCACGGGACGCACCGGGACAGGCCTGGTGCCGTGCGCCGCAGACCGATCGGCCACCCGCTTCGAGTGAGATGATCGTCACATTTTTCTGACATTGCTCACGCTACCTGCATTTCCGTACTTCGGCGAGCGATCAGCGGGGCGACAATGCCCCGTTGACCCGATACGGTTGAGAGGTCCCGGCGGGCGTCCCGTCGACTCCCCCCGTATCGGCGCGGAGCCCGTCGGGACCCATCTGGCCAGGCCGTTTCCCCTTGAACTGGCGGCTTCCTCGCAGCCTGGCGGCTTCCTCGCGGACGGACCGGCGTCGCCGCGGCGTCGCACTCTGCGGGGTGCGGCGCCGGCCGCCAGAAACCGCCCGGCGCGACCTTCCCGCCAAGCCGACGGCATCGCCGCCCACGCCGAGTCGCCACACCGGCCACTCCGGAAGCGCCGGTCCGGCGCACTGTGACCCGCGCCGGATCCCTCAGAAGCACCGCGATCTTCCGGTGAAGGCGCCGCGTCGGCCGCTGCCGGGCTCAGTCCCGGGCGGTCTCGCGGCGATGGGCCGCCGAGTGACGACCACCGCCACCACCACCGCCGCCGCCACGGCGCAGGCGCATGGTGACGGACGGGTCTGCGCCCTGGTCCTCGCCCTGGCGCCAGCCGTCCTCGTCGCCGCCGTCGGCCGGCAGACCGTCGTAGCGGTCCTGACCCCCCGCCGGAGCCTCGGTCGTCGGACCGGCCGCGGCGGTCGCCCGCGCACGCTTCCGCCGGTTCCGGAGGTATTCGACCATGATCGGTACCACCGAGACCAGGACGACCAGGACGAGCATGGCCTCGATGTTGTTGCGGATGAAATCTATCTTTCCGAGATAGAAGCCGAGCAGGGTCACTCCACAGCCCCAGAGCAACCCGCCGATGATGTTGTAGATGGTGAACATCCGGTAGTTCATCCGACTCGCCCCGGCGATGACCGGGGTGAAGGTCCGCACGATCGGAACGAACCGGGCGAGCACGATGGAGCGCGGACCGTTCTTCGCGAAGAACGCCTCCGCCTGCTCGACGTACTCCTGTTTGAACAACCGGGAATCAGGGCGCCGGAACAGCGCGGGGCCGGCCTTTCGGCCGATCAGATACCCCACCTGGTCACCCGCGACCGCCGCCAACCCGATCAGGATCATCGCGACCGGCAACGGCGTGGAGACCTCGTCCCTGGCGATCAGCATCCCCATGGTGAACAGCAGGGAGTCACCGGGCAGGAAGAACCCGATCAACAGCCCCGATTCCGCGAAGACGATCAGCAGGACGACGGCCAGCCCCGCCTTGATGAGGCTGTCAGCGCTGATCGCGCTGGGGCCTAGGGCGAGCGTGCTCGACGCGAACGTGCTCGACGCGAACGTGGTCACAATCGCGGGCCTCCGACGGCTTCGGGCGACGGGTCGGACGCGTCCGTTGAGATGACGGTGACGTCCNCCCCNCCGCACCGGCCCCGCCTGCGGACACCGTAAGGGTATCGAGCGCCCGGGCAGCCACGACCGGCACCTGCGGGTATCTGCCCCGATCCACAGAAGGTCCACAGTTCCGGTCCACATCGGGCGCACGGATCGGCCTCGCGCGGGAACCCGTCGGAAGGAGCCGTCGGAAGGAGTCGTATGGCGCCGGCCGGACCGTCCGCGGCTGATCCAGCCGCGCGGCTCCTCCGCCCCGGCAGGGCAGGGAACGAGCCCGCATCGACCGTCAAGCCGAGGACGACACGGACCGTTACTTGTACGACGGAACAGAACCATAGTCTTCATTCGTGCTTTTCTCGTGGCTCGGTCCGGACGATGATTCACCGACTTCCACCGGTCCGTGCCCGATCCCATCGGACGTCCGGGAGCACTGCTGCCGTTCCCCGGCCGCACCCGGCGCCGCCGGCCGGCCCGCACGGCGGGGGTCCGAGCGCCGGCCCGGTCCCAGAGTGGTCCGCGTGCCGCTCCTCGTGCTGCTTGTCGTGCTGGGGCTGATCCCGCTGGCCAGCTGCGGCCGGCGGGGCGACATCGACGGCGGGCAGGGCATCGCGAGCAGCGACGACGCACCCGCGGCCGCTCAACCGACCCGGCCGCAGGGTGCCGCCGGGGAGCTGCTCTCCCGGGAGGTCGTCACGCCGGCCCCGGCCGGCATCCGCGCCTGGCGGGTCATCTACTCGTCCCGGCCGACCGGCAAGGGCGCAGGCGCGGTCTCCGGCATCGTTCTTGCTCCGGGCACAGATGTTCCAGTGCCCGCCGGCGGCCGCAAGGTCGTGTCGTTCGGACACGGCACGACCGGCATCCAGGATTCCTGTGCGCCCTCGCGCGCCCGGCCGCCGCTGGCCGCGGCCGCCTGGACGTTCCCGCTGGTCCGGGCCGGATACGTCGTCACGTTGACCGACTACGCCGGGTTGGGTGTCCCCGGCGAGCATGCGATCTACGTCGCCGCCCCCGAGGGGCGGGCGGTGCTCGATGCCGCCCGCGCCGCCCGCTCTCTCACCGAGACGGGGGCCGGCCGCGATGTCGTCCTCTGGGGTTATTCACAGGGCGGGCAGGCGGTCCTGGCCGCCGGCGCGCTGGCCGCCGGCTATGCCCCGGAGCTACGCATCCGCGGCGTGGTCGCGACCGCGCCGCTGGCGGACCTGCCCGCCTCGCTCGCCACGCTGCAGCGCGGCGCCGACGGCGTCGGATACCTGCTGCTGGCGATGATCGGGTTGTCCGTCGACGATCCGCGGATCGACCTGGACCGCTACCTGACCCCGACCGGCCGGCGGCTGCTGGCGGTCGCGCGCACACGGTGCGCCGACGAGGTCACCAGGGCGAGCGTCGGCTCGACGATCCGTACGGCCTTCACCGCGGATCCGCTCACGCACCCGCCGTTCGCCGCCGGATTCGCGCGGCAGCGGGACGAAATCATGCGACGAATGGCTCCCACGCTCATCCTTCAGGGTGACCGCGACAAGATCATTCGCCAGCCGGTCACCGACGACGTGGTCAGCCGGCTGTGCGGCGAGGGCACGACGGTGGACTACCGGCGCTACCCGCTGGCCGACCATGGCTCGATCCTCGGCGCGTCGATGAACGACCTGATGAGCTGGGTCGCGCAACGCTTCGCCGCACGTCCGCCGGTGGTCGCCGACAGCTGCCCACTCGGCGCGGCCGCCCGCAGGTAGGCCCTGTGGAAAACCTCGGGGTGCCCCACTGACGGTCACGGTTGAATCGGTGCACGGTCCCCACGCGGGATCGGCGTCCGCCCGGTGGCCACGGTGCCCACCCTCGCTGACCACGGCCACGCCGAACCCGACGAGTGCCCCGCCGCACGGTGACCACCCCGGCTGCAGGGCAGGACAGACGATGCCCACCACGGAGCTGGGGACAAGCCAGCAGGGGGCTCGGGGGTGCCGAGCCCGGCAGCGCCTGTGGGCACCGTCCAGGCAAGGCGGCGGCGACCCGGCAGGCGGCCGTCGCCGCCGCACCGTTCCAGTCCACGGTGCCCACGGATGGCCTGTGGATTTCCGAGCCGCCGGGTTTCGGGCTCCAACCCGGGTAACCGTTCGACACAACAACCATGACCGGTCGGGGCGACGGCAGGTTCCGTGACCGCACTGCTGTGGACAGGTACCCGACGGATCGCGAACGCGACGTCCGCCCGGGCACGCGACCCCGTCGGGGTCAGCGTCCGGCCCCAGCACGATGCCCGGCGCCGAGCCCCGTAGGAGCAGGACGGGAGCCCGGGAAGGCGACCGTGGCGCGCCCTTCGCCACGAGTTTGCTCGACCCTGTGGATAACGTCCGACCGTTACCCACGCTGCTCATCCGTGGGCATGGTGCCCAGCACAGTGCCCCTCCTCGAGGCTGGTCGGTAGGGGGCGGGAAGTTATCCACAGGACGCGTGGCGTGCGGCGCCGAAGGTGGATCCCGGGGCCCCGGCTGGCGACCGGCGACGGCCGCCGACCTCCCTGTGCATAACCGAGATAGCCCCTGGTCAGCCGGGCTGTGCGTGACTTGATGCGCGGTTCCGGCCGTGGGCATGGCCGGTCCGCACGGGTGCCCTCCCCGCGCACCGATGAGCCGGGCCGCTGCCCATCGCCGGTCATGCGGACGCCCGCGGACCCGCCGCCGCTTGTGCACCGAACGCGCGGGGCTCCCGCCGGGCGCCGGGCCGCCCGGTGGAGCGCGGGCCCCGGAGGCAGGCGACGCCGACGGTCACCGTCACCCCTGTGGACAGCTCGGTCCCCCGCGCCGGTTCGGCGTGCTCACGCGATCATCCGTCGCTGCCGGCGGTGAAAACACGATGCCCGCGGACGGGGGCCGGTCGGCAGCAACGCTCTCCTTGCGGGGGGAGCCTGTGGAAGGCGCGATGCCCATGGACGGTGTGCTGGCGCCGGTGCGGGTCGTCCGCGGGCAGGCACCGAGGGCCCGCTGTGGATGGTGTACGTCCGGCCGCGCCCTCCTCGACGTCGTCCCCAGGCGCCGGGGACGACGATGCCCACCGGAGAGCTGGGGACAACCGCCACGCGGCCCACCCCGGGTTCCCGGACGACAGCCGCGCCCCCGCGCACTCGCCAGAGGTTGGGACACCGCGCCCGCGCCCGCGGATTTCCGGCAGGCGCACCCGGGGTGGTCATGGGCGGGCCTCGGTCTGACCCGGCATTGCGCCGCACGGTGCCCGCGGGAGATCCGCGGTCACCGCGCCCCGGCCGCACCCGTGGACACCGTCGCCGGCCCGGCGGTGACGACGGAGTCGGATCCGCGCGACGGCGCTGATCCGCGCACGGTGCCCACGGATGACATGTGGACTTCCCGGCTGGCGGATATCCCCGTGTTTCGCACTTCGGATTCTGCTGCGCCGACCGGCCCCTGTGATCTTGTTTTCGGGTCATGGGGGTTAGGTGGGGTCGATGCCGAGGAGGTCGAGCAGGTGCTGTTGGAGTGGTCCGGGTCTGGGGATGTAGGCGGGCTGGCCGGCGGCGGTGGGGACCAGGCGCAGGGGGGCGAGGGCTTCGAGGATGAGTCGGCCGGTGGGCCGGGCGGGGCGGCCGGCGTAGAGGCCGGGCAGCTTCTCGGCGGGGGCGATCGCCTGGCGGACGGCGCGTTCGATCAGGGTGAACACGAGCAGGGCCAGGCAGATGACGTGGATGAGGCCGTCGATGCGCTGGTTGGTGCGCAGGAACAGCGGGGCGACCGCGAGTGGTCCTTTGT
>NZ_JYFN01000018.1 GCF_000948395.1 Frankia torreyi | reverse complement strand
GGTACAGACGGGCGACGTGAACCGACCGGGGCATGGCTGTAATTCTACCCGAATACACGGCGATTCACCTCCCGACTAAAGGCGGAAGCCCTCTCACCGAAGCTTGGTAGACTGGCGATCATGAGTACAACGGTGCGCGTGAGCGAGAGGACGCGGCAGCGGGTCGCGGCCTTGGCGGCGTCCACCAACCAGCAGATGCAGACCATCATCGACGAGGCCGTCGAGGCCTACGAGCGCGAGCTGTTCTGGCGCGGCTTCGAGCAGGGCTACGAGCAGCTCGCCGACGATCCGGACGGCTGGGACGCCATTGAGGCCGAGCGGTCGGCCGAGTCGCCGGCCCTGCGGGACGGGCTGGAGCGATCTCACCTCGCCGCAGCGAGGTATGGATAGTTGACTTCGGCGAGCCGATCGGCCACGAACAGGGGCTGCGCCGGCCAGTGATGGTCGTGTCCGCGGATCGGCTCAACCGCAGCCGCGCGGGCCTGTCCATCGTTGTCCCCGTCACCAGGACCCGGCGGGGTCTGCCCTCCCACGTCGAGCTCGCGCCCGGCGGCACGGGACTGCACCAGACGAGCTTTGCCAAGGTCGAGGACGTCAAGTCGGTGTCGCAGCAGCGGTTCACCCGCCGCCTCGGGGTCGTGGGCCCGACCACCTGCTCCGGATGACCGAGGCGCTGAAGTTCCTGCTGGACATGTGACCGCGACGGGCCCACGGAGCCCGCGAACGCAGATCCCGGGAACGAGCGAGGGCGCGTCCCCCCGCAGGGAACGCGCCCGTGACTGCCTCGGTCGGCCCGGCCAGGCCAGGTCTGTTCGGGGGCCCGGCGGGGCCCCGCAAAGCTCAGCTCAGCGTGGCCGTCTCGGCCAGAATGCTGACGCCCTGGTGGGTGACGGAGATGAAGCCGCCGTCGACCTGCGCCGAGATCTCCCGGCCGCCGGTCTTGACCCGCACCGTGCCGCCCGGGACCAGCACCCCGAGCAGCGGCACGTGGCCGGGCAGGACGCCGAGATCACCTTCGGTGGTCCGGGCGACGACCATGTCGGCGTCGCCGGACCACACCTCCTGCTCGGGCGAGACGATCGCCACCCGGATCGGCATTACAGGTTCTCCGCGTTCTTCTCCGCGTCCTCGATGCCACCGCACATGAAGAACGCCTGCTCGGGCAGGTGGTCGTAGTCGCCCTGGGAGAGCCGCTTGAACGAGTCGATGGTCTCGTCGAGCGGGACGAACTTGCCGGGAATGTTGGTGAACTGCTCCGCGACGAAGAACGGCTGCGACAGGAACCGCTGGATCCGCCGGGCCCGGTTGACGAGGATCTTGTCCTCTTCGGAGAGCTCGTCGATGCCGAGGATGGCGATGATGTCCTGCAGGTCCTTGTAACGCTGCAGGATCCGCTGCACCTCGCGGGCCGTGTCGTAGTGCTCCTGGCCCAGGTAGCGGGCGTCGAGGATCCGGGAGTTCGAGTCGAGCGGGCTCACCGCCGGGTAGATGCCCAGGTCGGAGATGGACCGGTCGAGCACCGTCTGGGCGTCGAGGTGGGTGAACGTCGTCGCCGGCGCCGGGTCGGTCAGGTCGTCCGCGGGCACGTAGATGGCCTGCAGCGAGGTGATCGAGTGGCCGCGGGTCGAGGTGATGCGCTCCTGGAGCACACCCATCTCGTCAGCGAGCGTCGGCTGGTACCCCACGGCGGACGGCATCCGGCCGAGCAGGGTGGAAACCTCGGAGCCGGCCTGGGTGAACCGGAAGATGTTGTCGATGAACAGCAGCACGTCCTGCTTCTGGACGTCCCGGAAGTACTCGGCCATGGTCAGCGCGCCCAGCGCCACCCGCAGCCGGGTGCCGGGCGGCTCGTCCATCTGGCCGAACACCAGCGCGGTGTCCTCGATGACGCCGGCCTCGGTCATCTCCAGGAACAGGTCGTTGCCCTCACGGGTGCGCTCGCCGACTCCGGCGAACACCGACACGCCACCGAACTCCTTGGCGACGCGGCGGATCATCTCCTGGATGATGACGGTCTTGCCGACGCCGGCACCGCCGAACAGGCCGATCTTCCCGCCACGCACGTACGGGGCGAGGAGGTCGATGACCTTGATGCCGGTGGTGAACATCTCGGTCTTGGACTCGAGCTGGTCGAACGCCGGCGCCTGCCGGTGGATCGACCACCGCGTCTCGGCGTCGACCTTCTCGACGTCGAGCGGGGTGCCGAGCACGTTGAACACGTGGCCCTTGGTCGCGTCGCCGACGGGCACGGAGATCGGGGCGCCGGTGTCCCGCACGGCGGCGCCGCGGACCAGACCGTCGGTCTGCTGCATGGAGATGGCGCGCACCGTGTTGTCGCCGATGTGCTGGGCGACCTCCAGCGTCAGCGTCAGCGTCTCGCCGCCGATCGTGCGGTCGACCTCGAGGGCCTGGTAGATCTCGGGAAGCTCGTCCGGCGCGAACTCCACGTCGACGACCGGTCCGATGACTCGGGCGACCCGGCCGATCCCCGGGGTCCGGCCCTCCGCCGTGGCCGGCGAGCTGGTGGTGACGGTCATGGCGTCCTCAGTTTCCCTCATTGCCCGTCGCCGCAGCCTCGGGCTAGCCGTTCTCTGGCACCTCCGGCGCCGCCGGCATGGTGGGCGCGTCCCCGCCCGCCGTCCGTCGGCGCCGTACTTCTACGTTGTGGTCAGTCGGTGTCGTCTCGCCCGGGCACTCGAGGTGAGGTGGGTGCTCGTCCCCCGAAGGTGTCTCACCTCGACGATGCGCCCTCCCGCGTGAGGACGCCCCACCCTTCGGTGATGCCCCACGCACCAGTGTCACCCAATGTGTCCGGCGACGCGACGACATGGCGGATGTCCTCGCCGAATCGTGCGCCGCCGGTCCACGTCAGGAGGCCGAAGCCAGGGCGTTGGCGCCGCCGACGATCTCGGAGATCTCCTGGGTGATCGCGTCCTGCCGGGCCCGGTTGGCCTGCCGGGAGTAGCTGCGGATGAGGTCCTCGGCGTTGTCGGTCGCGGACTTCATCGCCCGCTGCCGCGCCGCCGACTCCGACGCCGCCGACTCGAGCATCGCCGCGTACAGGCGGCTCTCGACGTACCGGGGCAGCAGCGCGTCGAGGACCGCCTCCGCGGACGGCTCGAACTCGTACTGGGGCAGCGGACCGCCGGCCGGTGGCTCATCGGTCTCGGTCAGCACCATCGGCAGCAGCCGGCGCGCGACCGGGTTCTGCGCGATGGCGGAGACGTACTCGGTGTGGACGACGTGGATCTCGTCGACCCCACCGTCCTCGGGGGCGGCGACGAACGAGGCGATCAGCGCGTCCGCGACCGACTTGGCGTCGGCGTAGGACGGCTGCTCGGAGAAGCCGGTGTACTCGCCGCTCATCGCCCGGCCACGGAAGCGGTAGTAGCCCACTCCCTTGCGGCCGATGACGTGCAGCTCCGGCTCCTTGCCCTCCAGGCGCAACAGCTCGATGAGCTCGTTGGTGCGCCGCAGCGCGTTCGAGCTGTAGCCGCCGGCCAGCCCACGGTCACTGGTGATCACCACGACCGCGGCCCGGGCGGGCTGGGGTCGCTCGGTGGTCAGCGGGTGGCTGATCGTCGTCTGCGACGCCACCGCCTCGATCACCCGGGTGATCTCCTCGGCGTAGGGGCGGGCCGCGGCGACCCGTGCCCGGGCCTTGGCGATCCGGGAGGCCGCGATCAGCTCCATCGCCCTGGTGATCTTCTTCGTCGACTGCACCGAGCGGATGCGCCGCCGGTACTCGCGAAGCTGCCCCGCCACGGATCAGCCCTCGTCGTTGGCGCGTGCCGGAGCCCGGTGAACCGGGATGGACTCCTGACGGACCGCACCGGGGTCGAGCGGGCTGGCGGCGGGCTCGTTGACCAGCGGCTTCCCGTCGGACAGCGTGAACTGGTTCTTGAACGCGGCGATCGCCGAGTTCAGCTCCTGGATCGTGTCGTCGCCGAGCTTGCCGGAGCCGAGGATGGCGTCGTAGATCCCACGGTGGGACCGGCCCACGTAGTCCAGGAACTCCGTCTCGAACCGCCGGACGTCGGCCACCGGCACGTCGTCGACCTTGCCGGTGGTGCCGGCCCAGATCGACACGACCTGCCGCTCGATCGGGTACGGCTGGTTCTGCGGCTGCTTGAGCAGCTCGACGAGGCGCGCGCCCCGGGCGAGCTGGTCACGCGAGGCCTTGTCCAGGTCCGAGCCGAACGCGGAGAACGCCTCCAGCTCGCGGTACTGGGCGAGGTCCAGGCGCAGCCGGCCGGCGACGGACTTCATCGCCTTGGTCTGCGCGCTGCCGCCGACGCGGGACACCGAGGTGCCGACGTTGATGGCGGGGCGGACGCCCTGGTTGAACAGGTCCGACTCCAGGAAGATCTGGCCGTCGGTGATCGAGATGACGTTCGTCGGGATGTAGGCCGAGATGTCGCTGGCCTTCGTCTCGATGATCGGCAGCCCGGTCAGCGACCCGCCGCCGAGCTCGTCGGAGAGCTTCGCGCAGCGCTCCAGCAGGCGGGAGTGCAAGTAGAACACGTCGCCGGGGTACGCCTCGCGGCCCGGCGGGCGGCGCAGCAGCAGCGAGATCGCCCGGTACGCCTCGGCCTGCTTGGACAGGTCATCGAAGACGATCAGCGCGTGCTGGCCGTTGTACATCCAGTGCTGGGCGATCGCGGAACCCGCGTACGGCGCGATGTACTTGAAGCCGGCCGGCTCGTCGGCGGGGGCGGCGACCACCGTGGTGTAGGCCAGCGCGCCGGCCTCCTCCAGGGTGTTCACCACCTCGCGGATGGTCGACTTCTTCTGGCCGATCGCCACGTAGACGCACTTGACCTGCTTCGACGGATCGCCGGAGGCCCAGTTGTCCCGCTGGTTGATGATCGTGTCGATGGCCACCGTCGTCTTGCCGGTCTGCCGGTCACCGATGATGAGCTGGCGCTGGCCGCGGCCGATGGCGGTCATGGCGTCGATCGCCTTGATGCCCGTCTGCAGCGGCTCCTTGACCGGCTGGCGCTGGACGACCGTCGGCGCCTGCAGTTCGAGGGCCCGGGAGCCCTCGGCCTGGATCTCGCCGAGGCCGTCGATCGGCCGGCCGAGCGGGTCGACGACCCGCCCGAGGAAGCCGTCACCGACGGGGACAGCGAGGATCTCGCCGGTGCGGCGGACCTCCTGCCCCTCCTCGATGTGCTCGGCCTCGCCCAGGATGACGGTGCCGATCTCGCCGATCTCGAGGTTCAGCGCGAGGCCCAGCACGCCGCCGGAGAACTCCAGCAGCTCGTTGGTCATCGTGTGCGGGAGACCCTCGACCCGGGCGATGCCGTCACCGGTGACGACGACCCGGCCGACCTCCTCCCGGCCGGCGGAGGTGGCCTGGAAGGAGTCGACGTACTCCCGTAGGGCGTCGCGGATCTCCTCCGGCCGGATGGAGAGCTCAGTCATCGCTTACGTCCTTCGTCGTTCATCGCTGGCAGGGCAGGTCGCCTGGGCGCCGCCATGGTCATGACCGCCACCCGGCTATCGAAGCAGCGCCCGGCGCGCGGCGGCCAGGCGGCGTAGCACGCTGCCGTCGACCACCTCGTCGCCGACCTTCACCACGATCCCGCCGAGGAGCTCGGGATCGAGATCGACCTGAAGTTGGATCTGGCGGCCGAAGTACCGGCTGATCGCCGCGCCCAGGCGGGCGATGACCTCGTCGGTCAACGGCACCGCCGTGCGCACGATCGCGACGACCCGACCCCGGCGGGCCGCGGCGATCCGGCTGAAGTCGGCCAGGCGACGCTCGACGTCACCGTGGATCCGGTCGGCCGCGGCCTGCTGGGCCAACCGCAGGGTGACCGGGTGGGCCCGACCGGACAGCAGCCGGGCCAGCAGCGCGTTCTTCACCGACGCCGGCGCGGCCGGGTCGGTCAGCGCCAGGGCGAGCTGCGGGTGCTGGCCGAGGATCCGGGCGAACCGGAACAGCTCGTCCTCGACCTCCTCCAGCGCGCCGTCCCGCTCCGCCTCGACCAGCAGGGCCTCGACGCTCAGTTCAAGCAGCGCGTACTGCAGGTCGACCGGCCGGGACCAGCGCGCCGAGACCGCGGTCTGCACGATCCGCAGGCTCACCGCGTCGAGCTGGCGGCCGAGCAGCCTGGCCGCGAGCTCGGTGCGCGCCGTCGGGGGCGCTCCCGGGTCGGTCAGCGCGCGGCGCACGGTCGGCTCCCGATGGAGCAGGTCGGCGACGGCCCGCAGATCGTCGGCGACCCGACTGGCATCCACCGAGGTGACGGTGGCGCCCGGCGGCGTCGCCGTGGCCTCGTCGAGGGTCGCCCGCGCGGTGGCGAGCCCGTGCCTGCTGGCTCCCTCCACCGTCAGCCTCCCGACCCCACCGGCGCGGGAGTGCTGCCCGCACCCTCGGCCGAGTTGTCCAGGGCGGCGATGAAGTCGTCGACGAGCCGGGCCTGGGTGGCGGTGCTCTCCACCTGGTAGCCGACGATCTTCGACGCGAGATCGATCGCGATCACGCCGACCTCCCGACGGACCTGGGCCACGATCTGCGCCCGGTCGGCCGCGAGCTGAGCGTCGGCGCGCTCCTTGATGTCGGCGATCTCCCGCTGCGCGGACGCGCGGAGCTCCTCGACGATCTGCCGGCCCTCGGTGTGCGCATCGTCCCGGATGCGCGCGGCCTCGGCCCGGGCCTCGGTGAGCTGCGCCCGGTACTGCTCCAGCAACGCCTGCGCCTCGCGCTGCGCGGACTCGGCGCGGGCGATCCCGCCCTCGATGCGCTCGGTGCGCAGCGCGTAGGTCTTCGCGATCTGCGGGCGGATCTTCCAGAAGAAGAAGGCCACCAGCAGCCCGAAGGCCAGGGTGCCGATGAGCAGTTCGCTCAGCGGCGGGATGAGAACGTTCTCGTCGGAGTGCCCGCTCTCGCTCGCGGCGAGAAGGATGGCGGCTGATGCGCTCATGGTCGCGTCGCCGGTTTACGGGAAGACGAAGGGAACGACGAAGCCGATAAGCGCGAGCGCCTCGGCGAGGGCGAAGCCGATCAGCATGTACCGGAAGGCGACCTGCTCCGCCTCGGGCTGCCGGGCGATCGCCTGGACGCCGAGACCGAAGATGAGACCGATACCGATACCCGGGCCGATGGCGGCCAGACCGTAGGCCACGGCGCCGAGGCTCCCGGTCACGGCGTCCTTGGAGGCGAGAACGATCGAGGGGTCCATTACGGTGCTTTTCCTATTCAGTCGGGCACCGGGACTCGGCCGGTGCTGGGGGGAGTTGTTCAGAACTAGGCGTGCGCCGCTGCCGGCACGCCCACCGGGGCGTGCTCGGCGAGTTCCTCGGACGGAGCAACCTCGTGCTCTCCGTGCGCCATCGCTCCGCCGATGTAGGCGGCGGTGAGGATGGTGATGATGTACGCCTGGAGGGCATCGATGACGAGCTCGAACGCCGTGAGGACGATCGCCACGAGCAGGGACGCGACGCCGAATACGAAGGGCGGCTTGGGCAGCAGGTAGTCCGCGCCCAGCGAGAAGACCAGCAGCAGGAGGTGACCGGCGAACATGTTCGCGAACAGTCGGATGGCCAGCGTGAACGGCCGGACGATCAGTGTCGACAGGATCTCGATCGGGCCCAGCAGCAGGCGGATCGCCAGCGGCGCGGTGGGCGCCGGGTCGATCATCTCTTTGAAGTACGCGCCGGCGCCGTTGGACTTGATGCCCGCGTAGATGAACATCACCCAGGTGACGACGGCGAGGACCATCGGGACCGCGATGCGCGAGGTCGCCGGGAACTGGGCCGCCGGGATGATCGCGAGGACGTTGCTGACCAGCACGAAGCTGAACAGGACCAGCAGGTAGGGCGTGTAGCGCGCGCCCTTCTCCCCGATGACCCCGCGAGCGATCTGCAGATCGACGAAGTCGTATGCGGACTCGCACAGGTTCTGGATCCCGCGAGGTATGATTTTAGCTCGACGGAAACCCAGCCAGAAGATCACGCCGACGAACAGCGCGGCGAAGATCGTGAGCGCGGTGGCCTTGTTGAGGTAGAGATTGACCGAGCCGATCCCGACATCGAACCAGTGCGGAGTCTGGAAGACCTCCTTCGTGGGGCCTTCGAAGCCCTCATCAGCGAGGACCGGCACGACAAACACCTCCATGATCGATTAAGTAACGCGTCCACGGCTCAGCGAGGTTGCCGTGCCGGCGGCAGATTGCCCCCACCCTACCGGGTTCGCACGACACGCTCACACCGAAGAACGACCCGCAGCCAACCGGCGGCAGCGCTTCGAGGGACACCTCGACAAGCCCAGGCCCTGGTGGGTGTCGGCAGGCCGACGTCCTGTTGCCCGCGATACTATCCACACCGGCGCGCCACAGGCACCAACTCGCTTCGAGGTTCACCCTGGCTCATGTGCGCGTTGTCCGGAGGTTTCGCTCCGTTGATGACGATTCCACATTGCGTGACCACCTCATGACGTCCAGTTCGCGCTGACGCCCGCCCGCGGGCCGTCGCTCGGCATGGTGCCGGGACGTGCACGGGTTGCGGTCATCTCGCCACTCCCTCCCGGCGGTCCGCCGCTTGCGCCCACTCTTGCCTATTTCGCCCGCGACGTCGATGACCTGGCAGGTCATGGTTGCGCCGGTGGGACCGGTGCGCGGTCGCCGCGAGTTTTCCCGATGACCGGTGAGATCGCGGCGAATCGGACCGGCCGCACCCATGGAACAGCCGGGAATGGTCGGATAGACAGGTCCACGGGCGCGAACGCCCCGGTCCATTCGGAACGGGACGGCCGGGACCATCGGGATGCAACGAACGGGACGACCGGAACGTCCCCACCAACTCCAGCAAAAAGGGGCGAACGGCCCCCGACCAACCGGCTAGCGCTGAGTCAGCCGGTAGATGACCAGGTACATGGCGGCCCCCATGCCGACCGCGAGGCCGATGGGCAGGAACAGCGCCCGAAAGCCGAACAGCCGGTCGGCACCAAAGCCCACCAGTCCCCAGAACGCCATCCCGGCGATCAGAGTTCCGAAGACGTTCCACGCCTCGCCGGGATGCTGCCCGCCCCGGGCGCGCTGCCGGGGCGGACGACCGGACGCGCGCGGGGCACCGGCACTTTCGGGTGGCCCACCCTCGGGCCCGCCCCGCCGTGCGCCGCCGCTGGCGGCCCCGGGGTTCCGGTCGCTTCCGGGGTTCCGGTCGCTCCGGTCGCTCCGGTCGCTCATCGCGTCGGCGGCCGCCGCGCGGCGTCCCAGGCGCCGGGGCGATCCGGGTCGAAAAAGGGCACCCGGGTGTGGGTCGCGACCCAGAGTTCGGCGCCCATCCAGGCGAAGACGCCGCCGAAGATCGACCAGGCGAAGGACGGCAGGTCGAGCGCCGAGCTGTCCTGGAGCCCCAGCAGCACCACCCCGAGCACCGCGATCTTCAGCGCGTAGGTGCCGAGGGCCGCCGGCAGCAGCAGGTGCGGCGCCCGGCGCGCGACCGCGCCCACCGCCAGCTTGCTGATGGTGAAGAACGCGACGACGATCACGAGCCCCAGCACCACGCTCAGCGCGCCGGTCCCCCCGCGCAGCCCCGCGGAGATCGCCACGGCGGGCACTGCGAGCGCGAGAGTGAGCAGCAGGCCGAGTCGGATCACCCGGGCCGCCGGCACGATCACGCGCGTGCCGACTTCTGCGTGCGGACCAGCAGCGCGAGCAGCGCCGCGAGCCCGACCCCGACGGTGGCGACGAGAATCGGCAGGGGGGAGGCGGAGAACGACGCGGCGACACCGCCGAACCCGACCAGAGCCGCCCAGAAATACATGAACAGAACCGCCCTCACGTGCGAATTGCCGATCTCCAGCATCCGGTGGTGGAGATGCATCTTGTCGGCCGCGAACGGCGACCGTCCCGCCCGCGTCCGCCGGATGACCGCCAGCCCGAGGTCGAGGAAGGGAACAGCGAGGACGGCCACGGGAATCGCCAGCGGGATCAGCGACGGATACGACCGCGAGGGTCCAGCGTAACCCCCGTAGGCGACCTGCCCGGTAACGGAGATCATCGAGGCGGCGGACAGCAGGCCGATCAGCATGGAGCCGGAGTCGCCCATGAACAGCCGGGCCGGATTGAAGTTGTGCGGCAGGAACCCGACGCACACCCCGGCGGTGACCGCGGCGAGCAGGGCCGCGGGCGATGCCCGGTAGAAGCCGTCGATCACCGCGATCTCGTAGGCGAAGTAGAAGGTCGCCAGCGACGCGATCGCCGCGACCCCGGCGGCGAGCCCGTCGAGCCCGTCGATGAAGTTCATCGCGTTGATCAGCAGGACGGTGGCGAGGATCGACAGCGGGACGGCGGTCTCCGGCCCGAGGCTCAGCGTGGTCTCGCTGTTGCGGTCGATGGCGAACGACCACTGGACGCCGAGCAGCACCATGATGCCGGCGGCGGCGACCTGGCCGGCGAGCTTGGTCAGGGAGTCCAGCTCCCACCGGTCGTCGGCGACCCCGAGCAGGCAGATCAGCGTGCCGGCGATGAGCACCGCCCGCGTCTCCGACCAGTCCTGGGACACCACCGACAGGAACGGCAGCCGGTCGGCCACCTCCAGGCCGGCATAGAGACCGGCGAGCATCGCCAGGCCGCCGAGTCGGGGCGTCGGGATCGCGTGGACGTCGCGGTCGCGCACCCCGGCGACGGCGCCGATGCGCATGGCGAAGGTCCGGGCCAGCGGCGTGGCGAGGAATGTCACCGCCGCCGAGACCACGAAGACGAGCAGGTACTCGCGCACCGTCGGGTATCTCCCACTGCCGACCCGGATGTGGTGGAACGCTGTGATGGAGAAGCTGTCATGGAAACGCTGTGATGAAACGCTGTGATGAAACGCTGTCGTGGAACGCTGAGGTGGAACGCTGAGGTGGAACTCGGAACGGCCCGCGGCGGCTACCGCGGGTACGCGGGGTACCGTTCGACGAGCGTGGCGACGCCCGCGGCGATGTCCGCGGCGGCGGCGGGATCACGCACCGCCCGGGCGATCAGGGCGGCGATCTCCTTCATCTCGCCCTCCCCCATTCCCTGGGTGGTGACCGCCGGCGTGCCGACCCGGATCCCGGAGGAGATCGCGGGCGGCTGCGGGTCGTAGGGGATCGCGTTCTTGTTCAGGGTGATGCCGGCGGCGTCGCAGCGGGCCTCGGCGTCGCGGCCGCTGACCCCGAGCTCGCGCAGGTCGAGCAGCGCGAGGTGGGTGTCGGTGCCCCCGGCGACCGGCCGGATGCCCTCGGCGGCGAGGCCCTCGGCCAGCACCTGCGCGTTGGCCACCACCTGGCGAGCGTACTGGGCGTAGGCGGGGGTGGCCGCCTCCCGTAGCGCGACGGCCTTCGCCGCCACCGCGTGCATCAGCGGTCCACCCTGGCTGAACGGGAACACCGCCTTGTCGATGCGCCCGGCCAGCTCCTCGCGGGCGAGGATCATGCCGCCGCGGGGGCCGCGCAGAACCTTGTGCGTGGTGAAGCTGACGACGTCGGCGTACGGCACCGGGCTGGGGATCGCGCCGCCCGCGACCAGCCCGATGAAGTGGGCCGCGTCCACCATCAGCCACGAGCCGACCTCGTCGGCGATGGATCGGAAGGCGGCGAAGTCGATCAGGCGCGGGTAGGCCGTCGCCCCACAGATGATCATCTTGGGGCGGTGCTGGCGGGCGAGGTCGCGTACCTGGTCGTAGTCGATGAGCTCGGTATCCTCGCGCACGCCGTAGGCGACGACGTCGAACCACTTCCCGGAGAAGTTCACCTTGCTGCCGTGGGTGAGGTGACCGCCGTGCGGCAGCGACATCGCCAGCACCGTGTCACCCGGGGTCAGCAGCGCCGCGTACACGGCGAAGTTCGCCGACGCGCCCGAATGGGGCTGCAGGTTGGCGTGCTCGGCACCGAAGAGCTCCTTCGCCCTGGCGATGCCGATCTCCTCGGCCCGGTCGACCACCTGGCAGCCGCCGTAGTAACGCCGGCCGGGATAGCCCTCGGCGTACTTGTTCGACAGCGTCGAGCCCAACGCCGCGAGCACCGCGGGCGAGGTGAGGTTCTCGCTCGCGATGAGCTGCAGGCCCCCGCGCAGCCGAGCCAGCTCGTCGAGCACCACCCCGGCGATGTCCGGGTCCGTGTCGGCGAGCTGGTCGAAGTCCGGGCCCCAGAACGGGGTGCTCATGGCGTACCTACCTTCTGCGCTCGTGCCGCCCGATCGGGACCAATGGTCCTCCGCGCCGGCACGGCCCTCCACTCGGGCCGGGCCAGGACCGGGTCAGGACCGACTCAACGGCCGGCGGGTTCCCGCACGAGGGGCAGGACCTCGCGCAACGCGTCGAGGCCGACGGCGCCGCTGCGAACGACGACCGGCACATCGCCGGTGCAGTCGACGATGGTCGAGGGCACGGCCGCCGGGCACGGGCCGCCGTCGAGATACACCTCGGCGGCACCGCCGAGCTGGTCGACCGCCTCGTCCACCGTGGTCGCCGGCGGCTGGCCGCTGATGTTCGCACTGGAGACGGCCATCGGACCCGTGCGGCCCAGCAGCTCGATCGCCACCGGGTGCAGCGGCATGCGCACCGCCACGGTGCCCCGGCCCTCGCCGAGATCCCAGCGCAGCGACGCCGCGTGCCGGACCACGAGCGTCAGCCCGCCCGGCCAGAACGCCGAGATCAGATCCTTCACCTGCGGGGTCTTGCGGTCGATGAGCCCATCCAGGGTCCGCCAGGAGCCGACCAGGACCGGGACGGGCATGTTGCGCCCGCGCCCCTTGGCGGCCAGCAACGCGGCCACCGCGTCCCGGTCGAACGCGTCGGCCCCCAGGCCGTACAGCGTGTCGGTGGGCAGCACCACCAGCCCGCCGCGACCCACGGCGGCGACCGCCGCATCCAGCCCACGGGCCCGCTCGGCCTCGTCGGAACAGTCGAAGCGCTGCATCACCCCTCCTCCCCTGTCGCTCGCTCCCCGGCGCCGGCCCGGCGCCGGCCGCTGACGAACCGGTCCCGCCCGGCCAGGTCGGGATGGTCGGCCACCTCCGCCCACCGCCCGTCGGCCCGCAGCAGACCCGGTGCGGCGACACCGTGACCATCGGCGTGTTCGACGACGAGCAGGCCCCCGGGGCGCAGCAGCCGGGCCGCCAACGCGACGACGGCGCGCACCACGTCGAGGCCGTCCGCACCGCCCCACAGCGCCCGGGGCGGATCATGCTCGCCCACCTCGGGCTCCACCTCGTCGCGGTCGGCATCCGGAAGATACGGCGGATTGCTGACGACCAGGTCGACCGACCCGGCGAGCCGGGCAAGCGACGCGGTGGGCGCGGCGGTGATGTCGGCCTCGTGCACCGTGACCGGAAGTCCGCTCGCCGCAACGTTACGCCGCAGCCAGCCCAGCGCCGCGGGGTCCACCTCCACGGCGTGCACCCGGGCGCCGGGCACCTCCGCGGCCAGGGACAGCGCGATCGCCCCGGACCCCGCGCACAGGTCCACACACACCGGGCCGTCCGGCGCCGCAGACGCTGACGCTGCGGACACCGAGGTCACCACGGACGCCGAGGTCACCGCGGGCGCCGAGGTCACCGCGGGCGCCGAGGGCAGCGCGGCGAGGGCCCATCCGACGACCGACTCCGTCTCCGGCCGGGGGACGAACACCCCGGGGCCGACGGCGAGGTCGAGATAGCGGAACCCGGCGAGGCCGGTCAGGTGCTGCAGCGGCTCACGCCGGGCACGCCGGCCCACGAGCTCGTCGAGGCGCTCGACGGCCGGCGGGGGCAGCTCGTCGACGAGTGCCAGCCGGGCCCGGGAGATCCCCAGGGCGTGCGCGGCCAACTGCTCGGCGTCGGCGCGGGGGCTGGCGACCCCGGCCGACCGCAGCCGTTCGGTGGCCCGCGCGAGCCAGGCCGCGAGCGTCACGGCGGGCCCGCGGGTCACCGACAGGCCGGTCATGACGCCTGGGCGGCCAACCGGGCCTCCAGATCGGCGGCGGCGAGCGCGTCCAGCACCTCGTCGAGCTCGCCGTCGAGCACCTGGTCGAGGTTGTGCGCCTTGTATCCGACCCGGTGATCGCTGATCCGGTTCTCGGCGAAGTTGTAGGTACGCACCCGCTCCGAGCGGTCCACGGTGCGAACCTGGCTGGCGCGCGCCATCGACGCCTCCGACTCGGCCTTCTCCCGGGCGACGCCGAGCAGCCGGGCGCGCAGGATCCGCAGCGCGGACTCCTTGTTCTGCAGCTGGCTCTTCTCGTTCTGGCAGGACACCACCAGACCGGTCGGGACGTGCGTGATCCGGACCGCCGAGTCGGTGGTGTTCACGCTCTGCCCACCGGGTCCGGACGAGCGGAACACGTCGATGCGCAGGTCGTTCGGGTCGATCTCGACGTCGACCTCCTCCGCCTCGGGAAGCACCAGCACCCCGGCTGCGGAGGTGTGGATGCGCCCGGCGGACTCCGTCACCGGCACCCGCTGGACGCGGTGCACCCCGCCCTCGAACCGCAGGCGGCCGTACACGCCGTCGCCGGGCGCCGAGCCACGGGCCTTCACCGCCACGCTGACGTCGCGGTAGCCGCCGAGATCGGACGGGTTGGCGTCGAGGATCTCGGTCTTCCAGCCGCGGCGTTCCGCGTAGCGCAGGTACATCCGCAGCAGGTCGCCGGCGAACAGGGCCGACTCCTCGCCGCCCGCGCCGGCCTTGACCTCCAGGATGGCGTCCCGGGCGTCGTCGGGATCGACCGGGACCAGGTAGGCGCGCAGCCGCTCGTTGAGCCCGGCCAGTTCGGCGTCGAGATCGTTGACCTCCCCGCGGAACGACGTGTCCTCCGCGGCGAGCTCGCGGGCGGCGGCGAGGTCGCCCTCCACCCGCTCGAGCTCCCGGGCCAGATCGACGACCGGGGCGAGCTGCGCGTAGCGGCGGCTCAGGGCACGGGCCTTCGCGGGGTCGTTGTGCACCGCCGGATCGGCGAGCTGCCCCTCGATCTCGGCGTGCTCCGCGACGAGGCCGTCGAGCGGGGACGTCATGGTGTTTCCTCTTCGCACATCATGGTCCCGGACGCCGCACGGCTCCGGAGCCAGGGTCGGCGGGGCGGCGCTGCCTGCGGCGCCCCGGACGCAAACGGCGCCCGCCCGGGGATCCGGACGGGCGCCGTGGCCGCACTACTTCGCGCCGCCGACCTTCTCGCCGGGGCGCCGCCGGCCGAACCGGCGCTCGAACTTCTCGACCCGCCCGCCGACGTCGAGGATCTTCTGCTTGCCCGTGTAGAACGGGTGGCACTGCGAGCAGACCTCGGCGTTGACGACGCCGTTCTCCTTGGTGCTGCGGGTGGTGAAGGTGCTCCCGCAGGTACAGTTCACGGTCGTCTC
Source organism: Frankia torreyi (assembly GCF_000948395.1). GTDB lineage: Bacteria > Actinomycetota > Actinomycetes > Frankiales > Frankiaceae > Frankia > Frankia torreyi. The sequence goes on along the minus strand of NZ_JYFN01000018.1, from coordinate 103,757 downwards.
GTGGTAGGTCGGGTGGATATCAGCCTTCATGGTCCCTCTTTCGATGTGGCCGCCGGGTCGCCGTCCGGATGGAGGGCGTGAACCGGAGCCGTTCTGCCACCAGTCTGCCAGAGGCGGACGCCACGTCCGCCGGTGACTTTCCCAGCTCGCTCAACGTCCCCACGAGCCAGCCTGTTCCGCCCCGGTTCCGTCCCCCGCCAGTCCCCCGCCCTCGCTCAGCCCCCCGCCCAGCCGTCACGTTCCGTGACACGAGGTGGCGCGACCGAGGCGGGGCGCGAACCGGGCGAAGACTCCCGCGTCGGCGCCGGAGGCGCGGGAGAGCGCCTCCATGGTTCTTCTGTAGGGTTCGGCGTCCAATTTGTCCCTACGTAAGAGACAGGTGGCACCGCTCCCCTGCACAACCGCTTGCGGGACAGCGCCGGTGGGCCAGCCGGGAGGCGAGAGGCTGGGCGGGGCGCCGTCTGCCGTCGCACCGCCTACCGCCTACTCCAGAGGCCTGACGAGCGGCCGCACCATGAGACCGAGGTCTCCGAACGTCGCCGCCCCGCGGCTCCCCCGGTCGGACCGCCGAAGGCGATCCGACGTCACCCCGAACGTCGCCGTAGGACTAATCCTGCGGCGGCGCCGTCTTGGCGATCTGCATGAGGAACTCGTAGTTCGTCCGGGACTGCTTGAGCCGGTCGAGCAGGAGCTCCAACGCCTGCTGGTTCTCCCGGGTGTGGAGCACTCGGCGCAGCTTGTGCATGATCGAGAGCTCTTCGGGGGCAAGGAGGATCTCTTCCTTGCGGGTACCGGAGGCGTCGACGTCGACCGCCGGGAAGATCCGCTTGTCGGCGATCTTGCGGTCGAGCTTGAGCTCGGCGTTGCCCGTCCCCTTGAACTCCTCGAAGATCACGGTGTCCATCGTCGAGCCCGTCTCGACCAGCGCCGTGGCGATGATCGTCAGCGACCCACCGTTCTCGATGTTGCGCGCCGCGCCGAGGAAGCGCTTCGGCGGGTAGAGCGCCGTCGAGTCGACACCACCGGACAGGATCCGGCCCGAGGCGGGGGCGGCCAGGTTGTAGGCGCGGCCCAGCCGAGTGATCGAGTCGAGCAGGACGACGACGTCGTGGCCGAGTTCGACCAGGCGCTTGGCCCGCTCGATGGACAGCTCGGCGACGTTGGTGTGGTCGGCCGGCGGCCGGTCGAAGGTGGAGGCGATGACCTCACCCTTGACCGAACGCTGCATGTCGGTCACCTCCTCCGGCCGCTCGTCGACGAGGACGACCATGAGGTGGACTTCCGGGTTGTTCGTGGTGATCGCGTTGGCGATGGACTGCAGCACCATCGTCTTGCCGGCCTTGGGCGGGCTGACGATGAGGGCGCGCTGCCCCTTGCCGATCGGCATGACGAGGTCGATGACCCGCGTCGTGAGCAGGTGGGGCTCGGTCTCCAGGCGCAGACGCTCCTGCGGGTACAGCGGCGTGAGCTTGGTGAACTCGGGCCGCCCGCGCGCCTCGTCGGGTTCCATCCCGTTGATCGTGTCCAGCCGGACCAGCGCGTTGTACTTGTCCCGACGCTGCTCGCCCTCCTGCGGGGCGCGCACGACGCCGGTGATGGCGTCGCCGCGGCGCAGCCCGTTGCGACGCACCTGGGCCAAGCTGACGTAGACGTCGGTCGGGCCGGTCAGGTAGCCGCTGGTCCGGACGAAGGCGTAGTTGTCCAGAACGTCGAGGATGCCGGCGACGGGCACGAGGACGTCGTCCTCGCGCAGCACCGGCTCGTTCTCGGCCGGGCCGGCCGGCCCGCCGCGACCGCGGTTGCGGCCACGCTCACGGAAGCGGCCCCGCCGGCTGCGGCCGGCGAAGTCGTCGTCGCCCTGACCGTTCTGGCCGGAACGGTCACTACCCGGACGGTCACTACCGGAACGGTCACCGCCGGAACGGTCACTACCCGCACGGTCACTACCGGCACGGTCACTACCGGCACGGTCACTACCCGAGCGGTCGCCGCCGGAACGGTCACCGCCCGAGCGGTCATTGCCGGAACGGTCACCCTGGGTCCGGTCGGCGCGACCCGATGAACGGTCACCGGACTGCCGGTCCTGACGATCCCCGCCGGACCGACGATCCGTGCCCTGACGGTCGTTCGTGGGCCGCTCGCCGTCGCCGCCGCCGGAACGGCCGTTGTCGCCGGCCCGCCCGCTGTCGCCGGAACGGCCGCTGTCACCGAAGCGGCCGCTGTCACCAGAGCGGCCGCTGTCACCAGAGCGGCCGTTGTCGCCAGAGCGGCCGTTGTCGCCAGAGCGGTCGCGGCGGTCCTCACGGCTGCGGACAGCGCCTTCGCCCTGTCGGCCGGGGCTGGTCGCCGGCTGGGTCGGGGCGGACTGGGCGGAGGCGGCAGCGGCGGCCGGCGGCGCGGAGATGGCCGCGGGCTGCGCCGGGGCCGCCACGACGGGGGCTGGACGGGTCTCGACGACGGTGTCGCCGGCCGAGTCCGGCAGGGTCGGCTGCTCGAGGGCGGGGCTGGCCACGCCGCGCGACGCGCCGCGGCGGGAACGGGTGCGGGTGGTGGTGCTGGAGCCGCCGCCGTCGCCGGCGGGCTGACGGGTCGCCAGGGGCGCCGCGGCGGGCGCCTCACTCGGCGCCGGGATGGGCGCCACCGGCGCCTGGTCGATGACGGAGGCGGCGGCGGAGCCGCCCGCGGCCTCGCCGTTCTGCAGGTTCTGGATCGCGGCGATGAGCTGGCCCTTGCGCAGCCGGCCCACCCCCTGGATACCCATGGACGAGGCCATGGACTGCAGCTCGGGGAGCAGCATCGCGGACAGCCCGGTGCCCTGCCGGCGCCGCCGGGTCGCGGTGGCGCCCTCGGCGGTCGGGGCCGCGGTCGCGACGGCGGCCCGGGAGCCGCGGCTGGCGCGCGCGCTGCCGTTGTCGGCGGCGGGCGCGGTGGTGACGGCGTCTGCGGACGAGGTGCCGGCCGCCGGCCCGCTCTCGTGGGGCGGCGATGCAGGCGTCGCAGGCGCCGCAGACTCACGTGCGCTCACTGGCAGCACGTTGGTGGTGTCGCTCAAGGTTTTCCTTCCCTGAAGGAACTGGCTCCTGATGAGCCGGGCGTAGCTTGTGAACCTTCTTCGCCTGCACAGATGCCGGGTGAAGGGGATGTACAGCACCGGATGGGCGACGTCGCGCCCGTCTACGGCGCCAGCGGCCGACTGCCGCGAGCGAACTCGCCGATCCCGCCCAGGTGTGCCGGTGTGGAGCCGAGGCAACGACGACGAGGCCGAAACACCGGAGTCCCGAACCACGGCCCATCTGGCACTGCCAGAGCGGCACTGCGGGAGCGAGCACGCGCCGCGGTGGCAGCGGGTGCAGTCACCAGACTATCCAGCGGCAGACACCTCGGCAACAACCTTGAGACGTCAGGACTTCCCGATGTGACCCACGACCGCGAGCCGCGGCCCGACCGCCCCACCCCAGCCCGACAATATTACGTTATAAATCCGTTCGACTACCTTTCGGGGTCGAGGCGGGTGACCTGCGCCCCGAGGCGGTCAACACTCAGCGGCGCGACCGAGAACTCGGAGCTCGCCGCGCCCACCGCCGCCGCGGCCTGTTCCCCGCCGACCGCGAGGGCGAGTACGGACGGTCCGGAACCGGACAGGGTCGCCGGCACCCCCAGGGCGCGCAGCCGGGCGACCAGCTCGCCGGTGGCCGGCGCGGCGGGCAGCCGGTAGGGCTGGTGGAGCAGGTCCTCGGTCGCGCTGAACAGGGTGCGGGCGCGCTGCGCCGCTCCGGCGGGCTCGGCGGCGGACATCGTCAGCGCCAGCAACGCGGCCCGGCCGAGGGTCCGGGCGGCGTCGGGCAGCCCGACGAGCGCCGGCAGCGCGCCCCGCGACGCCTCGGTGGACTGGCGCACCGTCGGCACGAAGACCACCGGCCGCAGCTCGGCGAAGGGGTCGACGCGCAGGCAGCGGGCCCCCTCGACGTCCTGCCAGGCGACGGTGAAACCACCCGACAGCGCGGCGGCCACATTGTCCGGATGGCCCTCGATGTCATGCGCGAGGCGCAGCATCCACGCGGCTTCGGCCGGCGCCGAGGACCCGGGACCAGCCGCGATCGCGGCCGCGGTCACGTCGGAAGGGACGCCGGGACGGGCTACGCCGGGGGCGCCCTGGTTCGCCGCGGCGCCGGCCTCGAACTCCGGACCGAGATCGGCCCGGGTGAGCGCCGCCGCCGCCACGATCCCCGCCACGATCGCGGCCGCGGACGAGCCGAGCCCGCGGCCGTGCGGGATCCGGTTCACGCAGCGCAGAGCGAGCCCCGGCTGCGGCCGGCCGAGCAGGTCGAACGTCGCCCGGATCGCCCTGACCACCAGGTGCGTCTCGTCCTGGGCGACCTCGTCCGGGCCGACCACGTCGACCGTCAGGCCGGACGCGGTCACCTCCACGTCGACCTCGTCGTACAGCCCGAGGGCGAGTCCGAAGGCGTCGAAACCCGGGCCGAGGTTCGCGCTCGTGGCGGGAACCCGCACCCGGACCCGTCGGGCGGCGCCGGCGGCGGCCGTCCCACCGGCGCCGACCGCCGGCGAGCTCCCGTACTCTCCCCGCGCGTCACGGTCACCCGCGCCGGCGCCATCGCGGACAGCCTCGCCGGCGCCATCGCGGCGGTCACCCGCGCTGAAGATGTCGCGGACAGCCTGGCCGGGGACCGCTTCGGCCCCCGGGACCGCGCCGGACAGGGCGGTCACGAAGTCTGCAGCCCGAGCGCCTCGGCGGCGCCCGCGACGGTCGGCCGGATCGTCTCCGGTCGGGCCGCCCCGCTGATCGCCCAGTCGGGGTCCTTCAGGCCGTTGCCGGTCACGGTGCACACGACGCGCTGGCCCGCCTCGATGCGGCCGTCCTCGCGGGCCATCAGCAGCCCGGCGACACTCGCCGCGCTGGACGGCTCGACGAAGACGCCCTCCCGGCGGGCGAGCAGCCGGTAGGCGGCGAGGATCTGCCGGTCGTTGACGGCGTCGATGAGGCCGCCGGAGGAGTCCCGCGCGTCGACGGCGAAGTGCCAGGAGGCCGGGTTGCCGATGCGGATCGCGGTGGCGATCGTCTGCGGGGAGGTGACGATCTCGCCGCGCACGATCGGGGCCGCGCCCGCCGCCTGGAAACCGCACATCCGCGGCCGGCCGGCGCCGAAGCGGGCGTCCTCCTCCAGGTACCCCCGCCAGTAGGCGGTGATGTTGCCGGCGTTGCCGACCGGCAGGCAGTGCACGTCAGGGGCCCGCCCGAGCGCCTCGACGATCTCGAACGACGCCGTCTTCTGGCCTTCCAGGCGGTACGGGTTCACCGAGTTGACCAGGGTGACCGGTGAGGTGTCGGCGAGTTCGCGGGCGACCCGCAGGCAGTCGTCGAAGGAGCCGTCGAGCTGAAGCAGCCGGGCGCCGTGCACGAGCGCCTGGGCGAGCTTGCCCAGCGCGATCTTCCCGCTGGGGACGAGGACCGCGCAGGTGATGCCGGCGCGGGCGGCATAGGCGGCCGCCGAGGCCGAGGTGTTGCCCGTCGAGGCGCAGATGACCGCCTGGGAACCCGCGCCGACGGCCCGGCTGATGGCCATCGTCATCCCGCGGTCCTTGAACGAACCCGTCGGGTTCGCACCCTCGACCTTGAGATGAACCTCACACCCGGTGAGCTCGGACAGGTGCTCCGCGTACAGCAGCGGCGTGGCGCCTTCCCGCAGGGTGATCACCGGCGTGTCGTCGTCGACCGGCAGCCGGTCGCGGTACTCCTCGATGATCCCCCGCCACGGCCGGTGCGACCGGTCGGGCTGGGTGGACGCCGCCGGCTGCGCCGGCCCGCCCGGGAACGACGCGGACTGCGCACGAGCGCTGGACTCGGCAGCGCTGGACTCCGCACGAGCTGTGGACGTCGTGGTCACGGCTCACCTCCCTCGACCCGCATCACGCCGGACACCGCCCGCACCCCGGCGAGGCCGCGTAGCTCCTCGACGGTGGCCGACAGCGCCGCGTCGGGCGCGGCATGCGTCACGAGAACGAGGCTCGCGTCGTCGCCGCGGCCGTCCTGGCGGACGCTCCTGATGGACACATCGTGACGCGCGAAGGCACCGGCGACCGTCGCGAGCACGCCGGTCTTGTCGGTGACATCGAGATTCACGTGATACCTCGTCACGGTACGGCCCATCGGCAGGACGGGTAGCGCCGCGTAGGACGACTCGCCGGGTCCGCGCCGGCCCGCGATGCGGTTGCGCGCCACAGCGACCACATCGCCGAGCACCGCCGACGCGGTCGGCGCCCCGCCCGCCCCCTGGCCGTAGAACATCAACTGCCCGGCGGCCTCCGCCTCGACGAACACGGCGTTGAACGCCTCCCGCACCCCGGCCAGCGGGTGGCTGCGCGGGATCATCGCGGGATGGACCCGGACGCTGATCCCGTCGGTCTCGACGGAGCGTTCGGCGACCGCCAGGGCCTTGACGGTGCAGCCCATCTCCCGCGCGCTCGCGATGTCGGCGGCGGTGACGTCGCCGATGCCGACCCGGTAGACGTCGTCGATGGTGACCGGCGAGTGGAAGGCGAGCTGGGCCATGATCGCCGCCTTCGCGGCGGCGTCGTAGCCGTCGATGTCGGCGGACGGGTCGGCCTCGGCATAGCCGAGCGCGCCGGCCTCGGCCAGCGCCTCGGCGAAGGACGCGCCGGTCTCGTCCATCCGGGTCAGCACGAAGTTCGTCGTGCCGTTGACGATGCCGAGCACCCGCCGGACACGGTCGCCGGCCAGGCTTTCGCGCAGCGGGCGGATCAGCGGGATCGCCCCGCCGACCGCGGCCTCGTAGTACAGGTCGGTGCCGGCGGCGGCCGCCGCGTCGTGCAGCGCGGCGCCCTCGGAGGCCAGGAGCGCCTTGTTCGCGGTGACCACCGGTTTGCCGGCCCGCAGGGCGGCCAGCAGCCAGTCTCGGGCCGGCTCGATCCCCCCGACGACCTCGATGACGAGATCGACATCGTCGCGGGCGACGAGTCCGGCGGCGTCCGCGGTGAACAGGTTCGCGTCGATGTCGAGGTCACGGACCCGCTCCGGGCGGCGCACCCCGATCCCGACGAGGTCGAGCGGCTCGCCGACCCGGGCGGCGAGGTCGTCGGCGTTGGCCCGCAGCAGCCGGACGATCTCGCTGCCGACGACGCCGCAGCCGAGCAGCGCGATCCTCACGGTGTCACCGCCGCGGCGGTCTGCCCCGCCTGCCCCGCCGGGCCTGCCTGGCCTGCCTGCCCCGCCGGGCCCGCCTGGTCCGCCGGGTCGATGTCGAGGCGCAGCAGGTCCTCCTCGGTCTCCCGCCGGACGATCAGCCGGGCGACGCCGTCGCGCACCGCGACGACCGGCGGGCGGGTGACATGGTTGTAGTTGCTGGCCATGGACCGGTGGTAAGCCCCGCTGGCCGGCACCGCGACGAGGTCGCCGGGGCGCACGTCGTCGGGCAGCGGCACGTCGTGGGCGACGACGTCGCCGGACTCGCAGTGCCGGCCGACCAGCGTGACCACGTGGGCCGCGGCCGAGCCCGCCCGGGAGACCAGCCGGGCGGTGTACCGGGCGTCGTAGAGCGCCGTGCGGATGTTGTCGCTCATCCCGCCGTCGACGCTGACGAAGGTGCGCAGCCCGGGCAGTTCCTTGACCGTGCCGACCTCGTAGAGGGTCACCGTCGTCGGGCCGACGACGGCCCGGCCCGGCTCGACGCCGAGGCGCGGGACGGCGAGCCCCGCGGCCGCGCACTCCTTGCCCACGACGGCGGTCAGCCGCTCGGCGACGTCGGCCACCTCCAGCGGGGCGTCCTCGCTGGTGTAGGCGATGCCGAGCCCGCCGCCGAGGTCGAGCTCGGGCAGTTCGAGGTCGTGGGTGTCGCGGATGCGCGCCAGCAGGCCGACCATGCGATGCGCTGCCAGGCCGAACCCGGCCGTGTCGAAGATCTGCGAGCCGATGTGCGCGTGCAGGCCGACGAGGTGCAGCGAGCCGGCGGCGAGCACCCGCTCCACCGCCTCGGCCGCCGCACCGTCGGCCAGCGAGAAGCCGAACTTCTGGTCCTCCTGGCCGGTGGAGACGTAGTGATGGGTGTGCGCCTCCACCCCCGGCGTGACCCGCACGAGGACCCGCTGGCGCACCCCGGCCTCGGCGGCGACGGCGGCCAGGCGGTCGATCTCGGCGAAGGAGTCGACGACGATCCGCCCGACGCCGTAGGCCACCGCCGCGCGCAGCTCGGCGACCGACTTGTTGTTGCCGTGGAACAGCAGCCGCGCCGCCGGGAAGCCGACCGAGCGGGCCACGGCGAGCTCGCCGCCGGTGCAGACGTCGAGGTTCAGCCCCTCTTCGGCCACCCAACGGGCGACCGCGCGGCACAGGAACGCCTTACCGGCGTAGTAGACGTCGCAGTCGGAGAACGCGCGCCGCCAGGCGGCGCACCGGGCCCGGAAGTCGGCCTCGTCCAGGACGAACGCCGGGGTACCGAACTCGGCGGCCAGCTCGTCCACCCGGACGCCGCCGATCCGCAGCACGCCGTCGGGGTCGAGCCGGGCCGTCGCCGGCCAGAGGTTCTCCTCCAGTGCCACCACCGGGGCCGCCACCGCCGCGGCTCCCACCTCCGGGGCCGCCGCCGCCGGGTTGTCGGTCTCGCTCATGTCGCCTCTGCCTGTCTCCATGCTGCGGACTGTCCCAACGCCGCGGCCTGTCTCAACGCCGCGGCCTGCCCCAACGTCGCGGCCACTGTCCGCCATCCGGTCACATCCGCTCGGGTGCGCTGACGCCGAGCAGGCCAAGGCCGTTCGCGAGCACCACCCGGGTCGCGGCGACCAGCAGCAGCCGGGCCCCGGTGAGCGGACCCGCCTCCTCATCCCCCTGCGGGAGTACCCGGCAGGCGTCGTAGAACCGGTGGTAGACCCCAGCGAGTTCCTCCAGGTAGCGGGCGACCCGATGGGGGCCACGCAGGCTGGCCGCCGCCTCGATCACCCGCGGGAACTCGCCGAGCCCCCGCAGCAGGTCGACCTCGCGCGGATGGGTCAGCAGCGCGACGTCCGCCGTCTCGGGCGCGGTCGGCAGGCCCAGCGCCTCGGCGTTGCGCAGCAGCGAACTGATCCGGGCATGCGCGTACTGGACGTAGAACACCGGATTGTCGCTGGTCTGGCGGGTCACCAGGTCGAGGTCGAGGTCGAGGGACGAGTCGAGCGAGGACCGGACCAGCGAGTAGCGGGCCGCGTCGACCCCGACGGCGTCGACGAGGTCGTGCAGGGTCAGGAAGGTCCCGGCCCGCTTCGACATCTTCACCGGGGCACCGCCGCGCGACAGCGTCACCAACTGCCCGATGATGACGTCCAGGTTGGTCGCCGGGTCGTCGCCGAAGCAGGCGGAGATCGCCTTCAGCCGGGCGACGTAACCGTGGTGGTCCGCCCCGAGCAGGTAGATGAGCTGGTCGAAGCCGCGGCCCCGCTTGTCGCGGTAGTAGGCGGCGTCGGCGCAGAAGTACGTCGGCTGGCCGTCGCTCTTGACCAGCGGGCGGTCCTTGTCGTCACCGAAGTCGGTGGTGCGCAGCCACACCGCGCCGTCGGCGTCGTAGACGTGGCCCTGCGCGCGCAGGTCGTCGATCGCCTTCGTCAGCGCGCCGGCGGTGTGCAGCGCCCGCTCGGAGGCCCACCGGTCGAAGTGGACGCCGAAGCCCTCCAGCGTCGAGCGGATCTCGGTGAGCATCAGGGCCAGGCCCTCTTCGGTGGTCACCGCGAGCGCCTCGTCGTCGGGCAGGTCGAGCAGCTCCGGCCGGGCCGCCAGCACCGCCGCGGCGATCTCCGCGACGTACGCCCCGTGGTAGCCCTCCGCCGGGATCTCCCGGCCGGCGGCCGCGGCCAGCACCGACGCGCCGAACCGCTCGATCTGCACGCCGGCGTCGTTGACGTAGTACTCGGTGCCCACCGAGTACCCGGCCGCGGTCAGGATGCGGCCCAGCGCGTCGCCGACGGCAGCCCACCGGGCCGAGGCGAGCGTCACCGGCCCGGTCGGATTGGCGCTGACGAACTCCAGGTTGACCCGCACGTCGCGCGGCTTCGCCGCCTGGCCGTAGCTCTCACCGGCCCGCACCACCGTGCGGGCGATCTCGCCGAGAGCGTCCCCGGCCAGGGTGAAGTTCAGGAATCCCGGCCCGGCGATGTCGACGCTCGCAATCCCGCGCTGCGTGACCAGCCGACCGGCCAGCACCTCGGCGACCTCGCGCGGCTTGCGCCGGGCCGCCTTCGCGAGCTGCAGCGCCACCGGGGAGGCGTAGTCGCCGTGCCCGGCGGTCTTCGGTCGCTCCACCGTGACGGTGGTCGGCACAGTCACGTCCAGGTCGCCGTCGGCGACCGCGCGACCAATGGCCGCGACGATGGCGTCGGCGAGATCGGCGGGGGNCATGTCGCGATGCTATCGGCGCGACGCCATCCCACGTCCGCCCGCCGATCCGACCGTCCAGGCCGCCACGCGGCGAACCGGCGAGCCGAACGGCGCGAACCCGGTGATCCGCCGGCTGGACCTGGCTAGGCCGGCTGGCCGGCGGCGAGCTTCTGGACGACGGTGATCAGCTCGTCGGGGTCGAACGGCTTCGTCAGGTAGTAGTCGACGCCGATGCGAGCCCCGCGCTTGACGTCGGCCTCCTGCGCCCGCGCGGNGAGCATGATCAGCTTGATGTCGGCGGTCGACGGGTCCTCCCGCAGGTGAGCGGCCACGTCCCAGCCGTTCATCCGCGGCATCATGATGTCGAGCGTGATCACCTGCGGGTCGACGGCCCGCACCATCTCCAGCGCGTCGACACCGTCGACGGCGGTATGGACCTCGAAGCCTTCCAGCTCAAGGTTGACGACCACGAGCTGACGGATCACCGCGTCGTCGTCGACGACGAGGACCCGGGGGGCGGCTTGGTACACACCGGAAGCTTACGGCCGACCCGGGTGCGCGATCCGGTGTTCCCGCCTGGTAACGTATGCCGCGTTGCCCCAGAGCCCCCGTAGCTCAGGGGATAGAGCACCGCCCTCCGGAGGCGGGTGCGCAGGTTCGAATCCTGCCGGGGGCACGCGCGGCCTTCTATGCTTGTCGCCCTTGGGGCGCCTTTGGCTTTGCCCGTGATGTTTGCCGGGGGGCCGAGCCCCCCCCCGAACCCCCCCACAATGCGGCCGTTTTTGCTCGTCGCCCTTCGGGCGACTTCGGGTGGGTCCGCGGTGATTGGCGGGGACGGTGAGGCCCGTCGAGTGTCTCTCATCACATGACAATCTGCGTGGTGTTCCATCTGGGCTGGGTTGATCTTGGTGGCGTGTGGGGACCTGGTGTCTGTTCGGTTATCGCCTGGGGTTAGAGGGCGGCTCGTTCGTTTTCGATGGTCTGTGCTTCGGCATGCGGATCGAGGTCGGGGTGTGCGGGTGCGGCCCGGTTCAGCACGGTCAACGCCTGGTAGGTCTGGCCTGCCGATGCGCCGGTCAGGGCCTGTTCGGCGAGGTCGGGGTTGCCGGTGGGGCCGGTGAGGTGGCGGGCGAGGAAGTGTTCGGCGAGCCGGTCCGGGCTGATCCCGGCCCAGAACTGTCCGGTCTGCCTGCTTGGACGTGGTGTGCCCGGCCGGCCCAGTCGACTGCGGGATCGAGGTCGCCGAGCCGGCGGGCGAACCTCCCGGCCGCGTCGGTGAACAGGGTGGTCCGGTCGGGGCCGGTGGCTTCCACCGGTGGCGCCGGTGGCTTCCACCGGTGGCAGGGAGATGGTCTGGCCGTTCTCGGCGAGGTCGTGCTGGCGGGTGAGGTCGTCCCACCAGTCCCCGCCGCCGCGGGCGACCAGCAGCAGCCGTACCGGGGTGCGGCTGGTGCGGGTACCCAGGGTCTTGAGGAGGGTGTTGGTGAGGCTGGCGTGGGTTTCGGCGTAGTCCACGACCAGCAGCACCGGCCGTGTTGACCCGGCGAGCCGTCCAGCAAGGTGTGCCCCCTCCGGGTCGACGAGACCCGCGAGCCAGCCCGCCTCGCGCAGACGGGCGGTCAGGGCGCGGGCGAAACGGGTCTTGCCCTGCCCACCCGGGCCGACGAGGAGCCGCACCGCGCTGTCCGCCTCGCCCGCGCACCAGTCGGTGAACTCGGCGAGCAGGGATTCCCGGCCGTGCAGGTCGACGATCTCCGCGTCCGCGCGGAGCAACTGCGCCGGCGTGCGGGGCACCGTGACCGTGGGTGGGGTGAGGAGGCCGGCGAGTTCGACGGACTCCCAGCCCACCGGCCCGCCGTCGTCCGCGATCAGATTCCGGAAGGTGGGATCGTCCAACAGCCGCCGCACCGGCACCGCGGTCAGCCGGCCCTCCCCGAACCCGGGGGTGTCGACCACGATCACGGCGGTGGCCAGCCACACCGGCCCGGGGCCGGNGGGGNCGGCGCAGGCGAACAGCACCGCCCCGGACATCCCCGACCAGGGCAACGGCTCCGCATCCCCGGCCGGGGCCAACGGCGGATGATCCTCGATGTTGATGTCGTGGCGGTCGGTGACCAGCCCGCCCAGGGGGTTCACCTGCCCGGCGAGGTGGTTGGTCTCCCGGGCTCCGTCGTCGCCGCGCAGCACCCGGGGGAAGCCGACCGCCTCACCGGCGATGCCACCGGCACGGCCGGTGAGCGCGCCCCAGCGCAGCCGGTCCACCCGCGGGGGTGCCCAGGCCGGATCGTCGATGCGGATCAGTGCCGCGTCGGGTCTGGTGCCGTCGGCTCCGTCCCAGCGGTCAGGCCAGACGACCCCACCCGCGTGCGCCCGTCGGCCCGCACCGTGCGGATCTCCACGACCTGCCCCGGTGGCACCGGACCCGCCGTGCCAGCGTCCGTTCCCATGCGAGTGGTCGGGTTATTCGTCGTCGGCGATCAGCGGAGACCGGCCCGTCGCCGGATCCACCGGCTGCAGGCGGACGGTGAGCCGATGCGTGGAGGTCGAGGACTTCTCCCCGGATGCGCCGATCGACACCACCCCGATCCGCACACCCCCGTCCGCCTTGCCGCCGGTCCGGACCTCGATGCCCAGTTCCAGCTCCACCGGTTCCACCGAGAACCGGATGGGAGCATCCGCTCCCGCGACCATCGCCGCGATCAACTCCGCCCGCACCGCGCCGATCGCGTCCGCCAACCCCACCCACGGCCCGTCCACCATGATCCCCCGATCAGCAGCACCACCGGATAGTGCCCACGGTAACCGGAGATATCCGGTTTACCGGCGCATGCACACCTCGCCCCGACCCCACCGGACAGCTCCTGTGATCGCGGGTACCTACAGGCTATGGGGCGGTTGGGATAAGATACGCACAGGTCGAGCTGAGTGTGCTCCACGGCGACGCACTGGAATACCACTCCGATCTGCTTGCTCTGAAGCACGCACAGAAGTTGTACGGTGTCGACCTGGCCGTGGCCACGGCCGCGCGCATAGATTCCCTCGCCCTTCCACAGATCGGCGAGGAACTGGTGGTTCGACGCCCGATCGGGGTCGGCGCCAAGAACCTTCTGTTCGTCGGCGCCCAGTCCTCGCCGAGGCTTGGCTACGAAGAGATCCGCCGCTTCTCGCAGTCCGTACTCACTGCTGCGGCCAAGCTGACTCCTGCGGTGCGAGAGATCTGCCTGACTCTGCACGGTGTCGGCTTCGGCCTCGACGAGGTCGAAGCCTTCGAGTCCGAGGTCGCCGGAGTCATCGAGGCAATCGACACGGGGCGTCACCCGTCCGATCTCCGCGCGATCACCTTCATCGAGAGAGACGAGGGTTGAGCACGGAGAATGCGACGGTGCCTGAAGTCCCTCATCAGCGGCACCCTCCTCGAGGAGAGGTCGCAGACGCCGAGAAGAGTCGATCGCGTCGGCTACGACTCGGCGAAACGGTCGCACGCCTTCGTCGCCATGCCCTACACCGAGCCCTTCGGCGACATACTCAACTATGGAATCGCGCCTTCCATACGCTCGGTTGGCCTGCTCTGCGAGCGGATGGACGGACTTTCGTTCACCGGCGACGTCCTGGAGTACATGAAGGAGAAAATACGCACGGCCAGACTCGTGGTCGCAGACCTCAGTGACGCAAACCCGAACGTCTACCTAGAAGTCGGCTACGTCTGGGGGCGGGATGTTCCGTGCATACTGCTCTGCAATCGCAGTACCCCAATCGAGTTCGACGTCCAGGGTCATCGTTGCCTCTTCTACGGCTCGATCATGGAGCTGGAGAAGGAGTTGACCATCGAGCTGAGACGCCTCTTCGGGTGACGGACTCCGCCGCGAGTCACCGAAGCCGGGTCTGCGGCCGGATGTCGGAATTGTGTCAGTGCCGGGTCCACGGCGCGAGTCCGATGCGAGACTGCGGCGACGTGCTGACCGGCCCACGTCCGGCAGGCGCGGACAGGCGGGCGCCGGTTCGCGTGGGTGAACGCGGNGATGAAGGAGCGGGCAGGGATGCGGGTGGACTGGGAGCTGCGGGCCTGCGCGCGCAAGGGCCACGTCACCTTTCGGCCTGACGAACCCGAGCTGGCCGCGCGGCTGACCGCCCGGACCGCCGTCGGGGTGAGCTGGCGATGCCTGCGCTGCGGGGACTTCGTCGTCGGTGAGCCGGTGCTCGGCGGGCCGGCGCAGGACGCGCCGGTGCTGCTGCGCGGGCGGGCCCTGCGGGACGCCACGGTGCTGCGACTGCTGGCCGCGGAGCGCCTGGTGCGGGCGCTGCTGATGGTTCTCGTCGGCTACGCCATCCTGCGCTTTCGCCAGTCCGAGGAGGCCGTGCAGCGGCTGTTCGACCGGGCGGTGCCCGCGGCGCGGCCGCTCGCCGACGTCCTGCATCTCGACCTGAACCACTCCCCGACGATCGAGCACCTGCACCACCTGCTCTACACCCGGCCGAAGACGCTGCTGCTGGTGGCGGTGCTGCTGTTCGGCTACGCGGCGGTACAGATCGTCGAGGCGGTCGGGCTGTGGCTGCTCAAGCGCTGGGGCGAGTACTTCGCGGTCGTGGCGACCTCGGCGTTCCTGCCGCTGGAGATCTACGAGCTCACCGAGCGCATCACGGTGCTGCGGATCGGCGCCCTCGTCCTCAACCTCGGTGCGGTGGCCTATCTGGTCGCCAGCAAGCGGCTGTTCGGGGTCCGCGGCGGGGTGAAGGCCTTCGAGGCGGAGCGGCACGCCGAGTCCCTGCTCGAGGTCGAACAGGCCGCCCGCGCCGAAGCCCACCCGGCCCCCGGCCGCGACAGCACCCACCCCGACGGCACCCACCACGACAGCACCCACCACGACAGCACCNACCACGACAGCACCGACCACGACAGCACCGACCACGACAGCATCAACCACGCCGGCAGGGAGATCCGGCGAGGGTAGCGCTGCTGACCTACTCGACGCGGCCCCGCGGCGGGGTCGTGCGCACCCTGGCGGGCGCCGAGGCACCCGCCGGCCTCGGCGCCTCCGCCCAGGACGTTCA
Source organism: Frankia torreyi (assembly GCF_000948395.1). Lineage (GTDB taxonomy): Bacteria > Actinomycetota > Actinomycetes > Frankiales > Frankiaceae > Frankia > Frankia torreyi. Next base: position 88,327 of record NZ_JYFN01000018.1, on the reverse strand, counting down.
GCCGTGTTCGCCCGGTCCAGGGTTCGGATTGAAGCTGTCGTGCCAGACGGCCTTCGCCCCGCTGTCACCGATCCGGTAGATCTGCACCACCGAGCCGACGGCGACCACCACGCTCAGAACCGCGAGCGCGATCACCACCACCAGCCCGCTGGGGCGCGCGGCGGCGTGCGTCCCGCCGCCGCCGGACCCGCCGTCGGTGGACCCACCGACCTCGGCCCGCCGGCCCCACCACCAGACCGCCGCCGCCAGGACGAACAGCCCGATCGCCCAGGGCAGCAGTCCGTCGCCGAGCTCGGTGTGCCGGCGGACCAACGGGTCCGATGGGACCCGCGCCTCGAGCCATTCCCCGGCGTGGGTCGTCAGCGGCACGCTCACCAACGCGACCAGGGCGACCGACGGCGTGAGCACGCCGAGCCGGCGCCGGGCGGCGGGCCAGACGGCCGACAGCACGACCAGCAGCGCGGCGAGCGGCACGAGCACGACGACGACGTGTACGAGCAGCGCATGCGCTGGCAGGCCATTGATCTGCGTTGGTCCCACCGTGACTCCCATCCGGGGCGGCGCCGCGCGGGGGCGACGCATCATCATCTATCTCTGTAGTACTACAGGGATAGTAATACTACCGGTGTCGTAAGACGCGGTTAGACTTCAGCCATGCGTGGCAAGGGGCCTGGGCGGCGGGTGGCCGGGGAGCTGGAGTCCGCCGTCCTCGCCGTGCTGTGGGAGGCCGACGGGCCGCTCACCCCGAGCCAGACCCAGGAGGCCCTGATCCGGGACGGTCACGAGCTCGCCTACACGAGCGTCGCGACGACGCTCGCCCGGCTGCACGGCAAGGGCATGCTGGAACGGACAGTCGCCGGCCGTGGTCACGCCTACACCCCCACGGCGGCCGCGGCCCGGCAGCTCGCTGACCGCATGCGCGGGCTGCTCGGGGACGGCCGGGGCCGGGCCGAGGTCCTCAGCCACTTCGTCGCCGGGCTCACGGCCGACGACGAGGCCACCCTCCTCGCGTTGCTTGCCGCCGCCGAGGACGACGAGCCTTCGACGGGCGGCGGCTCGGTACCCGTCGCGGGCGAGCTGCCGGGCTCACGGCCATGAGCCCGGCCTCCTGCGGGTCGGCGCGTGCCAGCCGGCCGTCCGCGCGACAGGACGGGCCGCTGGGCGACCGGTGGTACCGGTGAGGTACATGGTCTGGGTTCCCCTGGTCGTCAACATCGTGGTCGCGATGTGCGCACCGGCGCTCGCCCGCCGGCTGCCCTACCGGGTGAAGCCGGCGGCGCTGACCGCCGGTGCGGTGATCGCGGCGGCCGGCTGGGTGTGGTCCCTGACGTTGCTGGCGGTGAGCTTCGTCGATCGGATGCCGGCGCTCGCGCATCGGCTCGGTGCGACCGTCGGCGCACCGCCAGCCGAGCTCCCGCCGTCCTCGGCGGGCGCGGCGGCCGTTCTGGCCGTCGGAGCCACTGCCGGCATGTTGCTGGCCGCGGCCACGCGCATCGGCCGGGATCTGATCAGGGCGGAGCGGCTGGTCCGCCGGCTACCGCCCGGGCGGGTCCACGTCGTCCCGCTAGGCCAGCCCGACGCCTGCGCGATCGGTGGCGTCACCGGGGGGCGGGTCGTCATCACCGCAGGCATGATCGACTGCCTGGACAGCGCCGAGCAGGACGCCGTCCTGGCCCACGAGCATGCCCATCTCGCCGGGGGACATCACTGGCTACGGATGATCGTCGCCTGTTGCGCGGCGGTGGATCCGCTGCTCAGACGCCTGCCCGGTCTCGTCGAGAATGCCTGCGAGCGGTGGGCCGACGAGCACGCGGCCCGCGCGACGGGGCAGCGTCGCGTCCTCGCCCGGGCGCTCGGGAAGGTCTCGCTGGCGACGCTGCGCGAGGCCCAGCGCCACGGACCGGGCGCCGCGGGAGAACCCCGGTCGACGCCCACCACCTGCGGCTTCGACCACAGCGGCGTCGCCGAACGGATGACGGCGCTGCTCGACGGATCATCCGGCGCCACCCGGGTGCCCGCGACGGTCCTGCTGGCGACCAGCGCGCTCGCGGCCATCATGATCGGCTCGGCGGTACACGCCGGCACGGACTACCTCGCGTTGCTCCGCTAGCCGCCGTAAGCCGGTCGCCGGGCATCAGCGCGGGCCGTGGCGGGCGGCACGGGTCGGTTGGCCGCCCCCGGTTCCGGGCGCGGCCGACCACCACCGCCACCGCCACCGCCGGGCACCGTCTCCCGCAGCGTCCGGTAGACCTCGCCGAACTCACGGACCGCCCGCACGGAGCGGTACCCGCCGAGCCGGCGGGCCAGCATGCGCAACCGCTCGGCGGTGCGCGCGGAGTTCACCCGGGCGTCGAGCCGGGCGGCGCGCAGGGCCCGCTCGCAGGCCCGCTCGACGTCGCCCTGTTGCAGGTGGACCTCGGCGAACCACGTCTCGTACAGCGAGATCTCGCGGGCGCGCAACGGGTCGTAGCCGGTCAGGCCGTGCCGCAGCCGATCCTCGGCCCGATCGGGGCGGCGCAGCTCGGTCCAGCACCTGCCGGCCATCACGTCGATCTCGCGGGCGTCCAGCCAGTAGACCCATTCGGGGTCCGCGGCCGGATCGGTGCGGTCGTAGAGCCGCTCCACGACGGCGAGCGTCTGCTCGCAGGCCCGCCGTTCCCCGGCCCGGGCGTGCGCCCAGGCAAGCCTGTCGGCGAGCAACGCCCGGGTGGTCGCCGATGCCGAGCGCCCGACCCCGGCACAGGCGGTCTGCGCGAGCAGCACCCCCTGCCGGGGATCGGCGTGGTTGACCGTCTGGTAGGCCTGGGTGGAGATCAGGTTCGCGGCCAGCGCGGTGTCCCCGCCGGCGTGCGCGGCCCGGATCCCGCCGGTGAGGAAGCGCCCCGCCGCCCCGTGCCGCCCGGCGTCGGCGGCGATCCACCCGGCGAGCTGGCAGAGCTGGGCCACCGACGACAGCAGCCGGCGACCGACCGCAGCGTCGTAGATCGCCTCGCGCAGCATCGTCACGGTGCCGAGGAGTTCCCGTTCGACCAGACCGACGAGGTCGCGCCCACCGACGTAATCGTCCAGCCGGCGGAACTGCCCGACCCGTCCCTCCACCTTCTCCGCCAGGGCCGCGCCGACATGCCGCCCGGCGGCGAGCTCCACGACCTGGGGCGGTTCCAGCAGCAGCCACTCGTGGGCGAGGCGAACGGAGTCCCACTCGTCGGCCTGCGCCGGCTGGGTCGCTGCGGCGGCGGCGGGCGCGGGGACCGGGCGTGCTCGCGCCGGCCCGGCGCTGCGGGCCGCCGGCACCACGATCGGCGCGCCGGGCACCGTGACCCGACCTCCCGCCGCCGGCGACGGTGTGCCCGCCGCGGCGCCCGAGGCCGCGGGCCACGGTCGCGCGGACCCCGCACCCTGCACTGCGGCGGCCAGGTAGGCGGCCAGCAGCTCACTGCTGCGCCGCGTCCACGCCCCGGGGAGNCCCGCCGACCCTGACGGCCCGCCGCCAGTCGATCCCGGCGGTACCGAACCAGCCGATGCCGCCCGGCCTGATCCGGGACCTGGACCGGGACCTGACCCAGGACCTGACCCGGGCCGAGCCGACCCGGGCGGCTGCGAGCGGCGGCCCGCCAGGCCCACGAGCCCCGACCAGGCCGCGTCCATCTCCGCGTCCATCTCCGCGTCCGCGGCCACCGCCCGCGGCCCGGACCCGCCGGTGTGCCCACCGGCGACGGACTCCCCCGGCAGCGGTAGCCGGAACCCCAGCTCGGGCTCCGTGACGCCGAACAACTGGCAGTAGGAGCGCCGATAGGCGACCCCGGGAAAAACCTTGCCGAGTTCGTGGCGGCGAATCATTTCCGCGGTCGCCGCCGGCGGGGNGAATCCGCTTTTTTCCGGCAGCCCGCGCAGCCGCCCGGCGAGACCGTCCTGGGTCAGGCCGTGCGCCTCACGAAAGCGTCGGAGAATGTTCGGCATCCATCCCGGATGCCTATCGACCGACACATCGACTCCGTTCTCTCGCCACCGCCGCACCCCGAGATCAGGATAGTCAGTGGGATGAGACGAACGGGCAGAATTACCGGAACAGGAACCGGTGCATCCTCGATGTCCCTTTCCTGTCCGGTCGTGGGCCTGTCCGGTCGTGGGCCTGTCCGGTCGTGGGCCTGTCCGGTCGTGGGCCTGTCCGGTCGTGGGCCTGTCCGGTCGATTGCCTCCCCGATGCTCTGGTCAGGCCGCCCGGGGTGCGGTGAACTCGTGGTCACGCGGCCGCGGCCGGATGGACGGGAGGTCCCCGGCCGTGGGGCCGCACTCCGGGTGCCGGTCGGCAACGAGTTGCCCCCTCGAAGACCGGCACCCAGGCCGGTTCCGGGTGGGCGTCCACGGGCCACGCCGGCCCACCCGGAGCCGGCCGCTCGCCGCCGGCACCCGTCCCGCACACCGCCGGTGACCGCCTGCACGCCGAGTTCGGCCGGCCGGCCCAGGTCGTCGAGAATCCTTTCGACCCGCTCCCCGTTCGGTCCGACGTCGAAGGAACAGGTCGTGGTCTTCCGGATTTCGCGGTAATCCCGACCCTCGGCCTCGCAGTGCGTCCGCAGGATGTCGAGCTTTCGCGGCAGCTCCGGGCCGGGAAAGAGATTGCCAGCCTGGGCGTAACGGGCCACCAGCCGCAGCGTCTTCCGTTCGCCGCCGCCGCCGATCAGGATGGGCGGATGCGGCCGGGTCAGCACCTGCGGCGAGTTGAGCGGCCGGGCCAGCCGATAGTACCGACCGATGGTGCCGGCCGGAATAGGGGCTTTCGTCGTCGCTCCACCTCCGCAGGCAGATCTCGAGGGTCTCCGCGAGGCGTTCGAAGCGTTCGGCCAGTGGCGGGAACGGCGGGCCGCGGGCCGCGGCCCGCTGTCTCCGCCTCGGACCAGGCCGCCCCGATGCCGAGCCAGGCCCGACCGCCGGAGAGGGCGTCGAGCGTGTTGACGATCTTGACGAGGACCCCGGCCCTGTGGCGAGGTGAAGTCGTCGGTGACGATAGACCTCCCATCCGTACACGGAGAGTCGCTCGTAGAACGGTATCCCCGCCGTACACGCCCACCAGACCCAACATCACAACAGGCATCTCGCGACGGACTTCCACCCGTAATGCCAGGAAACCCGGATGTACGACAATCCAGGCATGTTCCGTCCGGTAGCCGCCAGGACGGCCGTCTGGTGCCCGGGTGGCGGGGCCTCCGGGGTGTCCGTACCCTTTTGCGCGAAGGTGGTGGCATCCCTCCGCCCACCCCACAGATGGTCACATACCGTGACCATCGATCGGAGTCCGGGGCGCAGCCCGGGGCGGCGGGGGCGGCCACGCGGCCCGGTCCGCGCCCGGCGGTCGGCTCGCCGGACGGCTCGCCGCGGCGGACGGTCGACCGGCTCACGCACGCCGACCGCGCCGGGCCGCAACCGGGGGCCCGGCTCGCGGGCCCGCACGCAGCATCCGGCGGGGGGATGACCGGTTGACCACATCGCCACCTCCCCCACGCAGGTTCCGCCTGATCCGGTTCGCCCAGCTACTGCTCATCCTCGCCACGCTCGCCCTGTCCGTCGCCTCGTTCGTGGACATGCCACGCTTCGGCCACGAGGCCCGGTCGCTGAGCTATGGCGTCGCCATCGGCTCCGGCCTGATCTGCGTGTCCCGGGCCGTCCTCGTCCGCGGCGAGCGCACCCCCTGGGCACTGCTCGGCGCCGGGCTCATCAGCTACGGCTGCGGGACGATCTACCACAACGTCGCCGTGGACGGGCGGGGCGACGACATCCAGCCCTCGCTGGCGGATCTCGCCTGGCTGCTGTTCTACCCGGCCTGCTACGTCGCCGTGATCCTGCTGCTGCGCCGGCGGCTGGTCCGGCTGCACCGCAGTGTCTGGCTGGACGCGTTCGTCGGGCTGCTCGGCGTGGCCGCGCTGACCAGCGGCATCGGGGTGGCGATGGCGCGGGCCAACCCCGAGCACAGCGCGTGGACGATGACCGTCAACGTCATCTACCCGCTGGCGGACCTGCTGCTGATCCTGCTCGTCGTCACCGTGTTCGGGCTGCTGGGCTGGCGCCCGGGGCGGGTGTGGTGGCTGCTGGGCGCCGGCCTGGTGAGCTTCGCCCTGGCCGACTCGCTGCTGCTCGTGATCGTCACCGCCGGGCACACGCCGTCGAACGGGGTGCTGTCCAGCCTGTGGCTGCTTTCGGTGCTCATGCCGGCGCTGGCGTCCTGGCTGCGCCCGCGCTGGCAGCCGCCGGCGAAGATGTCCGGGTGGGGCGTGATCGCCGTGCCGCTGGTCCTCGCGACGGTCGCGCTGGGCCTGCTGGTGCTCGGCGCCGCGATCGACCTGCCGGCGGTCACCGTGGCGCTCGCGGCGGCGACGGTGCTGTCCGCCCTGGCCCGCGCGGCCTTCACCTTCATCGAGGTCCAGCAGCTCGCGGAAAGCAGGGTGCTGGCCCGCACCGACGACCTCACCGGCCTGGCCAACCGCCGTGGCTTCATCGAGCGGCTGACCCGGGCCGAGCAACGCACCACCGGACCGGACACCTTCGCCCTGCTGCTGCTCGACCTCGACCGGTTCAAGGAGATCAACGACTCGCTCGGCCACCAGGTCGGGGACGCGCTGCTGACCCAGGTCGGCACCCGCATCTCCGACGCCCTGCGCCCGGGTGACCTGCACGCCCGCCTCGGCGGTGACGAGTTCGCGGTGCTGCTCGAACACGCCGACGCCGACGCCGCCCGCCGGGTCGCCGACCGGGTGCTGACCGTGCTCGCCGATCCCTTCGACGTCGGGGGCGTGACGCTGCACGTGGGCGCGAGCATCGGGGCGGCCGTCTACCCGGACCATGCGCAGGACGCGCACACCCTGCTGCAGCGCGCCGACGTGGCGATGTACGCGGCGAAGTCGGGCCGCACCGGCGTGGAGTCCTACCGGCCGGGCGCCGACGTGAACAGCCTCGTCCGACTGGACATGATCGAGTCGCTGCGGGCCGCCCTCGGCACCGGCCAGTTGGAGGTGCACTACCAGGTCAAGGTCGATCTCGGCTCCGGGCGGACGGAGTCCGTCGAGGCCCTCGTCCGCTGGCGGCACCCGACCAGGGGCCTGCTCGGCCCGGAGGAGTTCGTCCCGCTGGCCGAGCAGGCCGGGTTCATGCGGATGCTCACGATCGAGGTGCTGCACACCGCCCTCGACCAGTGCCGGCGCTGGCACGCCGCCGGCCTCGAGGTCGCCGTGGCCGTCAACCTGTCCGCCTCCGACCTGCTCGACCGGGGCTTCCCCGCGCAGGTCAGCGGGATGCTCGCCGGCTTCGGCCTGAGCCCCGCAGTGCTGGAGCTGGAGATCACCGAGACGACGCTCATGCTCGACCGGGTGCGGTCGGCCACCGTGCTCGGGGAGCTGCGGGCGCTGGGCATCGGCATCGCCGTCGACGACTACGGCACCGGCTACTCGTCGCTGGCGCGGCTGCTCGAACTGCCCGTGAACGTACTCAAGCTCGACAAGTCGTTCATCCAGCGGGTGGCGGACGACAGCCGGGCCGAGGCGATCGTGCGATCCACCGTGGGCCTGGCGCACGCCCTCGACCTGCGGATCGTCGTCGAGGGGGTGGAGACCGCGGCGGCGGTGCGGATGCTGCGCGAGGTCGGTTGCGACCTCGCGCAGGGCTACTTCCTCGGCGAACCCGGCCCGTCCGAGCTGGTTACCGAACAACTCCGGCGACAGGCGGCGCTGGCTGGCACGATCGACCTGGAGACGGCGACGCGGGAGATGGCGACGCGGGAGACGACGACGCAGGAGACGACGACGCAGGAGACGACGACGCAGGAGACGACGACGCAGGAGACGACGACGCAGGAGACGACGACGCAGGAGACGACGACGCAGGAGACGACGACGCAGGAGACGACGACGCGGGAGGCGGTCGGGCTTGCGACGCCCCGCGAGGCGGGCGCCCGGGAGGCGGCTCGCGACCCCGTGGCCGACCGCGGGGCTCGCCGCACCGGCGGCCGCGCCCCGACGAGGGAGGGTGGCGTGCGCAACACTCCGGTGGCCCCCGGATCGACGCCGGCGGGCAGCCCGTGGCGGTGACCGCGGCGCCCCGCGCGGTGGGTCCCACCGTGTGGGACGGCTTCTCGCTCCTGCGCAGCCCCGGCCGGGCACCGGTCGCGGTCGGGGGCACGCTGGACCCGGCGACACTGGTCGGCGCCTACCGGGCGGGGGCGTTCCCGTGGCCCACCGGGGACGAACCGGAGGGCGCCGAGGCCGACGAGCCGGCGCCGGCCGGCGCGGGTGGTCTGCGTGACCTGTTGCGGGCCGCCGTCGCGGCCCGCCGGGTGCGGCATCTGTCCCCCGACCGTCCCGGCGGTTACGACCTGCCCTGGTGGAGCCCCGACCCGCGGGCGGTGATCCCCACCGGCGGGGTGCGGGTGAACCGCTCGCTGCGCAAGCGGCTGCGCAACTGCGGGTGGACGACGACCGTCGACGAGGCCTTCGTCGAGGTGGTCCGGGGCTGCCAGCGCGACGGCACGTCGGGCTGGATCACCGACGAGCTGATCGACGGCTACGCCCGGCTGCACGCCCTGGGATGGGCTCACAGCCTGGAGGTCTGGGACGGCGACGACCTCGTCGGCGGCGTCTACGGGGTCGGGATCGGCGGCGTGTTCGCCGGCGAGTCGATGTTCCACGCCCGCACCGACGCCTCGAAGGTCGCCCTCGCCGACTTCGACGCGCGTTTCGCCGCCGCCGGAGGCGTGCTGATGGACGTCCAGATGACGACGGACCACCTCGTCGACCTCGGCGCGCTGGAGATCCCTCGGGCCGACTACCTCGCGGTGCTGGCGCGGGTGCGCGACGCCGACGTCCGGCTCGACCGCGACCGGCGGCCGGTCGCCCGCCTCGCGCCGCCCGCGGGCTGACCGGCCGCCAGTCGTCGGGTACCGGCGGCTCAGCCGGGATCGGGCGGGCCGCTCGCCGCCACCAGCGGGAAGCGGTCACCGGCCTCGCCGAGGACGGCGAGCAGGTGGTCGATCTCGTCGTCGGTGTTCGCGGCAGTGATCTGGATCCGCACCCCGACCTGGTCGCGAGGGACGACGGGGAAGGGCACCACCGACGCGAAGACCCCCCGCTCGTACAGGAAGCGGCCCAGCGGGTCGGCGTTGTCCGCATCCAGCAGCGGGATCTCGACGATCGGGAATCCGCTGGTGTTGAGCGTGCCCAGGCCCAGCCCGCGCAGCCCGTCGAGGAACCGGCTGGTCAGCCGGTGCAACCGGGCCCGCAGCGCCTCCCCGCGCCGCTCGTTGACCCGCAGGCCGACCAGGCCCGTCGCCAGCGACGCGACCGGCGACGGGCCGGAGAAGATGTACGGCCCGGCCGCGGACTTCAGGTACTCCTTCACCTCCGTCGGGCAGGCGACGAACGCGAGCAGCGACGAGTACGCCTTGGAGAACCCGCCGACGAGCACCAGGTTGTCGTAGCCGGCGCCGAGATGGCGCACGATGCCGTTGCCGCGGCTGCCGTACGGGCTCGACTCGTCGGGGCCGCGCTCCCCGACAACGCCGAAACCGTGCGCGTCGTCGACGTAGAGCAGCGCGTCGTGGGCACGCGCGAGCGGGAGGAGCTCGTCAAGCGGCGGCCCGTTGCCCGTCATGCTGTGCACCCCGTCGACGCAGATCACCCGGGGATGGGGGGCCGCGCGCAACAGCCGGTCCAGCCGGTCGAGCCGGTCCTCCCGGAACCGCGCGACGGTCCCGCCGCGGCTGGCGACCATCGCGGCCCCGTCGTGGGCGGTCTGGTGGGCGTGGAGCTCGACGAACAGCGCGCCCCGGCCGACCAGCGCCGGCAGCACCGAATGTTGGATATGGGTGATGGTCGGCAGCAGCAGCGCGTCCTCGGCGCCGAGCAGCTCCGCGAGCATGCGCTCGATGTCGTCGTAGGGGCGCGGGCTGGCAATCAACCGTGACCAGCTCGGATGCGTACCCCACAGGTCCAGGTACGCCGGAACCGCCTCGATGATCTCCCGATCGAGATCTAGCCCCAGATAGTTACAGGAGGCGAAATCGGTGAGCCAGTGGTCACCGATCCGTATCCGGCGGCCGTCGATCTCGTCGACCGTCGCGTCGTAAAAGGGAGCCTGCCGGCGCATGCGGTCGAGTTCCGTGCGGATACCCAGCGGCCGGTCGAGGACGTGCCGCCAGGCCGGCGAGAATGCACTCGGCGCAGGTGGCAGGGGTCGGCCCAGGGTTTCAAAGGTCTGGGACATCCGGCCCGCTACCTGGCCGGTCGAGGGCTCGGGGGGATCACGCGACCTGGCCTGATGATCGCGGATAGCACAGAATGTCGCGGGGATCCGAGTTTTCGGAAATTCATCGGATCCGACTTGGTGGTCGGGCGCGCCACTACCATCACCCATCCTTGGGTTCACCGGGAACGCACGTCGCCGGGTCAGGGAACGAGGAGAAACCAACGGAAAAAAGGAACGTGGGGCAGGTAAACGATAAACCTCCCGACCCGTCGATTCCACACATCGCGCGCGAGCTGGGCAAACGCATAGCGAGATCCTCCGTCCACCGCACCCGACGCCCGCGCGGCGATACACCGGGGACGGCGCATCCCGCCTCGCCCGACCGAGCCAACCCCGCAGGAGGGCTTGCGCCCGCTCCCGCCGACCCCACCGGAGATGCCCTCCCACTCCCCGCCAGGCCCCACCGGGGATGCCCTCCCGCCCCTGCACAGGCCCGCCGGACCCCGACCCGCGAGGCATCGACCGACCCTCGCCCGGGGCCGGCTGCCCCCCGCGGCCGGAGTGTTATCGTCCCCGCCATGTCTGACACGGCGGCATCCGCGGCGACTTCCGCCGAGCCCACGACGGCGACAGCGGGGCCCTCCGACCCGGACGGCGAGGCGCCCCTCGTGCGCACGCTGCCGTACTCCGGCTGGGGCCTTAGCCGGTCGAAGACCCTCTTCCTCGCCCACCGCAAGGAGCCCGTCGACCCGGCGGGGTTCTACTCGCTGATCGCCGCGGACTCCGTCCGCCAGCTCATGCGGTACACCTCGCTGACCGGCCAGCTCGTGCTGGACGTCGGCGGCGGTCCGGGCTACTTCCGTTCGGCGTTCCTCGACGCCGGCGCCCGCTACGTCTGGGTCGAGCCGGACGTCTCGGAGATGGAGGCCGGGGGCATCGAGGTCCCCGGCCGAGTCCGGGGCAGCGCGCTGGACCTGCCGTTCCTGTCCGGCAGCGTCGACCTGTGCTACACGTCCAACGTCCTGGAGCACGTCCCCGACCCGTGGCGGATGTGCTCGGAACTGGTCCGGGTCACCCGCCCCGGCGGGCTGATCTTCCTCAGCTACACCAACTGGCTGTCGCCCTGGGGCGGCCATGAGACGGCGCCATGGCACTACCTCGGTGGTGACCGGGCAGCGGCCCGCTTCGAGCGCCGCAAGGGGCAGGCGCCGAAGAACATCTACGGCCGGACACTGTTCCCGGTGTCGGTCGCCGACACGCTGTCCTGGGCACGCCGCCGCGCCGACGTCGAGATCCTCGACGCGATGCCGCGTTACCTGCCGGACTGGGCGAAGGTGATCCTGAAGGTGCCCGGGGCCCGCGAGATCGTCACCTGGAACCTCGCGATGGTGCTACGCAAGCGCTGAGACCGTCGCGAGCGGCCCCAGCGCAGCGGTCCCCTGGCCCCGCTCGCGGTGGCGGCGACCCCGCCCCCGAGACGAGGCGGTGTGCCGGGCAGCGGCGCCACCTGTCTCCTCCACAGGGATAAATCGGACGCCAAGCCCGGTGGAAGAACCATGAAGGCGTTCGCCCACGCATCCCCTCGGGGACGTGCGGTCAGACGAGCCTGAGCTGCTGGCCCGCCGACGGCCGGCGGGCCCGCCGACGCGCGCCCGCGGCCTCGCCCGTCGACAGCAGGGCCGGGCCGATGTCGGCGAGGAACGGCGAGGGCCGGGTCTCCGCGTCCGTGCCGGCGCGGCGGCGCGCCGCGGAGGTCAGGATCAGCTGGTGGCGCGCCCGGGTGACGCCGACGAAGAACAGCCGCCGCTCCTCGGCCTCGGCAAGCAGCGCCGCCGCGGCCGGGTCGACCTCCCCGCCCGGGTCGACCTCCCCGCCCGGCGTCGCCTCGCCGGTGGCCGCGCAGGCGCGGCCGGCGGGGCCGAAGCGCATCGGCAGCAGCCCGTCCTCACAGCCGACGATGAAGACCAGACCGAACTCCAGGCCCTTGCTCGCATGCAGGGTGAGCAGGCTGACGCGGTCCGCCCGCGGGTCGAGCCCGTCGACCTCGCTGGCCATCGTGACCGACGTGAGGAAGCCGTCCAGGTCGGTCCCGGCGGCGGCCGCGGCGGGCGAGAGCAGCTCCACGGCCAGCCGCAGCTCGGCCTCGGTGGGCACCCGTCCGCCGGGGAAGCCCACGAACCCCGCCGGCAGCGACGCGCCCAGTTCGGTGCCGAGCGCGGCCGCCAGGTCGACCGCCTGCGCCGCCGCGTCACGCAGCAGCCCCGACACCGCCCGCACACCCACCGCACCGGCCGCACCGGCCGCACCGGCCGCCCTCGCCGCACCGGTCACCCTCGCCGCACCGGCCGCCCTCGCCGCACCCACCGCACCGGCTGCTCCGGTCGCACCGGCCGGGCGCAACAGGGCCAGCAGGGCGGCGACGGCCGGGGCGTCGGCCAGCGGCAGATGCGAACGGCGTTGGAAGGGGAATCCCCGCTTCGCCAGCGCCTCCATGATCGGTTCCGCCTGGCGGGCGGTCCGGTAGAGCACCGCGATGTCCGCGAACGACAGGGCCGCCTCCACCGACCCGTCCACCCCGGAGTCGAGTGCGTGGAAGGAGGTCCCGCCGAGTGCGGCGTCGATGGTGTCGACGACCGCGATGGCCTCCTCGGCCTCGCTGCGGTAGCGCCGCAGCAGCACCGGGCCGTCCCCCTCGGCGCCCCGCACCGCGGTCAGCGCCCGGCCCGGTACCAGGCTCGCCGGGGCGATCACGTCGAGGGCCGCCCGCACGATCGTGCGCGTCGACCGGTAGCCGCGGGTGAGCGCGACCGTGCCCGCGCCCGGGTAGTCCTGCTCGAACCGCAGGAAGAAGCCGACATCGGCGCCGCGGAAGCTGTAGATCGCCTGGTCCGGGTCGCCGATCACGCACAGGTTCGCCGCCGGCGGGCACAGCAGTCCCAGCAGTCGGTACTGGAGCTCGTCGGTGTCCTGGTACTCGTCGACCCAGACATGGCGCCAGCGGTCGCGGTAGTGCTCGACCAGCTCCGGTGCCGAGCGCAACAGGGTCAGCGGCAGCGCGATCAGGTCGTCGAGGTCGACCATGTCCCGTTCCCGCAGTTCGGCGTCGTAGCGGGCAAGGACGCCGACCAGGTCATGGTCGCGCTGGGCCTGGCCGAGCGCCCGCAGCCGCTTGAGCTCGGCGATCCCGGCCGACACCCGGCGCCGGACGCGGGAGTCGCCCTCGCCGTGCAGCGCGGCGTCGAGCAGCTCCGCCCGCACGGCGTCGTCGGCGACCTGGACCTGCGCCCCGCGCGCCAGCCGCTCGTGCTGCTCGCGGACGATCGTCAGCCCCAGGCCGTGGAACGTCGTCGCGAGCACCCGGCGGGCCCGTTCGCCCAGCATGGCGTCGAGCCGCTCGGCGAGCTCCCCCGCCGCCCGCCGGGTGAACGTCACCGCCAGGCACTGCTCGGCGGGCACGTCGCGCTCGGCGACCCGGTGGGCGATCGCGTGCACCAGCGTGCGGGTCTTGCCGGTTCCGGGGCCGGCGAGGACGAGCAAGGGGCCGGCCGGATGCGCCGCCGCCCGCCGCTGGTCCGGGTCCAGCCCGTCGAGCACGGACGGTTCCGCACCCGCTCCCCATTCCGCCGACTCGGCCACACCCACCGGCTCGACCGGACCCGCCGGTTCCGCGGAACCGACCGACGTGACCGCAGGCGCCCCCGCGGCGACGGCACGGTCAGCCGGCGATCCCTCCCCCACCGCGGCGAGCGCCTCGTCGAGCGTCGGGCCGCCGTCGGCGACATCCGTGCCGCCCGCCGCAGCCGCCTCGACGGCAAGTGCGCTGTGCCGGCCCCGCTGGCCGCGTCCCGCCTGCCGCGAGATCCGGCCGCCGCGCCCGGCCGCGTCCGGCTCGGCGGGGGCGCTCGGGGCGAAGTCGAACAGGGTGCCGCCGTCGCCGGCGAGCTCCCGCGACTCGAACAGCCGGATGACGCCGTACTCGCCGTCGAAGCCGGCCTGGCGGATCACCTCGCCGCGCCGCAGCCGGGAGATCGCCTCGACCAGTTCGGCCGAGCCCACCTCGGCGATCGCCGACACCGGGACGTCGCCGAGGATGCCGAGCTCCGGGCCGAGCCGGGACACCAGCGAGGTGACCTGGCCCGCGACCGCCTTGCTCTTCGGCCCCACCCCAAGGATCTCCCCGACGACCTCCGGCAGCGGCACCAGCGAGGTGACCGCGGCGGCTGTCGCGGGACGCACGCCGGCCCCGCGATCGGACAGCGCCTCCACCCGGTTGAGCACGCCCACGGTCAGCAGTCCGCCGCAGGTCGGGCAGCGCCCGCCGACCTCGCGGGTCTGCTCCGGGGTCAGGCACACCCCGCACTTGCGGTGCCCGTCGAGGTGGTACTTGCCCTCCTCGGGAAAGAACTCGACCGTCCCGGCGAACCCGTCCCCGCCGCGCAGCGCCGCCTCGATGGCGAAGTAGTCCAGCTCGCAGGTGAAGGCCGTCGCCTCGCGGCCGAGCATGGGCGGCGAGTGGGCGTCGGAGTTGCTCACCAGGCGGTAGCGGTCGAGGCCGGAGATCCGCCAGAACATCTCCGGGTCGGCGGACAGCCCCGTCTCCAGGGCGAAGATCTCGTCGGCGAGGTCGACGTAGCAGTCCTCGACGGCGTCGAAGCCGGACTTGGAACCCAGGACGGCGAACCACGGCGTCCACACGTGCGCTGGCACGAGGTAGCAGCCCGGCCCGCCGGCCAGGGTGATCTCCAGCAGGTCGCGGGAGTCCAGGCCGAGGATGGGCCGCCCGTCCGCGGCCAGGTTGCCGATGCGGGCGAGCGCCGCGGTGATGGCTCCGGCGGCTTCCCGGGTCGGCGCGTAGAGCAGGTGATGGACCTTGCGGGTCCGATCGCCCCGCTTGTAGATCGTGGAGATCTCGCTGGAGATCATGAAACGGGTCACTGTCCGACAGGAGGCCGGCAGCGTGCGCAGCACCTCCCGTTCCAGATCCGGCCGCAGCCGGAACAGGCCGGGCTCGGCCGGCACGAGTTTCTCGGCGAGCTCCTGCGACCACGCGGGGTGGGTGAAGTCTCCGGTGCCGACGACGGCGATGCCCTTGCGCGCCGCCCACCAGGCCAGGTGCTCCAGGTCGCAGTCGCGGCTGCAGGCCCGGGAGTAGCGGGAGTGGATGTGCAAATCAGCATAGAACCGTGACCTCACGGATGCGTATGTTGTCGCATCCGCGCGCGGCGACCGGCGGCGGCACGCCGAAGGTGCGGCCCCGAGCGTCGACCGGCCAACGGCAGGCATACGCCGAGGCCACGGCCGATCCATGGCCGCCAGCCGCCGGCAGGTCGCGGGGTGGCCGGCGTGGACGTGCCACCCGGCCCGCCGCCCGCCGGGGACAACCGTCATTATTCGTCGTGGCGGAGCCCTGATCGCGGCGGCGCGGAGGGGTACGGGAACGGGAGGGACGGCGGATGGCACCCTATGGGCGGCGCCTCCTGCCCGCCGCCGGCGCGGGGCAAGCGCGGCGGGTGATCCGGTGACGGCGCGCTACGCCGACGCCGAGCAGCGGGCGGCGCTGGCCGACCGCTGCCATCGGCTGGTGCGCTTCCTGCACGAGGTCGCGCTGGCCCGCTCCACGCGGGTGCGGACCGTCGAGGAGCACCCGCTCACCGTCTGGCTCGCCGACATCCCGGCCGGCGTCGCCCTGTCGGAACACGCCGGCGCCGGCGAGGTCCTGCTGACCGCCCCCGCCGCCGCCGCGCTGCCCCCGCCCCCACCGCTCCCGCCGCTCCTCGCCGGTCGGATCCGCCTGCCCGACGCGGCCCTGGCCGACCCCGACCGCCCCCCGGTGTGGCCGAGCGCGGGCGCAAACGCCGACGCTGCGGCCGGTTCCGACCCGGCGGGCCCGGAGGACGACCGGCTGGAGGCCGCCTACCGCGACTGGCTGCCCGGCTGGCGGATCTGGGCGACGCGCGCGCGCGCCGACGCCGAGCGCCGCGCCCTGCACAACACGCTGCACGCCGTCGCCGCCCGGGTGGCCCAGGAGGGCGACGCGCTGGAGCTGGTGCTGGCCACCGGCCTGCTTACCTGGACGCCACCCGGCGGCCCGCTCATCCGCGAGCACCTGCTGTCCACCCGGGTGAGCTGCGAGATCGACCCGGTCAGCTCGGACATCCGGGTGCGGGTGCCGGCGGGTGGCGCCACCCGACTGGGCGATGGCCCGCTGCTCGACGGCCTTCCCGGTTTCCGCCGGGAACGGACCAACCACCTGCACGAACGCCTGCACAACCGGCCGCCGGTCCCGCTCGGCGCGGACGACCCGCGGCTGCTGCGGGACTGGTTGACCCTGGCCCTGGACGTGCCGGTGGACGGCTTCGAGCCGCAGGACGCGCCGCCACCACCACCGGACGGCACGACCCGCCCCCGCGTGACCTTCGCCCCCGCGCTCGTGCTGCGCGTGCGTGACCAGGCCTCGCTGCTGACCTACTACGAGCGGATGCTGGCGGCGTTGCGCGGCGACGGGCCGCCGCCGCTGGGCCTGGTCCAGCTCGTCGCGACCCTGGACGCCGACGACCGGCTCGCCTGGCTCGACGCCGAGGGCGCGACAAGCGGCGCCGAACTCGGCGCCGACCCGCTGCTGCCGCTGCCGGCCAGCCCCGAGCAGGCCCGGGTGCTCGAACGGCTGCGCCACGACAACGGCGTCGTCGTCGAGGGTCCGCCAGGCACCGGCAAGACCCACACGATCGCGAACCTGATCTCCGCTCTGCTCGCCGAGGGTCAACGGGTCCTCGTCACCAGTCAGAAGGCGCAGGCCCTGCGGGTGCTGCGGGAGAAGCTTCCGCCCGAGCTGCAGCGGCTGTGCGTGTCGCTCACCGACGTCGAGGAGGCGTCCGGCCCCGCTGGCGTCTCCGCGGTGGACGTCGGCGCGATGGACGTCGGCGCGATGGACGTCGGCGCGATGGACGGGGTGGGCTCGCCCGAACTCGCCGCGAGCGTCAGCGCGTTGGCCGCGGAGAAGGCGGTCTACCATCCCGAGGCGCTCGACCGCCGGATCGAGCAGGCCGCGCGGCGGCGGGCCGAGGCGCTGCGTGCCCGGGCCGAGCTCGCCGAGCGGGCCCGCGGCGCGCGGGCCGCCGAGCTCGCCGTGCATCCGGACAGCGAGGTCGGCGCCGCGGGATGGGGGGGAACCCGGGCCAGCATCGCCGCCCGGGTTCGCGACGGTGGCGGGACTTACGGCTGGTTGCCGCTGCCCGTGCCGCCCGCGCGGACCGGCGACGAGCAGCCCGCGCCGCTGACGGACGCCGAGGCGGTGGAGCTGTACGCCCTGCTGCGCGCCGCCGACGACGACCCGGCCTCGGACGTCCCGATCGGTGCGGTACCGCCGGTCCTGGCCGCGGCGCGCTTCGCCGCACTGGTGACCGCGGACCGCGCGGCCCGGCAGGCGGCCGAGGCGGCCCGGGCCGGGGTCACCGCCACCGCCCGCGCCCTCCTGGACGAGATCGCCACGGCCGGCCCCGGACCGTCGCCGACCGACCCACTGCGGGCCGCAGTGACCGCGCTTGTCCGCGCCCTCGACGACCTGGCCGCGCACGGCGCCCGCGGACCGGACCGGGACTGGATCCCCGCCGCCCTCGACGATGCCCTCGCCGGGCGAGACCGCCTGCTCTGGGCCAAGGTGAGCGCCGCCGCGCCGCTCATCGCGCAGGCGGCCCGCCACGTCGACGACCTCGGCCTGCACGCCGTGGTGCTGCCCTTCACCGACGCCGCCCCCACGGATCCGGCCCGCGCCGCGGACGACGGCGACGGCGACGGCGACGGCGACGGCGAGCCCAGCAGCGGCGAACCCGGCAGCGCCGAGCGGGGCAGCGCCGAGCTCGATCCCGCCGCCCTGCTCCCTCGCGCCGAGGCGCTGCGGGCCCATCTGAACGGCGGCGCCGAGCTCCGGCGTCGCTTCAAGCCGAAGGTCCAGCGGGAGGCCGACGCGCTGCTGCGCCAGGTGACCGTCGACGGGGTCGCGCCGACAACCCCGGAACTGCTCGACGTCGTGCTGACCCGCCTGCGGGCGGAGCTCGCCGTCGAGGCGGCCGGTCGCGGCTGGACCCTGGTGGGCCGCCCGCCGCGGCCCGATGATCCGCTCGAGGTCCGACTGTCCCGACTGGTCGAGGGGCAGCAGGCCGTCGAGGGAATCGACGCCGTCGTGGCCGCGCGGGACCGGGTCGTGGCCCTCGCCGCCACGGCGGCGCCCGGGCAGCCGGTCACGATCGACTCCGCCGCGGACGCGCGGGATCTGGCCGCGGCGATGGCCGCGCTCGCAACGATGGCGGCCGCGGCCGAGGCCGACCGGGCGCTGGCCGACCTCGCCGACGAGTACGACCGGCTCGCCGCCGCCCCGGACGCCCCCACCGCGCTGGCCGCCGAGCTCGGCGCCGTGGCCGCCGCCACCCGGACCCGCGACGCCGACGCCTACGCCACCGCCCGCGCCGAGCTCGACGCCGCGGTGACCCGGGGGCAGGCCGCCGCCCGGCGCGCCGCGCTGCTCCGCCGGCTGCGGGCGGCCCATCCCGCGTTGGCGGATCTCCTGACCGCCGCCACGATCGACGGATCCGCCCGACCCGACGGCGGCCCGGGCGGCGCGCGAGGGCGCGAGGACGGCGGTGATGATCCGTGGCCGGCCCGGCTGGCGTCGTTCTCGGCCGCCTGGGCCTGGGCCGTCGCGGCAAGCTGGCTGGCCCGAGCCGCCCGTCCCGACGTCCCTGCCGGCTCCCCGGGTTCCGTAGGCGCTCCCGGCGGCGAGCCCCGCGGCGACGGCGTTCCCGACGGTGCGACCACGGCGTCGCCCGTCGACCTGGACGCCCAGCTCGACGCGGCCGAGGATGTCCTCGCCGCGGCCACCGCGGAGCTGGCCGGGGCGAAGGCCTGGAAGCACTGCCTGGAACGGATGGGCGCCGAGCAGTCAGCCGCGCTGCGCGCCTACGCCGACACCGTCGCCGCCGGCGGCACGCTGGCCGGTCGGCACGCCGAGCGCTACCGGCAGGCCGCCCGGGAGGCGATGGAGATCGCCCAGACGGCGGTGCCGGCCTGGGTGATGCCGATCCGGGAGGTGCTGTCGACCATCCCCGCGGTCCGCGACAGCTTCGACGTCGTCATCGTCGACGAGGGCAGCCAGGCCGGGCTCGACAGCCTGTTCCTGCTGTGGCTGGCGCCCCGCGTGATCGTCGTCGGCGACGACCGCCAGTGCACCCCGCCGGTCGACCCGGCGCAGGAGCTCGACCCGGTCCTCGACCGGCTCGACGCCCTGCTGCCGGACGTGCCGGCCTGGCTGCGCGTCGGTTTCACCCCGCGGTCCAGCCTGTTCAGCCTGCTGCGGACCCGCTTCGGCGAGGTGATCCGGCTACGGGAGCACTTCCGCTGCATGCCCGAGATCATCGAGTGGTCGTCGGCGATGTTCTACCGGGACGCGCCGCTGCTGCCGCTGCGCCAGTTCGGCGCGGACCGGCTGACGCCGCTGGTCGCGCGGTTCGTCCCGCACGGGTTCACCACTGCCACCCCGGCGGGACCGCGCAACCCGGCCGAGGCCGAGGCGCTCGTCGCGCAGGTCCTGGCCTGCGCCGAGGACCCGCGTTACACCGGGCTCAGCTTCGGGGTCGTGGTCACCCAGGGCACCGCGCAGGCCACGCTGATCCGCGACCAGCTCGCCGAGCGGATGTCGGCCGCCGAGCACCTGCGCCGCCGGTTGCGGGTGGGCACGCCGGCCGACTTCCAGGGCGACGAACGCGACGTCGTGTTCCTGTCGCTGGTCGTCGCGCCGGGCGACCAGCCGGTCCCGCTGACCCGCCTGGAGTACCAGCGACGGTTCAACGTCGCGGCCTCCCGGGCACGCGACCAGGTCTGGCTGTTCCACTCGGTGTCGCCGGCCGACCTCGACCACCAGGATCTGCGCCACAGCTACCTCAGCTATGTGCTGTCGGCGGCGCGCCCGGTCGCGCCGCTGCCCGGCCTGGCGCCGCCGCTCGCCGAGGTGGCCACGGACCGCCCCCATCCGGCCTTCGGTTCGCTGTTCGAGCAGCGGGTGTTCCGCCACCTCGCCGGCCGCGGCTATCTCGTCACGCCCCAGGTGGAGGTCAACGGCCGGCGGGTCGACCTGGTCGTGGCGGGCGGGCGGGCCCGGCTCGCGGTCGAGTGCGACGGCGACGTCGGCCCCGGGCCGGCGGAGATCGCCCGCGAGTTCGACCGTGAACGGGAGCTGCGCCGGGCGGGGTGGCGGTTCTGGCGGGTCCGCCAGTCCGACTTCGAGCTCGACCCCGAGGCGGCGCTGGCCTCGCTGTGGCCGCGGCTGGCCGCCGCCGGGATCGCCCCGGCCCCGGTCGAGCGGGCCGGCCGCGACGATGAAGGAACGCCGGGCGGCCCGGCCGCCGCCCGCGGACCGGTCCGCGCCGGCGCGGACGAACTGCTGCACCGTTGGCGCCCGATCGCGCTCTCGGAGCTGGAGGGCCTCGACGACGCGCCGGCGCCGACCGAGCGGCGCGATCCGGCGGGTGCCCGGCGCTCTCCGGGTACCGGCGCCTCGACCGACTGACTCATCGGCCCGGCGGTCGGCCCCGCCGGTCGGCCGGCCCCGGGCGCGTCGTCCCGGCCCGGGGGGATCGGGGCGCACCTGCCTGCTGCGGCTCGACCCCGCCGGGCTCGCCGGCAGGCCGCTCGCCGCCTACCGGTTGCGCAGACCCGTCCGCCACGCCGACCGGCTCGGGGGCGCGCTCGGAGCCGTCGCCGCCCACGTCCCCCTCGCCGCCCACGTCCGCCACGCCGCCCACGTCCCCCTCGCCGCCCACGTCCCCCTCGCCGGCAACGTCCCCCTCGCCGGCAACGTCCTGCACGCCGCCCACGTCCCCCTCGCCGGCAACGTCCTGCACGCCGGCAGCCTCCTCCACGCCGGCGGCGCCGACGATGCGGGCGAACGGCGGCCGGTGCAACCGGGGCTTCGCCGCCGTCGGCTCCGTGAAGTCCGCCCGGTGGATGCGGCAGAACGCGGTCTGGGCCCCGGGCCCGATCCGGCACACCCCGATGTCCGCCGCCGCCGACAGGTAGGCCAGTGCCTCCGCGCGTTCGAGCCCGACCCGGCTCTGCAGGAACAGCACCGCCGAACGGGTCGCGCGGCGGATCGCCTCGGTCAGGTCGGCGTCGAGACCCACGGTGACCCACACGGTGTCGGTCTCGACGAACGGCTCACGCAGCGCGCCCAGGGCGGCGCGGGCGGCCGCCTCCCGCAGCGCCGTCAGGCGCAGCGTCGCGCGCAGCGGGCCCTCCAGGGCCGTCGCGCCGATCTTCCCGTCCCCGACGGCGTAATGCGGGTCGCCGACGGCGAACAGCGCGCCGGCGACCTGGACGGGCAGGTAGAGCCGGGCGCCGGTGCCGAGATCGCGGCAGTCCAGAGCGCCGCCGTGCAGGCCGACCGAGGTGGAGGGAATGACCTCGGTGGTACTGTCCACCGCGACCGCCATGACGCCCAGGAACGGAGCCAGCGGGAAGCGGGCTCGTCCGCCGCTCGTGCTCGTCAGCGAGCCGAAGAGGCGACCGCGGCGGCGTTCGACGGCGCAGAAGGTGGTGACGGTGCGAAAGCGCTGCCAGTGCCGCGCGTCGGCGTCCGGCTCGGGCGGGCTGCCCTCCGGAAACTCCCCGGCGAGCAGGCCGGCGCCATGGCGGGAGGAGATGATCCCGTACCGGGCCCGCGGGTGCAGCGACAGGACGTCGACGCGCAGCACGTCACCGGGCTGGGCACCACGGATGAGCACCGGCCCGGTCACGATGTGCGGGGCGTCCACGCCGAACCGGTGCGGCAGGCCGGAGGCGGCGATGGCCCGGGCGTCGGCGAGGACCTCCGATGCCGGCACGCCGAGGTCGGCGAGGAAGGCGTCGGGGTCACGGCCCTGGTCGCCGAGGATCCCCTCCGGGCTGACCGTGTCGAAGGTGACCGCGGCGCCGGAGTCGACGCTGAGCACGGGCCTGGTCAGTGCGTTGGGCAGCTCGCCCCATGTGACGGTCTCGGGGGTGGAGGGCAGATAGTGCTTTCCCTCGATCTTGCCCCGGCCTGGCTGCAGCGCCACAGGCGGGCCTACCAGGCCCGATGCCGGCCGGGCGGGCTCCCGCCGTGACGAGCCTGGACGCGCGGGCGACCGGCCCCCGGAGTCCCGGTGGGCCGGACGCGACATGCAGAAGGACAGGGCTGGTCATGCACGCGCGTCAGATTTTCAGTGGCACATGACGAAAAGGTGACGTGGATGTTGCGATCACGGTCATTCCGTCGGGAGGGGGTGCTGGGCCGGTGAGTGGGAGGTCCAGGGGCGTGCGGAGGCGGTCGGGCAGGCGGCACCGGCGCTTCGGTGCCACCCTCCGCGGCGCCCGGTCGTTGCGCGGCGCCGGCGCGCCGTGACCGCGACGCTGCGGGATCTCGGCGAGTTCGAGCTGATCCGCGCGATCACCGCCCGTTTCGCCCGCGGCCGGGACGTCCTCGTCGGCCCGGGCGACGACGCCGCGGTGCTGGCCGCGCCGGACGCCCGGGTGGTCGTCACCACCGACCTGCTGCTGGAGGGCCGCCACTTCCGGCGGGACTGGTCGTCGGGCCTGGACGTCGGGCACAAGGCCGCGGCGCAGAACCTCGCGGACGTGGCGGCGATGGGCGCCCGACCGACCGGGCTGTTCGTCGGCTTCGCCGCGCCCGGTGATCTCACCGTCGACTGGGCCCTGGCGCTGGCCGACGGGCTCGCCGCCGAGTGCGCCCGGGCCGGGGCCACCGTCGCCGGCGGCGACATCAGCTCCGCCGACTCCATCATGCTGGGGGTGACCGCTCTCGGTGATCTCGAGGGCCGGGCGCCGGTGCTGCGCTCGGGGGCCCGACCGGGCGACGTGGTCGTGCTCGCCGGCTCCCTCGGGCGGGCCGAGGCGGGCCTGGCCCTGCTCACCGCGGGCCTGGGCCAGGGCGCGGACGCCGGCTGGGCGGGGCTGGTCACGGCGCACCGGCGGCCCCGGCCGCCCTACCCGCTCGGCCCGGCGCTCGCCGCGGCGGGCGCGCACGCGATGTGCGACGTCTCGGACGGCCTGGTCCAGGACCTCGGCCACATCGCCGCCGCCTCGGGGATGCGAATCGATCTCGACCTGGCCGGCCTGACCGCCCTGGCCGGCGGTGCTCCGCTGCGCTCGGCCGCCGCCGAGCTGGGGGCGGACCCGCTGGACTGGGTGCTCACCGGCGGCGAGGACCACGCGCTCGTCGCCTGCCTGCCTCCGTCCGCGGCCATCCCCGGGGGCTGTGAACGGATCGGGCTGGTGCTGCCCGGAACGGGCGTGACCCTGGCCGGGCAGCCGACCGCCGGCCGAGGAGGATGGAATCACTTCAGGTGACCGAGGGCTCGGCGGCGTAACCGCCCGGCCGGCCACCGCATCTTGGCGGACGGTCTCGCCGGGCGGGCAGGAGGCCACCTCGGTGCAGGTGAGCAGGTCCGAACAGCAGATATCGCCCCGGCGATCCGCCGGGGCGAGCTGCATTATCCGAACCACGTAGACGCCGGCCCGCCAGGTCGCCTCACGGGCGTAGGTCGCTCGAAGCGACTTTTATTGGGTCCGGGGGCCATGATGCGGGCCGGCGACACTTAGCTTAACGGATGGACCGCCCCGGGTGTTCCCCGCGCGGGAAACCGGACGAACGGCCCGCATCGGGTAGGGGCCACCAAGGCCGGGCGAGTCACCCTCCGCTGCCGACCGCCCACGCACATACCGGCCACGTGGGCGGCAGGGCGGCATCGAACCGGCACGCACCGTGCCTATGACCCGACCGGGCAGGCCCGCCCCTGCCCTGGGTGTCCAGAGCGGGTAGCCTGAGCAGACGGTGGCAGAAGGGCCTTTCGGAGGCCGTGAAGTGAGACCGTGGATAGAGGCGAATGGCCCCGTGACAGCACCGACGGTTCCTGCGTCAGGACCTGACTTCGGACCCAATGAATGGCTGGTCTTCGAGATCTACCAGCAGTTTCTCGAAGATCCACAAAGCGTGTCGCCGGAGTGGCAGGAGTTCCTCTCCGACTACCGGCCGACCGCGCCGCCGGCCGGCCCCGGCGCGGATGCACCCGCCGCGGAGGTGGCACCAAGCGGGATCTCACCCGACGGTGAGGTCTCCCACACGGCGCCGTCTGCGGCGAAGCCTACCCCGCCCGCGGCTCCGGCGTCCGTGCCTACTCCGGCCCCGCCCGCGAAGCCCGTCGCGGCGGCGCCCGCGAAGCCCGCCACGCCCGCACCCTCCGCGCCTGCGAAGCCGGCAGCCGCCAAGCCCGTCGCGGCCGCCAAGCAGCCGGCACCCGCCCCCGCCGGCGCGGAGGGCTCGGCCACCACGCCGCTGCGCGGCGCGGCCGCCCGCGTGGTCAGCAACATGGAGACGTCGCTGCACGTCCCGACCGCCACGTCGGTGCGGGCGTTCCCGGCGAAGCTGCTCGCGGACAACCGCATCGTCATCAACCGGCACCTGGCCCGCTCCAGCGGCGGCAAGGTGTCGTTCACGCACATCATCGGCTACGCGATGGTCAAGGCGCTGGCCAGCAACCCGGCCATGAACGCCTCCTACGCCGAGGTCGGCGGCAAGCCGGCGCTCGTCCAGCCGGAGCACGTCAACCTCGGGCTGGCCATCGACCTGGTGACCCCGAAGGGCCGCCAGCTCGTCGTCGCCGCGGTGAAGAAGGCCGACACGCTGGACTTCAGCCAGTTCTGGGTCGCCTACGAGGACCTGGTCCGCCGCGCTCGGTCCAACAAGCTGACCACCGACGACTTCACCGGCGTCACCATCAGCCTGACCAACCCCGGCGGCATCGGCACGGTGCACTCGGTGCCCCGGCTGATGGAGGGCCAGGGCACGATCATCGGCGTCGGCGCGATGGAGTACCCGGCCGAGTTCTCCGGCGCCGCGGCCAACACGCTGGCCCGGCTCGCGATCTCCAAGACGATCACGCTGACCAGCACGTACGACCACCGCATCATCCAGGGCGCCCAGTCCGGCGAGTACCTGCGCCGGATGCACCAGCTCCTGCTGGGCGAGGACGGCTTCTACGACGAGATCTTCCAGTCGCTGCGGGTGCCGTACGAACCCATCCGCTGGGTCGCGGACATGCCCGTGGTGCACGAGGGCGACCTCGACCACAACGCCCGGGTGCTGGAGCTGATCCACGCCTACCGGGTGCGCGGTCACCTGATGGCCGACACCAACCCGCTCGAGTTCGCCATCCGCAGCCACCCCGACCTGGACATCATCAGCCACGGGCTGACGCTGTGGGACCTCGACCGGGAGTTCGCCGTCGGCGGGTTCGCGAGCCAGCGGACGATGTCGCTGCGCGACGTGCTCGGCGTCCTGCGCGACTCGTACTGCCGCCGGGTCGGCATCGAGTACATGCACATCCAGGAGCCCGACGAGCGGGCCTGGATCCAGGCCCGGGTCGAGCGGTCCGCGGAGCGTCCGGACCCGGCCGAGCAGTTGCACGTGCTGGAGCGCCTCGGCGCCGCGGAGGCGTTCGAGTCCTTCCTGCAGACGAAGTACGTCGGCCAGCGCCGCTTCTCGCTGGAGGGCGCCGAGTCGACGATCCCGACGCTCGACGAGGTGCTGGAGCGCTCCGCCGACGCCGGCATCGACGAGGTCGTCATCGGCATGGCCCACCGCGGCCGGCTGAACGTGCTCGCCAACATCGTCGGCAAGTCCTACCGGCAGATCTTCGCCGAGTTCGAGGGTCACCTCGACCCGCAGACGGCGCACGGCTCCGGCGACGTGAAGTACCACCTGGGCGCGGAGGGCGTGTACACCGGCCGCGAGGGGCGCAAGGTGCCCGTCTCGGTCGTGGCGAACCCGTCGCACCTGGAGGCCGTCGACCCGGTCACCGAGGGCGTCGTCCGGGCAAAGCAGGACATCCTGGACAAGGGCACGGCCGGCTTCACCGTCCTGCCGATCCTCGTCCACGGTGACGCCGCGTTCGCCGGGCAGGGGGTCGTCGCCGAGACGCTGAACCTCTCCCAGCTGCGCGGCTACCGCACCGGCGGCACCATCCACCTGGTCATCAACAACCAGGTCGGGTTCACCACCTCGCCGGAGTCGAGCCGGTCCTCGGTGTACGCCACCGACGTCGCTCGGATGGTGCAGGCCCCGATCTTCCACGTCAACGGGGACGACCCCGAGGCGTGCGTGCGGGTGGCGGCGCTGGCCTTCCAGTACCGCCAGGCGTTCAACAAGGACGTCGTCATCGACCTGCTCTGCTACCGTCGGCGCGGCCACAACGAGATGGACGAGCCGTCGTTCACCCAGCCGTTGATGTACGACACCATCGCCAGCAAGCGCTCGGTGCGCAAGCTCTACACCGAGGCGCTGATCGGCCGCGGGGACATCACCCGCGACGAGGCCGAGCAGGCGATGAAGTCCTACCGCGCCGAGCTGGAGAAGGCGTTCGCGCAGACCCGGGACACCACCCCGTCGGGCACCGCGCCGCAGCCGCGGATCGTCACCACCCCGGAGGAGGCGGCCGCGGCCGCCGCGGTCAGCACCGCGGTCTCCGCCGAGGCCGTCAAGAAGGTCGTCGAGACGCAGGTCAACCTGCCCGACGGCTTCACCGTCCACCCCCGGCTGCGCCCCCAGATCGAGCGGCGCACCCAGATGGTCGAGACCGACGCGATCGACTGGGCGCTCGCCGAGACCCTGGCGTTCGGCACGCTCATCCTCGACGGCCGGTCGGTCCGCCTGACCGGGCAGGACAGCCGCCGTGGCACCTTCGGCCAGCGGCACGCCGTGCTGGTCGACCGGCACAGCGCCGAGGACCACACCCCGCTGCGGACGCTGCGGTACGGCGTCGACGGGACCGAGAACAACGAGGGCGTCGGCACCTTCTACGTCTACGACTCGCTGCTCAGCGAGTTCGCGGCGATGGGATTCGAGTACGGCTACGCGGTCGCCCGGCCGGACATGCTGGTGCTCTGGGAGGCCCAGTTCGGCGACTTCGCCAACGGCGCCCAGTCGATCATCGACGAGTTCATCAGCGCGGGCGAGGCGAAGTGGGGCCAGCGCTCGGCGCTGGCGCTGCTGCTCCCGCACGGCTACGAGGGCCAGGGGCCGGACCACTCCTCCGCCCGCATCGAGCGGTTCCTGTCGCTGTGCGCGGACAACAACATGACGGTCTCGGCGCCGTCCTCCCCCGCCAGTTACTTCCACCTCCTGCGCCGGCAGACCCTCTCGCCGGTGCGGCGCCCGCTGGTCGTCTTCACGCCCAAGTCGATGCTCCGGCTCAAGGCCGCCACCTCGACGGTGGCGGAACTGACCGAGGGTGGCTGGCAGCCGGTGATCCCCGACGACTTCGTCACCGACCCGTCGACGGTCCGCCGGGTGCTGCTCTCGGCCGGCAAGGTCTACTACGACCTGGCCGCCGCCCGGGGCAGGCACGACGACGCCGAGCGGTTCGCGCTGCTGCGGGTCGAGCAGCTCTACCCGACTCCCGGGCCGGAGCTGGCGAAGGCACTCGAGCGCTACCCGAACCTCACCGACGTCGTCTGGGTGCAGGAGGAGCCGGCGAACCAGGGCGCCTACCCGCACATGGCGCTCAACCTCGGCGAGTTCCTGCCCGGCGGGATCCGCCTGCGCCGGATCTCCCGGCGGGCGGCGGCGGCCCCGGCGTCGGGTTCGTCGCGGGTGCACGAGCGCGAGCAGCAGGCCCTCGTCGAGGCCGCGTTCGAGGACTGAGCGACCGGGCACGCACCGACAGATCGACGAGGATGACGGACGGTCCCGGCTCTGCCGGGGCCGTCCTGTCCGCTGATCCGGCCGGACGGCGGGACCCGAGACGCCGCCGGGAACGACGGGAGCGGGGATGTACTTCACCGACCGAGGCATCGAGGAGCTCGCCGACCGCCGCGGCGCGGAGACGGTGACCTACGAGGGACTCGCCGACTCGCTGCGGGCGTTCGTCGACGTCCACCCGGAGTTCGAAGAAGCCGTCGAACGCCTTGCCACCTGGCTGGCCCGCCCCGACGACGACGCCGACCTCTGAGCCGGCCGGGCGCTCAGGGCGTGAGCACCAGCTTGCCGAAGACATCCCCGTCGGCGAGCTGCTCGAACGCCGCGCGCGCCGCGGACAGCGGGCGTACCTCCTGCACCGGCGGGCGGATGCCGGTGCGCTCCAGGAAGGCGAGCAGATCGACGAGCTCCTCCCGGCTGCCCATCGTGGAGCCCACCACGGACAACTGCAGGAAGAAGATCCGGGTGAGCTCGGCCGGCGGATTCGGGCCGCTGGTCGCGCCGGAGACGACGATGCGCCCGCCGGGCCGCAGGGACCTGACCGAATGGCTCCAGGTGGCCGCACCGACGGTCTCGATGACGGCGTCGACCCGCTTCGGCAGCCGGGCGCCGGACTCGAACACCCCGTCGGCACCGAGGGCAGTGGCCCGCGCCCGCTTGCCGGTGTCCCGGGAGGTCACGAAGACGGTGTGCCCCGCGGCCTTGCCGATCAGCAGGGCGGCGGTCGCCACCCCGCCGCCGGCTCCCTGGACGAGCAGCGTCCCGCCGCCGCCCGCGGGCAGGCCGGCCCGGGACACCACCATCCGGTAGGCGGTGAGCCAGGCCGTCGGCAGGCACGCCGCTTCCTCCCACGTCAGCCCGGCGGGCTTCGGCACGAGGTTGCGCCGGGGCACCGCGACCCGCTCGGCGAGGGTGCCCGGATGCAGCTCGGACAGTAGGGTTCGCCGCGGGTCCAGCGTCTCGTCGCCGGCCCCCGCAGCCGGATCACCGATCACCGCATGCACGACGACCTCCTCCCCCTCGGCGGTCACCCCGGCGGCGTCACAGCCGAGGATCATCGGGAGACGGTCGGCCGGCAGACCCACTCCACGCAGACTGAAGAGGTCGTGATGGTTCAGCGAGGCGGCCCGCACCGTGACGGTGGCCCACTCCTCCGGCGGCGCGGGCTCAGGCTGCTCGCCGATGGACAGACCATCGAGAGGGGCATCGGGATGCAGGGAGATCGCGGCGGCTGCGAGCACCCCACGAACCTACGGCCGCCCGGCCGCGGGCGCGAGCAACTCAAGGCGGCCGCAAGGGGGATGCCGAGGCCATTTCCGACGAACAGGGATCATCCGCCCCGGGCCGCGCGTCCCACGGTCCGTTGTGCTGAACTCATCGCCGTGGGTACGACAAGCGTGGACGGTGCGGTGAACAAACCGTGGTGACCCGGGACGACCCGTCAGAGACGCCCCCTCGGCGCGGGGCGCACCGGCGGCTGAGCTTTCGCCGCCGGAGCATCATCCCGATCCCGGAGGCACCCGCCACGGTCATGGTCGACGGCACGCCGGTCATCACCGTCATGTCGGCGGACTTCGTCTGCTGCTCCTACAAGGGCTGCGGGACGCTGCGCCCGCTCGACGACGCCGTCGAGCACCGGCCGTGCCAGGGGTGCGGTCGAGTCTGAGGCCGCCCGCCTGCGGGCCCGGGAACCCCGCAGGCGGCTACCTGCGGGGTTCCCGACCGTCGTGGACCTTCCTCAGCGCCGGGCGACCCCGTCGGCCCGGGCGGCCGCGGCGACAGCCGCCGAGACGGCCGGGGCCACCCGGGGGTCGAACACGCTCGGGATGATGAGGTCCTCGGCCAGCTCGTCGGCGATCACGTCGGCGAGCGCCGTGGCGGCGGCGAGCTTCATGCCCTCCGTCACCCGGCTGGCCCGCACGTCGAGCGCACCGCGGAACACGCCGGGGAACGCCAGCACGTTGTTGATCTGATTGGGGTAGTCGCTGCGCCCGGTGGCGACGATGCGGGCGTACTTGTGGGCGATCGCGGGCTCCACCTCGGGGTCCGGGTTCGCCATCGCGAAGATGATCGCCTCGGGCGCCATGGTGGCGACCGCCTCCTCCGGCACCTGCCCGGAGGACAGGCCGAGGAACACGTCGGCGCCGCGCAGCGCGTCGGTGATCGAACCGGTCAGGCCGGCGGAGTTGGTCTCGGCGGCGAGCGCGGCCTTCACCGGGGTGAGGGCGTCGCGGCCGGGGTAGATGATGCCACGGCTGTCACCGACCGCGATGTCGCCGATGCCGGCGGCCAGCAGGATGCGGGTCACCGCCACTCCGGCCGCACCCGCGCCGGACACCACGGCACGCAGGTCGCCGAGGGTGCGCCCGGTCAGCTTGGCGGCGTTCTCCAGCGCGGCCAGGGCGACGATCGCGGTGCCGTGCTGGTCGTCGTGGAAGACCGGGATGTCGACGCGGTCCTGCAGGAGGCGCTCGATCGCGAAGCACCGCGGCGCCGAGATGTCCTCGAGGTTGATCCCGCCGAAGCTCGGCGCGAGCCGGACGACGGTCTCGACGATCTCCTCGACGTCGGTGCAGGCGAGCGCGAGCGGGACGGCGTCGACGCCGCCGAAGTGCTTGAACAGGGCCGCCTTGCCCTCCATGACCGGCAGGGAACCCAGGGGGCCGATGTCACCGAGGCCGAGCACGGCGGTTCCGTCGGTGACGACTGCGACGGTGTTGGACCGCCAGGTGTAGTCGTCGGCGAGTGCCGGCGTCTCGGCGATCGCCGTGCACACCCGCGCGACCCCGGGAGTGTAGGCCAGCGAGAGGTCCTCGCGGTTCTCCAGGGGGACGGTGAGCGCGATGCCGATCTTACCGCCGCGGTGCAGGGCGAAGGCGGGATCGTCGTCGGACGGGCGCGGGCTGACCCCGGCCAGTTCCGACGCGGCGGTGGAGTCGAGGGTCGAGTGGTCAGTGGTTGCGGTCACGGAGATTGCTCCTCGGACATGCCGCCGGTGGCCCCGTGGGCGATCGTGGTACCACCTGGGCGGCGCTACAAGACGCCCGCCCTCCGTGCGTGCCGTGTCCGCGGGAGGGCGGGCCTGAGCGGCCCCACTCCACGATGTTTGGTGATCGTGAAGCGGGACGAGCGCCCGGGGGTTGCCCGGGGTTACTTCCAATATCGCACGCCGACCCGGTCGGGCTCTCGCCGAAGGTTCGCCCACGGTGAACCTCGGACGAACCCCATCGCAACGCAAACGAAACATGTCGACACGGAGCGGGTGCGCGAGCGTAGCGGAGACGTCACATGATCAGGGTTTGGTGCACTCGGACACCGCCCACATCACATAACGCTCCACCCGAATCCTGGAGGTCATCAGTGCACAGCGGCGTTTTTCGTCATGGTGCGAGGATATCTGCCCTGGTCATGAGCCTCGCGCTGCTGACGATCGTGGCGGGCTGTGGCGATGACAACTCCAACACCACGGCCACGTCGGCGACGACAACCGCCACCGACCACGTCATCGCAGGTCAACTACCCCAAAGCAGCCGCGACAAGGGGACGCTCACGGTCGCCACCGACCCGTCCTACGCACCGAACGAGTTCTTCGACACGGACGGAAAAACCATCATCGGAATGGATATCGACCTGGCCCGCGCGCTCGGCGGTGTCCTGGGTCTCAAGGTCCAGCCCACGCAGGTGGTCTTCGACTCGATCCTGCCCGGTCTCGCCTCCGGCCGATATGACGTCGGTATGTCGTCCTTCACCGACACCAAAGAGCGCCAGAAGCAGGTCGACTTCGTGACCTACTACTCCGCGGGCACCTCCTTCATGACCCGCGGCCAGGGTGGGGTGGAGATCGCCACGCTGGCCGACCTGTGCGGGCGCACGGTGGCGGTGGAGACCGGCACCACCCAGCAGACCGACGCCGGCGACCAGAGCGGCCGGTGCACGGCGGCGGGCAGGCCCAAGGTCACCGTGCAGAACTATGACGACCAGAACGGCGCCAACCTGGCCCTCACCGCGGGCCGCGCCGAGGTGTCGATGGCGGACTCGCCGGTCGCCGACTACCAGGCGAAGCTGTCCGGCGGAAAGATCAGGATTGTGGGGAAGCCCTACGGGACCGCGCCCTACGGCATCGCCGTGCCGAAGAACTCGGGCCTGGCCGCTGCGCTGCGCGCCGCCATGGCAAAGCTGATCGACGACGGCGCCTACGCGAAGATCCTCGACCGGTGGGGGGTCCGGGACGGGGCCATCAGTGCCCCGCGGATCAACGGCGCGACCGGATGACGACCGCGGACGCCTCGCCGCCCCCGCGCGGCGCCACCACCCCCGCCACCGACCCCACCCCTGCCGCCGATCCCGCCCTCGCCACCGATCCCGCCCTCGCCACCGATCCCGCGCCGGCGCCGGCGGCCGGCGCCGCGCCCGGGACGGGGGTCGGGGTGGACGTCGACGCCGTGCCGCTACGCCATCCCGGCCGGTGGGCGGCCGGCGTGGCCATCGGCGTCCTCGCCGCGATGGGGGTGCACTCCCTCGTCACCAACCGGAATTTCCAGTGGGGCACCGTCGGCGACTACCTGTTCGCCGAGCCGGTGCTCCGCGGCCTGTGGGCCACCGTCTACCTGACGGTCATCGCGATGGCGATCGGGATCGTCGGCGGAATCGTGCTGGCCATCCTGCGGATGTCGCCGAACCCGGTCGTGGCCGGCGCCGCCTGGCTGTACATCTGGTTCTTCCGGGGCACACCGCTGCTGGTGCAGATCCTGTTCTGGAGCTTCATCGGCGCGCTGTACCCCCGGCTTTCGCTCGGAATACCGTTCGGGCCGAGCTTCGTCTCCGGCGACGCCAACCACATCGTGCCGCTGTTCGCCGCGGCGGTGCTCGGGCTCGGCCTCAACGAGGCCGCCTACATGGCCGAGATCGTGCGCGCCGGCATCAACGGCGTCGATGCGGGCCAGACCGAGGCGGCGTCCGCGCTCGGCATGTCCCGGGCGCTGACGCTGCGGCGCATCGTGCTGCCGCAGGCCATGCGGACGATCATTCCACCCACCGGCAACGAGACCATCTCGATGCTCAAGACGACCTCCCTGGTGAGCGTGATCTCCTACAACGAGCTGCTCAACGCCACTCGACTCATCTACGCCCGCAACTTCCAGACAATCCCGCTGTTGATCGTGGCGGCGCTGTGGTACCTCGCACTGACCTCGGTGCTCACGGTCGGGCAGCACCAGCTCGAGCGCCGCTTCGCCCGCGGAACCCTGGCCCGCGTCGGGGAGCGCCGGTGAGCGGCACCGCGGTGCCGATGGTCCGCGCCGAGCGGGTGCGCAAGTCGTTCGGCCAGCACGTCGCCCTTCGGGAGGTCTCCCTGACCGTGGTCCCCGGCGAGGTGACCTGCCTGATCGGGCCATCCGGCTCCGGGAAGACCACATTCCTGCGCTGCATCAACCACCTGGAGCAGATCAGTGGTGGCCGGCTGGAGGTCGACGGGGAGCTCGTCGGTTACCGCGAGCACCGCGGGCGGATCCGGGAGCTGCGGCCCCGCGACATCGCGCGCAAGCGCCGGGAGATCGGGATGGTGTTCCAACGGTTCAACCTCTTCCCACACCTGACCGCCCTGGAGAACATCATCGAGGCCCCGGTCCGGGTGCGCGCCGAGCGGCGGTCCGAGGCCGTCGAACGGGGCCGGGCGCTGCTGGCCCGAGTGGGCCTCGCCGATCGGGCGGGCGCCTACCCCGCCGAGCTCTCCGGCGGGCAGCAGCAGCGGGTCGCGATCGCCCGGGCGCTCGCGATGCGCCCCAAGCTGATGCTGTTCGACGAGCCGACCTCCGCGCTCGACCCCGAGCTGGTCGGCGAGGTACTGGAGATCATGCGCCAGCTCGCCACCGAGGGGATGACGATGATCGTGGTCACGCACGAGCTCGGGTTCGCCCGCCAGGCGGCCGACACCGTCGTCTTCATGGACGCCGGCAGGGTCGTCGAAGTCGGGCCGCCGGCCACCCTGCTCACCGCACCGACGCACGAGCGCACCCGCGCCTTCCTGTCCAAGGTGCTCTAGACCCCACGGTGGACGCTGCCCCCACCGTCGCCGCTGCCCCCACCGTGGACGTCGGCGCACGACACCGGCCGCATCATCGGAGCCGGCGCTCCGCACGAGCCACCCCTGCGCGCCAACGCGCGCCGACCCGACGGTCCGGCCTGCGGGGAGGCAACTGGTCGAACCGGTACCTTCGCTGTCGTGGAGATCAGCGAACTATCGGTTCCAGACGCCTGGGTGTTCACCCCGCGTCAGCACTCCGACAGCCGCGGGACCTTCCTGGAGTGGTTCCGCTCCGACGCGCTTGCCGAGGTCGTGGGCCATCCGCTGACCCTGTCGCAGGCCAATCACAGCGTCAGCCGGGCCGGAACCCTTCGCGGCGTGCACTACGCTCAGGTGCCACCCAGTCAGGCGAAGTACGTGACCTGCGTGCGCGGGCGGGTGCTCGACTGCGTCGTTGACATCCGCACCGGATCGCCGACGTTCGGCACCTTCGCCTCGGTCCTGCTCGACGACGTCGACCGGCGGGGCCTGTACGTCTCGGAGGGCCTGGGGCACGCCTTCATGGCGCTGACCGACGACGCGGCGATCTCCTACCTGTGCTCGACGCCTTACACCCCCGGTCGCGAGCACGGCGTCAACCCGCTCGACCCCGATCTGGCGCTGCCCTGGCCCGATGATCTCACGCCGCTGCTGTCGGAGAAGGACGACTCGGCCCCCTCGCTGAAGGAGGCAGAGTCGGCGGGCCTGCTGCCGGCCTACCGCGACTGCCTGGCCTTCTACGACGAGCTACGCGCCGCCGGCGCCGTGGCGGGCGGATCACGATGATCCGGGTGGCCGGCCCCGGGGACGTCGAGGTCGTCCTGGAGCTGGTCCGGGCGCTCGCCGGCTACGAGCGCGAAGCGGACCGGGTCGCCATGACCCCGGCCGATCTGCAGGCCGCCCTGTTCGGCCCGATCCCGGCCGCCTACTGCCTCGTGGCCACGGCCGACCAACCACCCGCGGGTGCCACCCCGGACGGGGGACCACCCCCGTCCGGGGGACCACTTCCGACCGGGGGGCCGCTCCCGTCCGGGGGCCCACTCCCGACCGGCGGTGCGCTTCCGGCCGGGGTGGCGCATCCACCCCCCGTCGTGGGCTTCGCGATCTGGCATCCGACCTTCTCCACCTGGACCGGCCAGTCCGGCATGCACCTGATCGACCTGTTCGTGCGGCCGGAGCACCGCCGTGGCGGCCATGGCCGGGCGCTGCTCGCCGCACTCGCCACGGTCTGCGTCAAGCGCGGCTACCGGCGGCTCGAATGGGCCGTGCTCGACTGGAACACGCCGGCGCAGGCGTTCTACCGCTCGCTGGCGGCGCGGCCGCTGACCGGGTGGTCGACCTGGCGGGTGGACGGCGACGCCCTCACCGATCTCGCCGCCCTGGGCCGCCCTCGCCCCGGCGCCGGCACCGCCGATCCGGCCTGATCCCGCCGCTTCGGCCCGGATCGGGGCCCGACCCGGCGGTTCGTCCCCGTTTCTGGGCCCCGCGTGCCTGGTCGGCACCGGCGCCGGCCAGGCACGGAAGGGCGCCGACGGCGAGGGCTTACGATCACCCGACCTGCGGGACCCACCGGCGGCTGGGTACGGTGGAGGCGGTGGCCGTCGCCGGCCGCCGACGGAGCGGATCGCGACCGGCCATGAGGGACGTCACGGCCGCCGCGGAGATGCATGATGCCGTCGGTGAGCGGGAAGGCAGTCATTCACAACATCATCGTTCGGCCGGCTCCGGCCGGCGGACCACCCGCGAGGGTTCCTCCTCGCACTATGCAGGCTCTTTGGGGGTAGGAACGTGGATCCGACGCCTTCGACCGGCGGCGCGGAGAACTCCGACACCATCGACAGCCAAACCGCCCACTCCGGCGGACTGCGCGACGTCGTCGCGCTCACCCTGCCCGCGGCCAGTGCGTACCTGACTGTCCTGCGCACCGCCACGGCATCCCTCGCGGCCAGGCTCGACTTCACCCTCGACGACATCGAGGACCTGCGGATCGCCGTGGACGAGGCGTGCGCGCTGCTGCTCGTCTCGGCGGTGCCCGGGTCGTCGCTCGACTGCACGTTCACGCTCTCGCCCGGGGTGATGCACGTGCTGGTGACGGTCGAGAGCCTCGACGGCGAGCCCCCGTCGGAGGACACCTTCGCCTGGACGGTGCTCAAGGCCCTCGCGGGGGATGTGGACACCTCCACCGGCCCGGGCAACAAGGTGAGCATCACGCTGCAGAAACGCCGGGGCGTGCGGGCGGATCTCGGCGAGCCGCCGGCGGGACACGTCCGCGGATCGGGTGCGGCCGACCAGACACCATTGGGTGACGCGGTAGGTACACCGTGACGTCAACCGGCAGAACTCCGACTCCGCCCCGTACGGCAGCCGCCCATGACACCCCCGCGGTGGACCCGGTGGCCGCGCTGAGCCAGCGGGGGGCTGCCCTGGACGAACATCCCGCCGAGCGCGGCCAGGAGCCGGACCTCGGCACCGAGGTCGCGGCCCAGCCGGCGCCGAGCGCCGAACCCGAGCGCGAGGGCACCGAACGCACCCACTCTCCCGACCGGGCGATGGCCCGGGCGCTGTTCGTGCGCCTCGCCGAGCTGCCCGAGGGCGACGCGGAACGCGCCGCCATCCGCGACCAGCTCGTCCGGATGCACCTGCCGCTGGTGGAGTACCTCGCCCGGCGCTTCCGCAACCGCGGTGAGCCGCTCGACGATCTCGTCCAGGTCGCCACGATCGGCCTGATCAAGTCGGTGGACCGGTTCGACCCGGAGCGCGGGGTGGAGTTCTCCACCTACGCCACCCCGACGATCGTCGGCGAGATCAAGCGTCACTTCCGCGACAAGGGCTGGGCGATCCGGGTTCCCCGCCGGTTGCAGGAGCTCAAGCTCTCGCTGACGAAGGCGACGTCCGAGCTGTCCCAGACACTCGGCCGCTCCCCCACCGTCAGCGAGATCGCCCGGCATCTGCAGATGAGTGAGGAGGACGTCCTCGAGGGGCTCGAATCGGCCAACGCCTACTCGGCGGTCTCCCTCGACGCGCCGGACTCCGGTGACGACGAGGCTCCCGCCGTCGCGGACACCCTGGGCGTCCAGGACGAATCCCTGGAGGGCGTGGAGTACCGCGAGTCGCTCAAGCCGCTGCTGGAGAAGCTCCCGCCGCGGGAGAAGCGCATCCTGCTCCTGCGCTTCTTCGGCAACATGACCCAGTCGCAGATCGCCACCGAGCTCGGAATATCCCAGATGCACGTGTCCCGGCTGCTGGCCCGGACCCTGGCCCAGCTACGCCGCGGCCTGCTCGAGGACGGCTAGACCCCTCCGACTCCGGTCATCTGGTGGAGCTCCGGTCATCTGGCCTCGCCAGGTCGCGTACCGCCGCAGGACCGCCACAACCTCACGAACGCGTACCGCGCCTGTCTCAGGGACGCTGCGGCCCCCGCGGCACCTGCCTGCCGTCGCCGCGTCCGGCGTCCTCGTCCTGCCCCGCGTGGGTGGCGGGGCCGCGGGCGCTGGCGGCCGACGGACCGAACCCGACCGAGGCCAGCAGGGCCACGACAATCACGAGTGGGACGACGAACAGCGGGATGCCGTAGCCGTAGTCGCCGGCCTGCACCAGCCCCCAGGCGACGGGCAGGCAGAGGATCTGCACGACGAGCGTGGGCGACCGGTAGGACGCCCCGCGCCGCAGCACTCCCGCCGCGAGCACGGCCACGCCCACGGCGCCGAGGATCGCGAGAACCCCACCGGTCTCGGCGCGCCCGACGTCGTCGATGTCGGAACCGAATCCGCGCAGCACCTGCAGGACGCCCAGCGCCAACAGGACGAGCGCCTCGGCGGCAAGCAGAACGCTCGCCACCCAGGCCGGCACGGACGCCGTGCGCGCGGCCTCACGCAGCTCGTCGAACCGGCCGCCGGCCGGCTGCCCGGGACGGCTCGTGGATCCCATGGTTCCGACACTACGTCTCCCAGCGGCCAGACCGGTCTTCCAGGCGACCAGAACGGTCTCCCAGGCGACCAGAACGGTCTCCCAGGCGGCCCGACCGGTCTCCCGGCCCCGGACCCGGACCCGGCGCCCCGCTGCCCAGCCGGGCGCGGACGGGGTCGCCGTTGCCGTTACACGACTCCGCCGTCACCCGACTCCCCCGTGCGCCCGTTGCAGGGGATTTGTACCGATTCGCGACCGAGTGTGGGATCCGGCGATCGCGACGACGCTGACACCCGGGCCCCCCGGTTTCACCGATGTGAGAGTTTTCCCAGCCGCCGCCCGGGATGGGCGGGCGGACTACGGTAGAGGCATGCGAGGGCTGCTGGTCGTCAACCCCGTCGCCACCACCACAACCGAACGTGTTCGTGACGTCCTCGCCAGCGCGCTCGCGGCGGACGTCGCGATGGAGACCGTGCTGACCAAAGGCCGCGGCCACGGGGTCGAGCTGGGGGCGCGGGCCGTCGAGCTCGGCGTCGACGTGGTGATCGCGCTCGGCGGGGACGGCACCGTCAACGAGATCACCAACGGGTTGCTTCAGAACGGCCCGATCGACGACGGGCCAGCGCTCGCGGTGGTGCCGGGTGGCAGCACGAACGTGTTCGCTCGGGCCCTGGGATATTCGGCCTCGCCGGTGGAGGCGACCGGCGAGCTGCTGGACGCGTTGCGCGAGGGGCGCAGCCGCCGGATCAGCATCGGTCGCGCCGAGTACGGCGACGAGGGCCGCTGGTTCACGTTCTGCTTCGGCATCGGGCTGGACGCGCGGGTGGTCGCGCAGGCCGAGGAGAAGCGGCGCAAGGGGCGCCGCAACAGCGCCGGCCTGTTCCTGCGGACGGCGGCGGGCCAGGTGACCCGCGGCGCCGATCGGGGCGCCCCGCCCATCACCCTGGAGACGACCGACGCCCACAGCCTTCCCGTCGACGCCGCTCTCCCCGCCGACGCCGCTCTCCCCGCCGACGCCAGCGTGCCGGCCGATTCCGGGCAGGCGGACGCCGAGGCGGCCGGGAGCGCCGAGGAGCGCATCGCCCTCGGCATCGTCTGCAACACCCGCCCGTGGACCTACCTGAACTCCCGTCCGGTGCTGGCCTGCCCCGAGGCGTCGTTCGACACCGGGCTGGACCTGCTGGCGCTGCGCCGGGTGCGGCTGTCCAGCGTGCTGCGCACGGCCTCGCAGATCCTGGGAGACGGGCGCGGTCCGCACGGGCGCAACGTCGTGCGCCGCCACGACGCGGCCGTGATCCGGTTCCTCGCGGATCACCCGCTGCCGCTGCAGATGGACGGCGAGTACCTCGGCGAGTACGTCGACGTCACGCTCACCCACCACCCGCGGGCCCTGCGCGTCATCGCCTGACCAGCCGCCTCGGCCCCGACCGGCCTGCCCGCCGACCGGCCTGCCCGCCGGCCACCCCACCCGGCGGCTCCGCCGACACGGTCCGGCCTGCGCAGGTCCGCCCGCATTGGCGGCAGGTGTCGCGATTTCTCGGACGAGTCAGACGAGTCGGACGAGTACGTCCGAAGCCCACGCCGACGGGCGACCCGCCGTCCACGGTCCGGATTCCGGGCACCGTTCGGGCGCCCGCCAGCCGCTGTGATCGATCGTGTACGGAATCGCGCCGAGGCTCGAGCACGGTCCGCGCCCGGAATGCCGCCCTTGTTCCTCGACACGATGTGGCCGCATTTCGGCCGTAATCCCTGCCGGGACGATCAGGAGTGGGGAGGGGTGGTTCCCGTCTCGCCTCAGTCGTCCTGGGGGGCTTCCACCCCGTGCGGCGTGTCCGCGCCACGCGAGATGCCCGGGGCGGGCGAGGTGCCCGGGGTTGGCGGGGCGCCGAGGGCTCGGCGGATCTCGACCGGGTCGTCGCAGATCGCCCCGGCGACCCCGGCGTCCTGTAGCCGGCGGGCGGCGTCGACGGCGGTGACTGTCCACGTCACCAGGCGTACGCCGGCCTGTCGGGCGCGGGCGCCCGCGTCCGGCGAGCCGAGCACGGCGCTGGTGTGGGCATGCAGCTCGGCGTGGCCCGCGGACCGCGCGTAGGCGAGGCCGCCGCTGACGGACATCCGCGGCATCGTCAGGAACGCCGTCGTGACGGCCAGCTCCGCGTCGCGCAGGGCCTCGATGGCGAACCAGTCGAACGACGACACCGTGATGCCGCCGGCGCCGGCGTCGAGGTCGGCCACGGTGGGCCGTGGCCCCGTCCAGCCCCGGGCACGCAGCCGCTCGGCGAGGGCCCGCGCCGTGCGCTCCCGGGGGGCGTCG
Source organism: Frankia torreyi (assembly GCF_000948395.1). GTDB lineage: Bacteria > Actinomycetota > Actinomycetes > Frankiales > Frankiaceae > Frankia > Frankia torreyi. Next base: position 48,037 of record NZ_JYFN01000018.1, on the reverse strand, counting down.
AAGTCCGGCTGGCCGGGCTGGTTCTTGATCTCGCAGATCAGCCGGCCGCGGCCGGCCCAGACGTCGAGGATCTCGTCGAGCAACGGGATGCCGCGGGCGCGCAGCGCCTCGGTGGGTTGCCGGACGATCGCCCGCCCGGCCGGCTTGGACAGCCGGGCGTCGTGCACGCATACCAGATCCCCGTCGGCGCTGCGGCGGACGTCGATCTCGACGCCGTCCGCCCCGGCACACAGCGCCGCGTCCACAGCCTCGACCGTGTTCTCCGGGCCAGGAACCCTGCTACCGCGATGACCGAGAACCTCCATGGCCCAACCCTGCCATCTCCGGCGGGCCGAGCGTGTCACGGCAGGCGGGGAGGACGCCGCCCAGCCGCGGCCGGAGTAACCGGAGTAACCCGGATGCGCACAGACGAACGCCGATGCCCAGATGGCATGAAGCCGGCCGCTTGATCGGGAAGAACCCGCCGTGTGCCTCGCAAACCGACCCGACGACAGCCGGCCCATGCCACCGCATCCCCTGTCAACCAGGACTTCTGTGGCGCTTCAGCAACCGTCGGAGACGGTCGCACCCCGTGGCCCATCTGTGTCCCTGCCGGACAAGTGCAGGCCAGGCAGGGTGTGAAGACGGTTGCAGGTTCTTGCGCCCCTGCCCGTTCCGGTGGGAGGGTGGCGAATGTCCGAGGTGGATGCACGTGCACCCGGGCTCACCGACAGCCAGGAACCCGCTCCACGGCCCGCCGACGGGGCCGAGCAGACAACCTGCTCACTTAATTTTCATCCGCGGCACAACCGTAGCGGCTCGCAAAGCGTCTCATGTGCAGTGTGGCCCGAGACGAGAGAGGGAGTTGGACGCATGGACTGGCGCCACAGAGCGCTCTGCCGTGACGAGGATCCCGAGCTCTTCTTCCCGATCGGTACTACCGGTCCGGCGGAACGCCAGGTCGAAGAGGCAAAGGCCGTTTGCGCGCGGTGCGCAGTCACCAGTGACTGCCTCAACTGGGCACTGGACACCGGGCAGGACTCCGGGGTCTGGGGCGGGTTGAGCGAGGACGAACGCCGGGCGCTCAAGCGCCAGGTCCGTCTGCGGGTGCGAACCGCCTGAGTGCACGACCCCCGGTGGCCCAGCGCCGAGGACCGGGGGGCTCCAAGGACGTGCCACGTCCGCATCACCCCAACCACCCGCGGTAGATCCTGCCCGCCGGACCTCGCACTATCGGCGGACCACAGCGGTCCCCGCACGACGCCATGCCATGACCCGTGCCCGGGCACGGGGGTGGCTGGCAGCAGCATCGGCCGTTCTGTCCGCGCGTCCGCCGCAGCGATGCGGCGCGACGCGGACGGGGCGGCCGTAATGTTTTCGGCCCCCGCCACGACCCCTTCGCCCCCCGCCCACGGGCGCGGGACATCGCCACACCAGCCGCGAGCGAGGGACACAACCTGGGGGATACCCCCGCGCGCGCCCTAAACACTCAACTTTCAGAAAGTGGGATGGACAGCAGCGCCTCGGTGCCGCGCTCCGGACCGGCCTGCAGCCGGATGGTGCCGTGCATCTCACCGAGCACGAGCTGACGGACGATCTGCAGCCCCAGCCGGGGCGAGTGCTCGAGCTGGAAGTCCTCCGGCAGGCCGGCCCCGTCGTCGGCGACGACGACGTCCAGCCGGTCCACCAGGCGCTGCACGCGGATCTCGATCGAACCCGCCGAGCCATCGAACGCATGTTCTACAGCATTCTGCAGAAGCTCTGAAAGCACAAGGGCCAGCGGCGTGGCGAGTTCACCGGGCAGCCGCCCGAAGGAACCCGACCTGCGGGTGTTCGCCCGCGCACCGGTGGACGCCAGGTCGACGGTCACCGACGTGATCTGGTCGGCGATCTCGTCGAACGGCACGCTCTCGCCCAGGCTCTGCGAGAGCGTCTCGTGCACAACCGCGATCGAGGTCACCCGGCGCACCGACTCCCGCAGGGCCGATCGTGCCTCGTCGACCTTGGTCCGACGCATCTGCAGCCGCAGCAGCGCGGCCACCGTCTGAAGATTGTTCTTGACCCTGTGATGGATCTCACGGATGGTGGCGTCCTTGCTCAGCAGCAGCGCCTCCCGCCGACGCAGATCCGAGACGTCCCGGACGAGGACGAGCACCTCCCGGGTGGACCCGGGGAACAGCGGGATCGCCCGCAACATCACCACCGTGCTGCCGACCCCGGCCTCGACCTCCACCGGCCGGCGCCGGCCGATCGCATGCCAGACGGCGGGCGTGGTCGCGGGCAGGTTCAGCGCCCGGTGCACCGTGCGCAGGTCCTCCCCGGTGACGTTGCCGGTGTAGCCGAGGCGGCGGTACGCCGACAGCGCGTTCGGGCTGGCGAAGATGACCTTGCCAGCACCGTCGAGCCGCATCATCCCGTCGCCGACCCGGGGTGACTCCGGCAGCTCGGCCGAGCTCCCGCGGAACGGAAAGGCACCCTCGGCGATCATCAGGGCCAGGTTGTTGGCGCCCTGCAGGTAGGAGGACTCCAGATCGCTGGGGGTGCGGGGATTGACCAGGTTGGTGTCGCGGGCGAGCACGGCAATCACCTCGTCGCCGTGGCGGACCGGGATCGCCTCCGTCCGCACCGGCACCCCGCCGTCCCACTCGGGCTCGCCCTCCCGGGCGATGCGGTGCTCCCGCCAGGCGTTCTGGACCACCCACCGGTTGATGACGACGCTGCCGACCTCGTCGTTGTGGTAGGCGGTCGGGCCGGTCGTGGGTCGGACCTGGGCCACGACGAGAAACTCCGTCCCGCTGGTATGGCCCCGGCCCGAACCCGAACCGGAACGGACGGGCACGAGGAGCAGCAGGTCAGCGAAGGAGAGGTCGGCGAGCAGAGCCCAGTCCGCGACGAGCGCGTGCAGGTGGTCGATGTCGTCGTCGCTGAGATCCGTGCTCGCGCGCAGCATGTCGGCGAGGGTTCCCACGGGTCGCAGACTGCCAGACGGACCGGGGCTGCGAGCTGGCGGGCACCCCCGCGGGACCCTCCGGGCCCGTACGCTCGCCGTCGTGACCGTCGACAACGCCGCCGCGGCCGTGGTTCCCGGTACGCGCACGGAGCCACAAACCGCCGCAAGCGTAGCGAAGACCACCACCGAGCCCACCGGCGACCCGCCCGCGGCCGATCCGCTGGCCTGGCTTGCCGATCATGCCTGGAGCCGCGAGGTGGCTGGCCTGCGCCGCCGGCTGCGCCCGCGCACCCTGACGCCCGCCGCGGATGGTTCCCAGGTTCGCGTCGACCTCGCCAGCAACGACTACCTCGGCCTCGGCCGCCATCCCGCGATCGTCGAGGGGGCGGCGCGCGCCCTGCGGGAGTGGGGCACGGGATCCACCGGCAGCCGGCTGGTGACCGGAACGACCGCCCTGCACGGCGAGCTGGAGGCGGCGCTCGCCGACCACGTGGGCTTCGCCGGGGCGCTGGTCTTCTCCTCCGGCTACACGGCGAACCTGGGCTGCCTGACCGGGCTGGCCGGCCCCGGCGACCTGATCGTCTCCGACGCGCTCAACCATGCCTCGATCGTGGACGCCTGCCGGCTGTCCCGGGCGCGGGTGGCCATCACTCCGCACGGCGACGTCGCCGCCGTGACCGCCGCCCTCGCCGCCGGCGGCTGGCGCCGCGCGCTCGTGGTGACCGAGTCGGTGTTCTCCGCCGACGGCGACGCCGCTCCCCTCGCCGAGCTGCACGCCACGGCCCGCGCCCACGGGGCGGTTCTCGTCGTCGACGAGGCGCACGGGCTCGGCGTGGTCGGCCCGGCCGGACGCGGCGCGCTGGCCGCCGCCGGGCTCGCCGGCCAGCCGGACGTGGTGGCCACGGTCACCCTGTCGAAGGCACTCGGCGGCCAGGGCGGCGCGGTCCTCGGCACGGCGGCCGTCCGCGAGCACCTCATCGACACGGCCCGCGCCTTCATCTTCGACACCGGCCTCGCCCCGGCGAGCGTCGGCGGGGCGCTGGCGGCGCTGACGCACCTGCGGGCCCATCCGGAGCTGCCCGCCGCGGTCCGGCGCCGCGCCGGCGAGCTCGCCGCGCTCACCGGGGCGCCGCGCCCGGCCGGCGCGGTCGTCTCGGTCCTCGTCGGCGAGCCGGAGCCGGCGGTGGCCGCGGCGGCGACCTGCCTGGCGCACGGGGTGGCGGTCGGCTGCTTCCGGCCGCCGACGGTGCCCGCGGGCACGAGCCGGCTGCGGCTGGCCGCCCGCGCCGATCTCAGCGACGCCGACCTGACACTCGCGACCGAGGCGTTCGCCGCCGCCGGGGTCCTCGCCGCCGAGGTGCCCGCCCGGTGACGCTGCTGGTGATCACCGGTACCGGCACCGAGGTCGGCAAGACGGTGGTGACCGCGGCGCTGGCCGCGCTCGCCCACGACCGCGGCCACGCCGTCGCGGTGGTCAAGCCGGCGCAGACCGGGGTCCGGCCCGACGAGCTGGGAGACGTCGATCTGGTCGCCGGGCTCGCGGGCATCCGCGACGTCCACGAGCTGGCCCGTTACCCCGACCCGCTCGCGCCGGCGGCCGCCGCCCGCCGGGCCGGACGACCCGCCGTCGACCTCGGCGACGTGGCGGCCCGGATCGGCAAGCTCGCCACCGACCACGACCTCGTCCTCGTCGAGGGGGCCGGCGGTCTGCTGGTGCGCTACGACGACAACGGCGCGACCCTGGCCGATCTCGCCCGGCTGCTCGCGGCGCCGGTGCTCGTCGTGACGGCGGCGGGACTCGGCGCGCTGAACGCCACCGCGCTGACCCTGGAGGCGCTGGCCCACCGCGGCCTCGACCTCGCCGGCGTCGTCATCGGATCCTGGCCGCGCGAGCCGGACCTGGCCTGCCGCAGCAACCTGACCGACCTGACCGACCTGGCCGGCCGACCGCTGGCCGGGGCCCTGCCGGCGGGCGCCGCCCTGCTGAGCCGGCCCGAGTTCCTGGCGACGGCCCGGCAGTCACTCGAACCCGCCCTCGGCGGTACCTTCCGTGCACGGCAGTTCCGTGCACGCCACCCCCTATAGGGCGATTCCCTTGCGTTTCCACAGGCCTACCCGTCCGCATTGTCCCTGTAGAAAGGCAAGGGAGCGTAGGAGGCGGTAGGCGGCGACGGAGCCGATGGCTGGCGGAGCCGATGGCTGGCGGAGCCGATGGCCGGCGGAGGCCGGCGGCGGCTGCCGACTGCCGGCCCGCTGGATGCACGGAGGACGGACGCGGGTGACGAACGTGCCCGACGTCGCGCGGGAAAACCGGGCGGCGCAACGGGCGCGGGTTCGACAATGGAGGGCGCGCTCCGACCGATCCGACGACAAGCCCACCCGCGAATATCGACAAATCCCAATACAACTAGCAAACCGGACAAGCCGAACCGAGACACCGGTTCGATCAGCCCACCCGACGACGAGCCGACCCACCACCACCGAGCGCATCTCCTCTGCCGACGTCCCGCCTGGAGGCCCCCGTGACCGCACCCGTGACCGCGCACACCGCCCCGGCGACGGTGCCACCGCCGGCGCCGGCCGCCGCCGGGCAGGACCCGGCCGCTCTGCTTGCCCACGCCCGGCGTGAGGTGCTCGAGGCCGGGCGGGGGCTCGACGAGGCTGGCGTGCTCGCCGTCCTGCGGCTGCCCGACGAGTACCTGGGCGACGCCCTCGCGCTCGCCCACGAGGTCCGGATGCGCTGGTGCGGGCCGGAGGTCGAGGTCGAGGGCATCATCAGCCTGAAGACGGGCGGCTGCCCGGAGGACTGCCACTTCTGCTCGCAGTCGGGCAAGTTCGACTCGCCGGTGCGCTCGGCGTGGCTCGACGTGCCCTCGCTGGTCGAGGCGGCCCGCCAGACCGCGGCCACCGGCGCCACCGAGTTCTGCATCGTCGCGGCCGTTCGCGGACCCGACGCCCGGCTCATGTCCCAGGTCCGCGAGGGGGTCGCGGCCATCCGCGCGGCCGTCGAGATCAATGTCGCCTGCTCGCTGGGCATGCTGACCCAGGAACAGGTCGACGAGCTCACCGCGATCGGTGTGCACCGCTACAACCACAATCTCGAGACGTCCCGCTCGCACTTCCCCAAGGTCGTCACCACCCATAGCTGGGAGGAGCGCTGGGAGACCTGCGAGATGGTGCGCGCGGCCGGCATGGAACTGTGCTGCGGCGCGATCCTGGGGGTCGGGGAGTCGCTGGAGCAGCGGGCCGAGCTCGCCGCCCAGCTCGCCGTGCTGGAGCCCGACGAGGTGCCGCTGAACTTCCTCAACCCGCGGCCGGGTACCCCCTTCGGCGACTACCCGCCGGTGCAGCCGCGCGACGCGCTGCGCGCCATCGCCGCGTTCCGGCTGGCTCTGCCCCGGACGATCCTTCGCTACTCGGGCGGCCGGGAGATCACCCTGGGCGATCTGGAGGCGCAGGGGATGCTCGGCGGCATCAACGCCGTGATCGTCGGCAACTACCTGACGACGCTGGGCCGGCCGGCCGAGTCGGATCTGAAGATGCTCGCCGACCTGAGCATGCCGATCAAGTCGCTGCAGGCCACGCTGTAGGACTGCGCCCGTCTCCGGCCGGCCGGCTCGCGCGCGGCGCGGGCCCTGGCCGGGGGCGGGCTGGCGGGGGGCGGGCGGGGCGGAATCAGGCGTTGGTGGCCGTCTTGAGGCCGTGTTCGGTGCAGCGCGCCGACCAGCCCGCGGGGGTCACCTGCACCACCATCCGCCGCCGGCAGACCCGGCAGTAACGCGGGGGTTCGAGCTCACGGGCCCGCGCGCACGCCTCATGACTGCCCACACTGGCCAACTGACCGCAACGGTCACAGAACGAAGCGTCCACGAACGTCAGCTTAGGGCATGGCACGACGCAGCCCGTAGCCGACGGCGGGGCCGACCCGCAAGCGGCTCGCCGCGGATCCCGGCGGGCCCGATGGTCACGCCGGGCGCCGGGCGGAACGGGCCGGCCCGAACGGGCCGGCATGAACCGGGATGAACCGGGCCGGATGGACCGGCCCGGGTACTTCAACCCCGGATGAAACCGGGCGGGGCTCAGCCCGCGGCGACCGGCTCGACCACGGCGATCAGGTCGCCGTCCTGGACGACATCGCCCTCCTGGACCGCGATCCTGGCGACCGTGCCGCCATCCTCGCTGATCACCGGGATCTCCATCTTCATGGAGTCGAGGATGACGAGGGCGTCACCGGCGGCCACCGGGTCACCCACACCGACGACGACCTTCCAGACGTTGGCCACCATCTCCGCGCGGACTTCCTCGGCCATCGGGCTCCCTTCAGCGGCGGGTCGAACCTGGCAAGAGCCTAGTGCCCCCGGTCACCCGGACCAACTGCCCTGCGCCCACAGGTGTGTTCGCACCGCAGCACAGAGGCGACTCGACCGCCCGGTGTTGGGACTGTCCGGCGTAACCCCGCAGACTACGGATGTGCTTGTACTTCTCGTGCTGACCCTGGTGTGCGGGCTGGGCGTCGGCCTGGCCCGCGGCGGAACCCTCGGCGCCCTCGCCCGCGTCCACGTCCTGCGCCCGTGGTTGTTCGCCGCGGTGGTCCTGGTACTGGCGGTGGGCGGGCTCGTCCCGGCGCTGCACAGCCCCGCCTGGATCGTGGCGGCGGTGCTTGCCGCGTTGTTCGCCGGCATGAACAACCGACTGCCCGGGCTCGGGCTGCTGGTGACCGGCATCATCGCCAACGCCGCCGTCATCACGGCGAACGGCGGGCAGATGCCGGTGTCGTTGTGGGGCGCGGGCCGGGCCGGCGTTTCGATCGACGACATCCTCACCTCGGCCTTCCACACCCCCGCCGGGGACGGCACGAGCCTGCGGCTGCTCAGTGACATCATTCCGCTGCCCTTTCCGGGGGCGCCGGCGGTGGTGAGCATCGGCGACGTCGCGATGGCCGCGGCGCTCGGGCTGTTCGGTGCCGTGACCCCGGTGCGGGCCTGGCGCACGCTGCGAGCCCGACGCCAGGCGGCGCTGGCCGGCGCGCCGCCGGCGGGGTACGGCGGTGCGGACGGCCTGATCGGCTCCGACGACCACTTCGGTCAGGACGACCGGCTCGGCCACGACGAGCGCCTCGCCGACGACGACCAGCCAGGTCACGACGACCACGCTGGTTGGGATGAGCCCGACGTTCATCCCTACGCGAACGACGTGCTCGACGGCGGCTCACGCAGGGGCGCCGTGGTGGTCCCCGAGGCCGGGTCCGCCGGGAACGTCCACCTGGTCGGGCAGGTCGGCGACGGCGGGGGCGACGGCCACCGTGCGGCCGACAGGCGGGACGCGGCCAACAGGCGGGACGCGGACGACGCCACGGACGGCGACACGGACGGCGGGGGTGAGGGCCCCGCGGGCAGGTCGGTCACCACCCGCCGGCCCGGGCTGGCACGATGACTCCACATTCGATTGACGGAGGGGAGGACGCCATGGCGAAGAAGAAGCGCAAGCGGCGCGCGCGGGCCAAGAGCAAGGCCAACCACGGCAAGCGCCCGAACACCTGAGCAGCCCCGGACACCGAGGCAGCGCTGAACACCTGACCAGCTCGGCGGGCCGTGCGCGCACGGCCCGCCGCCAGGCGCCGCTCAGGCCGCGGCGACGGTCTGCCGGCGCAGCCAGGCGACGGTCCGCGCCAGGCCCGCGTCGAGGTCGACCTCGGGTCGCCAGCCCACCAGCCGCTCGGCCAGGCCCACGGCCAGGGCGATGCGGGCCAGCTCGCCGGGACGCGCCGGCGCCCGCAGCGGGGTGTCGGGCGCGCCGATGATGGCGGCAATCCGGCTGTGCAGCTCCCGGACGCTGGTCTCGACGCCGGTGCCGATGTTGAGCCGGCTGCCGGCGGCGGCGTCCACCGGCAGCACCCGGGCGAACGCCTCGGCCACGTCGCCGACGAACACGTAGTCCCGGCTCGCGGTGCCGTCACCGAAGATCTTCGCTGGCCGGCCGGCCAGCATGGCCGTGCCGAAGATGGCGACGACGCCCGCCTCGCCGTGCGGATCCTGCCGCGGCCCGTAGACGTTGGCCAGCGCCAGGGCGGTCGAAGCCAGGCCGTGGGTGGCCCGGTAGACGTTGAGATACAGCTCGCCGGCGGCCTTGCCCGCGGCGTACGGGGACTCGGGCGCCACCGGCGCGGTCTCGTCCACCGGCAACCGCGCGGGCGAACCGTAGATCGACCCGCCGGACGACGTGTGGATGACCTTGGACGTGCCGGCGAGGCGGCTGGCCTCGAGGACGTTGATCGTGCCGAGCACGTTCTGCCGCGCGTCGCGCAGCGGGTCTGCGACGCTGACCCGGACGTCGATCTGGGCCGCCAGGTGGGCGACCACCTCGGGTCGCACCCGGTCGGCAAGGGCGAGCAGCTCGGGCGAGGTGACGTCGAGCTGCTCGAAGGAGAAGCGGGGGTCCGCCGCCGCGGCGGTGAGGTTGGCCAGGCGGCCGGTGGACAGGTCGTCGACGCCGACGACGCTGTGACCGTCGGCCAGCAGCCGGTCGGTGACGGTGGAACCGATGAAGCCGGCCGCGCCGGTGACGAGGATGCGCACGAGACAGGACACTAGCCCGCACTCCTGTGCACTTCCTGTACACCAGGTGACCGCGAACGCCGTGGCGGCCAGGCGCCGTCACGGCGGGTGCTCGCGTTCGATGAAACGGGGCAGTGAAGCGGGGCAGTGAAGCGGGGCGGCCTCGCGGCCGGGCTACCGGCGCCCTACTCGGGCCGGAACTCCGTGGCGTCCGCCTCCACCCGGGCCGACCGGAGCCGGGCCAGGACACTGGTCCGCAGCGAGTCCGGCGCTCGCTCCCCGCCGCACTTGCGGGCGACGAGCATCTTCACCTCGTGTTCCACGCCGAACTCGCGCAGGCACGGGGAGCACTCGTCGAGATGCGACCGGATGAGGTTCTGCTGGCCGCCGTCGCACTCACCGTCGAGGTACAGGAAGACCGCGTCCAACACCTTCCGGCAGTCGATCTCGTGCTCACCACCGCAGCTCACGACGCACCACCCTCGCCGTCGGCGGACCCGGCGCCCACCAGCCCACGACCCGCCGCGTACTGCTCCAAGGACTTGCGCAGACCGCGTCGTCCACGGTGCAGCCGGGACATCACGGTCCCGATCGGCGTTCCCATGATCTCCGCGATCTCCTTGTAGGCGAAGCCCTCGACGTCGGCGAGGTACACCGCCATCCGGAAATCCTCCGGCAACGCCTGCAACGCGTCCTTGATGTCGCTGTCGGGCAGGTGCTCCAGCGCCTCGGTCTCCGCGCTCTTCAGGCCGCTGGACGTGTGCGACTCCGCCTCGGCGAGCTGCCAGTCCTCGACCTGCTCGGTCGGGCTCTGCAACGGCTGCCGCTGCCGCTTGCGGTAGGTGTTGATGAAGGTGTTGGTGAGGATCCGGTAGAGCCACGCCTTGAGGTTCGTGCCCTCCTGGAACTGATGGAAGGCCGCGAACGCCTTGACGAAGGTCTCCTGGACGAGGTCCTCCGCGTCGGCCGGGTTGCGGGTCATCCGCAGGGCGGCCGCATAAAGCTGGTCGAGGTACGGGAGGGCGTCGCGCTCGAACCGCGCGCCCCGCTCCTCGGTGGTCTCGTCGACCAGGATCACTCCCTCACCGTCACGCTGTGCAACGGCCCACTCCGCGTTCCGGGTTTCGGGTCGGACGGAACCGGACCGTCTCTCCGGAGCGGACGATACCCCGACCACGGTCTCGGCGCGCATCGGCACGACGGCCACAGGGGGCCATTGTGGGACATGTCGCGACTGCGCCGACGGCTGCCGGTGCGTGGCGTTCGCAGGAGTCATGAGACCTCCGTGACCTCGTGAGACAACGACGTCAACGCCGATCACCCCGCGGCTGATTCCCGCCCCGGGCCCGACGGGCCCATTCGGTCGAGCAGGAATGCGGCACCGATCCGGGCGGCCTCGGCGACGGCCTCGCCGGCCGGCCGGCCGTCCCGCACCCGGGTCCGGAAGGAGTGGTCGCCGCCCGCGACGAGGTGCACCCGCCGGTCAAGCGCCGGATCCGGCTCCGGTCGGCCGAAGGTGTCCCGGTCGCCCTGGACGACGAGGACGGGCACGCCGGCGCCGTCGAGCTCCCCCTGTCGCGACGGCTTCGGACCGCCATTCGCGGTGGTGCCCGGCGGCCGCAGCGGGAAGCCGAGGGCGAGCACCCCGCACGCGCCGGACCCGGCGGCGACCCGCATGGCGACCCGCGAGCCCATCGACACCCCGGCGAGGGCCAGCGGGCGCGGCGTCCCGAGCGCCTCGATCGCGGCGGTGGCCACCGCGTCGAGGCGGGCCGGTCGGTCCGGCGCCCGGCGCCCGGCCACCCGGTAGGGCATCTCCAGCCGGGCGACCCGCACCCCGGCGGCGCCCAGCCGGGCGGCCAGCGCGTCGAACAGGGGCGTGTCGACGCCGCTGCCGGCCCCGTGCAGGAACACGACGGTCGACTCGCCGATCCCGGGAACCACCCGCAGCCGCCCGCCGTCCACAGCTATGCAGGCACCATCAGCTCCGCAGGCACCGTCAGCCCCGCAGGCACCGTCACCGGACGTAGGTCCGGGGCCGGCGTCAGGGGGTGGCGGGACCGGCGCGCATCGATCCGACACAGCAGGGAAGGACACGGCGTGGTCGGGCGCAGAATCTGTCAGACTTCCACCTTGAGTGTGTGACTTGCCTCGCATCATTGCCTCCCGAAGGGTAGGAAAGCTTCATGCTGCCTGGCCTCGACGCCGACCCAGGCCCGCCCCGTGGACGAGCAAACACCCTGGTCTGCGAGGCTCCGGCCGACAGTGACGATCCGTACTGGGCCTTCTATGAGGAGGTCGCGTCGGCCCAGTTGCGGGAGTGGCTGCCGGCGCAGCCGGCGCGGGTGCTTGACGTCTCCGGCCCCCGGGCCCGCTTCGCCCGCCAGATGGTGACCGCGGGTCACCAGGTCGTGCGGGTGGTGGCCCAGGCCGAGCCGGCCGAGCCGGCCGCCGGCCCGGGCGCGCTGCTGCCGGTCGTGGGCGACGCCCGCTCGCTGGACTGGTTCTCCCCCGTCTCGTTCGACGCGGTGCTCGCCGAGGCACGGGCACTGTCGTTCTGCCTGGCCACGGAGACCACCCTCGACGAGATCCACAGCATGCTGCGCCCGGGCGGGCGGCTGCTGCTCTGCGTCGACTCGCTGCTGCTCGGCCTCGCCCGCCTCGCCGAGCAGCATCGCTGGGCGGAGCTGTCCGACGTCCCCCGCGCCGACGTGGTGCTCGTTCCCGCCGAGGACGGCACCATCACCCGCTGCTTCTGGCCGGAGGAGCTGCGGGCGCTGCTGACCAGCGCCGGCTTCGTCGTCGACTGGATCCGGCCGCGCACGGTGCTGTCCGCCGAGGCGGTCAAGCGGGCCGTGGCCGAGGACGTCTCCTGCTTTCCCACCCTCGTGCGCACGGAGGTGGAGCTCTCCGCCGAGCGCGAGGGCGAGTCCATCGGCATCCACCTGATCGCCTCGGCCCGCCGGCCCGCCTAACCGGTCCACCGGTCCGGTGCCGGCGACGGCCAGGGGACGAGCCGTTCCAGTGCGGCGACGAGGCGCAGCAGACGGCCCTCCTCGCCATGACGGCCGACGATCTGCAGCCCGACCGGGCAGCCGTCGGCGGTGAAACCCGCGGGCACGCTCACCGCCGGCTGCCCACTGAGATTGAATGCCCAGGTCAGGCTCACGCTGCGGACCTCGCCGGGGCCCGCATGCGGATGCGGCCGGTTAGGCGTTGTCGGCGTGAGCAGCACGTCCGCCCGAGCAAGCACGCCCGCGAGGCATCGGTCGTTATGCGCGCGCACCGCCGCGGCGTTTGACGCGGCCGCAGTCCCAGCGGCCGCAGTCCCGACAGCCGCAGTCCCAGCGGCCGCAGTCCCGGCAGCCGCCGTCCCCGGGCCCGCTGACGCCGCTCTCAGTGCGGTCCACGCCGCCTCCGGGTCAAGCAGCTCGACGGGCACGTCCGTCCAGGCCAGCACGCCCGCGGCGGCAAGCCGGTCGGCGGCGGCCCGGCTCACGGCGACCACCTCCGGCTCGGGCCTGGCGAAGCCAAGCGTCGACGACCAGACGGCGATTCCGAGCCGCCCGCCCTCCCGCTTGCCCCCGGGAGGCACCACCGGCGGCACCTCGCTGGCGCCGGCGACGACCGCCCACCAGGCCGCCGCGTCGGCGGCGTGGCGGACGATCGGGCCGGGCACGGTCAGGCCGGCGCGGTCGGGGCCGGGGAAGCGGCCGTTGGTCGGCTTGAGCCCGACCACGCCGCACCAGGCCGCGGGGATGCGGGTGGAGCCGGCGCCGTCAGCGGCGGTCGCGAGGGGAACGACTCCGCTGGCCACGGCGACCGCCGAGCCCGCCGACGATCCACCGGGCACCCGATCGGGCCGCCACGGGTTCACCGTCGGGCCGCGGGTGGTGTGCCCCCAGGTCTGCCAGGGATGCGCCGTTCGGATCGGCACCGCCGTCGCCCCGATCACGATGGCCCCCGCGGCGAGCAGCCGGCGGGTCGTGGGCGCCGTGACGTCGCTGCCCGCCTTGACCGCGATCGGCACACCGGCCAGCGGCAGCTCGGCGCCGCGGGCGAGCGCCCGGCTGACCAGGCTGGCCCGGTACGCGGCCCAGGCCGGCCAACAGGAGGTGAAGGCCCGCAGCGCGCCGTCGGTCTCCCGCAGCCGGGTCAGGGCCGCCTCGACCGGGGCCTGCGGGGCGATCAGCCCGGCGCGGACCAGCGCGGCCAGCTCGGTGGCGCCGAGCGCCGGGTACTCACGGCGCACATGATTCATCGGCCCGTCCGGTACCGCCGGCGCCGGGGGCGGCCGACCATCCGGCATGCTGTCATGGTGAGCATCCTGACCGGCCCCGAGGCCACGGGCACGCAGTCCGACCCGTGGCCGGCCCCGACCGCGCAGCGCCCCGTGACGGCTGTCGTCCCGGTGCCCGGCGCGAAGTCCGGCACGAACCGGGCGCTCGTTCTCGCCGCCCTGGCGAACGGGCCGTCCCGGCTGCGCGGCGCCCTGCGCTCGCGCGACACCCTGCTGATGGCGGGGGTGCTGCGCGCGCTGGGTGCCGAGATCAGCACCGACGGGCCGGACTGGGTCGTGCGACCCGTGCCGGCCGCGCGCCTCGCCGCCGGCACGCGGGCCGAGTGCGGCAACGCGGGCACCGTCGCCCGGTTCACCCCGGCCCTGGCCACCCTGCGCGAGGGCGACGTCGAGTTCGACGGCGACGCCCGCATGCGCGACCGGCCGCTCACTCCGCTGCTCGGCGCGCTGCGCCGGCTCGGCGCCGACATCGACGGCGACCGGATGCCCTTCACCGTGCGCGGCCGCGGTCGGCTGCCCGGCGGCGAGGTCACCGTCGACGCCTCCGACTCCAGCCAGCTCGTCTCCGGCCTGCTGCTCGCCGCCCCCCGCTACGACGCCGGGGTCACGGTCGTGCACCGCGGGGCGCGCCTGCCGTCGGGCCCCTACCTGGACATGACGGTCGCCGACCTGCGGGCGGCGGGCGCGGTCGTCGAGGTCGCGCCGCCCGGCACCGACGGCAGCCGGCGCTGGCGGGTGGAGCCCGGCGAGCTCACCGCCGCCGACCGGGCCATCGAGCCGGACATGAACAGCGCCGCGGCCTTCCTCGCGGCCGCGGTCGCCACCGGGGGGCGGGTGGTGGTGCCGGACTGGCCCGAGGCGACGGAGCAGCCCGGTCGGATGCTCCCCACGCTGCTGGCGGCGATGGGCGCCACGACCGAGCGCACCGCAGCGGGGCTGGCGGTCAGCGGCGGCGGCGGGATCCACGGGATCGACGTCGACCTCGGCGACTTCGGGGAGGCCGCGCCCGTCCTGACCGCGCTCGCCGTCCTCGCCGACTCGCCGTCCCGGCTGCGCGGCATCGGGCACCTGCACCTGCACGAGACCGACCGGCTCGTCGCCCTCGCCCAGGAGCTCGGCAGTCTGGGGGCACGGATCACGGTGACCGACGACGGGCTGGCGATCGAGCCGGCGCCCCTGCGCGGCGCGCGCCTCGACCCGCGCGGCGACCATCGGCTGGCCATGGCGTACGCGGTGGTGGGCCTGGTCGTGCCGGGGATCGTCATCGACGACATCGCGACGACCGGCAAGACGGTGCCGGACTTCCCCCGCATGTGGACGGCGATGCTGGCCGGATGAGCCCTGGCGGAATGAGCCCTGGCAGTTTGAGCCCTGACAGTTTGAGCCCTGACAGCTTGAGCCCTGACAGCTTGAGCGACGCGGCGAACCGGGCTAGGGGCTAGCCGATGGCCCGCGAACTGGACGAGGACGATGTCCGGGTGCGACCGGGGCGCAGCTCGCGTCCCCGGACCCGGGAGCGGCCCGACCACGCCGAGGCGGTGCCGGCGGTGGTGGTCGGCGTCGACCGTGGCCGCTACACCTGCCGGCCGGGCCCGACGCCGCAGCGGCTGGTCGCCGCGGTGCGCGGCGGGTCGATGCGCCGCACGTCGGTGGTCGTCGGGGACCGGGTCGCGCTGGTGGGCGACGTCTCGGGGACGTCCGGGGCGCTGGCCCGGCTGGTGCGCCGCGAGGAGCGCACGAGCGTCCTGCGGCGCACGCCCGACGACACCGACCCGGCGGAGCGGCCGATCGTCGCGAACGCCGACATCCTGGTCATCGTCTGCTCGGTGACCGATCCGGTGCCGCGGCCGGGCCTCATCGACCGCTGCCTGGTCGCCGCCTACGACGGCGGACTGTCCCCGGTGCTGTGCCTGACCAAGACCGACCTGGCCGACCCCGCGCCGCTGATCGAGCTGTACCGGCCGCTGGGATTCCCGGTGCTGACGACCCAGCCGGACTGCGACCTCGACCCGCTGCTGGCGCTGCTGACCGACCGGGTCAGCGTGTTCTTCGGCCACAGCGGGGTCGGGAAGTCCAGCCTGGTCAACCGGCTGGTGCCGGCCGCGGACCTGGCGATCGGCGAGGTCAACGCCGTGACGGGCCGCGGCCGGCACACGTCGTCGGCGGCCGTGGCGCTGCTGCTCCCGGGAGGCGGGACGGTGATCGACACACCGGGGGTCCGGTCGTTCGGCCTCGGCGCGGTGGCACCGAACCGGGTGCTGCGGGCCTTCTCCGACCTCGCCGCCGCGGCCGAGCACTGCCAGCCCGGCTGCGAGCATCTCGCCCCGTCGCCCGACTGCGCGCTGGACTCGGCGGTGCGCGACGGCGAGGCCGACGCCGCCCGGCTCGCGAGCCTTCGCCGCTTGCTGGCGGCCCGCGGAACCCCCCTATGAGAATGCAGCTCGCGAGATTCGTCACACTCTTCCCGCCACGCGGGGCCTGCCGTCCGCGTCACCGACGCGCCAGGGGGCTCGGCTCGTAGTCTCGCAGGCGTGACCCCGCCTAACCCCACCTCCGTGGGCACCGAATCGACCGAGGACATCGACGCCGTTGCCGTCGCCGACGATCTCGCGCTCGCGCTGAGTCTCGCGGACGCTGCCGATCGGATTACTCTTTCCCGTTTCCAAGCCGTCGATCTGCACGTCGAATCCAAGCCGGACAACACCCCGGTCTCCGACGCCGACACCGCCGTCGAATCCATGATCCGTGAGCGGCTTGCCGTCGCCCGGCCGGGGGACGCCGTCCTCGGCGAGGAGGAGGGGCTCGTCGGCGCGGGTGCCCGGCGGCGCTGGATCCTCGACCCCGTCGACGGGACGAAGAACTTCGTGCGTGGCGTGCCGGTCTGGGGCACTCTGCTCGGCCTGGAGGTGGACGGCCAGATGGTCGTCGGCGTGGCGAGCGCACCCGCGATGAGCCGGCGCTGGTGGGGAGCCCGGGGCACCGGCGCGTTCACCCGGGACGCCACCGGCGACACCCGGGCGCTCAAGGTCTCCTCGGTCGGCCGGCTGGCGGACGCGTTCATGTCCTTCGCCTCGGTGGAGGGCTGGCGGACCGCGGACCGGCTCGACCAGTTCCTGCACCTGGCCGACCAGGTCTGGCGGACCCGGGCCTACGGCGACTTCTGGTCGCACATGATGGTCGCCGAGGGCGCGGTGGACCTCGCCTGCGAACCCGAGGTGTCCCTGTGGGACATGGCGGCGCTGCAGGTCATCGTCGAGGAGGCCGGCGGCCGGTTCACCGACCTGGCCGGCCGCCGCGGCCCGGGCCACGGCACCGTGCTGACGACCAACGGCCACCTGCACGACGTCGCGCTGCGTTCCTTCAACCCCTGAGTCCCCGCGCAGCCACGGGGCGCCCCGGTGGCGCCCCGCCGGGTTACACCGGACGGTCCTGACAGTCGGATGACGGAGATGAGTGGCGGCCGGTGATCGGCTTCGCGCATCGCGGGGCGCCGGCCCCGCACCAACGGGAGAACACCCTGCCCGCGTTCCGCCGTGCGTTGGCCGGCGGGGCCAGCGGGTTGGAGTCGGACGCCTGGCTGACCGCGGACGGGGTGGCGGTGCTGCACCACGACGGGGTGCTCGGACCGCCTGGCCGGCGGCGGCGGATCAGCGATCTGACCGCCGACCGGCTGCCCGGCTGGGTGCCGTCGCTGACCGCGTTCTACGCCGAACTCGGCACGTCGTTCGAGTTCAGCCTCGATCTGAAGGGGCCGCCCGGTGGCTGGGCGCCCGCGGCGGACGCCGTGGTCGCCGTGGCCCGGCGGGCGGGCGGAAGCTCGGCGGCCCGGCGGCTGTGGCTGTGCGGGAACCTCCCGGAGCTCGCCGCCTTCCGGGATCGTGACCCGGACGTGCGCCTGGTGAATTCCACGTCGATGCGCACCGTGATGGATGGTGGCGGGATCAGCACCTACGGCGAGCGGCTGCGCGCCGCCGGGGTGGCCGCGCTGAACCTCCGGACCCGGGAATGGACGCCCCCGCGCGCCGGGATCGTCGGCGTTCTGCACGACCTCGGTATCGCCGCGTTCGGTTGGGATGCGCAGAGCACAAGCACGCTGGTACGCCTGGCCGGATACGGGCTCGACGCGGTCTACAGCGACCATCTGGCGCGGCTGGTGCGGGTCACCGGTTCCGCTGCGGCATAGCGCCGGACCAGCAGCATAGCGTCGGACCAGCGGATGAGTCGGAAGCACGGGCGGCGCATCGGGGCGAATTGGTTGACGAAGCCGACGTAGTCGCCCATTGCGTTGTGCGCAGCGTGACCTGACTCCGGCGCACCGTCATATCGTCGACGGTTAGGTTGGCTTGAGGTAGCTATAGGGACCACCGACGGAGAGTGGCCACGAAAGATCGGCCGACCGGCCCGATGGATTGGCCCGCAGAAGCGATTACCGCGCGGTTGACGACGGTGGGCGACCATGGCTCACCGTGGCACTTTCCTGACACCCGGATGACGGGCGACTCCGCTCAGTCCTCCTCGGCGACTTTCAGCATCTGCTCCGGAAACCCGGTGCGTTCCGCCACATGCTCGACGGAGTAACCCTGTCGCACCAGGTCACGGGCCTGCTCCAGCGTCCAGCCCCGCCCGGGGTCAACCCGGCTGACAACCACTTCACTCGCCTGGTGCCGTTCCTGCGGCCAGCTGAGTCGTGCACGGCGTGCCAAGGGTCGACCTCCGAGATTTGAGGACTTTGGTGTTACGCCACCAAGGATAGGCCATATTGACGTCGGCCTGCCCGTTGAACTCCACGATAGCGGGTGGCGACCTGTTAATGCAGACCCGCGCCGAAGGCTGTGCATCATCCGAACGCCGGGTGGCCCGAACAGGCGACCATGCACAAGGTACGAGTGGGCAGGATCTCCGTCGACCCCGGGAACTTCCCGGTGACGAAGAGCGTCGAGGAGAGCGGTTCAGCCGAGAAGGCATGACCGCATCTGTCCGGGGGCCTTCCGGCCCACCCATCGCTTAGCCGTCCATCCGCGGCCGCGAGGGCATAGACCGAACCGCGGTGCGCGACGCCGGCCAGGTCGAACCCGAAACGGCCTGATACCGGCCCGCGAGCCCTCAGCCGACGGGTGCGCCCGGATCGGGCGGCCCGCCCCGGCCGGTGCCCCGCGACGGCCGCTCCCCTACCCGCGACGCCCCCACCCGCGGCTTCCCCACCCGCGACGTCCCCGAACGGGGGGACTCGGCGGTGGTGGCGTTCACGGTGCCGGTTTTCGTCTCGATCGTGTAGTTTGTCTCGATCGCGGTGTTCGTCTCGATCGCGGTGTTCGTCTCGGTGCCGGTGTTCGTCTCGGTGCCGGTGCTCTCGGTGCCGGTCGTGGCAGCCGCCGTGGGCGAGGCCGGGATGCCGGGATCGTCCATCGGCCGGGGGGTGCGCTCCTCCCGGCCGTGTTCGCGCAGCAGCATCCGCCATTGGCGTGGCGAGTGGCTCGCCGGCCTGGTCGTGGCCAGGAAATCCTCGAGAACCCGCCGGAAGCGCGCGGGATCGCTGTGATGGGGAAAATGCCCGGCACCGGAGAAGATCTCCAGCCGGCTTCCGGGCATGGCCGCATGCGCGATCCGGGCGTGATCGACCGGGATCACCGCGTCCCGGTCGCCCCAGACGATCAGCGACGGCATCCCGGCGGCCAGATAGCAGCGGTCGAGCATCGTGATGGCCTGCCCGCGGGCGTCGACGACGCTTCGTAGCGTCCGGAGGAAGGCCGCCCGCGCCGTCGGCACCCCGAGCGAGTCGCAGACGTGCAGGATGTCCTCGGCATCGCGGCCGAGGGCGGTGTGCAGTGCCCGCAGTGTCCGCAGTCCGGCCCAGCCGGCGAGCCGCACCGGCGGGATGCCCATCAGCGACATCACCGTGCCGGCGCCCGGCAGCGCCGCGGCCCGAAGTGCCGGGTGCAGATCGGGCCCGACCCCGCCGGTGGACACCAGGACGAGCCGCTCGCAGCGCTCCGGGAACTGGTAGGCGAACTGCATCGCGACCCCGCCACCGAGCGAATGCCCGACGACCGTCGCCCGCTCGATGCCGAGCACGGTGAGCAGGTCACGCATGCCGCAGGCATAGCCGGCCACCGAGTAGTCACCGCGCGGCTTGTCCGACTCCCCGTGTCCGAGCAGGTCGGGGGCTATCACCGTGTGGCGCCGCGCGAGCTCGGGAATGATCGGCCCCCAGGTGCGGGCGTTGTCCCCGATGCCGTGGATCAGCAGCAGCACCGGTCCGCGGCCGGCGCGCAGATAGCAGCGCCGATACCCGTGGACCGTGACGAACCGCGGGGTCAGCCCCCCAGCCCCCGCACTCGGCGCACCGACGGTCATGGCCACCCCAGCTCAGAACTCGATGTTGCTCATCACGTGCTTGATCCTGGTGTAGTCCTCCAGGCCGTACACGGACAGATCCTTGCCGTAGCCGCTCTTCTTGAATCCGCCGTGCGGCATCTCCGCGACGATCGGGATATGAGTGTTGATCCATACGCAGCCGAAGTCCAGGCGGCGCGCGACCCGCATGGCCCGGCCGTGATCGCGCGTCCAGACGCTGGAGGCCAGGCCGTACTCCACGCCGTTGGCCCAGGCCACCGCAGTGTCCTCCGCGTCGAACCGCTGCACCGTGATGACCGGGCCGAAGACCTCCGACTGGATGAGTTCGTCGTCCTGGCGCAGACCGGCGACAACCGTGGCGGGGTAGAAGTAGCCCGGCCGGTCGAGGGGCGCCCCGCCGGCAAGGATCTCGGCGTGCTCCGGCGCCCGCTGGACGAACCCGCCCACCCGGTCGAGCTGGCCGGCGCTGTTCAACGGGCCGTAGTCGACGTCGGTCTCGTCCGGCGAACCCGTCGCGGTGCCCCGGGCCGCCTCGGCCAGCGCCGCGACGAGATCGTCGTGGATCCCCGGCGCGGCCAGCACCCGGGTCGCCGCGGTGCAGTCCTGGCCGGCGTTGAAGTAGGCGGCGCCGGCGATCTCCGCGGCGACGGCGGCCGGATCCACGTCGTCGAAGACGATGACCGGCGCCTTGCCGCCGAGCTCGAGATGCACCCGCTTGAGCGAGTCCGCCGCCGCCCGCGCCACCTCCATGCCGGCCCGCACGCTGCCGGTCACCGACACCATCGCCGGCCCCGGGTGCGCGACCAGCGCCCGCCCGGTATCCCGGTCCCCGCAGACGACGTTGAGCACGCCGGGCGGGAGGAACTCGGCGGCGATCTCGGCGAGCAGCAGGCTGGACGCCGGGGTCGTGTCCGACGGCTTGAGGATGACCGTGTTGCCGGCCGCGATCGCCGGGGCGATCTTCCATACCGCCATCATCAGCGGGTAGTTCCACGGCGTGACCTGCGCGCAGACCCCGACAGGCTCTCGGCGGACGTAGCTGGTGTGCCCGGCGAGGTACTCCCCGGCGGCCCGGCCCTCCAGCAGGCGCGCGGCCCCGGCGAAGAAGCGAATCTGGTCGGCGGACGGCCCGATCTCCTCGTCGATGGTGAGCTGCAGCGGCTTACCGGTGTTGGCGCTCTCCACCGCGGCGACCTCGTCGGCGCGATCCTCCAGCGCGTCCGCGAGGCGCAGCAGCGCCCGGGAACGCTCGGCCGGGGTGGTGTCGCGCCAGGTCTCGAACGCCGTGGACGCGGCGCGGACGGCGGCGTCGACGTCGGCGGGACCCGACCGCGGGGCCTCGGCGAACAGCTCGCCGGTCGACGGGTTCAGAATTGACATCGTCTCGCCGCCGGCGGTCTGACTGGAGACACCGCTGACGAAGTTGGCGAGGATCTTGTCCATACGTCTCTCCTCGTGCTGATGGTCTCCCGACCGTCCGACCGCCCGACATGTCACCACAACGATTACGATGGTTACACGAACTTCAGGCCACGGATAGCGTGAACAAAGGACCGTGACGCCACGGAAACACGCTACCCGCGCCCCGTCCAGCGGAGGGCGCACGGCCCCGGAGAAAGGCAGGTCGAAACGATGCCGGGCCGCCGACGTCCCGCCGCCGCAGCCGCCGTCCCGTCCCTGTGGCTGGATACCGCCGGCCCCGCCCCCACGCCCCGGCCGCGTCTGTTGGGCCGGCTCACCGCCGACGTCGCCATCGTCGGCGCCGGCTTCACCGGCCTGTGGACCGCCTACCACCTGCGCCGCGACGACCCGACCCTGCGGGTGGCCGTCGTCGAGCGGGAGATCGCCGGATTCGGCGCGTCCGGGCGCAACGGCGGCTGGTGCTCGGCGCTGTTCCCCGTCCAGTCGATGGCGCCGGCGATGCGGGGGCCGCTCGCGGCCACCATCGACGACATCGACGCCGTCTGCCGCGCCGAGGGCATCGACTGCGACCTCGTCAAGGACGGCTTCCTCGAACTCGCCACCACCCCCGCCCAGCTCACCCGCCTCCGCGCAACCCTCCCGAGCGTGCCCGCCGTCGACTCCGCACCGCGCTGGCTGGACGCCGACCAGGCCGCCCGCCTCGTCCGGGTGCCCGGCGCCCTCGGCGGAATCCTCGATCCGCAGTGCGCCGCGCTACACCCGGTCAAGCTGGTCCGCGGCCTCGCGACGGCGGCGCAGCGCCACGGCGCCGAGCTGTTCGAGCACTCCCCCGCCGAGCGCATCGAACCGGGTCGGGTGGTGCTGGCCGACGGCGAGATCCAGGCAGGCGTCGTCGTGCGGGCCACCGAGGGCTACACCCCCACCCTGCCCGGCCTGCGCCGCGACCTCGCCCCCGTCTACTCGCTCATCATCGCCACGGAGCCGCTGCCGGAGTCGGTCTGGGCGGAGATCGGCTGGGATCGCCGGGTCACCCTGTCCGACGGGCGCCGGCTGCTCATCTACGCCCAGCGCAGCGCGGACGGCCGGATCGTCCTCGGCGGTCGCGGCGCGCCGTACCACTTCGGCTCGCGCACCAGCCCGGCCTTCGACTCCTCCCCCGCCGTCTTCGAGCACCTCCGCCGCACCCTGGTCACCCTGTTCCCCGCCGCCGCGAACGCCCGGATCACCCACGGCTGGGGCGGCCCTCTCGCCGTCCCGCGCGACTGGACCCCCGGCGTCAGTTTCGCCCCCGACACCGGCCTGGCCTGGGCCGGCGGCTACGTCGGCGACGGCGTGGCCGCCGCCGCCCTGGCCGGACGAACCCTCGCCGACCTGATCCGCGGCCAGCACTCCCCTCGCACCGAGCTCCCCTGGGTCGTCGACCGCCGCCGCCCCTGGGAACCCGAACCGGCCCGCTGGCTCGGCATCAACGCCGGCCGCCTGCTCGCCGCGGCCGCCGACACCCGCGAGAACCGCACCGGCCGCCCCTCCCGCCTCGGTCCCGCCCTCGACCACCTCACCGGCCACTGACCCTCCTCAAGCCCGAACGGGCCGGCCGAACGCCGTCTCCGATCGCCCCGCGGATCATCAGCGACGGGTGGGCACTCAGCCCGCCGGTACACAACTCAGCGGCGATCTCCGCCGGACGGGATCCACCCGGTCGCGCGATGCGGTTCCGCGGAACACCACGATCGCCGGAGCTGGGGGCTGAAACTGGGGCTGAGGCGCGCAGCGCGGTTCCGCGGAACACCAACATCCCGCGATCGGATCGCCGCTCCAACCAGGCGGCGTTGCTGGTTGCGATCCCTCTAGGGATGATCAGCGACCCCGGCCAGGCGTGCCAGGCGGGTCAGGCGGTGAGGTCGCGGGTGAGCTGGTCGAGGCTGTCGAGGTAGCGGTCGACGTCGGCGTCGGTGTGCTGGACCGACAGGGTCCACTCCTCCTCGCGGCCGGGGGCCATCAGGACGCCGCGGTTGGCGTTGTAGAGCCAGGCGAGCTCGGGCAGTTCGGCGTTCTGGTGGGCCATGAAGGACGTGTAGTCGCGGATGGGCGCGTCGGTGAAGTGCACGCAGCCCTTGGAGCTGATCCCGACGGTGTAGCCGGGGATGCCGTGGCGGGCCAGGATCTCGTCGCAGCCGGCGATCAGGCGGTCGTTGAGGCGGTCCAGGTGCGCGTAGGCCTCGGGGGTGAGCACCTCCAGCAGGCTCGCCCGGGCCGCGGCCATGGTCAGCGGGTTGCCGTTGAACGTGCCGACCTGCTTGACCCTGTCCGAGGCGACGACTTCCATGATCTCCGCGGTCGCGCCGATGGCGCCCGACGGCAGGCCGCCGCCGAGGGCCTTGGCCAGCGTGATCATGTCGGGTCGCACGCCGAAGCGCTCGGTGGCGCCGCCGGCCGCGACGCACAGGCCGGTCTTGACCTCGTCGAAGATCAGGATGATGCCGTGCCGGGCGGTGATCTCCCGGACCGCCTCGAGGTAGCCGGGCTCGGGCAGGATGACGCCCAGGTTCATCATCGCCGCCTCCATGATGACGCAGGCGGGCAGGCGGCCCTCGGCGGCGAGGGCCTCGATCCGGCGCTCCATCGCGGCGGCGTCGTTGAACGGGACGGGCACGGTGAGGTCGATGACGGCCTGCGGGATGCCCGCGCCGTAGCCGAGGGAGTTCATGTTGTCGGCCGGACCGATGTCGTCGTAGGGCGTGCCGATCGACACCATCACGTAGTCGTGGTGGCCGTGGTACGAGCCGAAGATCTTGACGATCGTGTCGCGGCCGGTGACCCCGCGGGCGATGCGGATGGCGTCCATCGTCGCCTCGGAGCCGGAGTTGACGTAGCGCCACTGCGGCAGCCCGAACCGGCGGGCGAGCTCCTCGCTGACGATGACCGAGTCCTCGGTCGGCATGGCGAAATGGGTGCCGAGGGCGACCCGCTCGGTCACCGCCCGCACGATCGCGGGGTGGGCGTGGCCCTGGACCATCGAGCCGAAGCCGTTGTGGAAGTCGGCGTACTCGTTGCCGTCGACATCCCAGACGAGCGAACCGCGCCCGTGGGTGAGGTAGATCGGCCACGGGTCGCGGACCTGGTAGGACGAGGGCACCCCCGACGTCATCGACCGCGTCGCCCGCGCGTGCAGCCGTTCGGAACCACGGGTCCGGTTCTGCAGGCGGGCCTCCTCCCGATCGGTGAGCTCCGCCGCCCTGGCGTGAAGTGCGGCCTGGGTCACACTTGCCTCGGTAACGATCAGATTCGACACCGTCCACGCATCCCTTCAGCCAAGCGCCTACCGAAAGCGTAGCTCGACTGGCCATCGGGCGAGCGAATCCGTAGACAAAAGCGGATTCAGGTATCGCTTCCCCGTTCATTCGCTCGTAGCCATACGATGACAACGGGACGCCCTCCGAGCGGTCCGGGCCGGCGCGGCCCGACGCCCCGGCCGGCGATCGGACCGGCGCACCGCCGGGCGAGACGAGGAGGATGCCGGGTGCGGTCTCGACGGACACCCGGCCAGCGCTCCGCCTCAGACGGGCTGCTGGACGACATCAACAAGGCCATCATCGAACAGCTCCAGCAGGACGGCCGGCGCTCGTACGCGGCGATGGCGGCCGCCGTCGGGCTGTCCGAGGCGGCGGTGCGCCAGCGGGTCCAGCGGCTGCTCGACGCCGGCGTCATGCAGATCGTCGCCGTCACCGATCCGCTGCGGGTCGGCTTCCACCGGGAAGCCATGATCGGCGTACGGGTCACCGGCGACACCCGGGTGGTCGCCGCCACCATCGCCGCTCTCCCCGAGGTCGACTACGTCGTGCTCACGGCCGGCTCGTTCGACCTCATCGTCGAGATCGTCGCCGAGGATGACGAGCACCTGCTGGAACTGATCAACGATCGGATCCGTGCCCTGCCGCAGGTGCTCGCCACGGAGACGTTCGTCTACCTGCGTCTGGTGAAGCAGACCTACACCTGGGGAGCGCGCTGACGCGCCAGGGCAACAGCAACGGGCGGGCAGGGTGACGCGGGATTCAGGGGCACGAACGGGACGGCGACCGGTGGCGGCGAAGCGCGACGACGACGGCGATAAGCCGTGGTCGGAGGCATGCCCGCGCCGGGGCCGGCGGATGGGCACTCGTCGCCACGGGTGAGGCGCCCGGAGTGGGGAACGGACGCGGAGTCACGCCGCCGACACCATTCCCCGAACAACCAAGCAGTACCAACAAGAGTCCAACACGTGCAATGACACAACAACTCGGCCCAGACACGATGGGGTGAGCATGGCGCTTGTCCACCATGACCCGCAGGACGGCATACTAGTTACTCGCATTGGGCAGGCCGAGATCACCGTGCGGCCCGAGCCGCCGGCGAGCGCCGGCAAGGCTCCGGTGATCCTCCTCCGCCTGGACGCCCCCATGCTGGATACGCTCGCCGCCGCCTACCTCGACCCGGACGAGGCCCGCCGCCTCGCCCAGTCCCTGCTCCGCGCCGCCGAGGCGGCGCGACCGAGCAGTCCCTGGCGCACGCCCCGCCCCCGCTGACCCGCGCCCGGCGAATCAGCCGCGGTTCGGCCACCTCAGCGCCTGGGCCGAGGTGGTGTGCATGGAAGCGGCGCCGGCTGTCTCTTCCACAGGGATAAATCGGGCGTCGAACCCTGTGGAAGAGCCAGGTAGGCGCTCTCCCACGCACGAGACGGAGGTCGAGACCGTTCCGCGCGCCTGAGGCGTGCGGTCCGCGAGCGAAGGGGCGGGGGCCGCAGGGATCTACCGAGCAGGCAAACCGGACGATGAGAATCGAAAAGACTCCCGGAGAAATCTCCGGGAGCCTTTTCGCGGTGGTAGCGGGGACAGGATTTGAACCTGTGACCTCTGGGTTATGAGCCCAGCGAGCTACCGAGCTGCTCCACCCCGCGTCGGTGTGTCTTTACTATACAGGGCCGCCACCGGCAGATGTCAAACCGATGGCGGCCCTAATTTTGGGAACTTCCCGGCGAAGATCATAAAGGGGGCGGATCGTCCCGTTCCGGGAGTATCAGCCGGAGGTGGGCGCCGCCCGTGGCTGCTGTGGCGGACTGCTCGTGGGACCCGCGGAGCCCGCAGGGCGCGCGGGGGCGGCGGTCGGCGACGCGCTGGGCGGCGCGGAGCCGGCGGCGGTGCCGCGAGGTGCGGGCGCGGGCGAGCCGCTCGGCGAGGGGCTCGCGGCCGGCGGGGTCGTCGGTGGGCTGGCGAGAGTCCGCAGCCGGCTCAGCGCGTCGGCCAGGTCGGTCTGCGCCTGGCCGTAGGCGTTGAAGTCCGGCGGGTTCTTGCGCAGGGCGTCCTGACCCGCCTTGTAGGCGCTGTCGGCGGCGTTGACGGCGTCCTGCAGCCCGGACGTCCCGCCCGGTGGAGCGGCGCCCGCGCCGCCGCTCTGCGTAGCACCCTGACCGCCACCGGTGGTCGTGGTGGCTCCGGTACCGGCGCCAGCCGCAGCGGCCCCGGCTCCGGAGCCGAAGACCTTGTCGAGTGCCTCCCCCAGGGATGTGCCGAAGCCGATGCGCTCCCCGAAGGCGGTGGCGATGCCCTGCAGGGTGGGATAGCCCGAGCCGCCGCGGGCCTGGACGTAGTACGGCTCGACGTAGAGCAGCCCGCCCGCGACCGGCAGGGTCAGCAGGTTGCCCTCGATGGTCTGCGAGCCGGCTCCCCGCCACAGGGTCAGCTTGTTCGCGACGTCACCGTTGGCCTCGATCGCGTTCTGCACCTGCACGGGGCCGTTGATCGTGCCCCCGGGCGGGAGTTTGAGCAGGGTGAACTGCCCGTAGTTGGACGGATCGCTGGAGACCGCCATGTAGGCCGCGAGCTTCGACGACCGGGCCGAGATCAGCGGCGACGTCAGGTTGTACGACGGGCCCGAGCGGCCGGGTAGCTGGCTGTAGACGTAGAACGGGGGCTGCGGCTGCCCGCTGCCGTCGGGCGAGTCCGACACCTGCCAGAAGTCCTCCTGCGAGTAGAAGTCCCGCGGGTCGGACACGTGGTACTGGCCGATGAGGTCACGCTGGACCTTGAACAGGTCCTCGGGGTACCGCAGGTGCTCCCTCAGCGACGGCGAGATGTCCCGCTTCGGCTTCACCGTGTCCGGGAAGGCCTTCATCCACGTCCGCAGCACCGGGTCGGACTCGTCCCAGGCGTACAGGGTGACGGTGCCGTTGTAGGCGTCGACGGTCGCCTTCACCGAGTTGCGGATGTAGTTGACCTGGTTCGCGGGCTGCCGGGCCCGGTTGCCGCTCTGCGCGGTCACCGAGTCGGCGGTGACGTTGCCCAGGGTCCGCCGGGCGGAGTAGGGGTAGCCGTCGGACGTGGTGTAGCCGTCCAGAATCCAGGTGACGCGGCCGTCGACGACGGCGGGGTACGGGTCGCCGTCGAGGGTGAGCCAGGGCGCGGCCTTGCTGACCCGGTCCCGCGGGTTGCGCTCGTACAGGATGCGGGAGTTCTTGGTGATGTCGCCGGAGAGCAGCAGGTTCTTCTCGCCGAAGCGCAGCGCGAACAGGGCCTGCCGGAAGGTCGAGCCGATCGAGACCCCGCCGTCGCCGGTGTAGGTGGTCGTGGCCTGGGTGTCCGCCCCGGGGCCGGGTCCGTCGATCTCCACCTGGCGGGTGCCGACGACGGAGTAGTTCGGCGACATCTCGCCGAAGTAGACCCGGTTCTCCTTGACGCCGAAGTCGCCCTCCTGGGGGAGGTTCCGCTCGCCCTGGTCGAAGGCGGGCTGACCCTCGTCCACGGTGTTCGACGGGGCGGCGACGAAGCCCTTGCCGTGGGTGTAGGTGAGGTGCTCGTTGATCCAGTTGCGCTGGTCGACGCCGAGCCCGGCCTGGTTGAGCTCCCGCACGGAGACGACGTAGTCGCGGGTGGTCTTCTTCTTGTCGGCGCCGGTCACGGTGTACCGGTCGACGTCGAGGGTCTTCTCGAACCCGTAGTAGCCGCGGATCTGCTGGAGCTGCTGGAACGTCCGCGACAGCTTGCTCGGGTCGAGCAGGCGGGTGTTGGGCACCGTGCCGGTGTCCGCGGCGACCTGCGAGGCGGTGACATCGGTGCGCGCGGCGTACGGCTGTGGCTTGACGTTCTGGATGCCGTAGGCCGCGCGGGTCGCCGCGATGTTGCGCTCGATGTACGGCTGCTCGCGGGTCGCCTCGTTCGGCCGCACCTGGAACTGCTGGATGAACGCCGGGTAGATGCCGCCGATGACCACCGATGACAGCACGAGGATCCCGGCGCCGAGCAGCGGCAGCGTCCAGCCGCGCTGGAAGATGTTGTAGATGAACAGCACCGCGCAGGCCAGCGAGATGAACAGCAGGATCAGCTTCGCGGGCAGCACGGCGTGGACGTCGGTGTAGGACGCGCCGGTGGCGACGCCGCGCGAGGAGAACACCGAGCCGAACCGGTCGAGGTAGTAGGCCCAGGCCTTGAGCAGCGCGAGCAGTCCGAGCAGCACGGAGATGTGCGCCTTGGCGGCGGGCGTCACCCGCTCCCCCGGCGTCTGCAGCCGGATGCCGCCGAACAGGTAGTGGGTCAGCACGGTGACCAGCAGGGACAGCAGCACGGCGGTCAGCAGGAAGCCGAGCAGGAAACGCTGGAACGGGTACGTGAAGGCGTAGTAGCTGATGTCCCGGTGGAACTGGGGGTCCCGGGTCCCGAACGACTCGCCGTTCACCCACAGCAGCCAGGTCCGCCACCGGCCGGAGGCCGACAGCCCCGCCGCCAGGCCGAACACCGCCGCGATACCGAAGAGGATCAGCTTCATGTACGGCTCGATGGCCGACCGGTAGCGTTCGAGGTTCTGCTGTTCGGTGGAGAGCGGACGCAACTGCGGGCGAAACCGATAACCAAGTACGATGTTGGTCCCGATGACGACGGCCATCACCGCGCCGAAGATGAGGAACAACAGGATCCGGGTGTAGATGACGGTCGTGAAGACCTTGCTGAAATCGACCGAGCGGTAGAACAGCAGGTCCGTGTAGAGCCGCGTGAAGGTGGCGAAGAACGCGATCACGAGGGCGACGGCCAGCAGCACCGGGACGATCACCTTGGCGCGGGTCAGCACCGGGCGGCGACTGGTCGTTGCCACAGTTCCTCCGTGCGGTCAGGACGGTCGGGTGTTCATCGACAAGGGCGGATCCGGGGTTTCCGGACCCACCAGCCGGGCGGTGCCGACGCGAGGGGCGTGTACTGCCCCAGTACGGCAACCTACGCCAGGCACTCAGGGGAGATCGGAGAGGATGGGTTGGTGAGCAGCCCGAACATCACGGAGTTGACCTCCGTCGTACTCGAGGTCGAGCGGCACGTCGCGGACTCCGGCTGGGATCAGCCCAGCCAGGTCTACGCACTCGCCGACACCGCCGATCTGCTGGCGCGGGAACCCGCGCTGGCCCCCCACATCGGGGATTCGCCGCCTGGTTCACTGACCCCGGTCGAGCAGGAGCCGCTGCCGGTGGGCCGGCTCGACGAGGTGCTCGCCGGGATTGGGTGGCCCCCTGAGGTGCTGGGCTGCGTGCTGGTGACCGAGCTCGTCGTTCTCCCGCCGAGCGCGGAGGAGGAGGCGCCGTACTCCGACCACGAGATCGAGTACTGGGCCGCGAACCACCCGGAGCGCCAGGACGTCCGGCTCGCCGTCGGGGTCACCCGCAGCGGGCTGCACGCGTCCTGCCTGCGGGTGCGCGGGGACGACGAGCTCGTCGTCGATCCCGACCTGGCCGACAACCTCGTCGACGGGCTGCTCGCGACGTTCCAGTGACTTCGACCGCCGGGTGGGGCGGCCGGCGACCCGCGTGGCCCGGGGGCCGTCCGCACGCTCCACCCGGCCGGTCCAGACCACCCGGCCGGTCCAGACCACCCGGCCGGTCCCGACGGCCGGACCGCTCAGCAGGACGGCACGCTCGCCGCCGGATTCGTCCGCAGCGCGTCCACCGCCTTCAGGGCGCCGGCCAGGGTGTCGACCTTCACCAGGCGGGGCGCGCGGCCGGAGTCCACCGACAGGGCGTCGGCGCAGTTCGCCGCCGGCACGAGGAAGATCGACGCCCCGGACGCCTTCGCGCCGAGGATCTTCTGCTGAATGCCGCCGATCGGCCCGACCTCGCCTGCCGCCGTGATCGTCCCGGTACCGGCGATGGTCTTCCCCCCGGTGAGTGCCCCGGGAGTGAGGAGATCCACGATGCCCATCGCGAACATCAGCCCGGCGCTCGGGCCGCCGACGTCCGACAGCCGGATCCGGACGGTGAACGGATAGGTCCGCTTCTCGGTCGTGGTGATGCCGATCATGGCCCGGGACGGGTCGTCGGTCGCCGGGCGGGTGGTGATGGTGACGGTGGCCGGCTTGCCACCCCGCTTGTAGGCGATGGTGACGGCCGTCCCGGGGCGGACCTTTCCAACCTGGGCGCGTAGCTGGTCCTGGGTCGTCACGGCGACCCCGTCGACCTGGGTGATGACGTCGCCGGCCACGAGTTTACCGGCGGCGGGCGACCCGTCCGGGATGGTGTAGACGGCGACCGATCGGCCCGTCGCCGCGACGCCGAGCTGGGCGAGCGCGGCCGCCGTGGCCTGGTCCTGCGAGTCCAGCATGGCCTGGGCGTTCTCCTGCTGGACCTGCTCCTGGCTGGAGCCGCGAGGCCGGATGAGCTCGGTGGGGACGACCGCCCGGTCGTCGTCGATCCAGTCCTGCAGGGCGCTGACCAGATTGAGCTTCGGGGTCTCCTCGACCGTGGTCAGCTCGAGCCGACCGGAGGTCGGATAGGTGCGGTGCCCCTCGATCGTGATCAGCCGGGTGCCGTCGACGGCGCCGAGCGTGTCGGTGACCGGCCCGGGGGCCAGGGTGACGAACGGTACCGGCATCCACAGGCCCACGACCAGGAGCACCAACGCCAGTACCGACGCCACCACGAGAGACTGGGTGCGCCGGGCCATGAACGCAGTCTATGTACCGGCCCGCACCCGGTCGGGCCGGCGTCCAGGGCAGGCGACCCTCGCCCCGGACGCCGGAGGTCCGACGCGCGGTCAGGAGGTCTCGGGCGGACGACCCCTGGGCTGGTGCCGCAGCGACGACACGTCGATGGGCACGGTGTCGGCGAAGGGCGACACCTGGGCACCGGTGGCGACACCCAGGTCGTCCAGGTCGTCCAAGCCGGCTAGGTCGTCCAGTTCGCTCGGGGAGAGCGGGGTGTTCGAGGTGAACGGGTCATCGTCCGGAGGCGGTTCGGGGTAGCCGGATTCGTCGAGGTCGGCACCGGTCCGCGTGGCGGACTGGGCGGGTATCGGGCGGGCCAGCGCGGCCATGCTGCGCCGGTAGCCCGCGATGGTGATCATGGCTTCGGAGGTACGGTCCGGCCGGCCGCGCAGGGCGACCCACACGGCCGTCAGGAGCAGGGCGACAGGGGGGATCAACAGGAACCACATGGGAGCCTCGACGTCGAGACGAGTAAGAAGATGACTTATTTCTATCGTAGGTGCCCCGCTCAGCAGGCGCCTACCCATTCAGCCGCGCCATCCTCAAAAACCTGATGTTTCCAAATCGGAACCTGCGCCTTGATGTCATCGATCAGACGACGACAGGCGGCAAATGCCTCCGCCCGGTGGGCCGCCCCCACGGCCACCACGACCGCGGTCTCACCCACCCGTAGGTGCCCCGTGCGGTGGGCCACCGCGATCGCCCGCACCGGCGCGCCGGCCGCCACCTCGGCGGCGACGCGCTCGATCTCGGCGGCCGCCCGCGGATGCGCCTCGTAAGCGAGGTCCGTCACCCCCCGACCGGAGTCATGGTCGCGAACGGTGCCCACGAACAGCGCAATCCCGCCCACGTCCGGGAGCAGGACGGCGGCCATGCACTCGTCCACCGACAACGGGGTGTCACGAATGTCCGCGAGAACGACGCGGGCCGGAGCCCCGGTACCGTGCCCCGCGTCGGAACCGAGATCGGAGCCGAGATCAGAGCCGAGATCGGAGCCGGCGTCCACGGCCGGCTCCCCCGACGCCGGGGACGGCCCGCCCGCCCCGGCGGTCTCGCGCGCCGAGGCACCGGTCGGTGGGACGGGTGCGGGAGAACGCGTCGAGTCCACGTCCACGACCGTAACCGGCCGGGGCGGCCTCCGTTTCGCCCGGCGGCCAGAAAACGCATTACCGTGGGTTCATGTCCCAACCGCGCGTGCGACGCCCCGCTCCCCGATCAGGCCACGTCCGATGAGTGGCGACTTCCCGTTCGGCTTCGCGTCCTCCGGCGGCGGCGAGGAGCCCCGGTCCCCCTTCGGGGGCGGGGGCCCCTTCGGCGGCGGCGCGCCGTTCTTCGCCGAGCTCGAGCGGCTGCTGTCCTGGCAGGGCGGTCCGGTCAACTGGGAGCTGGCCCGGCAGGTGGCGGTGCGCTCCCTGGGCGACGGCGAGTCGAGCGTCCCCATGGGGCAGCAGCACATGGTCGCCGAGGCGCTGCGGATCGCCGACGTCTGGCTCGACCCGGTGACGACCCTGCCCGCCGGCGCGACGACCGCCAGCGCCTGGTCGCGAGTCGAGTGGATCGAGAAGACGCTGCCGGTCTGGAAGACGCTGTGCGACCCGATTGCCGCCAAGGTCGTCGAGGCGATGCGCACGGGGATCTCCAGCGGGCTGAGCCAGCTCGGCGGGGGTGGCGTCGAGCTGCCCAGCGAGCTGCGTGACGCCCTGCCGCCCGGGGTCGATCTCAGCGCCCTGATGGGGGCCGGTGGACCGATCATGCAGATGATGAACCAGGTCGGCGGCATGCTCTTCGGCGCGCAGGTGGGGCAGGCGATCGGCACCCTGGCCGCGGAGGTCGTCTCGTCGACCGAGGTTGGCCTGCCTCTCGGGCCGGCCGGGACGGCCGCGCTGGTCCCGGCGGGGGTCACCGCGTTCGGGTCCGGGCTGGAGATCCCCGAGGACGAGGTGCGCATCTACCTCGCGCTGCGGGAGGCCGCCTCCACCAGGCTGTTCGCGCATGTGCCCTGGTTGCGCGCCCACGTGCTCGGCGCGGTCGAGGAGTACGCCCGCGGCATCGCGGTGGACACCGAGGCCGTCGGCCGGGTGATGCGGATGGTCGACCCGACCGCCCTGATGAACCCGGAGCGGTTGTCCGAGGCGCTCGGCGAGGACGTGTTCAACGACGCGACCACGCCCGAGCAGAAGGCGGCGCTGGCCCGCCTCGAGCTGATCCTCGCCCTCATCGAGGGCTGGGTGGACCACGTGACCGACGCCGCGGCCACCGGCCATCTGCCGGCCGCCGGCCGGCTGCGCGAGATGGTCCGGCGCCGGCGTGCCGAGGGCGGGCCCGGTGAGCAGACCTTCTCCACGCTGGTCGGGCTCTCCCTGCGCCCGCGCAAGCTACGCGAGGCCGCCGCGCTGTGGGCGGCGCTGGCCGAGGCCCGCGGGCGGGAGGGGCGCGACGCGGTGTGGGCGCATCCCGACCTGCTGCCCACGGCGGCCGACCTGGCCGCGCCGGACGGCTTCGTCACCGGCGCGTCGGCCAGCGTCCTGGACGATCCGATCGGCGAGATCGAGAAGCTGCGCGACACGCCGCCCGCCGAGGGCGGCGGGAAGTCCCCCGGCGGCCCCACCGACANGCCGGACNCC
This sequence comes from Frankia torreyi, assembly GCF_000948395.1. GTDB lineage: Bacteria > Actinomycetota > Actinomycetes > Frankiales > Frankiaceae > Frankia > Frankia torreyi. Next base: position 13,864 of record NZ_JYFN01000018.1, on the reverse strand, counting down.
CCCGGTGGCTCGGACCCCGGCACCGCGAGCTGACCGTGACCCGCTGAATCCGGCGGCGACGCGACCGCGCCCTGCCCCGCCGGGCCAGCCGGCGCCGAGCCGGTGTGGACGAGGCACGCTCGGACCACGCACGATCCACAGGGCGGTCCACAGCCTCTCCACAGCCGCCGGCGCGGTCTCGCGTTCTGTCGGACCCGCATGACACGGTGGGGATCAACCGGCCCGCTGGCCGGTCATCCTGATCCGCGTCCGGTGGCTTCGGCCGCCGGCGGACCTGCGGGGGATCCATGCGCCCGATCCTCAAGCCTGGCCTTCGTCGGCTCTGGCACAACAGCTCCACCCTGCAACTCGGCATCGACCCGGCCCGCGCCGTCCTCGTCACCGACCTCGGTCCGCCGCACGCGGCCCTGCTGGACGCCCTCGACGGCCGGCGCACGTTGGAACAGCTCCGCCTCGACGGCGGCGAGGCCGCGCGCGATCTGCTCGACCTGCTCGGCCGGGCCGGCCTGCTCGACGACGCGGCAACGGCCCCGGGCACGACGCCACTGAGTCCGGCCGACCGCGACCGCCTGTCGCCCGACCTCGCGGCGTTGTCGATCCGCTCCGCCGATCCGGCCCGCCCCCGCCGGGTGCTCGCCGCGCGCCGCGCCGCCCGGGTGCTCGTGCGGGGTGCCGGGCGGGTCGGCGCGCAGATCTCGACCCTGCTCGCCGCGGCCGGGGTCGGCCGGGTCGTGGTCGACGACGCGGAGGTGACGACGGCCGCCGACGTGTCCCCGGGCGGGCTGCGGCTGGACGACGTCGGCCGGCCCCGGGCTCTCGCCGCGGGGACGGCGATGACCCGGGTGCGCCGACAGGCCGATCGGCGCCCCGGTCTCGGCGCGGCCGGCTCCGCATCCCTGCCGCCCCCCGGGCGCGGCAACGGACCGGGGGTGGATGCCTTCGACGCGGATCTGATCGTGCTGGCCCCGGTCGGCCCGCCGACCGTAGCGCCCGGTGCCTGCCTGGACCTCGAACGCCGCGGGACCGCTCATCTGCTGGCCGGGGTGCGCGAGACGACGGGGATCGTCGGCCCGCTCGTCGTGCCGGCCGCAACGGCCTGCCTGCACTGTCAGCACCTGCACCGGCACGCCCGCGATCCGGTCTGGCCGATGCTGGCGATGCAGTTGGTCCGCCCGCGCCCGGCCGGCCACGACCCGTGCGAGATCACCCTCGCCAGCCTCGTTGCCGCGATCGCCGCCATGCAGGCGCTGGCCTTCCTGGACCTCGCCGTCCCGCCGTCGCCCGACCCTGGCCCAGGCTTTCACCAGTCCGACAACACGGACTTGCCCCACGCACCCGCAAGCACCAAAGATGAGATGTTCGACACGCCAAACGCCACTCCGAAGATCCTTCCGGTAACGGCGGACGGGGCGTTGGAGCTCGCCCTGCCGGACTGGCGCCTCCGCCGGCGAAGCTGGCCGGTGCACCCCAACTGTCCCTGCCGCACCGCCCGATCCGCAGCGGTGCAGGCTGGCACCGATGCCTGAGATCCGGGTGCCGGATGCCCGCGCGCCGGCAGCGGTGCCCGGGCTCGGCGGCGGCAACATCGCCACGACCACTACCCACGGTCGGCGCCCCTCACGCCTCGGAACAGGGCACGATGGAGCGGTGTCCGACATCCCACGGCGGGCCGTCGTCCGCACCGCCAAACTGGCAACGCTCCCGATCGGAATCGCCGGCCGAGCCACGCTCGGCGTCGGCAAGCGGATCGGCGGCCGTCCCGCGGAAGCCGTCGCCTCCGAACTCCAGCAGCGCACCGCCGCGCAGATCTTCCGCGTCCTCGGGGAGCTCAAGGGCGGCGCGATGAAACTCGGCCAGGCGCTGTCCGTGTTCGAGGCGGCCCTGCCCGACGAGGTCGCCGCGCCGTACCGGGCCGCGCTGACCAAGCTCCAGGAGGCGGCGCCCCCGCTGCCGGCATCCGTGGTCCACCGCGTCCTCGCCGAGGAGCTCGGGGCGGACTGGCGGTCGTTGTTCGTCGAGTTCGACGACGCGCCGGCCGCGGCGGCGAGCATCGGCCAGGTTCACCGGGCGGTGTGGTCGGATGGCCGGCCAGTCGCGGTCAAGGTGCAGTACCCGGGGGCCGGGCCGGCCCTGGTCGCCGACCTCACCCAGCTCGGGCGGGCGGCCCGGCTGTTCAGCGCGGTGACTCCGGGGCTGGACATCAAGCCGCTGGTCGAGGAGCTCAAGGCCAGGATCACCGAGGAGCTCGACTACCGGCTGGAGGCGGCCTGGCAGTCGGCCTTCGCACAGGCGTACGCCGACGACCCGGACATCGTCGTCCCGCGCCCGCTGGCCGGCTCGGACCGGGTGCTGGTCAGCGAGTGGATCGACGGGGTCCCCCTGTCCGCCATCATCGCCGACGGCTCCACCGAGCAGCGCGACGCCGCCGGCCTGCTGCTCGTGCGGTTCCTCTACTCGTGTCCCGGGCGCGCCGGCCTGCTGCACGCCGACCCTCATCCGGGGAACTTCCGCCTGCTGCCCGACGGCCGGCTCGGCGTGTTGGACTTCGGCGCCGTGAACCGCCTGCCTGGAGGGCTTCCCGCCCCGATCGGCCGGCTGGCCCGCCAGACCCTGGCCGGCGACGCGGAGGCGGTGGCCGCCGGCCTGCGCGACGAGGGGTTCATTCCCCCGTCCGCCGAGATCGACGCCGACGACCTGCTCGACTACCTCGCGCCGATGCTGGCGCCGATCGCCGAGCAGGAGTTCACCTTCTCCCGAGCCTGGCTGCGCAAGGAGGCGGCACGCCTGAGCGACTGGCGCTCCGCCGCGGCGCAGCTCGGCCGCCAGCTCAACCTCCCGCCGTCGTACCTGCTCATCCACCGGGTCACCCTCGGCGCGATCGGGATCCTCTGCCAGCTCGGCAGCACCGGCCACTTCCGCGCCGAGATGGAACGCTGGCAGCCGGGGTTCGCCGAGCCCGATTCCGCGGCCGCCCTGGCCGCCGAGGAGGCCAACCACCCGGACCGGACACTGCCCGTCCTGGCGGTCCGGGACGAGGCCGGGGTCATCCGGCCGCTGCCGGGCCCGGTCGTGCTGCCCGGGNCCCCGACCGCCGGCCGCACCCGCCGAACCTCCAGGACCGCGAAGACCCCGAAGCCAGGGCGAGCCGCAAAGCCGGCGCGGACCACGAAGCCCGAACCGGTCACACAGCCCGAACCGGTCACACAGCCCGAACCGGCCACAAAGGCTGAACCAGCCACAAAGGCTGAACCAGCCACGAAGCCGGAGCCAGCCACGAAGGTGCGGGCCGATCAACGGATCGACCGACCGACCAAGGCGGCGACGAAGGGCGGCGCGCCGCGACGCGCCCCGGCGGCCACGCGCGCCACGAAGCCTGCCGGCGATCCGGTGCCTCAGCCCATTCCCGTAGCCGACGCGGTACCCACGCAGGCCGAACCCGACGAGACGAGCCGGCCGGCCCGGTCATCACGGCGCGCCGCCAGGACCGCCGTCTCCCCCGCGACCGACCCCCCAGGCGCATCCGCAGCGCCCGGCCCCCGTCGCGCCGCGGGCCGGGCACGGGCAGCTCCCCCTCGCCAGATCCCCCGGGACGAGACGCCCTCGGACTCGATCACTGCCGAAGACTGACCCTCACGCCAGCGTCGCTAGCTGCGGTTCTGCGGAGCCTGGTCACCCGACCGACCTACATCGCGTCCGGGGTGAGACCGTCGAGAGCGGACTCGCCGAGGTAGAGGAAGCCGTAGCCCTCGTCGCGGAACCGGACCCCGGCGGCGCGCAGGGCGTCGCCCCAGTCGCCGCGGCAGGCCGGGTCCGCCGCCTCCGAGCCGTGGTCGGCGGTCAGCAGGATCGCGGTCTCGGCCAGCAGGCCACGCTCGGCGAGCAGATCGAGGAAGCCACCGAGGCGGGCATCTGCGTCCCGCAGCGCGGCGCGGGACTGTTCCGAGTAGGGACCGCCGCCGTGATGGCCGGTGTCGGTGACCGTGGTGTTCCACCACATGACGTCGGGTGGGGTAGTGCCCGGCGCCCAGAGCTGGATGACCTGGGCGAAGCCCAGCGCGTCCACCCGGGTGGACCAGGCGTAGTCGGAGCTCTCCTGGACCCAGCGCGCGCTGGCGTGCGGGTCGCCCTCGGCCGGCGGCAGGTAGTCGCCCATGTCGCCGGCTCCACCGGCGTTGCCGGCCGCCCGGACCAGGCCGAACGTCGAGTAGTGCGCGCCCCGGTCGACGGGCTCGTTCACGCAGGCGCTGACCGCGCCGGGGCGCTGGCGGGCGATGGCCTCGAAGAGCGTCTCGACGCCGTCGCGGAGCTGCTCGCAGGCGGCGTGCCAGGTCTTCACGTCGTTGACGATCACCTGGCGGCCGGTGGCCCGGTCGAAGTAGACGTTGTGGAGGATGCCGTGCCGGCCCGGCCCGACACCGGTCAGCGCCGACGTGTGATTGGTCAGCGTCACGCTGGGGAACTCGGCGATCGCCCCACCGGTCAGCGCGGTCCCCTCGGCCAGCAGGCGGGCGACGTTCGGCAGTTCGCCGGTCTGGGCTAGGTGCAGCAGGTCGTTGCTGTTCGCGCCATCCCACAGCAGGCCGACGACGTGGCGCGCGCCCGGACCGGCGAGCTGGGTCAGCGGCGTGCCCTCGGCGTCGGGCAGGGTGACGCCGGCCAGCGCGGCGAGGGTGGGTGCGACGTCGATGATCCGCGCCGCGCCGGGCCGCAGCCCCCGGACGCGCACGCCGGGGCCGGACAGCACCAGCGGGGCTCGGGACTGGCCGGCGTTGAGCGAGCCGTGCTCGCCGAGGTGCCCGCCGCGCTCGGGCCAGTAGTGCCGCGGGGTGTGCACGACGATCAGGTCGGGCGACCGGGTCGCGTCCCCGAACGCGGACAGCAGCCGGCGACCGGCGAAGGGGTAGGCGTCGCGTTCGTTCGGCGGCGACGGATCCGCCAGCGCCGCGGCCAGGGGCACCCCGTGCATCGGGTCCTGGCAGGCCAGCGGATGCCGCCCGAAGCGGACCTCCCAGGGGCCGTCCGGATCGGTCACCGGCAGCCGGGCCGAGCCGTCGGCGTTGGCCACGTAGAGCCAGCCGGCATCCACCCAGGCGGCGAGGTCCACGATCTCGGCCAGGTCGGGGCTGGTGAGGGCGGCGACGGCGAGAGACAGGTCGTCGGACCCGACCGGTTCCGGCGCCACCCCCGGCGCCGTTCCCGTTCCGGTCGACATCGGATATACACGCTCGCTGCTGGGCACGCCGGAACAGTACCGGTGCCGACGGGAGCACTGAAAGAAATCAACGGCCAACGGCGGCGGGCGGGACGCCGACAAACCGGTGTCCCGCCCGCCGCGCCCGTCAGGCCGCGACCTCCTCCGGGCGGACCTTGCGCGGCCGGCCGCGGGGCCGCTTGCGGGGGACGACGGTGCCGGTCACGACCAGCTCGCCACCCCACACCCCCCACGGCTCGGCCCGGTCGAGGGCCGCGGCCAGGCACGCCACCCGGACCGGGCAGGTACGGCAGACCGCCTTGGCGGTCTCCACGTCCGCCGGGGACTCAGCGAAGAACATCTCAGGATCGACGTCCCAGCAGGGCAGGACCAGCCGATCCCGCTCGATCCGGGAGACGATCGAGTGATCGAACACCGGTGTCACCTCCGACACGGGTAGGTCTTCGAGCGGATAGAAGGAGCAAAACGACAAAGGCCGCGATCCCCATGGGGATCGCGGCCTCGGCGTCGGCTCCGCGGAACTAGTCCGGGAGCGGATCGCGAGCGGATCCCGAGATGAGGTGACGGTCTGCGTGCTCGGACGCCTGGGCCGCGGCGGAGGCCGTGTTCCAGGACGACGCCGGGTTCCCGGACATGGCGAGCCGACGCGTCGGCTCGCCGGCCGGACGATCGGCGATCGCGGTGAACCCGCCCAGGCCGAGGACCGTGCCCGAGACGCCGGCGGCGGGCGCACCCGTCCCCTGGGCCTCGGTGCCATGGCAGGCCGCCAGCACACGGACGTCCGCCACGAAGAGGGCGCCGACCGTGCTGACCACGCCGGACCGGCCGAGACGGCCGACCGCGCCGAGAACACCTAGGCCGAGAGCTGGGCTGCCGAGGGCGGCTTTACCGGGGGCGGCTTGGCCGAGAACGACGGACGCCTCGACGACGGCCGGCACGGGCTCGACGGCACCGCTGGCCGACGGGCCGGGCCGATATCCCCGGGGACGGGCGATCTCGGTGCCGGCCTGGTCCATCACGATGCTGAGCACAGCGAGATCACCTCCTTCTCGGGAAGCCATGGAGCGCAGCCGTTCCAGGGCCTGCGTCGGGCGTCGTGGGTAACGGTAGAAGGTCGCCACGCGAACCTCAACGTATTTTCTGTGTCGCGTGTCGGACACCCGCAGTTACGAGGGCTCGTGTGTGGGCGTCGGCGGGGTGCGCCCGGCGACGAGGTCGAGCACCGCCTGCCCGTAGCGGTCGAGCTTGGCCTGGCCGATCCCGGGGATCCGGACGAGCTCCGGGACCGAGCGCGGCCGGCATTCGGCGAGCGCCTGCAGAGTCGCGTCGGTGAAGATCACAAAGACGGGCATGTGCAGCTCCCGCGCGGTGGCCGCGCGCCACGCCCGCAGCCGCTCGTACAGCGCCGCGTCGACGTCGCCGGGGCAGCCCTCGCAGCGCCCGATCCTGGCCTGGGCGCCGGTCAGGGCCCGCCCGCAGACCCGGCAGCGCACCGCCGAGCGTCCCCGGCCCGGCCCGCCGCCGGCGCCGGTCTCCTCCGTCGCCCCCTGGCGCCCCGCCGCGCCGCCGGCCCCCCCTGTGGTGCCAGTCCCCGCTGGACTGCCAGGCCCCTTCAGTCCGCCGGCCCCGGGGCCACCCCGCCCGCCGGCGGCCGGGACGAGGCCACGGCGCGCCGGCCGCAGATCGTCGAGGAAGCGGGACGGGCGCCGCGAGCGCCGGCCGTCGGCACGGGCCAAGGCCCAGGACAACACGAGGTGAGTACGGGCCCGCGTCACGCCCACGTAGAGCAGGCGGCGTTCCTCGGCGATCTGCTCGGCGGTCTTCGCGTGGACGAGCGGCAGCGTGCCGTCGGTCAGCCCCACGAGGAACACCGCGTCCCATTCCAGGCCCTTCGCGGCGTGCAGCGTGGACAGCGTCACCCCCTCCACGGTGGGCTGGTGCTCGTGGGTGACGCGATCGCCGAGCTCGGCGACGAACTCGGCGAGGCCCGCCTGCGGGGAACGGGCGGCGAGGTCGACGGCGAGGCGGTGCAGGGCGGCGAGGTTCTCCCACTGCTCCCGCTCCGCGCCGGACCCGGCCGACGGCCGATCCGCCCGCCAGTGCAACGCGCCGAGGATGTCCGCGACGGTGTCGGCGAGCCCGGCGGGCCGGTCGGTGTCGGCCGAGCGCAGGGCGGCCCGCAACAGCCGCAGCGCCGCGACCACCTCGGGCCGGGCGAAGAACTTCTCGCCGCCGCGGACGAGGTAGGCGACGCCGGCCGCGCCGATCGCGGCCTCGTAGGCCTCGGACTGGGCGTTGATCCGGTACAGCACGGCGATGCGGCTGGCCGGCGTCCCGCGGGCGATCAGCGTGCGGATGCGGCTGGCGACGGCGGCGGCCTCGTCCGCCTCGCTGTCGCACTCCAGCCAGACCGGCGGCGGGCCGTCGGGCGCCGCGGCGACGAGCCTCGTGCCGGGCGCGGCCTGCACGAGCCGGTTCGCCAGCCCCACGACCTGCGGGGTCGACCGGTAGTCCCGCACGAGCCGGACGACCGCCGCGTCCGGGTGGCGGCGGGGGAAGTCGAGCAGGTAGCGAGGCGAGGCACCGGCGAACGAGTAGATGGTCTGGTGCGGATCACCGACGACGCAGAGGCTGTCGCGCTCACCGAGCCAGGCCTCGAGCACGCGCTGCTGCAACGCGTTGACGTCCTGGTACTCGTCGACGACGAGGTGGCGGTACCGGGAGCGGACCTCGGTGGCGACCCAGTCGTGCTCCTCGATCATGGCCGCGGTGAGCAGCAGCAGATCCTCCATGTCGACGACGCCGGCCTCCCGCTTGACCTCCTCGTACGCGGCGTAGAGCCGGGCGACGGTCTGCGCCGGGGTGGCGGTCTCCCGGCCGCCGGCCGCCGCCAGCCGGGCGTAGTCCGCGGGCGCGACGAGGCTGGCCTTGGCCCACTCGACCTCGGCGGTCAGGTCCCGCAGCTCGGCGCGGTCCGGGCTCAGCCGCAGGCGCCCCGCGGCGCGCACCATGTTGGGGATCTTGCTGGACTCGAGTCGGGGCAGCGGTCCGCCGGCCACGGCCGGCCAGAAGTGCTGCAACTGCCGCAGGGCCGCCGAATGGAACGTGCGTGCCTGCACACCGGGCACACCCATGGCCCGCAACCGGCCGCGCAGCTCCCCCGCCGCCCTGGTCGTGAAGCTCACGGCGAGGATCTGGCCGGGGCCAACCCCCCGGTCCACGACCATGTGGGCGATTCTGTGCGTGATGGTGCGCGTCTTGCCCGTACCAGCACCGGCGAGGATGCAGACCGGTCCCAGGGGGGCGTCAGCCGCGGCCCGTTGCTCGGGATCGAGCTGGGCCAGCAGGTCCCCGGCCCCGGGGGAGGCGGCGGCCCGCGCGGCGGGGCCAGGCGATCCGGACATCCCCCGACACGGTAGTCCCCACCCGCGCCGGGAAGCGTCGCAGGCACGACGCTGTTACACCGACCGTTGCGTCCCAGTGGCTTGGAGGCCCTTTCGTGCTCACGATCTACACGACTTCCTGGTGCGGCTACTGCGTTCGGCTGAAGAGCCAACTCGACCGCGCCGGGCTGGAGTACAGGACCGTTGATATCGAGAACGACCCGACAGCAGAGCAACTTGTCCGCGATGCGAACAACGGGAACGCGACCGTACCGACCGTGCTCTTTCCCGATGGCACTGTGATGACGAACCCTAGCGTCCGCCAGGTCACTGAGAAGGTCACTTCTGCCGCATAACGGATACGTAGAGCAACGACATCCCGGGATTTCTTACCTTCCCACCGCACACGCGGCCGGCTCGTGGGACGGTGTCCGTCACTGCCCGTGAAGTTTGTGGGAGAGTTCGGCCTGTGTCGTCAGCACCTTCAGAACAGGCGTGGAGCACCGTCGATGCCGCGCTGCGGGCCGTTCGCGCCCTGGACCGGATGGAGACAGCCTGTTTCGTCGTGGTATCTGCGACGACTGCGAGCTATCTCCGTGTGACCGGAACCTTCGCCGATCTCGGCGAGGGAACCCACTATCCCCGGGCGGACAGCGTCATCGCCCGCATGCTCGACGGTGCGCCCGCGGCGGCGACCGGAGTCGGCCCGGGGCATCCCGCGGCCGACACGGCCGAGCATCGCCAACTGGGGGTGCACAGCTATCTCGCGATGCCGGTGATCCCCACGGACGGCCGACTACTCGGTTTTCTCGTCGGTCTGGACCACGGTGAGGTGAGCGTGTCAGCCGACACACTGGCCCTGGTCCGGGCAATCGCGGACGCCCTCGCGGCCACGGGCGACATCCCCTCGCCACCCCCGCCGGCCGTCTCGCCCAACGGACCGCGGCCCGGCGATCACTCCCGGGAGGCCGGCGGCTCCGGCGACCACGCCTTGGTCGGCACACCGGACGAGGAACGTCCGGCCCAGGCGGCACCTGCGGCCCGGCCCGGTGCCGCGGCACCCAGCACAGCCGCAGCACCCAGCGGCGAAGGGTCACCAGGCGGCGAGGGGCCGACGCACGCCGAGGGGCCGACGCACGCCGAGGGGCCGAGAGGCGCCGAGGGGCCGGCGGGCGAGCAAGGGGCTCACGGTCCTGCCGCGACGTCCCCGCCGCCACCGGCCGGCACCTCCCGACCGCCCGGGAGTGCGCCGCCGGGGCCCGTGGACGGGCCGGAGCCCGCCGCGGTCCCACCGACCCCCCCGCGGCCACCTGGCCGGGTGCCGACGCCCCAGGCCCTCGCGCGGGGGGTCCGCCCCGGACCGCCCGGCCGGGCCGGTCCGCCGCGACCGGCTCCGCCGCCCGCGCCCGGCGGCGGCACCGGCCCGGCGGGGACCGGCGCCGCGGGGACCGGTGCCGCGGGGACCGGTGCCGCGGGGACCGGTGCCGCCAAACCCGCTCCGGCCGTCTCCCGGCGTTCGACCGCGGACATGCGGCTGCGGCGGACGCCCGCCGGTTGGGTCGTGGAGGGTCCGGGGGCGGAGGTCCGCCCGGTCGGTGATCTCATCTCCGCGATGGTTCTCGCCGACCTGCTGGCCGAGGACCTCGCCCCACCCGGCCGCCCACGCCGAGCGGAGCGTGACCTTGGGGAGATCGAGCAGCTCCGGCTGTCCGTCGTCCAGCTCGAGCACGCCCTGGCGTCCCGGGTGATCGTCGAACAGGCCATCGGCGTGCTGGCGGAACGCAATCAGATCCGGCCGCGGGAGGCGTTCGAGAGGTTGCGGCGCACGGCCCGAGGCATGGGCCGTCGCGTCCATGACCTGGCCCGACAGGTCGTCGATTCGGTCGGCGACCCGCGAGCGGTGCTTCCGGGCGAGCTCGGTGGCCGGGGCCCGGCCGGCGGCGGTCCTGGCGGCGGCGGTCCGGGGCATGGTGGCGGGGGCCCCGCGGGCGCGACGCCGGGACCGGGGTCGGGCGGGGGCGCGCCTCGCCCGACGCCGCCGCGGTCCACCTCCGGCCGGCGCTGACGCGACGCCGGTCGGGCGAGCGCTCAGCGCCGCCCGGCAGGCTGGCGCGCCTCGCCCGACCGGGGCTCGGCGAACCGCGTCAGGACTCGATCAGCCCGAGGGCCCCCACCGCCCGGACGATCTTGGCCTTGTCGCCGACGAGCACCGTGATCAGTCCGGTGGGCGCCAGCAGGTCGGCCGCGACGGCCTGAACGTCGGCGGCCGTCACCTCGGCCAGCGCCCGCGGGTGGTCGCGCAGGTACTCCACGCCGATGCCGACGCCGGCCAGCGCGGACAGCGTCGAGGCGAGCCCCGCGGCGGTGGCGCTGCCGATGGCGAGCGTGCCGACGGCGTACTGGCGGGCCGCGTCGAGCTCGTCCTGCGTCGGCGGGAGCACCGCCAGCCGCCCGAGCTCGTAGAGGATCTCCAGCAGGGCCGGGCCGGTCACCTCGGTGGCGACGTCCGCGGCGACGGTGAAGCGCGATCCGACCTGGTAGTGGTCGATCGAGCTGCGCGGCGAGTACGTGTAGCCCTTGTCCTCGCGGATGTTGTTGACCAGCCGGGAGCTGAAGTACCCACCGAAGATCGTGCTGGCCAGCCGCTGCGCCGGGTAACCGGGGGCGGACCGGTCCAGGGCTGCCCCGCCGAGGCGGATGTTCGTCTGCACCGCGCCGGGGCGGTCCACGATGACGATCGGGCCGCGGTGCAGCTCGGGTAGCGGCGGTGCGCTCGACGCGGGCCGCCCCGACCAGTCCCCGAGCGCCGCGGTGACCGCCGCCAGCGCCCGCTCGGGCGACACGTCGCCGACGAGGGTGAGGATGGCCCCCGCCGGCGAGACCCGTTCGGCGTGCAGGCCGCGCACGTCCGCCGCGCCGACCTGCCCGACCACGTCCGGGTCGGGGATGGCGGTGGCGTAGGGGTGGTCGCCGAACAGCCGCTCGAGCAGGGCCTCGCGGGCGATCACGGCGGGCTGGCTACGGGCGACCGCGGTGTCCTCGACGATCCGGTCGCGCTCGCCGGCGACCTCGTCGTCGGGAAAGGTGGCGCCGAGCAGCACGTCGGCCATGATCTCCAGCAGCGGCTCGAGGTTCGCCGCGAGCGCGGAGCCGACGACGGCGAGCCGGTCGCTGTCGACCCCCGTCGACAGCGAGCCGCCGAGGCGCTGGACCTCCGTGGCGAGCCCCACCCGGTTGAGCCGCCGCGACCCGGTGAACAGGGTCTCCGCCAGCACCTCGGCGCGGGCCTGGTACACGGGCCCGCGCCCGGCGAACGGGATGCGCAGCCGCACCTCGACGATCGGCACGCTGCCCCGCTGCACCACCAGCACCCGCAGGCCGTTGGCGAGGGTGCGGTCGGTGACGGCGGGCAGCGCCGCCGGCTCGGTCGGCCGGACGGCGGGGATCACGCCCGCCGGGGCGGCCGGGGTGGCGGTGGCCGCCGGCGGCGCCGAACGCGCGGAGTTCGTCGATGTCGAGGTCACAGCACTCCCGATCATGAGGCGGCGCCGGCATGCAGCTCCAGGACCGAACGGCCCTGGTCGAGCAGGGAACCGGCGGCGGCGGCGACCGCCGCGCCGGTGACGGCCGACAGCTCCGCCGGCAGTTCGTTCACCAGCTCGGGCCGGCCGCGGTGCAGCTCGTGCACGGCCATGGCCAGCCCACGGCCGAGGGCGTCGTCGGCCTCGCGCAGCAGCGAGGAGGCCACCCGGGCCTGCACCCGCTCCAGCTCGCCGTCCTCCAGTCCGTCCCCCGCGAGCCGGGCGAGCTCCTCGTCGACGGCCGCGAGGACCACGTCGGCGCTGGACTCCTCGGACTGGCGGGCCTCCAGAGTGAGCAACAGCGGGTCGCGCTGGTCGAACGGATTGCCGAACGCGCCCAGGTAGGTGCTGACCCCGATCACCGAGCGGTCCTTCTGGACCAGACGGCGCTCCAGACGGCTGGCATCGCCGTCGCTGAGCACCTCGGTCAGCAGGTAGTAGGCGAGGTAGGCGGGCAGGTCGGCGATCGGGTCGGGGACGCGGTAGCCGACCGCGAGCGCCGCGCGGGGAGCGAGCGGGTCGGTGAGGACCGCCCGGCGCTCCGCCGCGGGCACCGGCTCCGCGAAGCTCGCCCGCGGCGGCACCGCGCGGGCGGGGATGTCGCCGAAGTACCGGTTGACGAAGGTCAGCGCCTCGCCGGAGTCGAAGTCGCCGACGATGGTAAGCACGGCGTTACCGGGGGCGTAGTACTTGTCGAAGAAGTCCTCCGCGTCGTCGAGGCTGGCCGCCGCCAACTCGGAGAAATCCCCGTAGCCGTTGTGCGCGTTGGGAAAGGTGTCGAACGCCACCGGCGGCAGTTTGATCCAGGGAAATCCGCCGTACGGCCGGTTGAGGACGTTGACCCGGATCTCCTCCTGCACCACGGCGATCTGGTTGTCGAGGTTCTGCCGGGTGATCTTGGGCGCCCGCATCCGGTCCGCCTCGAGGAACAGGGCCAGTTCGAGCGCCCCGGCCGGCAGCAGCTCGAAATAGTCCGTGTAGTCGGGGTGCGTGGAGCCGTTGAAGATTCCACCGGCGGCCTGGACGTGCTTGGGATGTTCCGCCTTCCCCACGTTCGCGCTGCCCTGGAACATCAGGTGCTCGAACAGGTGAGCGAAACCGGTGCGGCCTTCGGGCTCGGACCGGAAGCCCACGTCGTAGTGCACGGAGACGGCCACCACCGGCGCCGTGCGGTCGGGAGCGAGCAGGACCCGCAGGCCGTTGTCGAGCCGAGTCCGCTCGATCGGATAGGAGGATGCCGGCAGGGCCGACCTCACCGCGGCGGCGCCGACCGGACCGGGTTCTCTAGGCGAGGACACAGTTGCCAACGCTACTGCCCGCCGGCCCGGCCCGGTGGCGAAGAAGGCCACCGGCCGGCTTTGCGCCCTCCGCCGACTCTGCTGCTTAATTCGGGGTTTGGGTTGCGAGTTGGTGGCTGAGGCGGGTGAGTCTGCTGGTGCGGGGNGTGAAGGCCGGTTGGTCGGGGTTCCCGTGGGCGTCGAGGCGGATGATGTTGACCGCGGTGGCGGAGAAGGCGTGTTGGAGGCGGGTCTTGGGCAGGCCGCGGTAGCGGGCGTTGCGCAGACCGGTGACGTCGAGGGCCTGGTTGATGGTGCCCTCGATCCCGGCGCGCAGGGCGTACCTGGTCTTCCAGGTGTCGGTGGCCTGCTCGGCGCGGGCGGCGGCGAGGGTCTCGTGGAGTTCTCGGG